>CALMII010000027.1 GCA_937864115.1 uncultured Steroidobacter sp. | reverse complement strand
TCGGATACCGAACGCCAATCGAGTTCGAGAACGCATGTTTCTAACCAGCGGGTGTCCACTTTTTCGAAGGAAGTCTCCGCGTTCAAAGCAACGCGCGCGTGAAACGCAGCGTTAGGCTTCAGAGAACAAGATGCTCAATGAGCCAAAGTCGGTAGCACCTGAGCCATACTTCAGCGCGGCGCTCGCGTTGCTATTTCATGTGGCAATCTATGTGCGTGCTAGGACTGCCGTTCCGGAGCGAGTGACACCTGAACACATCCGTGAGATCAGCGAACTCATGAATGCGATACATAACATCCCGGAGTCATTGCTGCACTATGGCAGTTGGTTCACCGAAGAGCGTATGAGGGACGCATTCATGCATTTCGACAGCTTGTCGGAAAACAAAGAGCGGCTACAGTTGTCGCAAGCGTTCGAGCAATTTCTCCAGAAAGTACGTGAACGCGATGCGAGGTAAGCCTAACAACGCGTTCAAGAGGCGACGTGCGAAGACGCACGCGCCTTAACGCGAACGTTAGATTTCAAGAACAGTCGCTGATACATTCAGCACATCAGGTGGAGTTAGAGCGATGGCGGCATCAGCGAAAGTCATTCTGGATCAAGCACTAAAGCTGCCGGCAAATGATCGGGCGGCCTTGGTGGAGAATCTGATTCTGAGCTTGGACAAGCCAGATCCTTCTTTAGACGCCCAGTGGCTGAAAGAAGCGGAGGATCGCCTCGCAGCGTACCAATCGGGTGAACTCGGAGCGGTCGATGCTGAGCAGGTCTTTGCCGAGCTAGGCAAACGGATTTGAAGGTTCGCTTCCTCGTCCCTGCTCGTCGAGAACTGAAGGACGCAGTTCTCTATTACAACGCGAGCCGCCCGCGTCTGGGGGACGAGTTCCGGGATGAGGTGTGGGAGACGATTCAACGCATCAAGAAATTCCCGGAAGCATGGCATCCGCTATCAGCTTCCATTCGCCGCTGTCAGATGAACCGGTTTCCGTACGGCCTCATCTATGTCGCAACAAAGAACGAAATTCTCGTCATCGCTGTCGCGCATCTTCACCGCGCGCCCGAGTACTGGCGCTCCAGAGCAGATGAAATCTAACAAACGCATGCACGCGACGTGCGAGGACGCACGCGCGTGATGCGCAGCGTTAGAAGGCGCCAAGAGTAGGAAGGCGGGATACGTCAGGAATTGAAAGGGCGTGCCATCGTCAAGGAGCAGAAGTTGGCGGCATCCGTCATCGTTCATCACTTTGCGCGGCCAAGAGTACCGGTCTCCGGCGTTACTGCCATTCCTCATCCTTCTTCAGAGATTCCGGTGACAGGTCGCGGGGTCGTTGAGTGCAATGCCGCAGCCGGCATTGCTTCAGAGATTTCGGTGAGGCATCGCAGGCTCATTGGGCGCATTGCCGCGGCTGGCAGGTGCTAGTTTTCTGGCGTTGTGCGTACACTCAGCAGCATGTGCCGTTGCGGTATTCAGCCTCGTAGCTCGGGTCAGGCCAAGGCGCCCTCTAACGAGCGCGTCAAGTACGCGCGTGCAAAGCCACGCGCGCCTCAAGCTGAGCGTTAGCCGATGAGAAGAGACGACAATTTCGCTCGGGCGTATACTCCGTCAGCGAGGTGACATATGCGCAAGATTGAGGAATCGAGGAGCAGATTCAAAGGCTTTCCCGCGAGGAGTTCGCAGAACTTCGAGAGTGGTTTTTGGACCAGGACTGGAAAGCGTGGGACACTCAAATCGCAGCGGATGCAAAGGCCGGGAAGCTGGATCACTTAGTTTCTGAGGCCAAGGCTGAGTACGCTGCCGGGCGGGCACGGAAACTTTGAATCACCACGCTTCGGGTAGATTCTGGGCGCTGTACGACGCCCTACCTCGCGAGGTTCGAGAGGTTGCAGACAAAAACTATGAGCTGCTTCGTACAAACCCTCGCCACCCCTCCCTCCACTTTAAGCGCATTGGCAACCCAGCACTATGAGACCCAGCTCGAAGGATTGGGCAATGAGTTCCTGTTGGAGGCTGTACTCGTCGAGCTTCCATCTCTTGGCGAGAAATTGGATCCGACTCATCGCCGTCTTCCATTGCAGCGCTTCCCGCATGCGCTCATCTTTCGCCGCGATGCAGACATCATTCGTGTCGTTGCT
Organism: uncultured Steroidobacter sp.; assembly: GCA_937864115.1. GTDB lineage: Bacteria > Pseudomonadota > Gammaproteobacteria > Steroidobacterales > Steroidobacteraceae > Steroidobacter. The sequence continues at coordinate 130,007 of CALMII010000027.1, read as the reverse complement.
GTTGCACATCGCAGGCGCAGGCCACGTTACTGGTCTCCACGAGTTCAGGAGCGCTAGCACCGGAACATGAGCGGATGGAACCGATTCTGGTACGGAGATCCGCACCCGCTGCCAGCGAAGAAAGCTGCAGCAGCTGTCATTGGAACTCTGGTAGTCGCGTGTTGGTTCGGACTACGGCTTGAGTTCATGGTGAGCGAGCAATGGTTGCCTTGGGGGACGAGCATTGCTTTGACGGTGTCGCTACTGATCACTCCTTGGTTCAGTCGCTTGTGTGCAGACATGACCGGAGCCGATCTCACTGAGCGTGCCGTTCGCATCCCGTTCCACCTTTCGGCCTTCGCCGCCGCATCCTTTGTATCCTGCACGCTGATAGTGTTTGCGTTCCCGGGCATGAGCACAAAATGGACCGGTACGAAGGTGTATGCGCACGCACAGCTGCGGAAGGAGAGACACTTCGGGCGTCGCGAATGCGACTTCCAGATTCGTGGCGAATACATCAAACGGCAACCTGCCGGATACATCTGCATTTCGGGCGCAGAGTTCGAAGCTCTGCCGGAGCATGGGGTCATGCGGGTCCGGGAGAAGCGCTCGATCTTTGGTGTCTATGCTGAAGGTGTCATGCCAGAGAGTGCCAACAAACGCGTGCGGTCTCCGCGCGAAATGCGTGCGCCTGACGCGTAAGGTTGCGTTTCGAGAAGAGCCGATGGCTATCTTTGAGAATTCCGCAGTTGCCGAAGTGTTCCTGGCGGGCAATACGCGATGTACTTCCAGTCCAGTGCCTGTCCGCGAACTGAGAATCCGCATCGCAATAACGTTGACGTATCATCTGGCGAAGAAAAGCGCTCGAAGGGAGGCATCAACATCAAAGTACAGCAAGCCGGTCAACCCGATCACGCGCGATCCAGATTGACTGCGTCGTCGGCATCCGAAAGGTCTTGAATATGGCAGCAGGTAAGAAAGTTAAGTATGGCAACCATATGGCGGACGTTAGCCCCGCCGCCGGCGTTCGTGGTGTGCTGTGCAAATCCTTTGATGGTCGCTACTTTTTCCGGGTCTACGCCCAAGACCATTCATTCATTGACTACACAGTCCGGCACAACGATCTACAGGTCACAATTGCAGAAGATGAGCTGGCCTCTTTTTACCGCGTCGGAGACGAGCACATCCTTGACCACAATCCTGGCGTTCTCGGCCTGGAAAGTGCTGAGACCGCGCCAGCAAACACGCCGCGTGAGCCGTAGCGCCGGACATGGAAGAGGAAGGAAGTGCAATGGAATGGAATGCTTTGGTTCCCGAACTGGTTGTCGCCAGCTACGCAGCATCAAAGGCCTTCTACCTCGATGTTTTCGGTTTCTCTCTGCGTTTCGAGCGGGCCGAGAACAATTTTGGGTATTTCGACCTGGGTGGCGCGCAGATAATGCTGCTGCAGGATATCGATCTTCCCGTCTATCGAATGCAGCGCTCAGGTCCAAAAGGCAAAGGGCTGCACTTTCAGGTCGAGGTGCCGTCGATTTCCGGGATCCTGGAGAGGCTGGATAGGGCTTCGGTGCCGTTGGCAGCACCAGTCGTCGAATCCTGGTATCGACAGGAGGCCATCCTGCACGGCCAGAGAGAGTTTTTTGTCTCCGATCCGGACGGTTATCTGTTCCGGTTCTACGAGTACCTCGGTGAGCGCAGTGTGCCCAACAGATCCGTGAGCAATGGCGTTGGGGGCGAAGACGTACACGTGTCTTTCTGTTGATCAGCCACTTCATGGAACAACGATGAACGAAAGCCATTCCGGCGCCTGTCTTTGCGGCCAGGTTCGCTATGAATTCGAAGGGGAAGTCGAACGCTTCTTCCTGTGCCATTGCGAGTACTGCCGCAAGGACACAGGTTCGGCTCACGCGGCGAACCTGTTCGTTTCTGCGGGGAAGCTGAAGTGGCTGACAGGTCGCGAGAAGGTGACGGAGTTCAGGCTGCCGTCCACGCGGCATGCGAGAAGTTTCTGCTCGATCTGCGGTTCGGCGCTTCCCCACCAGTCATCGAGCGGGGATCTGCTGGTAGTGCCGGCCGGCAGCCTGGATAGCCGTATCGACCTCCGGCCGAATGCTCACATTTTCGTATCGAGCCGGGCACCCTGGGACAGTGCGCTGGAGGCACTGCCCGCGTTCGAGACGTTCCCGTCGTAATCCGACGCTGGATCTATCGGGTGACGCGGGACGAAAGCAGTCCGTCCCGGCAATGATCACCCTGCCGCCTTCTCCGGCAGCGCCACCGAAAACTCCAGCACTTCCTGGCCGTCTTCCTTCTCGACGCTGATCTGCACCGCTTCGGGATCGACGTTCACGTATTTGCGGATGACTTCCATCACCTCACGGCGCAGCAGCGGCAGGTAGTCGGGCGCGTTACGCGAGCTGCGCTCCTGCGCGACGATGATGCGCAGGCGTTCCTTGGCCAGGCTGGCGGTGGGCTGCGAGCGGCGGAAAAAGGCTAGCAGTCCCATTTCAACCTCCGAACATGCGGGCGAAGAAGCCCTTCTTCGGTTCTTCGAGGAAGCGCAGCGGCAGGGTCTCGCCGAGCAGGCGCGCGACTGAGTCTTCGTACGCCATCGAGGCATCGCTCTCGGCGTTGAGGATGACGGGGTTGCCGGCGTTCGAGGCGGAGAGAACATCGGGCGATTCGGGAATCACGCCGATCACGTCGAGGCCGAGGATTTCCTTCACGTCCTCGACGCTCATCATCTCGCCGGTGGCGACGCGCCGCGGGCTGTAGCGGGTCAGGAGCAGGTGTTCCTGCACTTTCGTATCGCCCTTTTCCGCGTGCGCCGTCTTGCTGGCGAGCAGGCCGAGGATGCGGTCGGAGTCGCGCACCGAGGACACTTCCGGATTCACCACGACCACGGCGCGATCGGCGAAGTACATCGCAAGGTGCGCACCCTTTTCGATACCGGCAGGGGAATCGCAGAGGATGTAGTCGAAGCCGTCGGCGATCAGCTCGTCGAGTACCTTGCGCACGCCTTCGGCGGTCAGCGCATCCTTGTCGCGGGTCTGCGAGGCGGCAAGGACGAAGAGCGTGTCGAGCCGCTTGTCCTTGATGAGCGCCTGCTTGAGGGTGCAATCGCCCTGGATGACGTTGACGAAGTCGTACACGACCCGCCGTTCGCAGCCCATGATCAGGTCGAGGTTGCGCAGGCCGATGTCGAAGTCGATGACGGCGACTTTCTTGCCGCGCTTCGCCAGCCCGCACGCGAGGCTGGCGGATGTCGTCGTCTTGCCGACGCCTCCCTTGCCGGAGGTGACAACGATGATCTCAGTCAAAGCTCGGATCTCCTGAAAAGTGATTTTCGAGAAAAGATTTCACACGGAGTTCCTTCTTCCTGTGGGGCCGGCTTCAGCCGGCCTTCCGAAGATGTCAGGCTGAAGCCTGACCTGCAGTCGGAGAGTGAAATCCGATTCTTCATTCAGCCACCGATCCGCGCAAAACGCAGATCGTCGCCATCCAGCCACGCCTGCACGGGTTTGCCGCGCAGTTCGGGCGGGATGGTTTCGAAAACACGGAACACGCCGGCGATCGAGACCAGCTCGGCCTGGAATTCCTGGCAGAACACGCGCGCGGTGACTTCGCCGCGGGCGCCGGCCATCGCGCGGCCGCGCAACGTGCCGTAGATATGTACACAACCGTCGGCCATCACTTCGGCGCCGGCGCCGACGACCGTTGTCACGACCAGGTCGCGGTTGCGCGCATACACCCGCTGACCTGAGCGAACCGGTTGATGCTGCATCAGGGCGGGCATTGCGGGTTCGGCCAAGGGGGGGTGAGCCGCCGGTGGAGTCGGCGCAGCAGCTGGAACGGCGGGGGCGATCGATGCAACGCCCGCGGGTCGCTGCGACATCGGCGTCTTGCTCAGGGCGCGAAACTGGGTGAGGACCGGCAGATTGAGCGTTCGGGCCAGAGAGTTGATGGCCTCGGTGCCGTCGAAGGCGACGCCGATCGGCAACAGGCCGATCTTGCGGACGGTGTCGAACAGTTCGCGCGCCAGGGCTTCGTCGGGCTGGGTTTCCAGCGCGCTCAGATCCAGGCAGGCGGCGGCGCGTTCGAACAGCTGCGGGGCGGCGGCGATGCGCGCCGACAGTTCATCGTGGATCGCCTTGCTGTCGCTGCTGCGCAAGCGCAGCTGTACCAGGCCGACCTGCCCGAAACGGACTTCACACGCAGTATCAAGTGCGCTGGATACGGCTTTGTTGTTCAAGAATCGATTTTCTCGGCTTCGTTCGACGAGGTTCACGCGCAGAAGCAGCGGTACTCGAGGCGCGCGGGGAGTGTAGCGTTTCATCGCGCGATTCGCTGCTGTCTTGTCCTGTGGAGCGGCCTTGCCTCCGGCTGTAGGTCAGGCTTCAGCCTGACATCTTCGGAAGGCCGGCTGAAGCCGGCCCCACAGGGGAAGAAAGGCGGATTCACATCGACGTCGCGCCATTGCGCTATAACGCCCGGGATGCAACCGTGTCGGAAAAACCATGCAGCGATCCGGCGCGCCGGAGCGTGTGCAGTCTTCCTGTCGATGGTCTGTGGAGATCCGGTCATGGCTGATTCCCTGCGATGGCGGACGCTCGATGGTGCTGCTCCGATCGTCATCGCGCATCGCGGCGCGTCGGGTTATCGGCCCGAACACACGCTGGCGTCCTACCGGCTGGCGATCGAGCTGGGTGCGGATTTCATCGAGCCCGACCTGGTCGCCACGCGCGACGGTCATCTGATCGCACGGCACGAGCCGATGCTGGATGACACCACCGACGTCGCCGCACATCCGGAATTTTCCGCCCGGCGCACGACGCGCGTCGTCGATGGCAAGTCGATCACCGCGTTCTTCGCCAGCGATTTCGCGCTGGGGGAAATCAAGATCCTGCGGGCGCGGCAGGCGAATCCCGCGCGCTCGAAGGATTACGACGGGCAGTTCGAGATTCCGACGTTCGAGGAAATCCTCACCCTTGCCGTGAACGAATCCGCCCGGCGCGGACGCACGATCGGCGTCTATCCGGAAACCAAACATCCAGCCTTCCATCGGGCACTGCAGCTGCCGCTCGAAGAGCCGCTGCTGGAAGCATTGCGCCGGCACGGGCTCGACCGGCCGAACGGCCCGGTGTTCATCCAGTCGTTCGAGAGCGCCAACCTGCAATACCTGCGCTCGCGGACGGCGCTGCCGCTGGTGCAACTGCTGGACGATGGCGCGCTGCTGTATGACGAGACGGGTACGCGGGTGATCGGCGTGAACATCCCGCAGTACGACGATCCACGCGGAGGCACGCCGCCGCGACAGCTCCGCGACATCGCCGGGTACGCGAATGCCATCGGGCCGTGGAAGCGTCAGATCCTGCGCGATGTGCAGGCGGCTCAGTTGCTCGAGACGGACGTCATCGGTCAGGCGCATGCCGTCGGGTTGAAGGTCCACACCTATACCTTCCGCAATGAGCCGGCGACCCTGGCACCGCAGTATGCGAACGAGGTGCTGCGCGAGTACCGGCAGTTCTATGAGCTGGGTGTCGACGGGGTGTTTTCGGATTTTCCGGATACGGCGCTGAGTGCGCGGGAAGCACCCCCACCCTAACCCTCCCCCGCTGCGCGGAGGAGGGGATCAGAGCGGAGGAGGGCAGGGTGGGGGTCTTCACAGCGCCACGTCCGCAAAGATCTCCGCCCACCGCTCGACCCAGCAGCACACATGCGAGAACCCGTCGAACTGCCGCTGCTGCGCGGCCGGATAGCGGGCGAAGTAGCGCGCCGTCGTCGCAGCAGGAACGACAGCATCGTCCGCGCCCTGCAGATGCACTTCCCGCCACGCGTGATCGTGTCCGCTCGCGGCCGGATTCAGCGAACCGGTCAGCGGCAGATAGCCGTGATATTGCGCCCACGCGTCGATGTCGAGATTCGCGGCGATGGTGACGACGGCCGCGACGTTCCCGAGTCGTTCCGCCGCCAGTGTCGCGAGCACGCCGCCGCCGCTGTAGCCGATGAGCACGATCTCCCGCGGCGGCCTCGCCGCTGAAAACTGCCCGATGGCGGCGACCAGACTATCGACCACCGCGGTCGAATAGCGCTCGCTGGTCCACACCGCTGCCTCGCATGCCGGATCCTTCAGTTCCTGGTAGCAAGGCCGGCTCACGTAGATGCCCGGTGCCGGCGTGCGAGCCAGCAGCTGCAGCGCGAGCGGCTTGCGGGTCGTCGGATCGGCGGCCGGCTGCAGACCGCTCGAACCCCAGGGCCGGCCATCGCCATCGAAGTACACGACCAGCCGCTGCGCAGCGGCGTCGCCGTGCGCGAGCGCATTGGCATAAACGACGTGCCGGAAATCGCGGCCGGCGACCACCGAGCGCGACAGACCCGCCGCTTCGGCCTGGGCATCGATGCGCTGCGAGCTGGACGCGCAGCCCTGCAGTGCCAGCAGCAGAATGAGGCCGCAATGTCGGTAGCGCATCGCGCAATTGCGGGGTTCGCGGTGGTCGATGTCAACTTCCGCCACCGCCGCCGGGTAAATTGCTGCACCGTGCTTGCACTTCTGGTCATGGGCGCGGACCGCGCAGTGCTGTTAAACAGCTGTGCGATTCGGTATCGCTGAACTCGTACCCACGGAGGGTCCTGCATGAGAGTCCGTCGTCCGCGTTCCTCAGCGCTGCGTCGCTTCATCGCGCCGGTCCCGGTGCTGGCGGCACTCTACGGTCCCGCCTGGGCCGGGCCGCCGGCGATCACCGGCCAGCCCGTCGTGGGACAGATCCCCGACTTCGACGGGCCGCTGGTCGTCAATCTGCGCCAGCAGGGCGTGATCTCCGGCAGCGGTCCATTGCAGGTGCAGGTCTCGCCGGAGGTCATCGTCAACGGCCAGCCGACCAGCGTGCTGCAGGCAAGCGTGGTGCCGAACACCGCGCCCGGAGCTGTCTGCATCCAGATCGACAACCTGGATTTCGGCGGCAGCAGCACCGACAACTTCGCCATCGACATCACGCTGCTGAATCTCGGCCAGCAAAGCGCCGGGCCGCAACGGGTCACGATCACCAACACGGCCGGCCCGGTGGTCGATCCGCAGGATCCCGCCTGCAACGATCCGAATACGACGCCGGTCGCCAATGCCGGTATCGACCAGACGATCGCAGACACCAATGGCGAACCCGGCGAGCCGGTGGTGCTGAACGCTTCGGCCACCACGGATGCCGATCCCGACAATCTGCTGACCTACGTCTGGACCGATGCGTCCGGCGCGCGGCTCGCCGACGGCGTCAATCCGACGATCAATCTCCCCGACGGGACTCACGTCGTCACGCTCACCGTGACGGACGACTCCTTCGACCCGCAGACCAACACCGCGACCGATACCGTCACGATCACCGTGGCTGCACCGGTGGTGAATGCGGGGCCCGTCGCCAATGCAGGCGGCGACCGCACCGTCGCCGACACCGATGGCCAGCCTGGCGAAAACGTCACGCTGGACGGTTCGGCTTCGACCGACAGCGACGGCAGGATCACTGCGTACGAGTGGTTCCGCGACACCGGGGACGGCGAACAGTCGCTCGGCACGGGCGCCACGCTCAGCACGCCATTGCCGGACGGCGCGAATGCCATTCGCCTGCAGGTGACCGACGACGGCGGCGCCGTGTCCTCGACCTCGATCATCGTCACCGTCACTGCGCCGCTTCCGAATGCCGCGCCGACGGCGAATGCCGGTCCGGATCAATCCATTGCCGATTCGGATGCGCAGCCCGGCGAACTGGTGCAGCTCGATGGTTCTGCATCGACGGACACCGACGGCACGATCGTCGCGTACGACTGGTTCCTGCAGACTTCGGATGGCGAACAGGCACTCGGCAGCGGCGCCACGCTGAGCGTGCGGATTCCGGACGGCACGAACGTCGTGCGACTGCAGGTCACCGATGCCGCGGGCGCTGTGAGTTCGGACACCGTGCAGATCACTGTCGCCGCGCCGCCCGAGCGGACGGTGCTGTCCGAGTTGCCCAACCTGACGCCGAATCAGCAGAAGATGGCGACGCAGCTCGATCGCATCTGTGCGCAGCTCGACCAGTCCGAAAGCACGCTCACGCCGGAACAGCAGGAACTACTCGTCCGCTGCAACGGCCTGCTGTTCAACAACAGCGCCGAGAACCAGCAGGACGCGCTCGATGAACTGAACGGCGAAGACTTCGCCGTCGCACGCACGCAGACGCTGCTGTTCGCGACGCAGCAGTACACGGGCATCATGGATCGACTCATGGCGCTGCGTGGCGGCGCGAAGGGCCTGAGCCTCGCCGGACTCAACGTCATCGTCGACGGCAAGCCAGTGCCGCTTGCCAGCATCGAGAAGATGCTGCGCGATCTGCTGGGCGGCGGCGCCAGCGCCGATGACGCAGAACCCGGCGGCCTGCTGAGCGATCGCTGGGGACTGTGGGTTCGCGGCAACTACAGCTTCGGCGACAAGGAGGCGTCGGCCGCGAGTCCGAGCTTCGACGCGGAACAATGGTCACTGCTCGCCGGCATCGACTATCGCCTCACGGACAACGCCGTGCTCGGCGGCTCGATCTCCTACGGCAGCGCCACGATCGATTTCAATCCGTCCGGCGAAGGCACGCTCGATACCGAATCGTGGGCGGCATCGATCTACGGTTCGATGTACGCGGCGAAGAACTTCTACTTCGACGCGATCGTCAACGTCGCCCCGTCGAGCTTCGATGCGCGACGCAACATCACGTACGTCGACGGCACCGGCCTGGTCACGGCCGACGCCCATGGCGACACCGACGGCATGACCGTGAGCGCCGGCCTGTCCGGCGGCTACGATTTCCTGCTGGGCGGCTTCACGCTCTCGCCCAACATCGGCGTGTTCTACATCGACGCGACCATCGACGGTTTCACCGAGGACGGCGCCGGCGGTCTCGACCTCATGTACGACGAACAGAAATTCAAATCGCTCACCGCGAATGCCGGCCTGCGCATGACGTACGCGTGGAAAACCTCGTGGGGTGTCGTGCTGCCGCAGATCCGCGCCGATTTCGTCCGCGAGTTCGAAGACGACGTGAACGTGTTCGGCGTGCGCTTCGCCGCGGACCCGGAAGCCGGCGCCGCTCCGCCGATCCTGGTCGAAACCGACAACCCCGATACCTCGTACTGGCGCTTCGCCGGCGGCCTCTCGGCCCAGTTCCGCTACGGCATCTCCGGTTATGTCGAGTACCAGCGACTGGAAAGCTTCCAGTACATCAACTTCGAGGACGTGGCGATCGGGCTGCGGGTGCAGCACAGTTTCTAGGCGATTTCACGCAGAGAGCTGTTCTTCTGTGGGGCCGGCTTCAGCCGGCCTTCTGCACTTCAAGAGGCCGGCTGAAGCCGGCCCCACAGGAAGAGGATGATCGTTCTGGTCTCTGTGCTCTCCGTGTGAAATTCAGACATCCGTCACACGCAAGCATTGAAACTGCCGGCCGATCGGCGTCGAATACCGGCACATCAACGACGACGCAGCCAGCGAGGCTTCGATGAATTCGCGATCCCTGCCGAATGTCCTGTTGCGCGCGGCGCTCACGCTGGCGCCGGCGTTTCTGATCGTCGCCTCCGCAGCCACACCTTCCGACAAGGCCGCGGCCACGAAGGGCATGGTGAAGCGTTCGGATCTGGAGATCGTCGACTGCCTGTTGCCGGGGCAGGTGCGTCAGCTCGGCAATTCGACCTATCTCACCCAGCGCCGGCCGATCCGCACCACCACGGCGGAGTGTTCGATCCGCGGCGGCGAATACGTCGCCTACGATCGCGCCGATCTCAAGTCGGCGCTGCGCATCTGGATGGACACGGCGCAGACGGGCGATCCCGAAGCGATGACCAACGTCGGCGAAATCTACGAGCGCGGCATGGGCGTCGAACCGAACTATGCCGAAGCGGCGACCTGGTATCAGAAGGCGGCCGACAAGGGTTACTCGCGCGCCATCTTCAACCTCGGCACGCTCTACGAGCAGGGACTCGGCGTGCCGCAGGATCAGCTCAAGGCGCTCAATCTGTATCGCCAGGCCTCGGGCCTGTCGGAAGACAGCCTCATCTACACCTCGGCCGCGCAGCGCGAACAGGATGAACTGCGCAAGGAACTGGAAACGGCGATCGGTGAGCGCGATACGCAGCTCAGTCTGTTGCAGAAGCAGCTGCAGGATCTGCAGAAGGAACTCGCCAAGCGACCCGTCGCGCAGCAGACCAGTGACAGCAAGGAAGTCGAAGCCCTCAAGAAGTGGATCGCACAGCTCGAAGCCGAAAAGCAGAAGAGCGCCGAACGCCTCGCGGGCATCCCGACCACGCGCTCGCCGCAGACCAGGGCGCAGCTCACGCAGCTGCCCGCGGTGGCCGACGAACGCACGCTCGCCGGCATGAAGTTCGGGCGCTACTACGCCATCGTCATCGGCAACCAGAACTACCAGGCCATCGAAAGCCTGCAGACGCCGAAGCACGACGTGCAGCGCGCCGCGCGCGTCCTCGCCGACAAGTACGGCTTCAACGTGCAGATCCTCGAAGACGCTGACGACATCCAGATGCTGAAGGCGCTCAACGATCTCAATGCCGTGCTGAAGCCCGAAGACAACCTGCTCATCTACTACGCTGGCCATGGCGAACGCCTCGCCAGCGGCAAATCACAGACCGGCTACTGGCTGCCGGTCAACGCCGACGCGCCGCCCAAGGACACGTTCTGGGTACCGAACGAACAGATCACCGGACACCTGAGCCGCCTGCCGGCCAAACGCGTCCTCGTCGTCGCCGACTCCTGTTACGCCGGCCTGCTCTCGACCGATCCCAGCTACCTGTTCATGAACGACAAGGTCAGCTATTCGAAGGACTACGTCGCCTACAAGCTGCCGAAGCGCTCGCGCCTGCTGCTTACTTCGGGCGGCGATGCACCGGTGCTGGATGAGGGCGGCGGTCAGAACTCGGTGTTCGCCCGCGCCTTCATCGACGAACTCGAAGCGAACACCGGCATTCTTTCCAGCCCGGAACTCTTCAACCGCCTGAGCAAACGCGTCCAGGTCGCGGCGCAGAGCAACAAGTTCGTGCAGAAGCCCGAGTTCAAGTCGATCAAGGGAGCGGGGCACGAGGTGGGCGACTTCTTCTTCGTGCCGAGAAGCAAAGGGTGAGACAAGAAGAATTTCCACGGGGGGAAGAATGGGAACACGGGGAGCACGGGGAAAGAAATTTTCTCTTCCGAGACCCCGTGTTCCCCGTGTCCCCCGTGGAAATTCCTTCCGGCTTCTTTGCTTCGAACTCTGCGTGAAACCCCTGTCCTAGACATCCCGCGCAATCATCCACGCCCGCGCTGCGATGTCCTGATACGCCTCTTTCGCCTGCGCCATGCGTGCATCCACGCCCTGGCCGTCGACGCTGCGACGGTAGACGCCGGCGAGAATGCCGGCGGAACGGAACAGCGAGAACACGAGGAAGAATTTCCAGTCGGCAATATCGGCACGTTCGGTGCGGCGCCGGTAGTTGTCGAGAAACTCCGCTTCCGAAGGAATGCCCAGCGCCGCGAGATCATTGCCGTCGAAACCGCGTCCCGAACTCGCCGGCAGGTGATAGGCGCTGCAGCAGTAGGCGAGATCGCCGAGCGGATGGCCGATGGTCGACAGCTCCCAGTCGAGCACGGCGACGACGCGCGATTCGATGGGATGAAACAGCAGGTTGCCGATGCGATAGTCGCCGTGCGCGATCGTCGCCTCGTCCTGCGACGGCAAGTGTTGCGGCAGCCATTCCATCAGACGATTCATTGCCGGCGTGTCGTCGACGGCCGAAGCCTGGTACTGCTTCGACCAGCGCGCCACCTGGCGGGCGACATAGCCGCCGGGTTTGCCGAAGCCGTCGAGTCCGACGGCGCGGTAGTCGATGCGATGCAGCTTCGCCAGCACGTCGTTCATTGCGTCATACATTTCCGATCGCTGCGGCGGCGTACAGCCGGGCAGCAGCCGATCCGTGTAGACACGACCGTCCACGTAGTCCATCACATAGAACATCGTGCCGATGATGCGCTCGTCGTCGCACAGCAGATGAACGCGCGGCACGGGGACATCCGTATCCCGCAGCGCCTTGAGCACCGTGTACTCGCGATCGACCGCATGCGCCGACGGCAACAGCTGCCCCGGCGGCTTCTTGCGCAGGACGAACGCGCGCTCCGCCGTCTGCAGATGAAACGTCGGATTCGAGAACCCGCCCTGGAACTGGCGCACCAGCACATCGCCGCCGAAGCCGTCGATGCGTGACGACAGATACGTCGTCAGCCGCGCCTCGTCGAAGCGGTTGTTCTCGAGCACCGGCACCAGGACGGCGGCACCGGTGGGGTTGTTGTTGGCCATGCGTTGCTGAAGAGATAAAAAAGTAACCGCATAGAACGCAAAGAACGCATAGAAGAGATCGCCATGCAGAGTTTCGATGGTGTTCTCGAGCCTGCATCCCTCGAATTCCGTCGGTTCCCTCCTTTATGTGTTCTATGCGTTCTTTGCGGTTAATACTCCGGTCCTGGATTCATCCCCGCCCGACCACGCCGCCGCCATCGATGACGATGGTCTGACCGGTCATGAACGAGCCGGCCGGGCTGGCGAGGAACACGGCGGCGCCGGCGATTTCGTCGGGCTCGCCGATGCGACGCAACGGATACGCTTTCACGGTGTGCGCATACGTTTCCGGGTTTTCCCACAGCGCGCGGGCGAAGTCGGTGCGCACCAGTCCCGGGGCGATGCAGTTGGCGCGAATGTTCTTCGGTCCCCATTCGACCGCGATGTTGCGGGCCAGCGCCATGTCGGCGGCCTTGGAAATGCCGTACACGCCGATGGTGGTCGAACCCAGCAGACCCGCGATGGAGGAGATGATGACGATGGAGCCGCCGCCGCGCTGCGCCATCTGCGGCAGCACCATGTTGCACAGCCAGAAGTTGCTGCGCACGTTGGAGTTCATCACCTTGTCGTAGGCATCGTCGGACATCTCGATGGCCGGCCCGTAGTAGGGATTCACGGCGGCATTGCAGATCAGCACGTCGATGCCGCCCCACTTCCTGACGGTGGCGTCGACCAGGCTCTGCAGATCCTCCTTGCGACCGATGTTGCAGGCATGCGCGAACGCCTCGCCGCCTTTCGCGGTGATTGCATTCACCACCTTCTCGCAGGCATCGAGCTTGCGGCTCGACACGACCACCTTGCCGCCATGCTCGGCGACGCGGTGCGCAATGGCTTCGCCGATCCCGCGGCTCGCGCCGGTGACCAGGACGACTTTGCCCTTCAGATCGAACAACGATGAAACGGCCATGCTGTGGCTCCTTTGGAAAGGGGGGAGGTTTCACACGGAGTTCACGGAGACCAGAATCAAGAGCCGGAATAATTTCCACGGGGAACACGGGGAACACGGGGTCCGGAACAGAAAGGTCTTTTTCTTGTCCCCGTGTTTCCCCGTGCCCCCCGTGGAAAATTCTTCTTTGTCTCGATCTCCGTGGTCTCCGTGAACTCCGTGTGAAATGTCTTGAGTCTTACTTGTACTTCGCGAGTTCCAGTTTGCCGATCTGGTTGCGATGGACTTCATCCGGGCCATCGACGATGCGCATCGTGCGGGCGCTCGCGGCGATGTGACCGAGTCCGAAATCCGTCGTCACGCCGGCGGCGCCGTGCGCCTGGATCGCCCAGTCGATCACATAGTTCAGCATCGTCGGCGCCGCTACCTTGATCATCGCGATCTCGCGCCGCGCTGCCTTGTTGCCGAGACGATCCATCTTGTCGGCGGCGTTCAGTACCAGGAGGCGCGCCTGATCGATCTGGATGCGGCAGTTGGCGATGCGTTCCAGCCAGATCGACTGATCGGCGATCGGCTTGCCGAAGGCGACGCGCGACAGCAGGCGCTTGCAGGTTTTCTCCAGCGTGCGCTCGGCAACGCCGATGTTGCGCATGCAGTGATGGATGCGTCCGGGCCCCAGACGCGCCTGCGCGATCTCGAAGCCGCGGCCTTCGCCGAGCAGGATGTTGTCGGCGGGCACGCGCACGTTCTCGAACACGATCTCCGAATGTCCGTGCGGCGCGTCGTCGAAGCCGAACACCGGCAGATGGCGGATCACCTTCACGCCCGGGGTCTTCATCGGCACCAGGATCTGCGACTGCTGCTGGTGCTTGGGCGCATCCGGATTGCTCTTGCCCATCACCACCAGGATTTCGCAGCGCGTATCGCCCGCGCCCGACGACCACCATTTGCGCCCGTTGATCACGTACTCGTCGCCGTCGCGCTCGATGCGCGTGGAAATGTTGGTCGCATCCGAGGAGGCGACCGCCGGTTCGGTCATGGAGAAGGCCGAACGGATCTCGCCGTTGAGCAGCGGCTTCAGCCAGCGCTCCTTGTTCGCGGGACTGGCGAAGCGGTCGAGGATTTCCATGTTGCCCGTGTCGGGCGCGGAGCAGTTGAACACTTCGGACGACCAGCCGACGCGGCCCATGATCTCGCACAGGGGCGCGTATTCGAGATTGGTGAGCCCGGCGCCGTTGTCCGAATGCGGCAGGAACAGGTTCCACAGTCCCGCAGCCCTCGCCTTGGGCTTGAGCGCCTCGACGATCGGAATCGGCTCCCAGCGCGCCTTGCCTTCGCGCCCCATGACGAATTCGGCCACGGCCTTTTCGTTCGGATAGATGTGCTCGTCGAAAAAGGCTTCGAGACGCGCGATCAGCGTCTTCACTTTGTCGGTGTATTCGAACTGCATGATGCCCCCAATGGCTTGTCCGGTATGGAACGCGGGGCAGGATCATAGCCAACGGCGTTGGCGGATCGCATCAAAGATTCAGCAGGCGGGGGTGAAGTGCTGCGATGCGGATGCGATGTGTGGCGATCGAGCAGGAGTCATGCGCGTCGTTCATGACGCGTCATCGATGATCAGAATGTGGGATGACCCGAATGAGGAAGGTGCTGGAGTCGTTCGCGGCGCTGGTGCCGGTGTCGCCGGAGAGGGTGAGCTGGTAGCGGCCGGGAGCGAGTTTCGTCGAGTTGACGTATACCGGTACGAATCCTTCGGCATCCGGAACGAGCGCGCCGATCTCGCCGACGCCGCGCAGCGATTCATCGGTGCCGATGGACGATAGCGTGATGCGATAACGCGGCGGCGTTGCTTCGACCTCCGGCAGCACACGCAGCGCGAAAACCTGGTCGGCAGCGGACAGGCGAAGTTCCGCGTCAGCAGCCGTGCTGCGCATCCGCATGATCGGCGCAGTCGCCACCACCGGGAGCGGATCGCGCAGACGGTCGACCAGCCCGGTTGCAGAAGCAACGAGCGCCGGCTGCGACGCGGGCCCGCGACCGAAGAAGACAAAGAGACCGACCGCGATGACAGCCAATCCCGCGGCGAGCGCCTGGTACTGTTTCTGCCGAAACCACGGAGTCGGCTTGAGCAACGACTCGAGCTCACCGGATTCTCTGAGCTGGGCCAGTCCGACCTTGAACCGCGCCGCCGCCTCCATCTCCTGCACGATCTCCGGATGTTCGAGGTAATAGGCCTCGAAGGCCTCCCGCTCGGTGTCGGGAAGCTGGTCCGCGAGATATCGCGCGACGAGGTGGTGATCGTCTATGTACTGGCGGTTCATCGGATCATTGCGCCATCAGAGTGCATACCCCTCGGAGCGGCCCATCCCCAGGAGATATCTGTTGTAAGGAAGATCGACATCACATCAGGGTTACACAGATGATCAATAGGCTGAAGAAGTCCGACCCTCTGAGACCCTGCGACTCAAGCAGGCCTCGCATGCGTTGGCGTGCCCGGAAGATCACCTTGTCGAAATGCAGCGCCGATAGTCCCATGTCGCTGCAGATGGACGCTTTGTCCTCTTCGTCGAGATAGAAACGTTTGACGATTTCGCGGTCGCGGGTGGTCGACAACGCCTCGATGACGCTGCGGACTTTTGTTGCGATTGCGGGCTCCAGATCCTTGTCTATCCCGGTATCGGGGGCGGGCAATGCATCGACCGCCTCGGGGTCCGCGCGCCGTTCGGACCGCTCAGCCATCTTGCGCCGGTGATTGCGCATCTGATTCATCGCGACCTGAAAGATATAGCCGCCAATGAGTTGCGGCTCGGAGATGCGGCCAGCGTCGAGGTGTTCGAGGGTAGTTATGAGCGCCTGACTAAGCGCGTCAGCAGCCAGTTGTTCGTTGCGAAGCTTTTGCCGCAAGAGACGCAGAAGCCCGGTGTACTGGGATTCGATCAGGGCTAGAACGGATTGCCTGTCCCAACTGCCTGCCATTTCTACCCTTGCCGAGTGTCGCTTCACAGAGTGAGAGCTTCAGAAACCGACGGCCCATTCGAAGCCCAGCCCGCCGTAAAACCCGCCATAAGCGTCGCTGAGTCCCTTTTCCAGCATCACGTAGAAGGCGTTGCCATTCCAGAATTGATACATGTAGACGAGATCTACTGAGCCTGCCTGGCTCATGCCGTGCCGGTTGGTGGCGACGAAGTCCGCGCCAATGTGGTGTTGTCCCAGCCAAGAGCGCAGACCGAGCGCTGCTGTGGACCGCACGTCACCGTAGCCGGCCAATTTTTTGTCCACTTCGGCTACGATAAGATTGAACTCAACTTGTGCGAGCGTCTCGCCGGCTTGCATGCGCAACTTGAAGTAAGCGTCGGTATCGTTGCTGAAGGAGGCTGGCGCGTGAGAGAGAACCTGTCCGACCTCTAGCGACAGGAAATCGAGCTTGCCCAAGTGCCGAAAATTCTTGGCGGCGGATAGCGTCAGATCGCCCACAGCCGAATCGCTCTGGCCTCCCACCGAACCATCGAAGAATTGCGTGCGAGCACTGAATTCCCAGTCGCTCGCCGTGAGCGTTCTGGCTTCTAGCGGGGCAACGAAGAAGTCGGTGTCCTGGCTGCCGTCATGGAACCAGCCGCTACCAACGTAGAGATAGACGTCGTTGGTAGCTTCGCGTGACTTAAGAAAGTAATCAGCAGCCGCGGCGGAGTCGGGTGTCGACAAAACCACACACGCTGCCGTTGCAGCCCACATCCGGATAGTCATCCCTGGGTACCTCCGTTTTGTTGTCTGCTTTCCCGCCGCGTCGATTATTACCGAACTTCTGATGCTGCCGCACCATTCCAGCAACTGTTGGAAGATCCCTGTTTAGGGCGAGATGTGTTATTTCTAGCCGCGCGGCGGTAAGGACTCACCAGAAATACGAACTCACGCCAGCAGAGACCCGCATGGACCGGTTCGGTGCGCCCCTCGGGAAGGCTTTCGCTCATTTGCTACGGTGCGGCGCGCTATTCGCATTGGGCTTCAGTGGATGTCGATCGGACGACACCCACTTTGTCCTGGACCACTCAGATTTGATCCATGGGGAAACGCAGCAGCAATTTTCCGTGCGGGCAAAACGTGGAGACAGAGTCCAGATTGTATTGAAACAAGACGGCCTGGATCTTTACGTAGCGATACAGGACTCGGCTGGCACCAGCCTTGGTCGATTCGAATCGAATACAGGTCGATATGGAGAGGACCATGCAGTCATGATCGCTCCCCGTGCGGACATCTATGTCATCCGCGTGGGCTCGGATCGACTGCCGCAGGTTTCCGGCTCTTTCCATCTGGTCATAACAGTCAACGCTGAGCCTGACGAAGCCCGTCTGCGCTACTCCGAGGCCTCCAATCTCGAAGTTGCCATGTCGCCCAAAGATCGCGTCGAGTTGTTCGAGTCGGCGGCAAATCTGTTCTTGCAACGAAAGAGCGGGCGCGAGGCCGGCATGTCCGCTCTTGCTGCTTCCACCCTAATTGCACACCGGCTGTCGGATTCCGCGCGTGCACAGTCATTGCTTGATCTAGCGAAGAGGACTTTGTCGGAAAGCGATGCTCTCCTGTTTGCGACGGCGCTGAATCTTTCTGCTTCCCTTCGGGCCGAGATTGCAGGTGTCCCAGAAGAAAATACCGAGACCATGGCGGCGGACTTCCTGAAAGCGCGTCGAATCTATCAATCTCACGGCTCAGACATCGGTATGGCTGAAGTGGATCTATATCGAGGTGTCGCACTGTACCGGATGGTCGACAAAGACGGGAACAGCCGGCGTGAGGAATCGGCACGTGCATGGCAGGAAGTCGAGAGAACCTGCCACCGGTTGCATGAAACAGGTTGCGAAGCCTTGGCTCTGAGCAATCTGGGAGTCTACCGTCGAGACTCCGGCGAAATCAGTGAGGCTTTCGAACGCTTTTATCGCGCCAGCACGCTTGTCACGGTGCGATCAGATCCGAATGTGTTTGCCGATGTCCAAGACAACCTGGCATTTGCGTTGAGTTCCGTTCTGAGTTTCGACCAAGCCATTGAGCATCATCGGCTTGCGATGGATGCATATGAGAAATACGGCGAATGCAGTGGTGTATCGCGCTCGCTATATGGCATCGGATATTCGTTGCTTGGAATCGGCGACGTCGAGCAGGCAAAGCGCTTCTACAAGGTTGCGCTCGAGCGCAGTTGCACCAGTGAAGCGGTCGCAAGCGCGTCAGGTTCGCACAATGAGCTGCTGGAAGTCGGTTCCGTACGCACGATGTGCGAGGGCGCAGTTGGTATCGCCAACAGCGACAAGGAGGAGAGGTTGAATGCTCTATGGGCAGCGTGGGACTTGGGTAGTCATGCCCGCATGCAACAAGACTATGCGGGAGCCATTGCCTGCCATCAGTTGGCCATGAAACTGGCTCCCACCCCGATCTCGAACTATGGAGCCCAGCTCGAATATGTCGAAGATCTGTTGAAATCCGGCGAAGAGAAAACTGCCGTCGAGGCATTTGCACCTCTTGCGCCAAATTCGGCCGGGAACATGACACGGCCAGTCGCGCCGCTGTATATGGCGAAAGCTTGGGAACTGGACGCCTACGTGAAGATTGTCCGAGGCGAGAGTCAGGCAGCGCAGAAATCCTTTGTCGAAGCTGAATCGCGCTATGAGGCATTGGGCGATGTCCAGGGGCAGTTCGAAGTCGCGACGGCTCGAGCACGTCTGGCTCGGGGCATGGGACAAGGAGCGGTCGCAAACCGGCATTTCGAGCGCGCGGACGAATTGCTCAGAAAAATCAGTCTAGCGAGCATCGATCCAACCTATCGGGGTGTGTTGTTTTCG
The DNA here is from genome assembly GCA_937864115.1 of uncultured Steroidobacter sp. Classification (GTDB taxonomy): domain Bacteria; phylum Pseudomonadota; class Gammaproteobacteria; order Steroidobacterales; family Steroidobacteraceae; genus Steroidobacter. The sequence continues at coordinate 110,928 of CALMII010000027.1, read as the reverse complement.
TCCAGGCGGCAGATGTACGAGGACTGGATGCACAGTCTGCTCCAATCCCCGAGACATGATGCGGGCGGGTATGGACGTGAGCTGATGACTCTTTCTGTCAGCGATAGAAGCCGCTCGCGTGTCCTTGCGGATCTGATCAAAGCCTATGCCGTGGACAGGGACGCTCGATGGGCGCGGCGGTTGTTCTCTCCTTCCGATGAAGTGAGCGAGATACTACGAGCGGCTGAAACAGAAAGAGCAGGAACACAGGACGACATCGAGAGATCCAGGCTCAATTTCAACCACGAGACGCGTGTTGCGGCGGCTTCGGCAATCATCGACCCCCGTGAGCGTGGGATAGCGGTCAATGAGCTGAGAGTGTGGCAAAGATCGTTGCCGCCGACCGCCAGCGTCGTGGAGTACATGCTTGGGGAGCAGGCCAGTTACGCATGGGTTCTGCGGAGAGATACGGTGGTTCGTGTGGAACTGGCGAATGCCACAGAAATTGCAACAGCGGCGGCAAGCGTACGTGCCGCCATGGTGTCCACGCGTGGGGATGTCAGGCCTGCGCTTGCGCGGATGTATGACTTGGTGCTTCAGCCAGTGCGCGAATACCTGCACGGTACGGAACTCGATGTCGTTGCAGATGGCCCATTGTATGGTATCCCCTTCGCGGCATTGTGGGACCGCCGATCCGGAACTTACCTGGCGCAAGGATTCGCCATCCGGCATCTTCCTTCTATCCATTTCGCAGTCACGCGCACGACAAAGCCGGGATCCGGAGTCGCGAAGCGCGCGTTGCTGATCGGCGATCCTGTCTACGATCTTGAGGACGCGCGACAACGCTGCGCGTCGGCGGACGCAAGAATGTCACGGGAGTCACCTCCGCCCCAATCCACGTACAGGCGATTGCGTGGTACCGGAACGGAAGTCGACCGGATTGCTGCGTCGCTGGGTAGGCACAGCATCGCTGTTGACATGCTTACAGGCTGTGCCGCCAATCAAGCAAGAGTTCTGGCCAAGGGCCTGGGTGCATACCGCTATATTCACTTTGCAACCCACGCGACAGCGAATGAACAGCTGCCTCAGCACTCCGCAATTCACCTTGCGGCGTACGATGAAAGCGGCCGGTATGTGAATGGGGAATTTACGGCCGCGCAACTATTCGAAACGCCCCTCAATGCGGAGCTGGTTGTTCTGAGCGGTTGCTCGACGGGTGGCGGGCGCAGCATTCAAGGTGAAGGTGTGCTCGGTCTTTCGTTCGCCGCTCTCGCCCTGGGAAGCCGTTACGTTGTGTCCACACTATGGTCAGTTGCGGATGTACCCAGCGTAATGGTCATGGAGCGCTTCTATGTAGAGCTATTCGCCGAAACGGCGTCTGCCGCAGAGGCATTGAGAACTGCGCAACTGACGCTCCTGAATGATCCCAAATGGGAAAGTCCGCGGTACTGGGGAGCCTACATTCTAGTCGGCACCTGATTTTCCGATCCGAGAGCACATGCCATGACATCAATCGCTCGCCTTCTCACTGTCCTGATCGCAATGCTGTTGCACGCATGCGCATTGGTCACGGATCTGAGCGGACAGTCGGTTCAAGCCAGAATGAAGATGCATGCGGGGCACGCATGGAGAATGGAGAAGGGACCGTACGAGCCCATCACGGCAATCAGAGAATTCAGGGAGGACTACGTAGACGAGAAGGATCTCATCCTGACGTCAGGACAACTTCGTTCCGGTTTGCTGAATATGAGTCTGTTTATTCTGAACGAGAAATTGGTATGTCGGGATGGCGAGCTCCCGCCCCAAATCTGTGGTTCCTACCCGGGAGAAGTGCGCCTTCATGCTGATATCCCCGAAGCAACTGAGAAATGCATGATCTTCGCTGCGACACATTTCCCTGTTGCTCAATGGATAGGCTCATCGAAATTCACCACAAAAGATAAAACAGAACACGACATCTGCGTGGCTATTACCCTGGTAGTGAATAGCAGCGAGAAGAATGATGTCGACCACGATCGATTGCTTGCGGATGTCTACATGGTCGAAGGAGGAGGGGCGGGTCCGGGGAGCGTACCAGGCGGACCCAGACCAACCAGCTTCAGACCGATCCAGGAAAGTAGCGCCGTGCGGAGTGACGTTCCATCTCGCTAACCCCCATCAGTCGCACATCGAGGTCAACGTCGAGGTCAACATAGGGATCAGGGAGATCAAATCGTGAAGAACAAGCGTGAGAAAGTTCGCCTTTGGTTGACCGCAACAACGATGCTGCTGGCATTGTTTGCCACAGTGCTTATCGTCATCCCGTTGATGCGAGTATTGATTCACGATGAAGAAAACTATGCGGGTACCCCTGCAGATCCGCTGTCATTCAAGTGGCAGGTGTGGATCTATGACGCTAACGCGAATCGGGAGTGCGGTGGTGCCTTGCTCGACAAGCAGTGGATCGTCACCGCAGCACATTGTCTGCCGTATATAGGTATGAACGGAAAGGTAACTGTGAGAGTGGGCTCTCACAACAAATCGGCAGGGGGAACGCTGCTCATCGTCAAGAGATCGAGTATGGTGTTTCATCCCGATTATCCTAAGCCGACCTCCTTGGGTGAGGTCATCAGAAACGATATCGCGCTCCTGAATCTGGGAACGGCACTGAGCCAAGCGCCAGGGATCATCTCTTTGCCAGAGTCGGATGACGAGAGCGCAAACCCGGCATTCGTAGCCGGATGGGCTTGCGGGCCTGAGCACCAGTTCAACATTTTGAACCGACAATGGAATCTTGGAACCTGTCCAAACAACTTGCGCTACGCCGCCGTGGAGATGAGAACCGACATTGATTGCCAAAGCGAGTATGGATCGTCTGCCCAGAATGCCCTGTGTGCGGGAGACGCGACTGCAGGATTCGACCTGCGCGACAGCGGCGGAGGATTGAGTTCTGCTAAACAAGGCAGTGACGCGAAACTGCTGGGCGTCGTGAGTACGTTGGCCTCTGGCAAACCAGACGCCTATACCAAAGTGTTCAGGTACAAATCCTGGATCGAATCCTGCCGCACAGATGCGGCGTCCGAATGCTGTATTCACGGCACTTCGTGTCCCATATGAACAAGATTGCAATATGGAAGCAACAAATCCGCCGGTGACCATGGTCGTGAACTGAGAAGAATTCTACTCACGCCACAGATTCCCTCAGGCGCCACGAACGATGCGGGCGCTTCCAACGAATAAGCGAGGGACGGGCATGAATAAGCGAAACTCTTGGCTGCTGACAGTTGCAGCGATAGTCATCCTTTCTGCATGCAGCAGCGGTGCCAGCGATGACGAAGCAGAGGGCGACGACGGTGGTGCCACCGCAGGCCCCGGTTGGACCATCCCTCTCGCCCCACCTACTGCTCCTGCCGCCGGTGCCCCCATCGACGGCATCTTCCGCGACTCCGTCGTGCAAGGTCTCGACTACAGCGACGGCGTCGCCTTGATGGGTACGACTGGCGCCGACGGCGGCTTCCGCTACGCCCAGGGCAACACTGTCACCTTCAAACTCGGCGGCCTCACGCTGGGCAGCTATCCCGGACAGCCGTTCATGAGCCCGATGCACCTGATCGGCACCCCGACGAACGTTGCGCAGCAGATCGAGAACCGGGCACGACTGCTGCAGATGCTGGATATCGATGGCAATCCCGACAACGGCATTCTGATCTCGGAGGCCGTGCGTGCTGTCGCCGTGGATTGGACGACGCCGGACTTCGGCGCCAGCTACACCGACTTCGCGACGGCGGTCCAGCCGCTCGTCGCCGCCGCCAGCGCGGCCGACGGCACGGCGCATGTATTGCCGTCGGAAGTCACGGCGCGCGATCACTTCGTCCGTACTGCCTGGTGTACCTACAACGGCATCTATCGCGGCACCTACACCGGATCTGGCGACAATGGCGTCTGGACGATGGTGACCTACGGTACTGGCGCGCGCATGTTCGGGGCGGGATACAGCACGGTCGACCGCGCAGGATTCGAGCTGGAAAAGCAGTCCGGCACCGGGCTGTCCATCTTCCCGACGTTTTCGGCGGGTACCGCGACGAACGGCGCGACGTTCTCCGGCAGCTTCCGCACACCCGATACCATCACCGGAACATGGACCAATGGACCTGACAGCGGCACGTTCAGCGGCGCACGTTCCGGCGGATCGAGCACCGCCGTCTATCGCATCAGCGGCTACGTCTTTCCCCTCGGCACCGCATTGCTGATCAATCTCGAAATCGATGCTGCGGATCGCATCACTGGTTCGATCATCGATCGCGATTATCAGGGCCGCGCCGAGCCGGTCGCTGTGACAGGTACGCTGAGCGGCACCACGTTCGCGGCCGCAGCCGCGGGCAATCAGTACGTCTTCACGTCGACGTTCAACAAGAACGCAAGCAGCGGCGCGTATCAATTGACGGGCAGTCTGCGTGACAACGTGAAAGGCAGGGACATCGGGCTGAACAGCAATCCGCTGCAGGGCTGCCGGCTCAATTGACGGAAATGTCGCAGGCCAGGGGCGACCTGCGACCCGGTTCTCATTATCTGTCGCCGGATCCCGACGTCCGCTGTCGGAAATTCAACCCTTCGCGATCCGCGCCGATGGATTGACCAAGGGTTGAAGGAACTACTTCATCCGGGTGGCGTTCGAATGATGGACAGGATTGGAGTCGATCATGAACACGAACAAGCGCTGGCGGCAGCATTTGAACGAACTGGTTACTGCGAGACTGGATCCGATCGTCTACGCGCTGCGCTGGGCGCGCGATCCGCGCTGTCTGCAGAATGGCGTGAGTCATCGTCGCGTCGGTCGCGTGCTGAACACGCCGGTGTGCTCGCTGTGGGCGGTGCAGTCGACGCGCGGCTGGGAATGATTCCCCGGCGTTTCTCCGCATCCATCCATTAATTCGTACAAAGCGACGCCGCTCGACTTTGTATCGTGCGCAGCATGCTTACCGGCGTGCTGCGATCCCGACCGCGAACCGAACTGCTCGTCCGTGAGCGGGCATCTCACTCCACCGACGATGCACTGAGCCAGCTGCTGCGCTCGCGCAGCCTGCGTCACTGCCGTTTCGTCAGCGACTGCGAGATCGGTCCGTTCATCGTCGATCACCTGTGTCCCGAACAGGCGCTCGTCATCGACCTGACCCGTCCGCCGGGCGAGACGGAAGCACGGGCGCGCTTCCTCGAATCGCTGGGTTACCGGGTCGTTACGGTGAGTCGTCGCGATCTGTTCCATCGTCCGGAAGCCGTGCTGTTGCGGCTGCGGCGCCTGCTGCAGGCGCCATAAGCAATCGCCGGGTCACGACATCGTGGCGTCGGAAGGAAATGTTGCGGAGGAGGGTTCGACATCCTCGTCAACAATGCGGGCATCCTGGTCTGATCCCCTCCTCCGCGCAGCGGGGGAGGGTTAGGGTGGGGGCTCTCACTGTGGGGCCGGCTTTCAGCCGGCCGCTTTCAGAGTCAGGCTAAAGCCTGACCTACAGAAACTTCTGAAACAGGCCGGCTGAAGCCGGCCCCACAGGAAGAGAGAGAGGGAATCCGGATCAGTCGATGCGGTACACCCGTTCGATCAATCGCGTCAGCCCACGCTGCCGGAACCGTTCGTTCTCCGGCCGCTGCAGGATGTCCCTCTCGGCCAGCGGCTGAACGCGGCCTGCTCCGAACAGCTTCCTCACCTCCGCATCGCTCACCGCAAATGGCGGACCGCTCATCTCCTGCTGCGGATAGTCGGCGGTGACGAGCAGCGTCGGGGTGCCGGGCGGAAGGACGTCGTGCAACTTCGCCGCATAGGCTTCGCGCAGGTCTGGCGGCAACGCAATCAGCGCAGCACGATCGAACACCGCACGCACGCCGGCGAGATCGGCGGCCGTCAGATCGAAGAAATCGCCGCACAGCAGCTCGATGTCCTGCGCCCGCCAGCGCTCAAAGGGGCCGGCCTGCCCGACCTCCGGCGTCACGCCCCACTCGCTGAAGAAATCCGCCACCGCCTGATGAGCGAGTTCGACGCCGATCACGCGATGGCCGCGTTCGCGCAGCCAGTGCATGTCGAGACTCTTGCCGCACAGGGGCACGAACACGGTCGTGCCCGGCGGCACGTTCAACTGCGGCCAGTACCGTTGCAGATACTCGTTGACGCTGCGCTGGTGAAAGCCGATTTCGTTGCTCGACCAGCGGTCGAGCCAGAACTGGGGGGTCATGCGGGCGAGTGTATTACGGCGGCCTTCGCCTATCCCACCCGCTCGATCCGCCGTGCTGTCAGGCCCAGGAACAGCACCGTGATGCCCAGCAGCACGGCGATGTGGTTGAGCGGCGAGCCGATGATGAAGTTCTGCGCGCCGATGCCCGCCAGCGCCAGCTGATCCAGGTAGAACGCCGGCGAGGCCATCACGACTGCGCGAATGCCTTCGGGCAGCGGAATGAACAGGCCCGAAAAGTAGAGCAGCACGAGGTACACGACGTTCGTGATGGCAGGCGCCGCACGCCCCGAGGTGAGCGAGCCGATCCACAGGCCGATCGCGCAGAAAGGAATCGAGCCGAGGGTCATGATCGCGATCACGATCAGCATCTGCAGCAGCGACAGCTGCACTGCGCCGAGCGCCAGCGCAGCAATGGCCATCAGCGCGACCGCGATCGCCGTCGACACGGCGGACATCGCCATGCTCGCGGACAGCGATGCGAACGGCGGCATCGGTACGGCCCGTTTGTAGCGAAAGAACCCCTGTTCCCGCTCGAGCGCGAAGCCGATGCCGAAGCCGAACATGCCGGGCGTCATCGCGGCCATCGTTGCGAAACCGCAGAACAGGAAGAACGGCACGTTCGGATCCTGGCTCTTGAAGGCGCCGAAGATGAAGCCGATCAGCAGGTAGAACAGCACCGGGAATGCGAGCGTCGGAACGGCGAAACCCGGATTGCGCATCGCGCGCAGGAACGCGTACTTCGTTTCGAGCGCATAGCAGTCGACGATGCGGCGCGTCGACATCGGCGCGAACGAGTGAGGGGTAACAGTGGAGAGGGACATCAGGCGGCCTCCTGCGTGAGTTCGGTGAATGCCTCCGACAAGCCGGCGCGGCGTACTTCGAGATCCGCCACGGTGTCGTCGGCCTGGAGCAGGCGGCGCACGACAGCCTCCGCGTGCTTCGTCGTGATGACGATGCGCCCGTGCGTCGCGGTCACCGTCTCGATTTCCGGCCAGGTCCGGATCGTTTCGATCGGCGTGCGCGTGGTGCATTCGATGCGTCGTCGCGAGACGAGTGCGCGCATGTCGCCGACGCTGGCGTTCGCGAGCACCTTGCCCTTTGCGGTCACGACGACCCTGTCGGCGAGCGCCTCGGCTTCTTCGAGATAGTGTGTCGTGAGCACGACCGAGCAGCCGCCGCGGACGAGCTCGCGAATCGTGTTCCACATCGTTTCGCGTGCCTTGATGTCGAGTCCCACGGTGGGCTCGTCCAGAAACAGCAGTTGCGGCCGCCCGCAGATCGCCATGGCGAACTGCACCTGCCGCTTCTGTCCGCCGGACAGCTTGCCGTAGGGCCGCTGCGCGAGCGCCGTGGTGCCGGTCATCTGCATCGCGGCGTCGGGATCGAGCGGCGTTGCGTAGTAACCCGCGGTGAGGTGCAGCAGCTCGCGGACGCGCAGCTCGGGCGGCAAGGCGACCTCCTGCATCATGATGCCGATCTGTCGTCGTGCGACGAGCGACGTCGGCGACAGGCCGAACAGCGAGACCTCGCCCGCATCCGGCTGTTCCAGACCGAGCAGGAGGGAAATCGCCGTCGTCTTGCCTGCGCCATTGGGGCCGAGCACGGCCAGCAGCTCGCCGCGCTGGATGTCGAGATCGAAGCCGTCGAGCGCGACGGTCTGTCCGTAGCGCTTCTTCACGCCGCTCAACGAGGCCAGCGAACCGGCCTGCGACGTCGGCTGCGCGGATGCGACCGGCGCCGGCACGGCGGCTCGATCGTCGAAGCGTCTGCCGTTCAGCGTCTCGCCGATGATCGTATTGCGAACCAGGTACCGATAGCTCACGAGCAGCAGCGCGACCGTCACGATCATGAGCAGCGGAAACTTGATGCTCCAGTGGAGCGGCCAGTCGGACATCAGCTCCTGCAATCCGAAGATGAGCGGCAGATGCAGCAGGTACATCCAGTAGGAGGCGTCGGCCAGATAGCGCACCACCGGTCGATGCGCAGAGAGGAAGCGCATCGCGGCGCCGATCAGCGCAAATGTCCAGATCCACGAAGCGACCGCATACGCGACGGCGCCGACCGCAGGAGGCAGTGGCATCGAGCCCAGGACGATGATCGCCGCGCTCGCGACGAGTGCGCCGACGGCGTAGCCCGCCCAGGCGCGTTGCAGAACCGACAGCAGCGTCTGCTGCCGGTGCAGCAGCCAGCCGAAGACGAACGCGACGCCATAGCCGACGAATGCCGGCAGATTCGGAATCAGCGACTGATCGGGCGTGGGAATGCCCTGGTAGACGGTCCAGCCCGGCCATGCCGTCAGACACAGCGCCACCGGCAGCGCCAGCACGATCGGCGCGAGGTGCGAGCGCATCAGCCAGCCGACGACCGCATCGGCGCGGGCGCGCAGCGCAACGCCATCGAACACCTTGAGTATCAGTGCGCGTGCCGCGAGCACGATGACGTAGAGCAGCGCGAGCACGTACAGGAACCACAGGTGGATCAGGGGAACGGCGAGCGCCGTATCCGGCGCCGGTGGCGGTGTCAGCGGCCTGCCTGCGTTGAGCGTCGCCCAGACGAAGATCGCAATCACGATCGGCGTGATCACGATCCAGCCGACGACCAGCGGCACCAGGATGCGCTTTGCACGATCCCTGGCGAAGCCGCGCGCGCCGCGACGATGGAACACCAGGTGCGCGAAGAAACCGGCGACGACGAAGAACGCCGTCATGCGAAAGATGTGAATGATGTAGAAGGCCGCCTGAAGAAATTCGCTCGGCGAATGGTCGGCGATCGGCCAGCCCAGGGTCGTGAGCGACGGCATGAAGGACATCGTGCCGTGCAACACGATGCCCAGAAGCAGCGCGCCCGCCCGCACGGCGTCGAGCGCATGCAGTCTTTCGATGTCGTTGTGCATGTTGTTCCCCTCCCGGTTCCTTCGAGCTGAAGGCATGATGCGCATGAATCCATGAGATCGACAGTGCGAACCGGTCAACGGCGTCCGCGAGCCGGCGAAGGCCGCTCGCGCCGCTGCCGAGACGCGAACGCTACTGTGACGATGGAAGGCGTCGGGCTGCAGTGTGCTTCGTCATTGCCGCGACGATGACAAATGTCATGGGACGCAGAGAGCCGCGCGCGGCACAATTGCACCGGTTCGGTTCCATCGAGAGAAGCATGAAGATCGCGTTGCCGCCGCGTCGCGTACGAACCCCGTGGGGCGCCCTGTGCTGGTCGCTGTTCATGCTCTACCTATTCATCGAACCCTATCAGCGGGGCGCCGGATGGATCGAATGGGCAGTGACGGCGCTCGCGTTCGCAATCCTCGTCGCGCTCTACACCGTCGGGCTCATGTACTGGGGCTATCGACGCATCCTGCGCAATGTCTGTCTGGGCGTGCTGGCGCTGGCCATGACGTTTCTCGCCTATCGTCCCAGCGGCGTCATTCTCTTCTCGATGGTCGGTGCGTTCGCGCCCTTCGCGGTCGGCGGCAACATCGCACGCTCCATCGCGGCGGTCGCCGGCGTCATCAGCATCATGCTGCTCGAGTGGTGGCTGGCGTACCCGCAGCTGCCCATGGATTTCCCGACGATCATGGCCATGCAGACCGCCCTCGTGAGCGCCGGTACGACCTTCGTGGCGCGGGTGAATCCCGAGATCGAACGCGACCACCGCGTCGCCGAGCGCGAACGCATCGCGCGCGATCTTCACGACGTCCTGGGACACACGCTGTCGAGCATCACGCTGAAGGCGGAACTCGCCGGCAGGCTTCTGGATGCGAATCCGCAACGGGCGCTCGCGGAGATCAACGATGTCGAGCGGATCTCGCGCGAAGCACTCAACGAGGTACGTGCCGCCATTCACGGATATCACGCCGGAGACATTCGCGACGAGTTCGAACGTGCCGAGTCATTGCTCGGTGCCGCAGGCATTGCAGTCGAAAAGCGTTGGGAACCGGTCGACGTGGATCCCGCGCGCGAGCGCGTGCTGGCGCTCGTACTGCGTGAGGCTGTGACGAATGTCGTGCGGCATGCCCAGGCGAAAGCGTGCCGGCTGGCGCTCTATCGGGCATCCGACGAAGTCCGTCTCGAAATCGGCGATGACGGTCGCGGCGGGATTCATGCGGAAGGCCTCGGCATGCACAGCATCCGAAGTCGCGTCGAAGCCTTCGGCGGCACGGCCTCCTGGTCCGGTGCCGCTGGAACGCAGCTGATCGTGGCGCTGCCGATTGCAAACCTCGCCTGACGCGAAGACAGACATGACCACCCCACGCATTCGCGTCGTCCTTGCCGAGGACCAGACAATGGTCCTCGGTGCGCTGGCTGCATTGCTCGATCTGGAACGCGACATCGAAGTCGTGGCGCAGGCCGCGAATGGCGTCGAGGCGCTCGCGGCTGTCGAAGCACACGCGCCGGACATTCTGATCACCGACGTGGAGATGCCGGAACTGTCGGGACTCGACGTCGCAGCGCAGCTGCGCCATCGGGTCCGCACGCGCGTGATCGTCCTGACGACGTTCGCCCGCTCGGGATACTTGCGCCGCGCCCTCGAAGCGGGTGTGAACGGTTACCTGCTCAAAGCACGTCCGGCGCGTGAACTGGCGGACGCCGTGCGCAGGGTTCATCGCGGATTGCGTGTCATCGACCCGCAGCTGGCCGCCGAATCCTGGGACGATCCCGATCCGCTCACGGATCGCCAGCGCGAGGTGCTGCGCCTGTCGACCGAAGGCATGTCCACCGCGGACATCGCCGCACGGCTCGCGTTGTCGGCGGGAACGGTTCGAAACTATCTGTCGGAAGCGATCGCCAGGACGGGTGCGGCGAACCGGATCGAAGCTGCGCGGATTGCGCGCAAGAAGGGCTGGTTGTAGTGCGCCAGACGATCGAGATGGCCGAACGATGCCCGCGTAGCGGGAGAAGGATGGGGGGCTCTTGTAGGTCAGGCTTTAGCCTGACTTCCGAAAAGAGGCCGGCTGAAGCCGGCCCCACAGCCAAGAGGCCTCCGCCCCGACCCAAGCCTACCGATACCGGCTCATGATCTTTTCCATGCCCTTCCTGCCCGGTGTCAGTTTCTCGTAGGACATCGTGTTGAGCGGCGACCCGGCGGTGTTGTTCACCGCGTGAAACTCGGGGCTGCGCTCATCGATATAGATGAGTCCGGTCACGTGCTCGCCCTGGCGCAGCTTCTCGCGCAGATAGTTCATCGCCTTGCCGCGATGCGTCGGGTCGTAGCTCGCATCGAGTTTGCGCAGCAGCACGCGGCTGCCGTCGTGCAGCGTCACGGGCGTGACTTCGCCTTCGGCATAGTTCGTCGTGATCTCCTGCGCGGGCGGCACGAAGTCGGCATGCACCACTTCATCGTAGTGATCGCGCACGAACCCGTAGCTCTTGGTCGAGCCCTCGTGATCGTTGAACGTGACGCAGGGCGAGAGCACGTCGATGAGCGCGAAGCCCTGGTGCTTGAGGCCCGCCTTGATCAGCGGCACGAGCTGCTCTTTGTCACCAGAAAAGCTGCGCGCCACGAAGGTCGCGCCGAGCGTCAGCGCCGTGAGCACCGGATCGACCGGCGGCTGGCGGTTCTCCTCGCCGCGCTTCGCCTTCGAGCCGATGTCTGCCGACGCCGAGAACTGTCCCTTCGTCAGCCCGTACACGCCGTTGTTCTCGATCAGGTACAGCATGTTGACGTTGCGACGGATCGCATGCGCGAACTGGCCGAAACCGATCGACAGCGTATCGCCATCGCCGGAGACACCGATGTAGTAGAGATCGCGATTGGCTGCCGCGGCGCCGGTGGCGATCGACGGCATGCGCCCGTGCACCGAGTTGAATCCATGCCCGCCGCTGACGAAGTACGCCGTGGTCTTCGACGAACAGCCGATACCCGACAGCTTCGCGAGCTGCTCCGGCCGGAGGGACAGACCCCAGACCGCTTCGATGACTGCGGCCGTGACCGAGTCATGGCCGCAGCCGGCACACAGTGTCGACATGCCGCCTTCGTAGTCGCGGCGCGTGAGGCCGAGTTCATTCTTTGGCAGGCCGGGATGCGTGACTTTGGGTTTGGTGATGAAGCTCATGGGTCACCGGAGCAAGAAGGGGGAGTAACCGCAAAGAACGCATAGAACGCAAAAATAGGAATGGAAAACGGCGTGATTGAAGAACCCGGCTCCCTGAATTCAACTCTTTTCATCTATGCGTTCTATGCGTTCTTTGCGGTTACTCTGAATTCTTAAACCGCCGAGCGCACCCGCGACGCGGAGCCGAGTTCGGCCAGCACGCCATCGACGATGCAGCTCGATGAAATCGGCAGGCCGCTGTAGTGCAGGATCGAGCGGAGCTGGTGTTTCTCCACGGCGGTTTCCAGCGTCAGCAGGCTGCGCAGTTGCGCGTCGCGGTTCTGTTCGACGACGAACAGCAGCGGATGCGAGGCGAGAAATTTCTCGACCTCCTGGCCGAAGGGAAATGCCCGGATACGCATGTAGTCCAGGGTCACGCCTTTGGCTTCGAGAATGTGCAGCGCCTCGCGCACCGCGCCGTCGCTGCTGCCGACGGAAATGATCGCCGCCTGGTTGCCCGAGGTTTCGATGATCGCCTTCGGCACCAGCGACTTCGCGCGCTCGAACTTGCGCTTCAGGCGATCGAGCACGACCTGGTAGTCGTGCGCGTCCTCGGTGTAGCCGCCGTACTGGTTGTGACCGGAGCCGCGCGTGAAATACGCGCCCTTCGGATGCACGCCGGGCAGCGTGCGGTAGGGGATCGCGTCTTCGTCCAGATCGAGATAGCGGTGGAACTTGGTCGGCAGCTGTTCGATCTGTTCCTTCGTCAGCACCTTGCCGCGATCCGGCTGGTAGCTCTCGTCCCAGTCGAGGACGGGACACATCCAGTCGTTCATGCCGATGTCGAGATCCGACATCACGAATACCGGCGTCTGCAGGCGCTCGGCCAGATCGAAGGCATCGATCGCCATGTGGAAGCATTCTTCCGGGTTCGCCGGGAACAGCAGCACGTGGCGCGTGTCGCCGTGCGAGGCATAGGCCGCCGCCATGATGTCGCCTTGCTGTGTCCGCGTCGGCATGCCCGTCGAGGGTCCGACGCGCTGGATGTCGAACAGCACCGCGGGAATCTCGGCGTAGTAGGCGAGACCGATGAACTCGTTCATCAGCGAAATGCCCGGGCCGCTGGTCGGCGTGAAGGCGCGCGCACCGTTCCAGGAGGCGCCGATCACGGCGCCGATGGCGGAGAGTTCATCCTCGGCCTGCACGATCAGGTAATTGTTCTGGCCCGTCTGCGGATCGACGCGCCACTTCTGGCAGAAGCTCTTGAACGCATCCATCACCGACGTCGACGGCGTGATCGGATACCACGCGCCGACCGTCGCGCCGGCATAGAGACAGCCGAGTGCCGCCGCGGTGTTGCCATCGATCAGGATGTGATTCGCCGTCCTGTCCATGCGCTGCACGCGGATCGGCAGCGGACACTGGAAATGCTCGCGTGCATAGTGGTAGCCGATCTCCAGCGCCTGCACGTTCGAGTCGAGCAGCGATTTCTTGCTGGCGTAACTCTCGGCCAGCAGCGCGCGCATGACGTCGAGATCGATCTCCAGCAGCGCGGCGAGCACGCCGGAGTACATGATGTTCTTGAGCAGGATTCGCGCCCGCACACCCTTGAACGTCTCATTGCACATGCGCGCCAGCGGCACGCCGAGAAGGGTGATGTCGTCGCGTTTCAGCAGCGTCGGGCGCGGCCAGCTCGAGTCGTAGATCAGATAGCCGCCGGGATCGACTTCACGCACGTCGCGCGCATACGTCTCCGCGTTCATCGCCACCATGAGGTCGATGCGGCCCGAGCGTGCGACGTAGCCGTCGCGCGTCACGCGGATTTCGTACCACGTCGGCAGCCCCTGGATGTTCGAGGGGAAGTAGTTCTTCCCCATGACGGGAATGCCCATGCGGAACATGGACTTCATCAACAGCGTGTTGGCGCTGGCGGAGCCGGTTCCGTTGACGTTCGCGAGCTTGATGACGAAGTCGTTTAGGCGGTCTTGCGCGTCTGCGGAACTGAGCATGGGCCCTCGTCGATCGCGTGCGGAATCCTGATGGTCGATTTCTGCATGTCCCATGCGGCTGTGGGACAGCGTTCGGCGCACAGACCGCAGTGCACGCACAGGTCTTCGTCCTTGACCATGACGCGCGCGGTCTGTTTCAGCGGTGTCGAGACGAACAGCGGCTGTGTCTTGTTGCGCGCCGGCGCTTTCAGATGCAGGCGCAGCTCGTCTTCCGGCCGGTTGCCGGTCATCGTCAGGCAGTCGACCGGACAGATGTCGATGCAGGCATCGCACTCGATGCACAGCTTGGCATCGAACACGGTCTGCACGTCGCAGTTGAGGCAGCGCTGCACTTCGGCCGCCGTCTGCTCCGCGTCGAATCCCAGTTCGACTTCGATGTTGATCTTCTTGAACCGTTCCTTCAGCGAGACGTGCGGCATCAGCCGGCGCTCGGCGGCGTTGTAGTCGTTCCTGTACGACCACTCGTGCAGGCCCATCTTGCGGCTCGACAGGTTCAGCAGCGCCGGCAGGCGTTCGGCCACGTCATTTCCCTGCAGATACCGGTGCAGGGAAATCGCCGCCTGATGTCCGTGCTCCACGGCCCAGATGATGTTCTTCGGGCCGAATGCGGCATCGCCGCCGAAGAAGACGTTCTCGCGCGTCGACTGGAACGTGACCTTGTCGACCTTCGGCACGTGCCACTTGTCGAACTCGATGCCGAGATCGTTCTCGATCCACGGAAACGCATTCTCCTGACCGATGGCGAGAATCACGTCGTCGCAGGGAAAGAGCGTCTCGCCGGCGATCCGCTCCGACACGATGCGATTGCCGTCGAGCTCGTATTCCATGCGATCGAAGATCATGCCGACCAGCTTGCCGTCCTCGACCACGAACGACTTCGGCGCGTGATTGATGACGATCTCGACGTTCTCGTCTTCGGCATCCTCGAGTTCCCAGTCGGACGCCTTGAAGAAGTTGCGCGGCTTGCGCGCCATCACTTTCACGTCGGTGGCGCCGAGCCGCAACGAGCTGCGGCAGCAATCCATCGCCGTGTTGCCGACGCCGATGATCAGCACGCGCCGGCCGATGCTCTTGATGTGCTCGAAGGCCACGGATTCGAGCCAGTCGATTCCTATATGTATGTGTTCGCGCACCGTCTCCGAGGCATGGCGGCCGGGCAGATCCAGATCCTTGCCCTTCGGCGCGCCGCTGCCGACGAAGATGGCGTCGAACTGTTTCGAGTTCAGCAGTGCCTTGAGGCTTTCGACCGGCGTGCCGAGCCGTAGGTCGACGCCCATGTCGATGATGTAGCCGATCTCTTGCGCCAGCACGCCGGCAGGCAGGCGAAACGACGGAATGTTCGTGCGCATCAGGCCGCCAGGCGTGTCCCATTTTTCGAAGATGGTCACGTCGTAGCCGAGCGGCATCAGGTCGTTCGCGACGGTGAGCGAGGCGGGACCGGCGCCGATGCACGCGACGCGCTTGCCGTTCTTCTCCTGCGGCGCACGCGGCAGCAATGCGGTGACATCGTCGCGATGATCCGCGGCGACGCGCTTGAGGCGGCAGATCGCGACGGGCTTTTCCTCGACACGACCGCGGCGACACGCGGGTTCGCACGGCCGGTCGCAGACGCGGCCGAGAATGCCGGGAAACACATTGGATTCACGGTTGACGAGATACGCCTCCGTGAACTTTCCCTGTGCAATGAGCCGTATGTATTCGGGAACGTCAGTGTGGGCAGGACAGGCCCACTGGCAATCGACGACGCGGTGATAGTAGTCGGGATTGCGCGTATCGGTAGGATCCACCGTGCTTCGAGCCCCCTCGCGACGACCGTGCGATGTTCGTTGACATCGCATCTGAATCGGAAGGGCAAGCCTATACCCAATGGCGCGACAGGAGAAGGCGCGGGCGCTTCCTGATTCTTCCTGTAGGTCAGGCTTTCCCGCGGGATTCCCTTCGGTCACAGCCTGACTCTGCGGTTTCGGAGTCAGGCTGAAGCCTGACCTACAGAAGACTCTTCAGCAGGCCGAAGCCTGACCTACAGCACCTTCACCCGGAACGACACCTCGAAGTAAGGATTTCCCGAACCGCCGCTGCCCGCCATCGTGCCCTGCGGACGAATGCGGATATGGCGAATGGCCGCGTCGCAGCCGCTCGCATCCGGCGCCGGCGTGTAGCCCCACACCGGCGGCGTGCCGGCCGTCGATGAATACGACACATTGCCCGCCGCATTGAACGTCAGCCCCGACGACGGCGTGCCGTTCTGGAACGTCACCACGCTGCTGCCGAGCCCGCACATCACGGTGTTGGCCGGAATCGAATCGACGATCTCGATCGAATTGTTGTCGACGGTGCCGCCCGCCTGATTCGCAATGCGAATCGTGTACACCTGGATCGAACCGGGAATGCTCTTCGGATTGCTGGTGTTGTTGAACGGATCGGATTCGACGCGCACGGACTTGCTGTGGATCAGGTTGGGTCCGCCGGTGACGGTGACGTTGCCGCCGAATTCGGAAGTTTCGCCGCCGAGCGTCGCCGTGCTGGTGAGCACGACCCCCGCCGACACACCGCCCGGCACGCTGCCGCGGAACAGGAAGCGGTTCGTGGTGTCGGTCCCCTGATTCCGCCCATTGATGGTTCCCGAGTAAGTGCCGGTCGTGGCATCGAGATCGCCGATGCCCTCGGTGAATGTGCCGAGATACGTCAGGCCCTCGCCGAATCCCGTCGGATCCGGCTGCGCGACATACAGCTCGATGGCGCTGCCCGGGCGCGCAAAGCCGGCGACCGAGAACTCGCCGTTGGCGATGGTCGCCGCCGTGATGACGGGAAAGTTCAGCAACCCGTTCGCACCCGAGTCGGCGTCGCCGTTGTCGTTGAGCGTCGGGCCGTTCGCCGTTCCCATGCCGTTCGGATCGACCGACGTCGGATACAGATCGATGCTCAGGCCGCCATTGTTGCTGAAACGGTTCTGCGAAAGGCGCGTGCCCGACGCAGCACTCAGCATCACACCCGGACCGGCATTGTTCTCGATCACATTGAACGAGATTTCGTTGCCGCTGCCGGTGTAGCTCCATGCGGCGATGCCGACCGGCTCGTTGCTTGGCGTGGCGTTCGGCATTGCTCCGGCACCCGAGAAGCCGTTCTGGCGGACCGTGTTGTTCGTGATCACGACGCCGTTCATCGAGCCGCCGCCGAAGCCGAGTTCGATGCCGGCGCCGGCCTGATTGCGGGTCAGGTTATTCTCGATGCGCGCGCCGGTGGCGCTGCCGATCAGCAGGATACCGTCGAAGGTGTCGGTGGGGGTCGAGGACGACCGGATCACTTCGTTGAAACTGATCCTGGCGCCGGCGCCGGGGTCGTTGCCGCGGATCACCGAATTGTTCGCAGACGCGTAGTTGCTGCGGATCTCCGCATTCGTGCCTGAGAACACGATGGCCATGTTGCCGCCGGAATCGGCATTGCCGCTGGCGTTCACGCCGACGAAGTTGTCGCGCACCACGGCGTTGATGCCGGACATCGTGATCGAACCGCGCGGCAACGCGAAGCCGTGGATGGCCTGGTTGGCGCCAGTGAAACTGAAAACGGCATCGGCGATCTGGATCTCCGGCCGGCTGAACTGCGGAAACGCGGTGACGAGTGCACCGACCGAACCGCCGGTGCCCGAACTGCCGCTGTTCGTGTTGCCGATGCCCACCGTCTGCGTCGTCGCATCGAGACGCAGGTTGTCGCGCGTGAGGGCCGGCAGCGCGGTCGCCAGCGTGATCGATACGGCGCCCGATGACAGGGGAATCATGAAAATGCTGGTTTCGTAGCCCGAGGGCAGGGAACTCGTCACGCCGCCGAGCTGGCGCGAGCCGTTCTGGGAAGCCGGCGTGCCCAGCGCCTGTGCGTTGATGAGGAACTGGCGCAGCGTGCCCTGGCAGGGGAAGTAGCTGTTGTCTGATCCGCCCGGCGTACAGGTGGCTGCGTCGCGCGTGTTGACGATGGTGCTGAAGTTGAAGCCGAAGTCGACGTTACTGACGGTGGGGTTGCCGCTATTGCCTGGATCGATCGTAGTAATCGATTGCGGTCTTTGTGTGGTGGTCGTCAAGGTAGGCAACGTGGCTCCCGACGTATTGCTGGGTGCGTCATTGAGTGCCGGATTCTCTCCGCCGACTCGATTGGTGACCGATGTGACCGTGTTGCTGTTGGTGGCGCCGGTCGTGCGAAAGGTCTGTACGGGCACACAGTTCGTGCACGTCCCACGGGAAGAACGCACCGTCCCACTCACGACACGCAGCGTCCGCGGATCATTCCCGCTGTAGGTGTACGAAAACGTTCCGTTCGTACCGGTGTTGAATGCAGTTACGTAGTTGTTGCCGTTGTAGACCTCGATCCGCACACCCGATATGCCCACACCCCCAGACGCGGTTCGCGACCGTCCTGCGCTGCCGCCATAGCTCACATCTTCGAACACCGTCCCCGTGATCGTGGCCGCGTACGAACGCCCGGCGAACAGCGCGGCGGCGAGGACCAGCGTGAGCAGACAGAAATGCTTGGCGAACCTGGCGGGCACGGCCGACCTACCGCAGAAAGAATCGCCGCAGCGTAGTTCAGGGAAACCCGCAGCCCGCCGCGAACCGATCACAAATTGACGCGCTTATGTCGGCTGCGCGTATGAACCGCGATGCCGTTCTCGCTTGCGTCTGCAACGGCGTCATTCGCGCGACGACGCCGGAAAAACGTCGCAGTTATGTCCTTTCGTGCATGCGTCACGCGCGCCGGCGTGCGTGGTCGACATCGTCGTTGCGACGCAGTTCTCGCAATCGTGTGAGGGCGGTCGGCGGCGGGCTCGCGGCCCTGCCGGAAAACGCGATGCTATCGGCACTTCATCGCGAATCTTTAGCGTCCCGGAACGAAGTGCGAACACATTCACAATCGTCGTTTCTGCCTTAACAAGAATGCGCCGCCATAGGGAATCGGCCTGACGACAGTACGGGGTAAGGAGCAAGCGCATTCAATCCTGAATGAGTGAACACACCTCCCCGCCGCGCGGCCGGTTCCGCCACTGTGCGGGAGACGGGGTTTGGTTCGCATCGCTCTATTCATGCTGCTGCTCGCGCTCTGCGCCGCGTCCGCGGTCCAGGCCGCGGGCACCGCTGCGGGCACGAACATCCAGAGTGCCGCGCAGGTCAGTTACAGCTTCGGCGGCACGTCGCAGACGGCGACGTCCAACACCGTGACGGTGACGGTCGTCGAGATTCTCGACGCCGTCGTCACCGTCGCCGGCAACGCTTCCGTTGCGCCGGGCGATACCCAGCAGGAACTCGTCTTCACCGTCACCAACACCGGCAACGGCACCGAGGCGTTTCATCTCGCGGCGCTGAGCGCCGGCCTCACCGGCGATCAGTTCGATCCGGTGCTGGCGACCAACCCGCTCTGGTTCGACACCGACAACAGCAACGACCTGTCGGCAGCCGACACCATCTACGTTCCGGGCAGCAACGATCCGGTGCTCGCCGCCGATGCGAGCGTGCGCGTCATTCTCGTCAACGACATTCCGGCGAGCGCCGCCGACGGCCAGCGCGGCCGCAGCCAGTTGACGGCGACGTCGCGCACCGGCGCCGGCGCGCCCGGCACGCTGTTCGCGGGTCAAGGCGACGGCGGACTCGATGCGCTGGCCGGCACCAGCGGCGGCAGCGCCGCGCAGGTGGGCGAGTACATCGTCGCCGGCCTGCAGCTCGCCGCGGTGAAGTCGCAAGTCGTCGTCGATCCGTTCGGCGGCGCGCGTGTCGTGCCCGGCGCGCGCATCAACTACCAGGTCGTCGTCACGACGACCGGTTCGGGCCTCGCTGCAGGCGCCGTGTTCAGCGATGCGATCCCGGCCAACACCACTTACGTCGCCGGCACGCTGCGCCTGAACGGCACTCCGCTTTCCGATGACGCCGACGGCGATGCCGGCGAACTCGTTGCCACCGCCGCGCCGCAAGTGCGCATTCAACTGGGCGATCTCACTGCGGCCAGCGCGCCGCAGACCCTCGAGTTCGCCGTCACGATCAATTGACGAAGGAGAAGGGCCATGACGATTGCGTTTCGTAACCGGGGATTCGTCGCTGCGATGGCAGCGTTCGTTTCGCTCGGCGCTGCAGCGGAAAACTGCATCGAGCTGACGACCACGGCGGAAGCCGAGCAGACCTACACCAACGAGCAGGGCCAGCAGGCGACGCGGCTCGTGCCGGTGGTCAAGGCGCTGCCGGGCGATGAAGTCGTATGGACCGTCACCGCGAAGAACCTCTGCAGCAAGCCTGCGGAGCACGTCGTCATCGCCAATCCGGTACCGGAACACATGACGCTCGTGGCCAACACCGCGATGGGCATCGGCACCCAGATCACTTATTCGCTCGATGGCAAGGATTTCCAGGCGGCGAACGCGCTCAGCGTGAGTGATGCCGCGGGTACGCGCAGCGCGCGTCCCGAAGAGATCCGTCACATCCGCTGGAGCTACGGCACGGCGTTCACGCCCGGCGCCACTGCGTTCGTGCGCTATCGCGCCATCGTCGACTGACCGCTTCACGTTTCTGATTTTCTTTCGTGTCACACAGGAGATTCGTAATGTCGATTGCAAGGCACCTCAAGCAGGCAAGCCTCGCGCTGTTGATGTTGTCGCCCGCGGCCGCGCTGCAGAGCGCGTACGCGGAAGGCACGACCGCCGGTACCTCGATCAGCAATACCGCGTCGGTCAACTACAGCGTGGGCGGCGTCGCACAGACGCCCATCAACAGCACGACGGCCACGTTCGTCGTGGACCGCCGCATCTTTCTGTCGGTGGTGGCGGTCAGCCCCTCGCCGACCGAACTCGCGGCCACGGTTCCGGGCGCACCGGCTGTCGTCCGCACGTTCCGCATCACCAACACCTCCAACCGCCCGATCGGCTTCCGCTTCGTGCCGACCAATGCGGCGGCGGACGCGTTCGACCTGGCCAACCTCATCGTGCGCGTCGACTCTGCGGCCGGTCAGCCGATCGCGTCGTTCACACCGGGCACGTACGACAGCAGCACCGACACGGCAACCACCGTGGCGACGCTGGCTGCCGACCAGAGCACGACCGTGTTCGTGCTGGGCGACATTCCCGTGAGCGCGACCAACACGCAGTCGGCGACCATCAACCTGCAGGCTGTCTCGATCGAACCGACGTCGCTGAATGTCGGCGCGGTGGGTTCGGACATCGTGCAGACCGCCGGCGCCGATACCGCCGGCATCGATACGGTGTTCGGCGATGCGGGCCGCGACGGCACGGAAACGACGACCAACGTCTATACGGTATCGTCGGCGACGCTCGGCGTGACCAAGGCCGCCACGGTCATCAGCGATCCGTTCAACAACACGACCAACCCGAAAGCCATTCCGGGCGCCGTCGTCGAGTACGCCATCACGATCGCCAACACCGGCGCCGTGCCGGCACAGGACGTGGGCGTGAGCGATGCGCTCGATGCCAGCACCACGATCGCGACCGGCGCCTACAGCGGCAGCGACATCCAGATCGCGGTGTCGGGCGGGTCGACCACGACCTGCACGGCTGCGGCGGACGGCGACGGCTGCTCGGTGAGCGGCGGCACGCTGACCATCGCGGGGTCGAGCCGGCCGAACATTCCGGCAGGTCAGACCGCGACCGTGCGTTTCCGCGTGACGATCAACTAAGGACAGTTATCGCCGCATGCGTAACGCCAAGCGCCGTGCAGCGCACTCACGGAACGTGAGCTGATGCACGGCCAGTCATACGAAGCTCCGGGACACGACGCGGGCGGGACGGTGAATAGCCGTCCCGCCTTCGGCGTGTCTATGGGCAGCTTCTTTCTCTTCCCCTCCTCCGCTTGCGGGGGAGGGCAGGGTGGGGGTCTTTCCTCGCTTCGCTTGCTCGTCGCATGCTTCGCGCTGCTGCTTGCAACGTCCGCATTCGCCCAGACTGCGCCGGGCACGGTGATCGAAAACGTGGCGAGCGTGACGTTCGCCACCTCGCAGGGAACGCCGCAGACCATCACCAGCAATGCGGTGCGTGCGCTGGTTGCCGCAGCGCCGACGCGTTCGGCACTCACGATCCTGCGCGCCGATCTCACCGGTGCAAACACTGGCAGCACCGTGTATCCGACGCAGTGCCGCTCGGGCAACTCCGTCACGACGCTGCCCGCGCCGCTCACCTCCGCCGGCGTCGTCATCGATCTGTCGCAACCCGTCGCCCTGACGACGACCGCTTCGCTGCACGGCGGTGAAGCCGCCTTCCTGCAACTCGCCGATGCCGACCAGAATCTCGACGCCACGGCGATCGACATCGCCGAGTTGCGCGTCGCCACGCCCGCCGGCGACAGCGAAGTGCTTCGCCTCGCCGAAACCGGCCCGAACACCGGCGTTTTCGCCGGCTACATCCAGACGCGCGCCGCCACAACGAATGCAGGGGCGAGCGCCGGCAACTGCGTGCTCGAAGTCGCGCGCAATGCGTCCATCAATTCCATCTACGTCGATCCCGTCGACGCCAACGACACGAGCAATGCGAGCGCACTCGTCGATCCTTACGGTCTCGTGTTCGACTCGACCACCGGCACGCCGATCGACGGCGCGCGCGTACGTCTGATCGATGCGACTACCGGTTCACTCGCGCAGGTGTTCGGCGACGACGGCGCCAGCCGCTATCCCGCCGAAATGGTCACCGGCGAGCAGGTCACCGACTCCGGCGGCATGGTGTACTCGCTGCCGGCGGGCGTCTTCCGCTTTCCGCTGGTCGCGATCGGCAGCTATCGCCTCGAAGTCGATCCGCCCGCGGGCCACGCCTTCCCCAGTACTCTGAGCCTCGCCGAACTCGCGAACGCGCCGGGCGGCCCGTATCGCCTGGAAGACGGTTCCTTCGGTCGCGAATTCACGGTCAGCGCCGGCCCGACCGTCGCCATCGACGTGCCTGTCGATGCGAGCGCTTCGCAGCTTTTCCTGCGCAAGAGCACGATCACCACGGTCGCCGCGGTCGGCGACTTCGTGCAGTACTCGCTGGTCGCCGAGAACACGTCCGGCAACGCAGCGATTGCGAACGTGCAGATCGTAGACCGGTTGCCGCAGGGCGCGCGCTATCGCGCCGGCTCGACGCACATCGAAGGCGCCGCCGTGCCCGACCCTGCGATCTCGGCGGATGGCCGCACACTCACGTTCACGCATGGACGGCTTGGCGCCGGTCAACGTGTGGAGATCCGCTACGTCGTCGAAATCACGGTCGCGGCGCACGGCCGGCAGCTCGTCA
The DNA here is from genome assembly GCA_937864115.1 of uncultured Steroidobacter sp. Classification (GTDB taxonomy): domain Bacteria; phylum Pseudomonadota; class Gammaproteobacteria; order Steroidobacterales; family Steroidobacteraceae; genus Steroidobacter. Next base: position 87,471 of record CALMII010000027.1, on the reverse strand, counting down.
ACAGTGCGCAGGCCACCGGGCCAGACGGCGTGACCTCCAACATTGCGCAGGCCACGATCGCGCTGCGCGAAGAACTGTTCCGCGAACGCGCCATCCTGATGGGCCGCGTCGTCGAGGGTGAATGCTCGGCGCTCGCCCAACAGCAGCGCGGCGTCGGCGGCGTGCGCGTGTATCTCGAAGACGGGCGCTACTCGGTGACGGATGCCGACGGCAAGTATCACTTCGACGATGTCGCGCCCGGCTCGCACGTGGTGCAGATGGATACCGTGACGATTCCGTCGACGCACCTGGCCGCAACCTGCCCGGGCCGCGTGCGTGCGGCCGGCAGCGCGTACTCGCAGTTCGTCGATGTGCGCGGCGGCGCGCTGTGGCGCGGCGACTTCGTCGTGCAGCGCAAGCAGCCGGCGAAGGGTGAGGTGAAGCTGCAGTTCCAGACGCGCGCGACCGACGAGGCATTGCGGCACACGGCAGCGCTCAGCGTCGCCGGTCTCGCCGTCGCGAATGCGCAGATCATGACTGTGCTGTCTGACGGACTGACCTACGTGCCGGGCAGCGCACAGCTAGATTCGAAAGCGATCGACGATCCGACGGTCATGGACAACGTGCTGGTATTCAAGCTCGGCACGCTTGCGGCAGGCACGACGCCGACGCTGACCTTCGACACCCGTCCGACTCAGGTGTCGAGCGGCGCGCTGACCGTAAAGGCCGTGGCGCGTTTCGACACGCCGTCGGCGAAGAATCAGGCCACTGCCGCTGTAGAAAACGTCGCGCTGCGCGGCCAGATGCTGCACGAGACGGCTTCGTATCGCTTCACGCCGCGCGCCGAGATCGCCGCTGCGCAGCTCCAGTCGGCGGATCGCGAACAGCTCGATCGCATCGTCGCCGAATGGCGCGGCGTGACGAACCTGCGGCTGAACGTGGTCGGTCACAGCGACGCCGCATTGCTGGCGGCCAGCAATCCGGTCGTTGATGCCGATCCGCAGACGCTGTCGCTCGCGCGAGCCGATACCGTCGCGAAATATCTCGGCACGCAACTGAACATCGATCCTGTCCGCGTGAGTGTGGAAGGCAGCGGCGCTTCGGCGACGACGGATGCCGATCCGCCGCGCGCGCTGCACGGCCGTATCGACATTGCGCTCGAAAGTCTGCGCGTGAAAGCGGCCGGCGGCCTGTCCATGCATCGCGCAGCAGCGGATTCGCCGGCCGTCGCGACGCTCGGCAAGCTCGATCCGGCGCCGGTCGCTGCCGCGCCCACATCGCTCGCCGTGAAGCGCGACAAGCCGCGCGAGATCGACGTCGAACAACTCCAGCCCGGCACCGACTGGGTGACGCCGCTCGAAGACGAACTGCCGGCGATCCCGAGTCTGTCGGTGGCGATCCGCCATCTGCCGAACCAGCGTGTCGAACTCGCCGTCAACGGCTCGCCCGTCAGCGCGCTCAACTTCGACGGCGTGACCGGCAATGCCGCCGGCACGGTCGCACTGAGCCGCTGGCGCGCGGTCGCGCTGCGCAATGGCGAGAACGAACTCAGCGCGCGCGTCTTCGATGAGAACGATCGGGCCGTCGCCGAATTCCAGCGCAGCATCCACTACGCCGGCGGCGCCGTGCGCGCCGAGGTGGACCGCACCGCTTCGACGCTGATTGCCGACGGCACGACGCATCCCGTCATCGCGCTGCGCATGGTCGATGCCTACGGCCAGCCGGCGCGGCCCGGCACGCTCGGCGGCTGGAGCGTCGGCGAGCCGTATCGTTCCTGGTGGGAAGTGCAGTCGCGCAACGAGAACAAGCTCATCGATGTCCGCACGAGCTCGCCGACCTTCAGCGTCGATGCGGACGGCATCGCGCGCCTGGAACTGGAGCCGACCGCACAGGCCGGCACCGCGATCGTCAGGCTGCGCCTCAACGATCGCCAGGAACAGGAGATCCGCGTGTGGCTCGAACCGCGCGCACGCGACTGGATCCTGGTCGGCATCGCCGAAGGCACGAGTGCCTACAACCGCATCAGCCAGAACATGCAGTCAGCGGCCGACGCGGGGCTCGAAGAGGGTTACTCGACGGCCGAGCGCGTCGCGTTTTTCGCCAAGGGCGCAATCAAGGGCGACACGCTGCTGACCATCGCCTACGACTCGGCGCGCGATCACGAAGCCGAGAAAGATCGATTGCTCGGCACCGTCGATCCGAACCGTTTCTACACGCTGTACGGCGATGCCACCGAGCAGCGCTTCGAAGCGGCGACCACCGAGAAGCTGTATCTCAAGATCGAACGCCGTCAGTTCGCAGCGCTGTTCGGTGGTTTCACCACCGGCATGACGGTGACGGAGCTGTCGCGCTACAACCGCACGTTCAATGGCCTCAAGGCCGAGTACGCGGGCGAGCGCTTCGGCTACACCGCGTTCGCTGCAGAATCTGAACAGGGCTACGTCAAGGACGAACTGGCGGGCGACGGCACCTCGGGCCTGTATCGACTGTCGCGCCGTCCGCTGATCGTCAACAGCGACAAGCTCCGCATCGAAGTGCGCGACCGCTTCCACAGCGAAGTCGTGCTCGAATCGCGCGAGCTCACGCCGTTCATCGACTACAGCATCGACTATCTGAACGGCACGCTGTTCTTCAAGCAGCCGGTGCCGAGCCGCGATTCGAACTTCAATCCCGTGTACATCGTGGCGGAATACGAAGTGCTGAGCGGCGGTGAGTCGGAAATCACGGCGGGTGGACGCGGCTCGGTGAAATTCGCCGGCGATCGTGTCGAACTCGGTGCGACGTATCTGCAGGAAGGCGCGACCGCGGGTGATTCGCGCCTGGCCGGCACCGATCTGCGCTGGCAGATCGCGGCCTCGACCGAACTCAAAGCCGAAGTCGCACGCAGCGAATCGGACGATCCGGCCCGCGCGTCGCAGGCCACGGCGTATCTCACGCAGCTCGAACACGTCACCGAAACGCTCGACGCACGCGCCTATCTGCGCGAGCAGGAGGCCGGCTTCGGGCTCGGCCAGCAGATGGTGTCGGAGGAGGGCACGCGCAAGTTCGGCGTCGATGCCCGTTATCACTTCACCGAACGCTTCGCGCTCGAAGGCGAAACCTATCGTCAGGAAATGCTGGAAAGCGGCGCGCAACGCGACTACGTCAGCGCCGAAGTGCGCCGCGAATCGGACGACTACACGGTCGGCGTCGGCGCGCGTCACGTGGCCGACACCGGGCTCACGGACGGCGAGCGCCAGTCGCAGCAGGCCTTCGTCAACGGCAGTCTCGATCTGTTCAAGGATCTCGTCACACTGCGCGCGGCGCAGGATCTGCCGCTCGGCGGCAGGAATTCCAGCATCGATTTCCCGGCGCGTTCGCTGATCGGCATCGACTGGCACTGGCGCGCCAGCACCACGTTCTTCGCCGAATACGAACACGCCGATGGCGATGACTTCGATGCCGACATGACGCGCGTCGGCGTGCGCACCTCGCCATGGGAACGCGCGCAGATCCAGTCGAGCATGAGCCAGCAGACGACGGAGTACGGCCCGCGCGTGTTCGCGAACTTCGGCCTGATGCAGGGCTGGAAGGCGAGCGAGCGCTGGGACCTGGACTTCGGCGTCGACCAGAGCCGCACCGTGCGCGGCGGCGCGGTGTCGCCGTTCAATCCCAATGCTTCGATGGCCTCGGGCTCGATGAACGGCGACTACCTGGCGGCGTTCGTCGGCGCGACGTTCCGCGGCGAGTTCTGGACCTTCGCCTCGCGCGCCGAGAATCGCCATTCCGACCAGGAAGATCGCTGCGTCTTCACCGGCGGCTTCTATCGCGAGCCCATCGCCGGCCACGCCTTCGCGATGACGACGACCTGGTTCGACAGCCAGTTCGCCGCCGGCAGCGACACCACCGCCGCCGCAACGCAGCTCGCCTGGGCCTATCGCCCGGCGACGAGCGCCTGGATCGTGCTGGATCGCCTCGATCTCAAGCACGAGTCGAGCAGCGATACGTTCGGCGAATTCGAATCGGCGCGCATCGTCAACAACCTGAACGCCAACTGGCAGATGAACCCGTGGACGCAGGTCGGCCTGCAACTCGGCGCGCGCTACGTGCGCAGCACTTTCGACGATGAGCGCTACAGCGGCCTGTCGAACCTGGTCGGCCTCGACATGCGTCGCGACCTGACCGACCGCGTCGACGTCGGCCTGCACGGCACGATGCTGAACTCGCTGCAGTCGGGCGTGAGCGAAACGTCGGTCGGCGTCGACCTGGGGTATGCGCTGGCGAAGAACGTGTGGATTTCGATCGGCTACAACTTCACCGGCTTCCGCGACGATGACTTCGAAGCCAGCCGCTACACGGCCCAGGGTCCGTTCATCAAGTTCCGCATGAAGGCCGATCAGGACACGTTCAAGGATCTGTCGCTGGATGCGTTGCGGCCGGGGCGCAGGAGTGCGGAGTAGCGCTTCTTTCTTGCTGTGGGGCCGGCTTCAGCCGGCCTCTGAGGAGTCAGGCTGAAGCCTGACCTACAGGAAGAAGCGGATCGCAGTTTTCAGGCCGGCTGTGACCGAAGGAAATCCCCGTGGGAAAGCCGGCCCCACAGGAAGAGCGCTTCCGCCGCCGCGGCGCGCGGCGTAGAGTCCCGCCCCATGCGCGCCGCACTCCTCCTGCTGCTCTCACTGATCGCCGCCGTTCCCGTCCTCGCCGACGAGACCATCCGCTGCGGCAGTGCCATCGTGAATTCGTCCCTGTCGGTGGCGGAGATCGTCGACAAGTGCGGTGAGCCGGCATCGAAGCAGGTGCGGGAGGAAGAGGTGCGCGCCCGCAACCCGAACGGCGCATCCGTCGTCGTCGGCACCACCGTGATCGAGGAATGGACCTACGACCGCGGCAGTCGCGCCGCGCCGATCAGGATCACCATCGTCGATGGCAAGGTGCGCTCGATCGAGCGCATCCTGTGAGTTTCTTCGGAGAAGCATTTCACACAGAGATCACAGAGATCGGAAGAAGAAAATTTCCACGGGGGACACGGGGAACACGGGGCCCGGAACAGAAAAGATCTTTCTTGTCCCCGTGCTCCCCGTGTCCCCCGTGGAAAATCCTTCTTCTCTTCTTCCGATCTCCGTGATCTCCGTGTGAAACCCTCCCTTCCGAGAAACGCTTGAGCGGCTACAACACCCGGATCGTCACCGTACACATCGGCGGCGAGGACTATCGGCTGCGCATCCTGGCTGACCGCCAGCAATTCCACGATCCCGACGGTGCTGCGGAGCGCGCGGGCATTTCCTCGGCCACCTGGCCCATCTTCGGCATGATCTGGCCGGTGGGACTGGCGCTGGCGGAAGAACTGTCGCGCTTTCCTGTCGATGGCCTGCGCATCCTCGAAATGGGCTGCGGCATGGCGATTTCGAGCCTGGTATTGCAGCGTCGCGGCGCCGACGTCACGGCGAGCGACAACCATCCGCTCGCCGAAGAATTCCTGCGTCACAACACCGGACTGAATGGCCTGCCGCCGGTGGCGTATCGCCATGCGCCATGGGGCGAGCCGAACGAATCGCTGGGCCGGTTCGATCTGCTGATCGCCAGCGACGTGCTGTACGAGCCCGATCACGCCGTGCTGCTGGCCGGATTCATCGAACGGCACGCGCAGCCGCAGTGCACGGTGCTCATCGCCGATCCGGGCCGCGGCTATCGCGGCCAGCTCGGCAAACGCCTGGAGGCGCAGGGCTATGCGCGCACGGAACTGCGTTGTCGGACGGGCGGACCGGAGATCGAAGCCAAGGGGCGCATCCTGCAGTTCACGCGGCCCGCGGGCGAATAGCCGCGATCTGCCCTCTTCCCACAACCTGAGGCTGGCTAAAGCCAGCCGCTACAGGAAGAATCGCAGCCACCGGTATTCTCCAGATCAAGTCGCGTATCCAGGATGGCCATCGCAATCCCGCAGGTTTCCCCGAAGACGATCGACCCCAGGCGCATCGCTGCCGCCTGGTGTACCGGCATCGGCCTCTATCTCATCGCGATCTGGTTCGCCGACGACAGCGCCGAAGTCTGGATCAACGACATCGGCTGGACGCTGTCGTCGCTGGTCGCGTGCTGGAGCTGCCTGCGCACCGCGCGACGCCTCGAAGGGTCGGCCGCCCGGGGCTGGTGGCTGCTGGGCGCCGGTTGCGCGAGCTGGGTGATCGGTCAGCTTTTCTGGAACTACAACCAGCTGGTGCTGGGCATCGCGATGCCGTTTCTCGGCATCGGGCAGGTGTTCTATTCGCTGTTCCCGCTGTTCGTCATCGCAGCGACCAGCCAGCTGCCGGAAGAACATCACGACGCGCCATTCATGCCGAAGCAGCTCGGCAACGTGGCGCTCGTGCTGTGCTGTCTTGCGATGACCGTGACGCTCGGCCTGATCGAACCGGCGCTGCAATCCGGCGCGCCGCGCAAGCTGCTGTGGCTTGCGGCCCTGCAGACCACCATGATCAGCGCCACCTTTCTCTACGTCCTCTACACGCTGTGGACGTATCGCTGGACCGTCACGTGGGGAGTGATGCTGAAGCTGGTGGCCGGCACCGGCATCTATGCGGCCTGCACGCTCATCTATATCCGCTCGCTCATGCTGCGTACGTATCTGCCGGGCGATGCCATCAATGCCAGCTGGCTGCTGCTGTTCGGCCTGCTGTCGTGGGCGGCGGCGGAGCGCGACTGGTTGCGCGCCACGCCGGCCGCAAGCGCATCGCGCCGGCTGCTGCGTCGCGAGCGCTGGCTCGAAGCCGTGGTGCCGGCGTTGCTGATCATCAGCATGATCAGCGTCGGCATCGTCAGCGCCGATACGCTCACGCCGCGGGCGCTGGCGTGGACGGCCGGGCTGTTCATCCTGTTCGCGATCATCCTCGGCGTGCGCGAGGCTCTGATCCAGAGCGACGCGCAGCGGCTCAACAACGAACTCATGGAGGCCAACCGTCGTCTCAACGACGCCAACATGGATCTGCGCGACAGCGAGCTGCGTTACCGCGATCTGAACGCGGTGCTGGAGAAGCGCGTCGCCGAACGCACCTCGCAGCTCGAACGCGCCTACGGCGAGCTGGAAGGATTTTCGTACGCGGTCGCGCACGACCTGAAGGCGCCATTGCGCGCCATCGACGGCTTCGCGCATCTGCTGCGCGACGAACTCGGCAACGACGTCAGCGCCCAGGCCGACGCCTACCTGAAGCGCCTGCGCGGCGGCGCATTGAAGATGGCCTCGCTGATCGACGATCTGCTGTCGTACGCGAACACCGAGCGCCGGCAGCTGAACGCGACGCACATCGAGCTGCAGCGGCTGGTGAACTCGGTCGTGGAAGAATGCGCGGACGAGATGGAACGCCGCCACGTGCAGCTCGCCGTCGACATCGAACCGCTGACCTTGTTTCTCGACGCCGACGGACTGGCGCTGGCATTGCGCAATCTGCTGGGCAATGCGATCAAGTACTCCAGTGCCGTGCCGCAGCCGGCCATCGCGATCGCCGCGAAGCGCACCGGCAACCTCGTGCTGCTGACGGTCCGCGACAACGGCATCGGCTTCGACATGCAGTATCACGATCACATCTTCAACGTGTTCCAGCGGCTGCATCGCGACGAACAGTATCCCGGCACCGGCATCGGCCTCGCGCTGGTGCGCAAGGCCGTCGAGCGCATGGGCGGTCGCGTGTGGGCGCAGAGCGCCGTGGGGGAGGGCGCCTGTTTCTTCGTCGAACTGCCCGCCGTGGCCATGCCGCCGGCCTGAGCGTCAGCGCCAGGCGTCGGCAATGCGGGTCGACGTCGGCCTGCGATCGAGCGTACCGACCAGCGCAAGTACCCCCGCCACGGCCAGCACGGTGCCGACGATGAAGGCCGGTGCATAACCGAAGGCATCGACGATCGTCGCCGACGCGAACGTTCCCGCGCTGTTGACCAGCACGAAGAAGCTGGCGAAGAGCGTGTAGTCCGTGCCCGCATGTTCCGGATCGGACGCATCCATCATCAGCGTGAACAGCGCGACCGTCGCCGTCGTGCCGATGACGCCTTCCGTCACCGTGGCGACCCACAGCAGCGACGTGCCGCCGATCCCGCACGCGGCGACGATGTACAGCACGAACGCGACGGCCTGCGCCAGGCCCGTGACCAGCATCGCCTGCCGGCGCGACACACGAAACACGTACCAGCCGCCGAGCACGGCGCCGACCAGACTGGTGGCATTGCCTGCCACGCCCTTCATGGCGCCGATCGTTTCCTTGTCGAGGCCGGCGTCGGACAGGAACGGGCCCAGCACGTTCGAGACCATCGCATCGCCGAAGCGGTAGCAGAAGATGAGTCCTGCGAAACCGAGCATGCCCGGCGTCAGCATGCGTCGGAACCACGCGAGGAGCAGCGTCTTCGTCTCGACCGGTTCGACCGCAGGTCGCGGCATCGCCGGCAGGAATGCGACCGGCAGCACCGTCAGCGCGAGCAGTGCAGCCATGCAGGCGAACATGACCGCCCAGTTCGTGCGCGCAAAGACGATGAGCAGCACACCGGCGCCGAAGATCATGCCGAGGCGATAGGCGCCGACCTGGATGCCGTTCGCGTAACCACGCTCGCTCGCATCGAGCATCCGCACCGCCAGGCCGTCCGTCACCACATCCTGCGAAGCGGCGATGAGGTTGAAGAAGAACGCCGCGATCAGCACTGCGATCAATCCATGATCGAGCTGCAGCTGCGTCAATGCCAGTGCGCCGACGATCGACGCGCCCTGGAACAGCAGCAGCCAGCGGCGCGGCGCACCGCGATGATCGAGCCACGGCGCCCACAGGAATTTCAGCGCCCACGGCAGGTACAGCAGGCTGAGCGCACTGATCATCTTGAGCGAGTAGCCCGCTTCGCGCAGCAGCACCGGCAGCGCCTGCGTGAAGAATCCGTAGGGCAGCCCCTGCGCGAGGTACAGCGCTACCAGCAGCGAGATCTTGTGTGTGCGGGTCAGGTGCGATGCCAGGCTCATGGCGGGCTGCGGATTCCTGCAGATCAGGCTGTAGGTCAGGCTTTAGCCTGACTGTTTTCAGGCCGGCTTCAGCCGGCCCCACAGGAGTCCTTCTACTCGCTGACCTGCACCAGCAGTTTCCCGAAGTTGCTGCCCTTGAACAGACCCATGAAGGCCTGCGGTGCGTTCTCGAGACCCTGCGTGATGTCTTCGCGGTACTTGATGCGGCCTTCCTTCAGCCACGTACTCATGTCGGCGATGAAGGCGGACTGACGGTGGTAGTAGGTCGAGATGATGAAACCCTGCACCTTGACCTGCTTCGTGAGGAACGTCCCCATCAGCTGCGAGCTGCGATCCGGACCGGGCGGCAGACGGGTGGCGTTGTACTGGGCGATCAGGCCGCACAACGGTACACGTGCATGCGTGTTGAGCAGCGGCACCACGGCATCCCAGACGGCACCGCCGACATTCTCGAAGTAGACGTCGATGCCTTTCGGGCAGGCGTCTTTCAGCAGGCGCGGCATGTCCGCGTCGCGATGGTCGATGCACGCGTCGAAGCCGAGTTCCTTGACGGCGTAGCTGCACTTCTCCGGTCCGCCGGCGATACCGACGGCACGCAGTCCCTTGATCTTTGCGATCTGGCCGACGACCGAACCGACCGCACCCGTTGCGGCCGCAACAGCCAGCGTCTCGCCCGGCTTCGGCGCGCCCAGATCGAGCGTGCCCACGTACGCAGTGAGACCGGGCATGCCGAGCACGCCCAAGGCATACGACGGCTTGGGAATGCGCGCATCGAGCGGCGTGATGCCCATGCCGTTGCTCACCTGGTACTCCTGCCAGCCGCTGTAGGAATTGACCAGATCGCCTTCCTTGAAGCGCGGATTGCGCGAAGCCGCGATGCGGCTGACCGTTCCGCCGACCATGACCTGGTTCAGTTCGGTCGGCGCCGCGTAGGAGGCGGCATCGCTCATGCGGGCGCGCATGTAAGGATCGAGCGACAGATACACCGTACGGAGAAGGACTTCGCCGTCCCGCAGTGCCGGGATCGGCACTTCCTCCAGCCGGAAATCAGCCGGGGTCGGATCGCCGTCGGGGCGCTTCGCGAGCACGATGCGACGGTTGATCTGCGGTGCCGCCGCTCCGAAGGCTGCACCAGCCAGCAGACTGGTCCCGACGATAGCGCCGCTCGATGCGATGAACTGTCTGCGTGTCGACATGCTGATTCCTCCTGGTCCGGTTCGTGATGTGAGCGTCTGATCAGGTAACTGCGTGAGCCGAGAACTTGATGGCGAAGACGCGCTGGCTGGACATGGCCATCCTCCGGTAGGTGTCACTGCCCGACGTCGCCGGGCGCTTTTCGCGTGTCGACTGCAGTTGTTTGCGGTGCGTTGTCCGCGCGTATCCAGAATACCGTGAAGACCAGGTCCCTGCCTTGGTACTGCCAGTGGCCGGAGAGCTTCAGAGTGTCTTTGTCCAGGGTGTAGCTACGCACGAGCTTTCGACCCGTATCGGCGGGATCCAGGCTGACCGATGGAATGTGCACCACCGTGCCCGCTTCGACATCGACCTCGTAGCGACCGGCATAGCCTGTCGACGAACCCTCGAAGCTGCTGCGCAGTTCCTCAGCCTTCGCCGTATCCACGTTCCAGCTGCGATCCTTCGGCATCAGGTTCGCTGACACGTAGCCGTCCGGCGTGTAGATCAGAACACCCTCGTAGGCCGGTCCCGGAACCTGCACCTCTTCGCCGGCGGGCGTTGCATTGGTTTCTTTCTGGAATATCCAGACGCCGGACAGGTCGTTCGCGAGGGCTGGTGTCGCTGTTGCCAGCAGCAAGGCAACAAGAGAGCAGGGGAGAAGCTTCATGGCTCGGCTCCTGGTCAGCGGACCGTGTTCGACTCGAGCACCAGAATCTCATCGCCGTTTTCCAGTGACTGACCCTTGGGTCCCCTGGCCTTCGTATTCCGGCAACACCGCGAGCACCAATACTTCGCCAGTCGCACCGTCGCCGTTGCAGAAGCCGATGAGAACGGAATCATGGAAGCACGCCCAACCCTGAACTCTTCGACTCGCCATGTTGGCCGCGCTGGTTTCAGACGTGATTCCGTACGCCGCCAGCCGTTCCTTCGGGATCGGATTCTGGCGAGTGCGAGCACGCACCGAGAACATGTCCTCGATGTCGCCCACCTGTGTCTTGCGGATTTGCAGTTCCATTCTCGGCGTCGAGAAGAGTTCGGCACTACTGCCTTTCCTCCCCCTCCTCCGCTTGCGGGGGAGGGTTGGGGTGGGGGCCTCTTGCTGTGGGGCCGGCTTCAGCCGGCCTTCTTTCAGAGTCAGGCTGAAGCCTGACCCACAAGGATCCCCATCCCCCCCGCTTCGCAGGGGTCGTGCCGCCTGCGTCGAGTGTGGCGCTTGAAAGGTTGCATGATCGCGTGTCCTGATTTCCGCCTGCCTAACGATTGCTCCGGGCTTCTTCGGCGGCACGCCGCTCGCTGTCGAGTTCGTCCAGGAACTCACGCATTCTGCGCAGCTTCTCCTCGTTCATCGCATTGCCGGGGTGGGTGCCCTGAGGAATCTTGTCGAAATCCGCTTCATAGAAGATGTGAAATCGAGGATCGTCCTCGATGGGCTGAATAACGAATGCGGCGTTCAGCGCAGGGACAAACCATCGTCCTGAAAGCGTCTGGACATCGATCTTCGTAAACGCGTGCGGGTCTTGATCCGGCAGCGCGCCGAACACCACGGATTTTCCTCCCGCCTGCTCGATCTCCCGCGCTACGCGAACAGGAACGGGCAGCGCACCGGTATGAATCCAGAAGTTCACGGGTGGATGCAGAACGTCCGGAGAATCCACGCCGCTGTCCGGCGGAATCGCCGGGCTGACGATTTCGCCGGTCCATTCCCGGAGATTCTCACCCGAAGGAATACCGGCTACGTCGCGCGCCACCATCCGGAGGGTCGTATCGGGAAATGCTGCAACATCGAATGTCTGGCCAGCGGTCTCCAACAGAGCAAAGTTGATGCGAACGATCTGATATCGCTTTGCAAAGTAGGCCTGATGACGCAAACCGTACTTCGACGGCGACTGCAATCGAACGAGATCCGCCTCGTCGACGGGCAATAGAAGATCTGGAATTGATTCGGCAGATTCGGCAATGGGCTGCGCCATCCATATCCCAAGCGACACGACCACAGCCACGACTCGACGTATTCTGTTCACGCGACTCTCTCTGTCATTCGCCTTCACGGGGGATGTCGATCAGCGGAGTCGCCATGGTGACGGCAGCCGTGATGGCCTGATGCATTTCATGGTGGAACTTGTCGATCGGATGCTTCGATCGTGCCGCAACCTCAAAGACGCGCTTGATGGACTTTGCACGAAGATACCAAAGCAGATGTTTCTCTCCGGCGATCTCGATGGCGAAGTAGGACTCCACCTTTACGTCTTCATCCTTCAGTGTCGCTGCGGCTTCGTCGAGCCGCGCAGCGATCGTGCTGCGCCATAGTTCAAGCTTCTCTTCTGATCCGGGATTCAGCTTGACGAGTGCTGCTGCGTATTCCACTTCCGGACTCCTTCGAAAGCATGGTGCTACCGCTTAGCCGGGAGCGCGTCTTCGCGGCAATCGGCCGCAGGTTTGTCAGGCAATGCCCAGATACTTCTTGTAGTAGCCCGCCTTGGTTTCATAGCCGCGCCCTGAGTAGAAAGGGCCGGCCCCGGCCGTCGCAAGCGAAATCAACCTGCAGCCATCAGCTGCGGCGCGTCGTTCGAACTCTTCCATGAGCAGGCTGCCGATGTCTCTTCCGCGATGACTCGGACTGACAAGGATTTCGTCGACCCAGGCGGTGTCTCCGCCCGCATAGAAGGCCGTGCGCCGACATCCCGATACATAGCCGATCAATCCTTCTTCGTTCTCTGCAACGAGCACGTAGCTGGCGGGATCGCCGAGCTTTCGAACCAGAATCTCCGTCAACCGCGCAACAGAAGACGGCGTCGGTGTCGGAAACTGCTGAATCAACCCGATGAGTGCCTGCGAGTCAGTGGGTTCTGGGGTGCGGATTCTGATCATGTGCTCACCATCGAAAGTCCATCCTCACGTACGCACAGCGTTGCCAGCTGGATGCCTTCACGCGTCGCGCTGCAGCGCCGTGTTCGGCTGCAACGACCACAGGCCGATGCAATGTCGGGCGATGTGCTCGATATTGGCGGCCGGCATATGGCGCCAACCCGCCTGCGGCGGCGGCTCTGCGCCTACGAAGACCGGTGTGCTCACGACGCTGAGCATGTCGTAGTCCCCGGCGGAATCGCCTACGGCTGCGGTGCGTTCCAAAGGTACTTTCAGTCGAGCGGCCAGGTCGAGCACCCACGCAGCCTTGTGTTCCGGCCAGACGTGGTCGATGGCGCCGGAGTCGTGCAGCCCGGTCGCGAGACAATGCTCGATGCCAAGAGCGTCTGCAAAGTAAGTGGCTGCGAAATGCCACGTGATCGAAGCGATGCCGATGACAACGCCGTGAGCCTTCAGCAACGAGATGCCTTCGGCGAGACCCGGCGCATGCTGCGCCTGAGAAAGCGACTGCAGGAGCGCCGGGCGCGGCACGTCCCGGTACCACGCAGCCATTTCCTCCCGTGCTGCCGCTATCCCGTTTCGCTGCTTCAGTCGCTCGAACTCCTGCATACGCGGCAGGCGGCCGACGTATTGGGCAAGCACCTCGCATACAGTGGGCCCGCGCAGGAGTGTGCCGTCAAGATCGAATACAACCAGTGCGCGAGGCTGCGTCATCGCCTTCCTTCTGCGTCCAATCTGCGCTGGAGCTGCGCGGCGCGAGAACGCAGGCCAAGAGGTGCCGACCAACAAATTTGCCGCCATTGCTGTGCGTATTCGCTCACGAGGCGAGTTCTAGCAATTGAATGGCGCCTACTCACCACAGAAAAACCTGGCCACCAATACGTAAAGGAAGAATACAAGAGGCGTTGCCGTTACCACGCTGAATGCCAGCAGGCCATGAGGACGTGGGCCTTCCAGACAATACAAGCGTCGCAGGATGCAGGCGGCGAGGATGAAAGCGATGAGACTGCAGCCCACGAGCATCGGTATGCCCGGCTTTCGCCAAAGCGTGGATAGAACGCCGTATTGCGGCGAGCCGGCGACCCAGATCAGCAACGTGAAGGTGAGGCCCGCCAGACAAAGAAGAATGACCGCGGCGAAATCAATCCGGTTCTCGCTGATCGTCATGTGCATATTGCCAGGCGTCACTCGCATGGTGCCTGCAGGACTTCAATCACAGCCCGAAACCGTTGCGGCATCGTAGGTGATTGAAGCTCCCGTCCCCGGAAGGATCGGCTGCGCACTTGCGAACCCTTCCGCGCTCAAGCCGGACGAGACCGGATAGATCGGCGCGCGAACGACAATCTCGCCTGCCGGCGGGAACGAGCCAAACAACTCGCGATAGAGCGAGGTGGCCATCATCAGCGTCAGCTCCGGTCCGGGGTGCATTCCGTCACGGTCAAGCCATCGCAGAGCGCCGTTCTTGAGCCTTCCGCAGTCCAGGTAATTCGATACCGGGACGTAAGCGGCATCGAGCGCTTTTGCCAACACCGTTTCCGCTGTGACGAGTGCGCGCGAAGCCGAAGACGATCCCTGGTAGGTGCCGAGGAGCACAGGCTCCATCCCATGCTCGCGTGCGGTGCGAACAAGCGTCGCGGCCGAACTCTCGGCGTGTTTCTGCGTTTCCGACCGGTCAATCTGGGCGCCCATGAGGTCGCCACCCCGCTCCTGCAGGATCAGATAGTCGAAGCGATCCTCAACCGTTGGTCGTTCCAGCGAATCATCATCGACTCGATCGGTCAATGTCGCGCCGCCTTGAACGATCATCTCCGCAGAACAGTTCCTATCCGACGCGTTGCATAGTGCGGAAAAAACCGCAGGCAGATTTCCCACATAAGTGACGCTGTTTCCAAGGAACAGCACACGGGCGGGCTCGCTTCCCGGGGAATCGTTGCTATTGCACGCGGCGAGAAGCGTCGTTACGCAGATAGCCAGGAAGCGGAGATGGGCTTTCATGTAACGCCTAGACGCTATTGCTCACGCGCGTGCGTTTCGCGTCGGCTCGAAACGTTTGTCAGAGGTCTGATTTCGCTCGGCGATGGGCGCGTCGGGGATCGCGTGCCAGGTGCATTGCGGCCACAACAACGACGGTGTTGGCACGGACAACGAAAAAGACACCATACGGGAAGCGATGAACCAGCGCTCGCCGTAGAGTTCTGAATGTCGCCGGGAAGCGCAGCGGCTCGGATTGAACCGCGGCGACAACGGCAGAGACTTCTTCCACAAATTCCTTGCCGAGTCCTTCACGCTGTTCTTCGTACCAGCCATAAGCAACAGCAATGTCGGCTTCCGCATCCGGGCGGACAATGAGGTGCAAGCTCAACCCCTTTTTAGGATCCGTTCCTTCACTTCAGACCAAGGTGAGCCCGCCTCTGGATTCTTCTCGTACTCATCCAGGCGACGATCCAGTTCAGCCCGCTGCGCTTCTGTTAACTGCAGCGCATCCGGTGCATCCGCGATGCTGTCCCAAATCGCTTCCACCAGCTTCAGGCGCTCGGCGACGGGAAGCCCCAGAACATCGGAAAGGCGAATGGCTTTCATGAGGTCGACTCTAGCACCGCCGCACAAATCCTGAAATCCGACTCTTCAAACCTCAACGCTGCCCATCATGCGCGTGCGTTTCGTCGCCTGCAGTGCATTGTTGGGCATGCCTCTCAAAGACACTGTTCATTCTGAAGCCCAAACGCTCCACTTGAGCTACAAGCGAAGGCGCTTCGCCTTTGCGAGTCGGGCGCGCAACGCGCGCGGACTCGAAGTGTTGTCATGTTCGTTCGCCGCAGGCACCTTCGGTTCCTCGCTCCATCTGACTGGCCAACATTCGCTGAAGTTTTCGCTTGAATGGTCTGATCCAGAATTCCGAAAATAGAGCTGCATAGATGAGAGGTTTGAGCGCCACAGGCAATGCGATTGCCGGAGTCTGGGCCGCCGCGGCGCCGTAAATGGTAATCGCAAGCCCGGTTACTGCCGATGCGAGAAGGCCTACGGCGTATGCGGTGTTGATGACCATTCTGGCGTGCGATATCAATCCGTTGATCCCGGGGGCTCGAACCGGATATCGCACGATCCACGAAGTGCGATCAAAGAAAACCCAGGTGGCTCTTGCTCCGTGAGACATGACTGAGAGCATGACGGTCAGGCCGATGACAACACCAAAGGCAGAAATTTCCCAGAGCCGGTTGGTCGCAGTCAGCAAAACAACAACTGGCGCAAGAAGCCCGCATACAAACAAGCCAGCCGCTCCGGCCCAGTCTGTTTGCAACTCCAATGCTGCTGCGGACAGTGTTTCCTTTGGGCTCAATGCCGATGGGGGTAGCTCGAAGGCGGATGCCAGGGCCATTTTCGAGTCAAGTGAGCACGTCCCATCCGTTTCAATGCGCTGAATGGTTCGCTCGCTCAACCCGGAGACAGCAGCAAGCTGTTCCTGGGACCATCCTCGTTCTCGACGTAGTTCTCGGATGACATCGCTCGATACGCTCATGTGGAGTGCTCCGGAGTTGCTACCGCGAGCGAAACTACACACGGTTCACGTACCCGGAACACGACAGCAGGGCGACAAAGAGACGACACCTAGCCGCCACCTGCGCCTTTGCTTTGGCTTTCAAGAACATAACGTCGCAGTTGAGCCGCGAGCGAAAGAGCTTCGCTTTTGCGAGTCGAGCGAGCAGTGCGCGTACTTGACCCGCTTGTTAGGCATTCCGTTTCGCCAGAACGCCGCCCAAGTACGCGGACGACACCAGCCCTCCGAATACGACCACCGCGATCACGGCGGTAACAGGCACATTCACTCTTTCGAAAGAGTGAATCATCAGCAGCAAAGCGGGGCCCACAACAATTGCCGCCGACACCGCCCCTCGGCTTGGGGTGATTGCCTCGCCAATCCGGGAAGCCAAAGCACCGGAGATTGTGAACACGGCTACCAAATAGAGCAGGAGGAGGAAGACGCCGCGCGGATCTACGACGCATTCATAGCAATCGAGGCAGAAGTAATGCTCGCCAGGAACCTTCTCCGGTTCTGGCAGATACACTGGATATGCAGCAGATATCCCGCAATAGCCCCAGCCTTCAGGATCGTACGCAGGTGATGGCGCGAAGATAAGCCCCACGGTGCCGAATACGACTCCACCGATTGCTCCGAGAATGTCTCCGGCTTTCATTCTGAATGCCTAACGTTCAAGCTCAGCTGCGGCACACCGGTGTATCAGCACGCGAGCGCACGGCGACAAGGAGTGCAGGACGCGGACTCGCCCGTGGCGGGGCACTCCATGGGTTCCCGTCCTCTGCAACGCCGAGTCGGCGCCGTCAACGACGATCCTGCAGTTTGAACTCTCGAATCTCGAAGCTCCAGCTTGCGTCATAGAGTTTGTCGGTGTCCGTCGATGCGCCAACGGCGAATGCGTACTTGGGATGGATCTTTAGCTCCACGAGCTTGCGGCCATTGGAAACCTCACCAGCAATCTGTTCCATCAGTTCACGAGGAAGATACCCCTCTCGGCATGGCTGGTAGCGCAGCCGATTCATGAGCTTGGGACGGCCAAAACCGATCCCGCCGTAGTGGCGAGCTGAGCATTTCCCATCGCGAACCTTCACATGAAACTCTCCATAGCCAAATGGCGCTCCTATGCCGATACCGAGATCGTAGGTATAGCTCGCAGCCTCCAGCGCTTCCCAGTTCTTTAGTGCCTGGGCGATACGTTCGGCGTCCAGAGCAACTTCGGCAGCTCCACACCTGGCGCCAGCGACCACGAGTATCACAGCCCAGATAGTTGCACTGCGATTCATGGTGCCTAACGTCGCCGCTGTGGAGCGCAGGCAGGTGCCTCGTCTGGCCCCGTCGCAACCAGCGGCTTGTTATGCATCCGCGTCACTTCGAGAACCAGGATGACAACAAGGGCTGACGCCAAACGAACAGCCTATCGAAGATCCTTTTTGGCGCCAAAAGACACAGCAAACCCACAAGGACAAACATAGCCACAAAGATGGTGGCGCTCAGTTTTGGACCGAACGCATTCGTACGGACGCCGTTGTCGATGATGGTTGATTCTGGATCCAGCAGCAACGAAGCAAACGCGATCAGCATCACACTGCCAACGAGGCAGAACATCGCTCCGACGAAACGGAATCCACGACGAAACCGCTTCATTTCCTTCAGTTGCGACGAGTCCACGCTCTACGTTCCTTCTCTATGCCTAACGCTCGCATTGAGGCGTGTGCGTTTCGCACATCGCCTCTTGAACGCGTTGTTACAACTATTGCTCGACTTCTGTTCCCCACCCGTCATATTTCGCATTCGCCCGCTCCGCAATCTCTTCGATTTCAAGAGATTGTCGTTCTACAGATTCGATGTCCGGCGCGCTTCTCTTGACTAGATCCAGTGACCAGAGATCTTGCTCGTCTTCATGTTTTCCTTCATGAGCCACAGAGTATCCAAGGCGGATGCCGAGAGACTGAACCAATTCGAAGCTCGCCTGCGTGTAGCAATAGAGATGATGCTCCAAGGCATGTTGCTTCCGGAAATCCGCACCAGCATCGCGCAATGCTTTCACAACAGCGATGTTTCGATCGTAGTTTCGCGACTTGATCACTGCTGACTCTTGAGCTCTAGCGCTATTTCTCACGGGCCTGCGTCTCGCACGTCACCCCTTGGAGCGCATTGCTGGAGCTCTGCATTCCGAACCACCAGAATGCCAAGCCGCCGACGGCACCCATGGGCGCCGTGAATGCGAGCAAGTTCAGGAAACCTCTGAACAACGATACGTCACCTCGACTGAACCGGATAAGCGCAGCAGTCAGTACGAACGTCAGACATGTCGCAGAAACCACGCCCAGCACCGCGCCGGCTGCGGGACCGGTCCAGCCCAAGCGTCTCCATATCCCCAGGAGCGGCCAAGCAATGCAGAAACCAGCGATATAGCCGCCCGCGGTACAACCAAGCGCTACTGCCGTTGCCGTGTCTGAGTCGAACTCGTTGCGGCGAAGCCCGATGAGCAATGCCGCAATTACCGCGGGAAACAACGGTGCCACCACCAGCGCGAGAATTTCCTGCTTCTTGCTCATGTGCCCCAACGTTTGAGCTGAGCCGCAAGTCAACGCGCCTGCGTCCTCGCAGTTCTCGTTGAACGCTTTGTCAGATCTCCGCGATATTGATCTGCGTACGTGTCGAGAAGACGTCGGATCATTCTCTGATAGGACGTGTGGTTACGCTCCGCCGCCTCTTTAAAGAAGTCGACACTGCGACGACTCAGGGAAATGGTGACTTTGATTCCTTCCTCCCCGGCCACCAGTTGCTCGGGTGATGGCAGGAAGTCGCGAATGACCTCTGCCTTGATAGGTTCATTCGAGTACTTGATTTTCTTGCTCATAGATTCGCTTGCCTTTGCGCCAGTAGCCGGCGCCTATGATACGAATCACGTCGTTCCGGTAAGTGAAGCGCACCGTAAGAACTCCTCCGCCCGCGGATCCGAAACAGTAAAAGCGTTCCTCTGACTTGCTATGCGCGAGATCGCGAGCGATGACACGCCGTGGATCCAGGAACGCCTCTTGGGCGAGATCGAAACTGACGCCATGCTTCTCTTGGTTCTCTGCATCCTTGTCGAGATCCCATTCAAAGCTGGTTGTCATCGCCGCAGGCTAGCATCGATATGGCGATATAGCCATATATAGGAAAACCGGCGCTGCTGGGAGCAGCGGCTTGTTCACGGGCATCGCGCCGGCCGACATCCATCGGCCAGCGCCTCGATCGACTACGCCCGGATGAACGCCAGCAGATCCGCATTCACGACCTCGGCGTTGATGGTGCAGAGACCGTGGCCGAATCCCGGGTACACCTTGAGCGTTCCCTTCTTCAGCAGCTTGATGGACAGATGCGCCGAGTCGGCGATGGGCACGATCTGATCGTCGTCGCCGTGCATGACGAGCGTCGGCACGTCGATCTTCTTGAGGTCTTCGGTGAAGTCCGTTTCGGAGAAGGCCTTGATGCAGTCGTAGTGCGCCTTGATGCCGCCGGCCATGCCCTGGCGCCACCAGTTGTCGATCACGCCATCCATGACTTTCGCGCCGGGGCGGTTGAAGCCGTAGAAGGGGCCGGACGGGACGTCGCGATAGAACTGGGCGCGGTTCGCCACGAGTGCGGCGCGAAAGCCGTCGAACACTTCGAGGGGCAGGCCGCCGGGATTCTTTTCCGATTTCACCATCACCGGCGGCACGGCACCGATCAGTACGGCCTTGGCCACACGCCCGCCGCCGCCGTGCTGCGCGACGTAGCGGGCGACTTCGCCGCCGCCGGTGGAGTGGCCGATGTGAATCGCGTTCTTCAGATCGAGATGGGCAGCGAGTGCGGCGACGTCGGCGGCATACGTATCCATCTCGTTGCCCTTGTCCGTCTGCGACGAGCGGCCGTGGCCGCGGCGATCGTGGGCAATGACGCGAAAGCCCTTCTGCAGGAAGAACATCAACTGCGCGTCCCAGTCGTCTGCGCTCAGCGGCCATCCGTGGTGGAACACGAGCGGCTGGCCCGCGCCCCAGTCCTTGTAGAAGATTTCGGTGCCGTCTTGGGTTTTGACAAAGCTCATGGGGAAGACTCCTGGGTCACTTGAAACAAACGGTCGTTCCGCGAAGGAACGGTCAGCCATGCGAGTTTGACGATCTCCCGTGAAAGGCGGGTTTCAGGTCAGACGGGCATCGATCCAGCCGAGTATGTCCTTCATCACGCCTTCCTTGCCGACATCGTTGAGCAGGTCATGGAAGTGTCCCTCATACAGACGCAGCGTCTTGTCGCGCGATCCGACGGTGTCATAGAAGAACTGGCTGCCCGCGGGCACGGTCGCCTTGTCGAGCGTGCCGTGCAGGATGAACACCGGCAGCGTGATCGTCGGGAATTCGCGGCGCATGCGCTCGGTGGCGCGCACCAGTTCAGCCACCGTTTTCGCCGGCTGTATTTCTCCCTGCGTGAGCGGGTCGGCGTCGAGTTGCCGCACTGCCGCAGGATCGCGCGAGAAATCCTTGTTCTTGAGTTTCAATACCGGAAGGTTCGGCGCAATCCGGCCGAGCAGTTTGATGATGGCGAGAGCGAAGGCCGGCGCGGGAACCTCGAAGGCAAAGCTTTCGCAGATGAGACCGGCGAGTTCGTTCTGATGATCGAGCGCATACGTGCAGGACACGACGCCGCCTGCACTATGACCGAGCAGGAAGACCTTGCGTCCGGGTTCGCGTGATTTCACCAGCGTGATCAGCGTGCCGAGATCCTCGGTGTAGTCGCTGATGTGATCGATGTAGAACCGCTGGCCCTCCGACTTGCCGCGGCCGCGCAGATCGAGCGCATACACGGCGAAGCCTGCAGCCTGCAATTGCTCCGCGGTCCAGAAATACTGACCGCTGTGCGAGTTCACGCCATGACAGATGACGATGGCGGCACGCGGAGCCGTCGCCGGCTGCCAGGAGCGCATGAAGATGCGGGTGCCGCCGCGGCCCGAGAAATATTCTTCTTTCATTCTGATTGTCCTCGACGAACGGAAGGGAAGGGGAAGATCGATATCCAGCGTCTGTACTAACCCAGGTGTCGATGCAAGAACTCGACCGTGCGGCTTCTGGCGAGCTGCGCCGCGGTGGCATCGAAATGCGTGCCGCCATGTCGCGAGAAGCCGTGCCGGCAACCGGGGTAGCTGTAGATCACGACGTTCGGATTGTGATGCAGCGCGTCGATGATGCGCTGCTGAGTTTGCATGGGGATGAACTCGTCCTCCTCCGCCAGGTGCATCTGCAGCGGCGCATCGATATCGGTCGACTCGTTGAGGAATTCGTCGGTCCGGCTGCCGTGGAAGGCCACGGCCGCATCGACCCGCGTGCGTGCGGCGGTGAGATAGGTCAGCAATCCGCCGAGACAGTAACCCATGACGCCGACCTTGCCGTCGGCGCCGGCGAGCGTTCGTGCAGCGGTCACGGTCGCTTCGACATCGCGCACGCCGGCGTCGAGATCGTAGGCCATGTACAGGGAAACACCCTTCTTCCAGTCCGCCGTCGAGTTGACGGAGAGGTCCACGCCGCGGTCCTGGCGCCAGAACAGGTCGGGACAGATCGCAATGAATCCGGCCTGGGCCAGTTCGTCGCAGGTGGCGCGCAGATCGGCATTGACGCCGAAGACTTCATGCAGCACGACGACGACCGGCCGCGGTCGGCCGTGCGGCGGTCGCGCGATGTAGGCATCGAAATGGCCTTCGGGAGTAGTGATGTCGAAGGTGTGGGCGGGATCGGTCATTGCACTTCCTCTCTGAGCGAACGCGCATCAAGATAGTCGCGACGCGCCGCTGCCGGGATGGATGAAAGTGACAAAGAACGGGCCGCAACTGACAGACCCCGCGCCCATCGACGTGGCGATCGTGTGCTACCCCGGCGCGCAGGCCACCTGCATTCATGGACTGACGGATCTGTTCACGTATGCCAACTACTTCGCACGTGCGCATGCGACGACGCACGCGCCGTCAGTGCGCGTGACGCACTGGCAACAGCGTGAGGATTCAGCCGAACTCGCCTGTGACTTCGCAAAACATTCCCGGAACGGCTGCAAAGCCGTCCGTGGTAGTGGTGCCCGCGAGCCAGCTGGCGCCGGTGGATCGCGGGCACGCACCGGAATGTGTCGCATGGATCGCGCGCAAGCATGCGGAAGGGTCGGTCGTCGCTGCCGTCTGCGGCGGCGTGTTCCTGCTCGCCGATTCCGGGCTGCTGTCAGGGCGACGCGCCACTACGCACTGGATGTTCGCGGACGAACTGCGGCAGCGCTTTCCCGACCTGCGGGTGGATGCGGACCGCCTGGTCATCGACGATTTCGATCTGATCACTGCGGGCGGCGTGCTGGCCTGGGCGGACATGGGACTCAGCCTGGTGGAGCGACTGCTCGGGCCGGCGGTGATGTTCAGCACCGCGCGATTCATGCTGATGGACCCGCCCGGCCGCGAGCAGCGCTTCTACAGCGACTTCGCGCCGCCGCTGCAGCACGGCGACAAGACGATCCTCGGCGTGCAGCACTGGCTGCAGGCCAACAGCCGCACCTCGTTCGGCATCAACGATCTTGCCGATCGGGCCGGGCTCGGCTCGCGCACGTTCCTGCGCCGGTTCCTCAAGGCCACGGGCATGAAGCCGAGCGAGTATCAGCAGCGTCTGCGCATTGCGCGCAGCCGCGAACTGCTCGAGTTCACGCGCGATACGGTCGATCAGATTTCGCTGGCTGCGGGCTACGAGGATTCGGGTGGTTTTCGCCGGACCTTCAAGCGCATCGTCGGGTTGTCGCCGGCAGAGTATCGCCGCCGCTTTCAGCGCCCAAGCCTGTTGCAGGCGCCGGCCAACGAAGAATCTGACTCAGTTATCCCCGCGTAGGCGGGGATTCATTTGGATTGAACCGGCTGGATTCGGCCTGCGTGGAATGACGAAGAGGGGATCGCGTCCTACTGCGCCGTCCAGCCGCCATCCAGCGTGATGCACTGTCCGGTGATGTTGCGCGCGGCGTCGCTCAGCAGGAACTCCACCGTGCCGGTCAGTTCTTCGAGGCTGATGAACTGCCGCTTCGGCATGGGCTTGAGCATGATCTCTTCGACCACCTGTTCCGGCGTCAGGCCATGCGTGGCGGCGAGCGAGGCGATCTGCGATTCGACCAGCGGCGTCTTCACGTAGCTCGGGCACACGGTGTTGATGGTGATGTCGGCGTCGCCGGTTTCCAGCGCGATCGACTTGCTGAAGCCGATGAGCCCGTGCTTCGCCGCCACGTAGGCGCTCTTGAACGGCGAGGCGATGAGGCCGTGGATCGAGCCGATGTTGACGATGCGGCCGTAGTTGCGTGCGCGCATGGACGGCAGCACCGCGCGCGTCAGCAGAGCGGCGCCGGTGAGCATCACGGCGATGAGCTGCTGCCATTTCTCGGGCGGGAACTGTTCCAGCGGCGAGACGTGCTGCAGGCCGGCGTTGTTGACGAGAATCGATGGCGGATCGTCGCTCACCTGCGTGATCGCGGATTCGATCTGGCGGGCATCGGCCACGTCGAAGGCGAGCGTGCGGATCGGTCCGCCGACCTCGCGTCGCAACGCCTGCAATGCGTCTTCGCGAAGATCGCAGGCGATCACGCGATGGCCGGTGGCGACGAAGCGCTGCGTCAGCGCCAGGCCAATGCCGCTCGCGGCGCCGGTGATGAGGATGCTGCGGGTCATGAAGGAATCGTCGGGCAATGAAGGGGGGGCGGAGTGTAGCGGCGCGTCATGCGCCGCACACTCCGGATCGCGGGTCATCGTCAGTACTTGTAGGTCGCGATGAACGCCACCGTGCGCGGTGCGCCGTAGAAGCCGATCTGCGGCGCGCCCTGTGCCGGCACCACGCCGAACTCGTAGCCCGCGACGCGGTACCACTCGTCGGTGACGTTCTTGCCTTCGATCGCGAAGCGCCAGGCTTCGTTCGCCGTCGTGTAGGCGACGCCGAGATCGAGGATGTCGTACGCCGGCTGATCGGTGCGCGTGTTGGCAGGCAGCGTGCTGGTGGAGCCGATCTTGGTCTCGCTGCGGTACTGGTAGCCGGCGTGCGCGGAAAGCGTGCCTGCGCCCAGCGTCCACTCGTAGCTGGCGCCGAAGAAGCTGGTCCATTCCGGCGCATTGATCGGCGTGTTGAAGGCGCTGGCATCGACGGTGCAGCCCGCGGCCGGCGGCGTGCAGCCGACGAGGAAATCCTCGAACTCGGTATCCAGCCAGCCGACGTTGAGCGTCAGCGTCAGTCCGTGCAGCGGGCGCCACAACGATTCGAGTTCGACGCCCTTGTTGAGCTGCTTGCCGGCGTTGAGCACGGCCGTCACGTTGGTCGGCACGCCGTTCACGATCTGGAACTGCTGCGTCGTGATCTGCACGTCCTCGTACGGCGTGTAGAAGCCGGTGAGGTTCAATTGCAGCGAACCGTCGAACAGCGTCGACTTGATGCCGATCTCGTAGTTGTCGGCCGTTTCCGAATCGTAGCCGTCGCGCGTTGCCGGATTGGCCGCCTCATTGCCGCGCATGTCGAAGCCGCCGCTCTTGAAGCCCTGCGCGTAGTTCACGTAGGCGAGGACGTTGTCGGCGAGGCGGAAGTCGAAGCCCAGCCGCGGCGACACGTCCGAGAACTTGCGCGAGGCCGTGTAGTTGGTCTGCGGCGGGCCGAACGCCGTGAAGCCGGCAGGAACGTTGTTCTGGTCGAACAGCGTTGCGTCGTTGTCGAGATAGCCGATGTATTGCTGCACGAACACGTCCGCGGTCTTGTCGTCCTCGTTCCAGCGCGCACCGACGTTCAGGTTGAGGCGATCGGTCAGCGACCAGGTGGTGTCGAAGTAGACGGCGATGCTGTCGGTGTCGACCGAACCCTTGGTCAGCGAAGTCAGGGTCAGCGCGCCGAGCGAGGCATCGAACGCGCCGCTCGCCGTGCCGCTGAAGTAGTACACGCCTGCCACGCCTTTCAGACGATCACCGGTGTAGGTGAGCTGTGCTTCTGCGCTCGTCTGATCGTCGGAATACTCCGCCGGCACCTGGAAGAAATTGCCGGAGAGTTCTTCGAAATCGATGAACTGGTTGCCTTCGCCTTCGCGATAGGCGCCGACCAGTTTCAGATCGAAGGCATCGCCGAGGCTCTGCGTGTACGTGGCCGACACGCCCTTGGTGGTGAACTGATCCTGATCCACCGGCATGTCGGTGCGCTGATCGTAACGGTCGTTCAGGCGCGGCATGACGATGTCGTTGAGGCGCTGGCCGCCCGCCGCATTGGAGTCATCACGAATATAGTCGGCGAGGATCTTCAGCCGGCTGTCGTCGCCCCACAGGAACGTGGCGTTGGCGCGCGCGGCCAGCACGTCCTTGTCGGAAACGTCCTGGCCGACGTGCGTGTTCTCGCGCGGGAGGCCGTCGTCGACGATTTCGCCGTAGCCGTCGCGCTGCAGGTAGGCGACTGCCGCGCCGACGTACATGTGATCCGCAACGACCGGCACCGAACCGCTCAGTTTGGCGTCGAGCTGGTTGTAGCTGCCGGCGGTCAGGGTCGCATTCAGCGCCGGATCGCCGACGATGTCGCGCGTGACGTACTTGATGGCGCCGGCGATGGTGTTCTTGCCGTACAGCGTGCCCTGCGGGCCGCGCAGCACTTCGATACGGTCGACGTCGTACACGTCGAGCAGTGCGCCCTGCGGACGGGCGATGTAGACGTCGTCGAGGTAGATGCCGACGCCCGGCTCGAAACCCCACAGCGGATCGTTCTGGCCGACGCCGCGGATGTAGGCATTGATCGTGCTGCTGGTCGCGCGGCCGGCATTCACCTTGATGTTGGGTGCATACGCGGTCATGTCCTCCAGCGTGCGTACGTTCTGGCTCTGCAGCTGGTCGGCGGTCAGGGCGGTGATCGCCACGGGCACGTCCTGCAGGCTTTCTTCGCGCCGCCGTGCCGTGACGACGATGTTCTCGATGGCCAGGTCGCTCTGTGCCGATGCTTCTGCAGCGTGCGCAGGCGGGATATCGACGAAGACTCCGGCGGCAATCGTGGCGGCGATGGCGCAGGAAAGAATAGAACGCGAAGCAGAAGCGGACATGCGGAAGTTCCCCCGATACGAGCCAGTACGAATAGTTCATCGCATTTATTCATCAAGCGATGATTTAGCCGAGATTGCTCCCGGCCCCGGCCGCTTGTCAATTATTCATTGTCTGATGAAATATTTTGCAGCGCGGCGAAGCATACTGCGGCGCAAATGAGGTTTGCGTGCCGCCCGGCCAGCGTGTTTCATTGCGGTGCACGTCAGGGCGGCGCGATCCCGGGAGAGGACGAGTGAAAGCAAGAACGAAAAAGACTGCCGGCCGGACGGCACGGGCGAAGGTGCGCGCGGCGACGGCGCCGCGTCGGCGCGGTCGACCGCCGGGCCGGCCGCCGCGTAACGACATGGCGCCCGATACGCGCGAGCGCATTCTCGATGCGGCGGAAGCGCAGTTCTCCGCCCACGGTTTCTGGGGCGTGACGATCCGCGAAGTCGCCGAGCAGGCGAAGGTCGACACGGCGCTGCTGCACTACTACTTCGACACCAAGCGCGGACTGTTCGATGCCGTGTTCGCGCGTCGCGCCGAGATCATGAACAAGGAACGCATCGATTCGATCGATGCCTACGAACGCGCCGCGGGCCCGGCCATCACCGTCGAAGGCGTCATCAATTCATTTCTCGAACCGATGCACGTGCGCGCGGCCCAGGGCGATCCCGGCTGGCACAACTACTTCGCGCTGGTCGCGCAGGTGAACAACACGCCGGTGTGGGGCGGCGAGACCATGGGCAAAACCTTCGACCGCGTGATCCACCGGCTGCTGGATGCGCTGCGCAAGGCACTGCCGGATGTCGACGAAAAGGATCTGTTCTGGAGCTATCACTTCCTCTCCGGCGCACTCACCCTGACGCTCTCGCAGACCGGGCGCATCGATCGCCTGTCGAATGGCCTGTGCAAGTCGAGCGACTTCAATGCGATTCATGCCCGCATGGTGCCGTTCATCGCGGCGGGCTTCGAGAAGCTGTGTCGGTCGAGGAAGAGAAAAAAAGAGGAGTAGGAGTCAGAAAGGAGAATGGCCGCAAAAAGGCGCAAATGACTCAAAATAATCGGGAGGAGAAAAAGGATTTTCTGATACTTGCGTTCCTTTGCGCCTTTTTGCGGCCATTCTCTTCCCTATTCTCACCGCAACACCGGCGGCGACACCTCCACCACGACGCGATCGCGCAGCTGCACGCTGCCGCTCAGAAATCCCGACGAACCGATCTCCATCGCGTACATCAACGTGCGTGACGGCGAGTCGGCCGCGCCGCGCAATGAGGTCGGCGGGCCGAGCAGCGAGATCACTTCCAGTTCCGCCATGCCGGGGCGGATGCGTTTCCAGTTCGCGGCATCCAGCCATTGACCGCCGGCATTGGCGGGCGGTGCAGTGCTCGGCGCGGGCGGACGCGTATCGAGTCCAGCGCGGTTGCGCTGCTGCAGATCCAGCACTTGCCGCTGCAGTTCCTGCACCTGGCGTTCGAGATTGCGTACGTCCTGTTCGAGCTTCATGACCTTGAAGTCGTCGGCCGCGATGGCGGGGGACAGCCACGCGGCGAGCAGCAAGACGGCGAGCGGTCGCATACGGCCTCCGGACACTTTTCGATGAACGCCGGACACACGCGGTCCGATTGTGTACATCGATGATGCGAGCAATTGCTGATACACGAGTGAGGGTTACCGAAGTTGTCGGCTCTCGCGGGCAGCGGGTAGGCTTGGACGCTTTCCGTACAACAACTCTCGATTGCCCCGAGCGGGTCCCGGAGATTGCACGATGAGATTCCCGATGCTTCGCGTCGCCGGCATGAGCCTGTCCGCAGCGTTGATCCTGACTGTCGGCGCCTGTTCCAAAGCGCCGGCACCGGCGCCCGAAGCGCCGCCGCCCAAGGCCGCCATCGGCACCTGGGGATTCGACATCGCCGGCATGGATACCAGCGTCAAACCGGGCGACGATTTTTACAAGTACGTCAACGGCAAATGGCTGACCGCCAACACCATCCCGCCGGACCTCAGCCGCTGGGGCGCCTTCACCGAACTGGCCGTCGAAGCGGAAGCGCAGATCCAGGACATCATCAAGACCGTGCCGGCGAATGCCGCCGCGGGCAGTCCCGAACAGAAAGTGCATGACTTCTATGCGTCGTTCATCGATGTCGATGCCATCGATCTGGCCGGCATGGAACCGGCGCGCGCCGGACTCAAGGCCATCGCCGACGCCAGGACGCATGCAGACATTGCGGCGTTGATGGGACGTCCCGATCTCGGATTGCAGGCGCCGATCAATCCGGGCGTCACCATCGACGAGAAGAATCCGGATCGCTACATCGTCGGCATCGGCCAGGCGGGTTTGAGCCTGCCGGAGCGCGACTACTATCTGAAGGACGACGCCGAACTGAAGGCCATACGCGAGAAGTTCCTGGCGCACATCGAGAAGATCCTCGACCTCGCGCGCGAACCCGACGCCGCGAAGCAGGCCCGCACCATCCTCGATCTCGAAACCCAGATCGCCAGGCGTCACTGGCCGGTGGCCAAGCGGCGCGAACGCGAACTCACCTACAACCTGCGCACGCGCGAACAGCTCGACAAGCTCGGCGGCAAGTATCCGTGGGCCGCGATCCTCGGCGCTGCGGGGTTCAACGATCAGAAAGAATTCGTGGTCGCCGAACTCGACGCCGTCGATCAGCTCGGCAGGTTCTTCACCACCGTGCCGGTGGAAACCTGGCAGAGCTATCTCAAGTACAACTATCTCGTCACGCATGCCGCGGTGCTGCCGCAGGCGGTGGACGACGAAACGTTCGATTTCTACGGCAAGGTGCTCAACGGCCGGCAGGAGAAGCGCGAACGCTGGAAGCGCGCGGTGCAGACGCTCGACGGTTCGCTCGGCGAAGTGCTCGGCCAGCTCTACGTGAAGAAGCATTTCCCGCCCGAGTCGAAGCAGCAGATGCTCGAACTGGTCGAGAACCTGCGCCGCGCCTATCGCCAGCGCATCGAGGCGCTGCCGTGGATGAGCGCCGACACCAAGAAAGTGGCGATGGAAAAGCTCGACACGTTCCGCCCGAAGATCGGCTACCCGGACAAGTGGAAGGACTACTCGGGCCTGGAGATCAAGGCGGGCGACGCCTTCGGCAACACGATCCGGGCGCGCGAGTTCGATGCGAAGTTCGATCTCGACCGGCTGGGCCGCCCGACCGACAAGGACGAGTGGTTCATGACGCCGCAGACCGTGAATGCGTACTACAACCCGACGTTCAACGAGATCGTGTTTCCCGCCGCGATCCTGCAGGCGCCGTACTTCGATCCGCACGCCGATCCGGCCGTCAACTACGGCGCCATCGGCGGCGTGATCGGCCACGAGATGGGTCACGGCTTCGACGATCAGGGCGCCAAGTCGGACGCCAAGGGCGTGCTGCGCACGTGGTGGAAGCCGGCCGATGAAACCGCGTTCAAGAAACTGGTCGATGCGCTCGTCGGGCAGTACGACACGTACGAAGCGCTGCCGGGCCTCCACGTCAACGGCCGCCTCACCGTCGGCGAAAACATCGGCGATCTTGGCGGACTCTCCGTCGCGCTCGAGG
The DNA here is from genome assembly GCA_937864115.1 of uncultured Steroidobacter sp. Classification (GTDB taxonomy): domain Bacteria; phylum Pseudomonadota; class Gammaproteobacteria; order Steroidobacterales; family Steroidobacteraceae; genus Steroidobacter. Next base: position 57,337 of record CALMII010000027.1, on the reverse strand, counting down.
CGTATCACATGTCGCTGGGCGGCCAGCCCGCGCCGACGCTCGATGGCTTCAGCGGCGACCAGCGTTTCTTCCTGTCGTGGGCGCAGGCCTGGCGCGAACTGAATCGCGAAGCGGCGCTACGCAATCAGGTCATGAGCAATCCGCACAGCCCCGGCCTGTTCCGCGTGCTCGGCGTCGTGCGCAACATGGATGCGTGGTATGGCGCGTTCGATGTGAAGCCGGAAGAAAAGCTGTATCTCGCGCCGGAGCAGCGGGTGCATATCTGGTAGGAGGAGAACGGAGTTCCACACGGAGCCGGAGATCAAGAAAGAAGAATCTCCACGGGGGAAGAATGGGAACACGGGGCACACGGGGAAGAAATCTTCTTTCTCTCAAAACCCCGTGTCCCCCGTGTTCCCATTCTTTCCCTGTGGAAAATCTTCTTCTTACCCGAACACCGCAAACAACTGCCGCGTCAGCGCGGCCGGTCGACCTTCCGGATCGACCAACACCCCCGTCTGATTCACATAGCCTTCGCCGGCCGCGTCGACGTCGCTGTCGATGCGCCACCACGCCTCCGGCGAAAAGTCGAAACGATGTTCGAGGAATTCGAGCGTCCAGACGAGAGAACTGGCGGGCGCCTGCGCCTGGAACATGGACAGCGCCGGCGTCGGAATGCAGTCGATGAGTGCGACCACGTGCGACTCGGTGAGCAGCGCCGGATCGCGATGGCGGATGTACGCCTTCGTCGGCGTCCGCACCGATCCGGAGAACGGCTTGGCGCCCTCCGCCCAGCGCACGGCGAAATGCTGGATGAACTTCGGCGAAACCCCTTCCCTGAAGGACATGTCGCGGCATTGATCGACGCTGCGCGCGGCGGTTTGCGTCGCGACATCGACCGACACGGCCGAAGGCCGCGCACCTCCGTACACGCCGACCACGGTCGCGACGACTTGGCCCGCATCGACGACGTCGCAATGCGCGATCGTCACGGCACGACCGACGCGCAGCACCCGCGCATCGATCTGCCACGTACCCGCCGCCGCGGGACCGACGAACGTCGTCTGCAGCGAGCGCAGCGGCCGGTCGCGCGGCACCAGCTGGCGCAGCGCCTCGTTGCCGACGGCGGCGATGAGCCCGCCGAACGTCGCGCGTCCCTGCGCCCAGTCTTCGCTCACAGTGACCTGGAACGTCGAGCCATCGCCGCGAAGGGAATTCAGAACCTGTGAGAAAGACATTGAAGATGAGCCGTGTGTGACAGGACGGGGCGGCAAGAGTAGCCGTCCGGTGCGGGACGCTCCACTCTCCTGATCGCCCCCTCCTCCGCGCAGCGGGGACGGTTGGGGTGGGGGCCTTTTACTGTGGGGCCTGACCCACAGGAATCATGACGTCACTTCTCCATCGATCCGGTGATCCAGCGCGTCGATATTCGCCGCGCCCGGCGCGACCATCGGCAGCACGTGCTGCTCCGCGCCGATCGGCACGCGGATCAGCTGCGGCCCGGGCGCGTTGAGTATTCGCGCAAGCGTGCCGTGGGGTGCAGTGCAGGTTTCCAGATCGAGGGCGGGGATGCCGAAGGCGCGCGCGATGCCGACGAAGTTGGCGGGCTGCGAGAACTGCGAAGCGACCAGGCGCTTGCGATGGAACAGGGTCTGCTGCTGGCGCACGAGACCGAGCGATGCGTTGTCGAGCAGCACGATCTTCACGTTCAGGTCCAGCTCCGCGAGCGTGGCGAATTCCTGGATGTTCATGAGCAGGCTGCCATCGCCGGTGAAGCAGATCACCGTGGCTTCGGGTCGCACGAGTGCGGCGCCGATCGCCGCCGGCAGTCCGAAGCCCATCGTGCCGAGACCGCCGGAAGTGAGCCAGCGATCGGGACGCTGGAAGGGATAGGCCTGCGCCACCCACATCTGGTGCTGGCCGACGTCGGTGGTGACGATCGCGTCATGCGGCGCGGCGTTGCCGACGGCGCGGATGATGCCGTAGGGAGAGCAGACCTGCTCGACGTCCGGCATGTGCAGCGGACAGGTCTCGCGAAGGTGACGCACGCGTTCGAGCCATGCCGGGCGATGACGATAGTGGGCGCGCGCGATCAGTTCGTTCAATGCGGTGCCCGCATCGCTGGCGATCGCGAGCGTCGGCTGCCGGAGCTTTCCCAGTTCGCGCGTATCGACGTCGATGTGGACGACCTGCGCCCGCGGCGCGAAGCGGTCGGTGCGGCCGGTGGCGCGATCGTCGAAGCGGGCGCCGATGGCGATCAGCAGATCGCATTCGTCGATCGCGCGGTTGGTGAAGCGCGCGCCGTGCATGCCCAGCATGCCGAGGTTGAGGGGATGGTCGTGCGGCAGTGCGCCGAGCGCCATCAACGTCGTGGTCACCGGTGTCTGCGTGAGTTCGGCGAGTTCGCGCACGAGGTGGTGTGCGCGGGATTTGACGATGCCGCCGCCGACGTAGAGGAGGGGGCGTTGCGCGGATTCGAGGAGGTGCCAGGCGTGGTCGAAGAGGTGGCTCTGGGAAGAGCCCCCTCCCTGGCCCTCTCCCCTCGCTGGGGGATTTCCGGCGCGCCCTGCGCGCCTCCTCCCCGCTGCGCGGAGGAGGGGATCAAGGAAGGGGTCAGATGTCTTTCCCTCCTCCGCGCAGCGGGGGAGGGCAGGGTGGGGGTCCGGGTCCGCGGCCCCCTGCATCTGCACGTCCTTCGGCACATCGATCAGCACCGGCCCGGGCCGGCCGCTTTCGGCGATCCGGAACGCCTCGGGAATCACGCGCCACAGTTCGCTCGCTTCGCGCACCAGGAAGCACGCCTTGGTGATGGGGCGCACCATGTCGATCGTCGGCACTTCCTGAAACGCATCCGTGCCCATCAGATGCCGCGGCACCTGCCCGGCGATGCACACCAGCGGAATGGAATCGAGCTTGGCATCGGCGATCGCCGTGATGACATTGGTCACGCCCGGTCCCGACGTCGCGAAACAGACGCCGGCCTTGCCGGTCAGCCGCGCCATGCCGTGTGCGATGAAACCGGCGGCCTGTTCGTGACGCGCGAGGATGTGCTGGATCTTCGTGGACGCGCCGAGCGCTTCGTACAGCGGCAGCAGCGCACCGCCGGGAATGCCCGCGACGATGCGCACGCCCTGCTGTTCGAGCAGATGGATGATCAGTTCGGCACCGGTGAATGACATGGGAGGTTCCTGGTTGGAACCCCTGAAGACTTTGCCGGCGGAGATAATGAAAACCCCCTGCCGGCTTGCGCCTGCAGGGGGTGAGTGGATCGCGTGACTAAAGGCCCCTACGGCGCAGCGGTGACTACATTGACGACGACTACTACGACATTGACGACGCGCACGACCGGACCTGCGAGGATCGCAGCGGTCGAAGACGCGGTCGGCAGGGTAGGAGTCATGCACGGGTACGTAAGGGAGACGGGCGGACTATAGCCAGCGGCGCGGCGATCCTGCAAGACGGAAAGGTGCAGGTCAGGGCTGCAGGTCAGGCTTTCCCGCGGGATTTCCTTCGGTCACAGCCTGACTCCCCAGAGCCGGCTGAAGCCCCATGGCACTGCGTCAAGCGCGTCCCTTCCTCCGCGCAGCGGGGGAAGGACAGGATGGGGGTCTTGAATCAAGCAGCGTAGTTGCGTTGCTGCCCCCACCCTAACCCTCCCCCGCTACGCGGAGGAGGGGATCAGCGGTCCTTTGCGGTCTGCTGGACTCCTCCGGCACCCGCGGCCCCGGCCCGACATACAGCGCCGCCGGCCGGATGATGCGGTTGTCCGCGAGCTGTTCGACGATGTGCGCCAGCCAGCCGAACGCGCGCGAGGCGGCGAAGGTGGCGGTGAAGTATTCCTTCGCGATGCCGAGCGACAGGCACAGCACGCCCTTGTAGAACTCCATGTTGGCGCGCAGCGGGCGCTTCTTGCTGCTGGTCTGGTCGACGAACGCAGCCTCGACGGCGCTCAGCGTGTTGAGCAGGCGGCGATGCGGGAACTCGACGGCGCTGCGCTCGGCGAGCGTCTTCAGCACCTTCGCGCGCGGGTCGACGACGCGGTACTCGCGATGACCCATGCCCAGCACCTTGCGGCCGCTCGCCAGGCACCCGGCGACGAAGGCCTTCGCATGCTGCGGTTCGCCGACTTCGATCGCCATTTCCAGTGCGCCCTGGTCGGCGGCGCCGTGCAACGGCCCGTACAGCGCGCCCATCGCTGCCGACAGCGCCGAGGCGGGCGGCGCGAGCGTCGACGTCACGACGCGCGCGGTGAACGTGCTCGCATTGAATCCGTGATCGAGCTGCAGGATCTGCAGCGTTTCGAAGGCATCGACCGCCTCGGCCGATGGCGCGTGCCCGGTCAGCAGCTGCAGATAGCGTTCACCGTAACGGCGCGAGGCCGGATACGGATAGGCCGCGTGATCCTCCAGCGCCGAATGGATCAGCGCGATGGCCGCCGGCAGACGCGCGGCGATGACGAGTCCTTCCTCTTCCGCGTCAGTGCGGCCGAGCCGCTGCAACGGCGGCTCCTGCGCCAGCAGCGGCGTGATCGCCTGCAGCGTCGCCATCGGATGCGCGCCGTTGCGCGCCATCAGATGCAGCGTCGCGGCCAGCTCCGCCGGCAGGTGTCCTGCATGCCACAGGTAGTCCTCGACTTCCGCGAGCCGGCGCGCCGACGGCAGTTCGCCGAACACGATCAGGTGCATGACTTCGGCGAACCGATGGTTCACCAGCGTTTCGATGGGATAGCCGCGGTAGTACAGCGCGCCCGCCGTGCCATCCACGAGCGAGGTCGAGGTCGTGTCGACGACGACGCCTTCCAGACCCTTGTGGACTTCCGTCGCTGCCGTAGTCATGACCCGCTCCGCCGTTGAGAACCTGCGACGACAGTAGCCCGGCGACGCGGCCGGCGCGACGCCGTGGGCGCGATGCGGCTATCAGGTGGAGCGATGCCATCGCTTTCGCTGATCCGGTCATTAATGACAGTGATCGGCGCGGCAGCTGCGCAAACCGTGAAACCCGTCGCTCAATCCCCGTGAGGGTGCTGCCGATACAGCAGGAAGAAGACGGACATCCCCGTCGCTCATTCGTCGACATGCCCCTCGATCCCCTCCATTCGACCCATGTCCGCGCCGATCGTCTGCTGATCGGTGTGATCTGGGCGCTTGCCGCCCTGTCGTTTGCCCTGGCGCCCTGGCACGGCACCTGGGGCGCGGCGCTGCTGGTCGCCATTCCGGCGGCCGTGATTCCGTCATTCCTGGCCTATGCCTGGCCGGGGTCGCTCGCGACGCGCCTGACGGTCGCTGCTTCGCTGATGGTGTTCTGCGCACTGCACATTCATCAATCGCTCGGCATGACCGAGCTGCACTTCGGCATCTTCGTGCTGCTGGCCTTCCTGCTGTGCTATTGCGACTGGCGGCCCATCGTCATGGGCGCCGCGGTGGCTGCGGTCCATCACCTGTCGTTCAACTACCTGCAGCAGATGGGCTTCGGGCTCAACTGCTTCACGACGCCGGGGCTCGGCATCGTGTTCACGCATGCGGCCTATGTCGTCGTCGAAACGGCCGTGCTGTCGTACCTCGCGATCGTGCTGCGCCGCGAAGCGCTGCAGGCCGCGGAACTGCTCAACATCCTGCGGGCGATGCGTGCCGAGAGCGGCAAGGTGGATCTGTCGGTGCAGTCGCATACGAGCAGCGTCGCGGGACGCGCGTTCAGCGATATCGTCGGCCGCCTGCGCCACGTCATCGATTCGATCCGCTCCGGCACGGACACCGTGGCCGAAGCCGCGAACGGCATGGCCACCGGCAGCGACGAACTGTCGTCGCGCACGCAGGCGCAGGCTTCCGCGCTGACGCAGACGACGGATGCGCTGAGCCAGCTCACCGACATCGTGCGCAACAATGAAGACCAGGCACGACACGCCAACGGCCTGGTCGAGTCCGCGGTGAAAGTCGCGGCGCGCGGCGGCGAAGTCGTCTCGCAGGTCGTCGATACCATGGGCGAGATCAACCGTTCGTCATCGCGGATCGCCGACATCATCGGCGTGATCGACGAGATCGCCTTCCAGACCAACCTGCTCGCATTGAACGCCGCGGTCGAGGCGGCGCGCGCCGGCGATCAGGGTCGCGGCTTCGCCGTGGTCGCGTCCGAAGTGCGCAGCCTCGCGCAGCGCAGCGCCACCGCGGCGCGCGAAATCAAGACGCTGATCGAGACCTCGGTCCGCAACGTCAGCGTCGGCAGTTCGCTCGTCGATCAGGCCGGCGCGACCATGACCGAAGTCGTCCGGAGCGTGCAGCAGGTGACGGACATCGTGAAGGATTTCCATCGCTCGGCGCAGCAGCAGAGCAGCGGCATCGACCAGGTGAACCAGGCCGTCTCGCAGATCGAGTCGATCACCCGACAGAATTCCACGCTGGTGGAATCGATGGCGCATTCGTCCGAACAGCTGCGTGAGCAGGGCGCCGGGCTGATCCGCGCGATTGCCGTGTTCGAAGTCGAGCGTCGCGAGGCCGCATTCCGTGCGCGTCCCGCGGCCGCCGTGGAGACACCGCTCGCCCGCGTTGCCTGATGCCTGCCGCGCCGTCGCGCGGCCCTTGCATCGCTGCCGATCCGGGCGACAATCGCCCCATGCAGATCGAGCGCAATGAAATCCGCTGTTTTCACGCCGTCATCGAAGCCGGCGGCTTCAGCCGCGCCGCCGAGCGGCTCGACATTTCCCAGTCGGCGGTCAGTCAGGCGATCGCGAATCTCGAACACCGCCTCGGCACCGTGCTGCTGCGGCGGGGCAATCCGCCGCAACTGACCGAGGCAGGCATCCGCCTGCTGCGCTTCGCCGAGACCATGATGAACGAGGAGCGCGAAACGCTCGCCGACATCGCGCAGATCAGGTCGGGCGCGCGCTCGACGCTGTCGCTCGCGATGTCGCCGGCGGCGAATGCGCGCTTCGGCGTCGCGCTGCTCAAGGATTTCTCGGAACGCAATCCGCTGACCCGCTTCAAGGTCGTCGTCGCGCCGAGCCGCGAGATCGTCTACGGCGTGTCCGAAGGCCGCTGGGAGCTGGGCTTCGGGCCGCTGCAGCATTCGATGCCCGACTACTTCGCGATCCACGCCTGCTTTTCCGAAACGCGCCGCCTGCTGATCGCCGCCGATCATCCGAGCCGCGATGCGCTGCGCCGCGATCCGCAGGGCATCCTGCGCACGCTGCCGCTCGTCACGTCCTACCTCGACGATCTCGCGCGCCGCCCGAGCGGCGACCGCCTGCGAAATGCCTTCGCGTCGGTGTGGGAAGTCAGCCACATGGATCTGCGCCTGGCGCTGGTGGCCGAAGGCAAGGGCGTCACTTATGTGTCGGACCTGGTGACCCACCTGCCCGCGAACCTCGTGCCCATCGAAGGCCTGCCGTTCTCCCGCATCGACCGCCAAGTCGGCGTCTACTATCTCAAGCACCAGCCCATGTCGCAGGCCGGCGCGCGCTTCCTCGCGCTGTGTCGCGAGCGATGGGGGGTGTGAAGAAGAGATTTCACACAGAGAAGATCACAGAGTTCGGAGGAAGAAGAAATTTCCACGGGGGGCACGGGGAACACGGGGACAAGAAAAAGATCTTTTCTGTTCCGACCCCGTGTTCCCCGTGTTCCCCGTGGAAAATGTCTTCTTCTTTGCCTTGAACTCTGTGTGAAACCTTCTTGGCTCTCTCACGCCGGCGCATCGAGCGGATCGTGGATCACGAAGCGGTTGCGGCCGGTGGACTTGGCGCGGTAGAGCGCCTTGTCGGCGCAGCGATACATTGATTCGAAGCTGACGTCGGGCGGCGAGGCGACGCAGATGCCGATGGACACGCCGTAGGCGCCGGGCGCGCCGGCTGATTCCGGTGTGCCCACTCGCGCGAGCACGCGCCGCGCGATTTCTGTCGCCGCATCCAGATCGCAGCCGGCGGCGAACACCAGGAACTCGTCGCCTCCGAGGCGTGCACAGACGTCCGCGTCGCGCACGCTGGCCTTGATCGCGTTGGCGACGCGGACGAGAAAGTCGTCGCCGGCGACGTGGCCGTGATTGTCGTTGATGGTTTTCAGCCCATCGAGATCGACCACGATGGCGGCGTAACTCGACGCACCGGTGGCGAGCGCCCGTTCGACGGAGGACAGGGCGCCGCGCCGGTTGAGCAGTTGCGTCAGCTCGTCGCGCATCGAGATCTGGTACTGCTGGTCCAGCCGGTAATGGATCTGCTGGTCGTAACGGGCGGCGAGGTAGCCGATGAGGAGCGCGGCGGCGAGCGCCACGCAGATCGTGCCGATGGTGATGACCTGGAAACGGGCTTCGCGTGCGAGGTGGTACTGCAGATCGAAGTCGACGCCGACGAAGCCGCTGTAGCGGCCCTGGCTGTCGTAGATGGGCGCGTGTCCCGAGAGGAAATTTCCGTATTCGTCGCGCAGGAACTTCGGATAGACATAGGTCTGCCCGGCGGCGATGCGCTGCAGCCAGTCGGCATCGGGTTCCTTGTCGATCGTTTCGAACGGCTCCATGTACGCAGAGGCGCGCAGCGTGCGCTTCGTGACGAGGTCGTCGGAGGCGGCCGTGTCGACGACGAAGAAGGTTTTTCCCTCGCGCTCGACCATCGTGTAGACATAGAAGATGTCGGGATCGGCCGAATGGAACTTCACCAGCGGCCGCACGGTACGTGCATAGAGTTCGGGCGTGTAGTTGGCCGGCTCCAGCAACTGCCGGTGCAGGTCGCCGTCGACCACGCTGGCCGCGAGCTGCGCCACTTCGCCGACATGCGAACGCAGCACTTCCAGGCGCGCGCGCTGCGAGAGCATCTGCGGAATCGCAACGATGCCGCACAGCACGGCGGCTGCGATCAGCGTGACTACCCAGAAGGTTCGCGGGGAAAACTGCCTCAGCTCATTCTTCATCGGTCAGATATCGGCGCGGTGCAGTGCGGGCATTGTTGCATAGTTCTTTCGGACCGCAGAGCGGAAAGAGGCGCGGGCACGCCGTGAACTTTCGTGGCCCCTCTTCGCAGTCGGAATGTCAGGCGGCATGATGCACTACAAGCCGCCCTCAGAACGGCTTTGTTCTCGAATCCACGCATTCCACACCGGAGAGAGTCATGAATTCCGTACGCAGACTGTTCGTTGCCGCCGCTGCCGCGTTCGCCCTGGTCGGAACGGTCGCACTCGCCGCCGATGCCAACGTCACCGGCGAGTGGACGATGTCGGTCGAGACGCCGGCCGGTACGGGCAGCCCGCACTTCAGCCTGAAGCAGGAAGGCACGAACGTGACCGGACACTACAAGGGACAGCTCGGCGAAGCCGCCGTCACCGGCACGGTGAGCGGCAACGAAGTGACGCTCAAGTACACGGTGGAAGGGCAGGGCCAGTCGGTGACCGTGGTCTACAGCGGCACGGTCGATGGCGACACCATGAAGGGCAAGGTGTCGCTCGGCGATTTCGGCGATGGGACGTTTACGGGGAAGAAGGACTGACCCTTTCCGAGCCGGCTTCTTCCTGTAGGTCAGGCTTCAGCCTGACTCTTCGATTCAGGCCGGCTGAAGCCGGCCCCACAAGTAAGCGCCGCGGAGGACCAGCGTCTCACTCCATCCCCTTCCACCGATGTCTCGCCGCCAGCTCCAGCGCGCTGCCGCGCTGGAGCCGCGCGGCACGCTCGCGCAACACGCGTTCCGCGCGCAGTTCCGGCCAGCGTTCCAGGTAGGCGGCCAGCACATTCCGGTCCGGCGAGTAACGCCTGAAGGCGTCGGCGTTGGCGCCGCGCAATGCGATCGCGCCGTTGTAGCCGCCGAATCCCTGCGTCGCGCACAGCGCGCCGCCATCGCGGTCGCCGGCCAGCGGTGCGGCCTGCAGCGTGAAGGATTGCGCCACGTCGCTGAGATCCGGATCGAGATGCCGCAGCGTCGGTACGCCGACGGCCTGTTCGCCGAGCAGGTACTGGATCGCCTGGGCGGCGCTCTTGAGTCCCGTTTCACCCATCGTGTGGCCGTCGCCGACGGCCTTCGGCGTGCCGACTTTCATCGGCGGCAGCGCCCCCTGGATGCCCTGCCGTGCGGCTGCAGTGAGGCGCGCGTTGGCGGCGGTGGTGAGATCGGTCTTGGAATTCGTGCGCGTGCCGGTCGCGTGGGCGACGAGGTACTGGAAATCGGCGACGCCGTAGCCGTGGGCGCGCCACGCGATTTCGAAGGCATGCAGGATCGCGTTCTCGCCGCCGAAACCGACGCCGGCGAAGTGCGCCTTGCCTCCGGCCTCGCCGCTCTGGCCCCAGCCGACGATGATCGAGGTGATGTCGAGGAAGTTGCGCAGCGCGAAGTCGAGCGTCGTGATCAGCACGCCCGATCCGCCTTCGCCGACGACGGTGCCGTTGGCATCGACATCGAACGGCGCCAGGCAGTCGGCGACGCCGCGCCGTTCCGCGGCAGCGCGCGTCTGATTCAGCGCATCGAGCTTGCCGTGCGTCATGAGCGCGCCGGAACCGAAGGCGTCGAGGATCTGCCAGTCCGGCCGGGTCGCGGCATCGGCAGCCGTCCACAGCGCGAGTCGCGGACGATGGAAACCGGGATAGTCGAGCAGCAGCTGCGGCGCGATGTCGGCCAGCGCGATGGAACTCGACGCGCAGGCGCCGACCGCATTCAGCGGCGTCTGCGGCACGCGCGTGAAACCTTCCGGTCCGCGCAGCGAATCGAGCAACGCGGGATTCTTCAACGATTTGCTCAGCGGATACGACGGCGCCAGCATCGTCGCGATCAGCGCCGGCCCGTGCGAAGAGAGCGAGTTCGCAAGCCGCGCGGCGAACTTGTCGCGCAGCTTGTCCGTCTGCACATCGAGCACGCGCGCGGCACGCAGCTGCGCCAGGGAATCCAGGCCCTGAAACGCAGTCGCCGCGGCGATGCGGAAATCGTAAGGGTCCGGCAGCAGTTCGGCGAGCGGCGCCGGCAGGGCCGCGAGCGCACCGAGACCGGCATAGAGGAAGAGCTGCGATTGCAGCGACGGCCCGAGTCGCGGATCGTCGTCGAACAATCCGTACATGTCCTTGAGCGCGGAGTCGCGCACTTCGCGATAGCCGAGGCCGGCCTGGCGACGCAACCCGCCGCTGCCGATGTCGTGCGGCAGGCTCGCCGCGATGTCGGTGACGGCGGCGGAACCGAGTGCGGTCAGTTCCTCGATGTAGCGGATGCCGAGATTGGCCCGCAGCCGCTCGCCGCAGAGCTGTTCGATCTGCTGCAGCGTCGCCGGCTGTCCGGCGTCCTCGCCCTGATTCCAGCGGAACGTCGGCGAGGCCGACGCGGGATTCTCGATGTCGATCAACCCGGCATCGAACGCCGCGTAGGCGATGAACTCGGGCTTGCCGCCGACCCGCGCGAGATAGCTCTCCGTGCCGCCGACCGCGGACATCGAGCAGGGCGTTCCGATCGTGACGAGGACTTTGTCGGCCGTGAGCACGGGCATTCCGTTGGTTGGAGAGCGGGCGGGGAAGGATACAACGGGGAGGCGGCCGACTGGCCAACGGGTCTGCTGGCCGACTGGCCGGAGCGAGGCGTCCTCAGCCCAGCTTCCCGATCACCCTCTCCACTTCCTCGCTGCTCCCCAGCACCACCGGCACGCGCTGATGGATGTCGGTCGGCTGGATATCGAGGATGCGCTGGCCGGGGCCGGCGAGCGCCTTGCCGCCGGCCTGTTCGATCAGCATCGCCATGGGATTGGCTTCGTACATCAGGCGCAGCTTGCCCTTGGGCGCTTTCTTCGTCGGCGGATACATGAAGACGCCGCCCTGCAGCAGGATGCGATGCACGTCGGCCACCATCGCGCCGACATACCGGCTCGAATAACCCTGTTCTTGCGCCCAGGTGAGGTAGTTCCGGTAACCCTCCGGGAAACTCAGGCGATTGCCTTCGTTCACCGAGTAGCACTTGTTCTTCGCCGGCATCTTCAGTCCCTGCGCGACGCGGATGAACGCGCCGTAGGCGGGATCGAGCACGAACATGTCGACGCCCAGGCCGATGGTCAGCACGAACACCGTCGACGATCCGTAGAGCACGTAGCCCGCGGCCACCTGCTGCGCGCCGGGCTGCAGCAGCGACTCCTTCGGTTCGCGCAGGCGGCGGTCCTTGCGCAGGATGCTGAAGATCGTGCCGACCGAACCGCAGATGTCGAGGTTCGACGAGCCGTCGAGCGGATCGAACATGACGCAGTACTTGCGCTCGGCGGAGTCGTCCTCGCGCAGTATCACCGGCTCTTCGTTTTCTTCCGAGGCGACGATCGACACGCCTTCGCGCCCGCCGAGCGTACGCAGCAGGATTTCATTGGCGATGACATCCAGCTTCTGCTGCTGCTCGCCCTGCACGTTCTGATTGCCCACCGTGCCGAGCACGTCGTCGAGCCGCGCGCGTCGCACGTGCGAGGAAATCATTTTCGCCGAGATGGACAGCGCCGACAGGATCCAGGAGAACTGGCCGGTGGCCTCGGGATGTCGCGCCTGCTGCTGCAGGATGTGCGCCTGCAACGTCACGATGTCGGTGGAGCGGGAAGACAGAGCGTCGGCAGCCGTCATGCGGGCATCCATGTGAAGCGGGGATGCCGCGCAGTTTCTCATACAGAGGAGAGAGATTTCACACGGAGATCACAGAGAGCACAGAGATCGGAGAAGAAGAATTTCCACGGGGAAAGAAATGGGAACACGGGGGACACGGGGTTCGGACAGAAAATTCTTATCCCCGTGCTCCCCGTGTTCCCATTTCTTCCCCCGTGGAAATTCCTTCCGGCTTCTTTGCCTCGAACTCCGTGTTCTCCGTGCTCTCCGTGTGAAATCCTACTTCTCGACTATGCCGCCACACTCTCTCGGCGCCGCTTCACCCGGAAAACGCCGGTGCGCAGCGTTTCGTATTCGCGATCCATCACGACGGTGCGGTTGCGGCCGCGTTCCTTCGCGGCGTAGAGCGCCTCGTCGGCGAGCTGGATCAGTCCTTCGACGCGTCGTTCCGGGCGCGGTTCGACGCACGCGGCGCCGATGCTGAAGGTGACGCGCTGGCCGTCGGTGAAGGCGGGATGTTCGATCGCGAGCGCGGCGAGCGCGGCGTGCAGTTCGCGGCACAGTTCTTCGACGCTGTCGCGGCGCGTGTCGTACAGCAGCACGGCGAATTCCTCGCCGCCGTAGCGTGCGGTCAGGTCCAGCGGGCGGCGGGCGGCGCGACTCAGCGCCGCGGCCACTTTCACGAGACAGGCATCGCCGGCCTGGTGACCGCCGTAGTCGTTGAAGGCCTTGAAGTGATCGATGTCGATCATGAGCAGCGCCACCGGCGCGCCGGTGCGTGCGGCCTGCTGCCACATGCGTGCCGCGTGTTCGTCGAACATGCGCCGGTTGTGGATGCCGGTGAGCGCATCGCGATTGAGCGACTCGCTCATGATCTGGGTCGACAGATAGTTGTGGCGCAGCGATTTCTGCAGCGAATAGTGCAGCGCGGCGCCGATGCCCGCGGCGAAAACCATCACCGCCAGGTCGAAGAAACGCTGGCCGCCGTCGAGGCCGCCGACGTAGCCGCCGACGCCATAGATCGCGAGGATGAGGCACACCGTGCGCAGGACCTGCGTCTGCGACATGCCGAGCAGGAAGAACGGACCGAGCGCGAGCAGCAGCAGCAGCGCATTCAGCGAGTAGCCCTGGGCATTCATTAGCACGTCGAGCACCGTCAGGCTGACGGCCTGCAATGGCAGCACGATCTGCGCCGACAGCGCGTACCAGCGCGCATACAGACTCGTGTACGTCGTTGCGAGCAGCAGCGCGCAGCTCGGCAGGATCAGGCCGAAGCGGACGAAATCGAACGGGGCCGGGGGATCGTTGCCGAAGACGGCCGTGCGCAGATCGGCGAACGGGCCGCCGGCGAACATCGCCAGCAGCATCGCCACGATCGGAATCCAGGTCAGATTGCGGATGCGGGTGCGTACGTGTTCCGCGTACCACTGCCGGAACTGACGTTCGAGGTTCTTTTCGAACGCCAGCGACGGAAATATCCGCGTCACCAGCCGTCCGGGCCACATGCGGCGAGGCTTCGCCTGCGGCGCATGCGCCGCAGCGGCGGGATCGACGGTGCTGGAGGGGATGTCGGGCATTCAGGCGGGGGCTGCGATGCGATTCTGCAGCGTTAACTTACCGCGCTGCGACTGCGGCAATCCTGAACACCATCACACAGTCGTGTGATCCGTGTCACAAAACCCGTCAATGCCTCCGTGCCCTGCTGCATTCTGTCAGGAGCCGCGGGATGGCCCGGTCAGGCATCGCCTGCATTGCGCTTTTCACGGCTGGTCCCATCCGCGCGCGAGGCTCACGCTCCGGCCGCAGGAGTTCCCCATGTCCCCTCTCAGCCGCATTGCCGTGCTGGTACTGGCGTTTGCCTGTGCCGACGCCATCGCCCAGGAACCGGCGCTGCAGGGAACATTCGTCAGCGCCGGCACCCCGAAGGAAGCGATCGACAAGGCCATCGACAGCGCAACCGCGAAGATGAACTTCCTGGTGCGCGCCGTTGCGAAGAGCCGGCTGAAGTCGACCAACCCGCTGTACCAGCGCATCGAGATCGGCAATGACGGTACGCGGATCACGGTGCGCTACGACAAGGGCAAGCCCATCGTGATGCCCGCGGACGGCAGCACCGTGAAATGGACGCGCGACGACGGCGAGCAGTTCGATGTCAGCGCGCACGCGCAGGGCGCGCAGCTGCAGCAGACCTTCAAGGCGGAGGATGGACAGCGGGTCAATGAGTTCAGCCTCGCGCCCGACGGGGCACTGACGCTGGCGGTGACGATCACCAGTCCGCAGCTGTCAGCACCCCTGACGTACACGCTTGTCTACCGGCGGCAGTAGCTCCGCCGGCAATCCGCGGTCGTTCGCCGGTGAAGACTTCAACGCCGCGGCGGCGGCGCCCATGATCGCGTCCACTACGCTGGAGCCGACACCGTCATGACTGCCTTCATCGCCCGCGTCGTCCTGGCGAGCGCTGCGCTTTCGCTGCTCGCCGCCTGCGGCGACGGCCCCCTGACCACCGGCCCGGTGCGCACCGAGACGCGTCAGGTCGGCGAGTTCGATTCGATCGACATCGACGGCGCCACGCGCCTGCACATCACGGTCGGCGTGCCTGCGTCGCTGCAAGTCGAAGGCCGCGATCCGTTCCTGGAGCGGCTGCAGACCGAAGTGCATGGCGACACGCTGCAGATCAAGGTGCGTCGCAAGGACTGGGTCGCCATCGGCACCAGTCCGCGCCCGATCGTGCGCGTCGGCGTGCCGTCGCTGGAAAAACTGGAAGTGCAGGGCGGCAACGACGTGCGCGTCACCGGTTTCGACGGCGGCGATGTGCGTATCCGTCTGGAAGGCGCGACCAATCTGGTCGCGGCTGGCCGGCTCGACGAACTGAAGATCCTGATGGCCGGCGCCGGCCATGCCGATCTCGGCGATCTCGTCACCCGCGACGCCGACGTGACGGTCGCCGGCGTCGGCAGCATTGTCGTGCACCCGACCGAAGCGCTGGACGCGACCATGAACGGCGTCGGCGCCATCTTCTATACCGGCAGTCCGAGCCGCGTGAACACGCGCATGAACGGGCTCGGCACCATCGGCCAGCGCAACGCGAACGACGTGCGGCGCGAGCACCGGCAGGAGAAGGCGCCGGTCGATCCCGATTCGTTGCAGCCCGAATACGATCGCGACGAGCCGGTGGAGCAGGAAGAGAAGAAACTGACCGGCGTGATCTGAATTCTTCCTCCCTGTGGGGCCGGCTTCAGCCGGCCTTCTTTCTAAGGAGTCAGGCTAAAGCCTGACCTACAAGCCTGACCTACAAGCCTGACCTACAGTAAGAAATCTCAGGCGAGATCGCCGAGCAGTGCCGGCACCTGCCGGCGCTGCAGCGCATTCTGCGCCTGCCACTGTTCCGCCTTGTCGAGCTCTTCGAGGAACTTCACTTCGCCGCCCGCCAGCAGCGCCAGCGGCAGGCCGTCGCGATACAGCACGCGATTGCCGGTCAGCGAGGGCAGGCGATTGCCCGGCGTGACGATGCCGATCAGGTTGAGCGGATCGGCAGCCGACAGCGACACGAACTCCCTGTTCTCCGGTTTGCGGCGCGCATCGCGCAGCAGGCCGATGGCCTCGGGCAGGGCGAACTGTTCGCCGGAGAAGCCGGCCACGAATCGTCCGCCGCGGATTTCGCCGCGCGCTTCGAGACGACGCAGACACGTCAGCAGCTGACGCCACGGCGGCAGCCAGTCGGATTCGCGCTGCAGCAGTTTCCAGAACACGACGCCCCAGCGACGCAGGAGGGTGCGGCAGATGTGTTCGATTGCATCTGCGGAGGCCGATGCGGGCTGCTGGCCGCTGGCGGCTGGCGGCTGGCCGGAACGTCCGGCCTCCGGATCTGGCCAGTGGCCAGCCGCCAGTCGCCAGTCGCCCTTCCTCACCATCGTCCACCGCCCCGCATCCTGCATGCCGAAGATCGCGATGCGTCGTTTACGTCGCGCATCGCGCGCGCTCGGGCGGCGGCGGTCGGCGGGAATCAGCAGCGCGCGCAGGCCGCCGAAGCTGTCGGAGTTCACCAGACCGAGTGCGACGAGTTCTGCCAGGCCTTCTTCGACCTGCGTGGTGAGCAGGCCGGCGCCTTCGACGATCTCGTCGAAGAAGGAAGCGCCGTTGGCACGGATGAACTCCGCGACCTGCTGTGCTTTCGCCGTGAGCTGCGCTGGCTCATCGGGCATGGAGAACGTCGACCAGATGCGCACGTTGCGACGCGACAGCAGCGCGATCGGTGTCGAGCGAACCGGCGCCGCGCCGCGTTCGGCATCGCCGCTGCGCCGTGACAGTCGCGCCCACACGATGCGTCCGGCGAGGCACTGTTCATCCAGCCACGCCGGTTCGTATTCGGCGATGCGCGCCGGCAGGATTTCCGTTTCCCAGGCGCTCGCCGCGCCTTCGAAGCCTTCGAGTTGCGCGAGCACTGCGGGCACGGCGTCCGGCCCCTGCATGCGCGTCGCGAGCGTGACGCGCTGCCAGTCGAACAGGAAGCGCAAATAGTCGCGCGCCTGTACCGGCTCGATCTCGGCGCGCAGACGCTTGACGGTGTAGCGATGGATGCGCGCGAGCAGGCGGCGGTCGCACCACTGCACGATGGAGTCGTGCGGCGGCTGGCTGCTGGCGACTGGCGGCTGGCCGGAGACGGATTCGAACTGTCCGCGCATCGCGGTACCTTCGGCTTCCAGCGCCAGCAGTGCCGTATCGATGTCTTTCGTTGCGATACCAAGCGATGCACCGATCTGCGCAGCCGTCGTCGGACCGAGTCCTTCGAGCCGGCCGCGGACGATCTCGATCAGCGCATCTTCCTTCGTCCACGACTTTGCGTACGCCGGCGGGATCGCTGCGCGAAGCTCGGCATCGAGTCCGCCGAGTGCGGCGTCGAACAGCGGCAGGCGCTCGACGGCGACTAGGAGAGAGCCCCCATCCCGACCTTCCCCCGCAAGCGGAGGAAGGAGTGTTCCCTCCTCCGCGAAGCGGGGGAGGGCCAGGGAGGGGGCGCCCGCGCGTGGCAGTCGCGCGACTCTTCGTTGCGTGATCAACTGCTGCAACAATCCGGGCCACATTGGATTGCCGCTCGCCTCGTCTTCCGTCATGAACGTCAGCCACGCCAGCGCGTCGTGCAACTCATCCGCCGATCCCGCATCCGGCCACGCTTCCTCGCGTACGCGCGCGATGGCGTCCGGATCGAGCTTGCCGATGTCGGCGGCCGAATCCGGATCCAGCCAGCGGCGGCTCATCACGGCCTGCGTGCGGCGTTCCTCCAGCGGCGCATCGTCGAGATACGCATACGGCCGTGCCGACAACACTTCGAGTGCGAGCGGCGAGGGCTCGGTCAGATCGCGCGCGTCGACTTCGATCTCGCCGCTGTACAAGCCGTGCAGCAGCTGTTCGAAGCCGTCGATGTCCATCGCGTCTTCGAGACAGTCGCGCACGGTCTGCTGCACCAGCGGATGATCCGGTACCTCGATCTCGCCGACGATGTTCTCGCCGCAGGCCACCTGATCCGGGAAGACGGACGCGAGCAGATCCTCCGCATTCATGCGCGCCAGCGCCGGCGGTACCTTCTTGCCGCCGCGGAAGCGCGGCAGGGCGAGCGCGATCGACGCGTCCCAGCGCCAGCGCGTGGTGAACATGGGTGCGTCGAGCAGCGCCTGGATCAGCAGGTGGCGCGCGGTGTTCGGATGCAAGTAACGCGCGACGTCGATCAGCTCGAAGCTGTGCGCCGTGGTGAGCGACAGGATGATCGTGTCCTCCGTCGCCGCCGCCTGCAGTTCGAAGTTGAAGCTGCGACAGAAGCGCTTGCGCAGCGCGAGTCCCCAGGCGCGATTGATGCGGTTGCCGAACGGCGAATGAATCACCAGCTGCATGCCGCCGGCTTCGTCGAAGAAGCGTTCGAAGACGATGCGCTGGCGCGTCGGCAGATGGCCGAGCGCGGCGCGAGCGGCGGCGAGATAGTCGGTGAGTTGCGAGGCGGCGGCGTCGGAGAGGTGCAGGGTCTGTGTGAGCCATTCGTAGGCGCCGCCCCCCTCCTGTCCTCCCCCCGCAAGCGGAGGGAGGGACGCATCTTCCAGCTGCTCCGTATTCTTCGCTCCCTCCTCCGCGAAGCGGGGGAGGGCTGGGGTGGGGGCGTCCTGCTCCGCACGTTCCTCGAACTCCTCCCGCAACCGCGACACCGCCACCGACAGTTCATCCGTCCGTCCCGGCGCCTCGCCCAGCCAGAACGGAATCGACGGCGGTTCGCCGTGCGCATCTTCCACACGCACGACGCTGCGTTCGACGCGCTGGATGCGATACGACTGATTGCCGAGCTGGAAAATGTCGCCCTGCAGGCTCTCGACCGCGAAGTCCTCGTTGACCGTGCCGACGAGCGTGCCTTCCGGCTCTAGCATCACCTGATAGTCGGCCGTATCGGGAATCGCGCCGCCGGAGGTGAGGGCCGTGAGCCGCGCGCCCTTGCGACCGCGCACCAGATGATTCACTGCATCGTGATAAATGAGCGCGCCGTGACGGCCGCGTCGCGTCGTGTAGCCCTCGGCCAGCATCTGCAGTACCTGATCGAACACGCTGCGTTCGAGGTTGCGATACGGCCAGGCACGACGGACCAGATCGAACAGCTCGTTCTCGCCGCATTCGTGCGCCGCGCTTTCGGCCACGAGCTGCTGCGCCAGCACGTCGATGGCGTTTTCCGGAATCTTCAGGCGATCGAGTTCGCCGCGACGCACCGCATCGAGCAATGCCGTGCATTCGGCCAGGTCGTCGCGCGACAGCGGGAAGATCCGTCCCTTCGGCGTGCCGCCGACCGCGTGGCCCGAACGGCCGACGCGCTGCAGGAACGCGTTGATCGAACGCGGCGAGCTGATCTGGCACACCAGATCGACGTCGCCGATGTCGATGCCGAGTTCGAGCGAGGCGGTGGCGACCAGCGCCTGCAGTTCGCCGCGCTTCAATCGCTGCTCGGCATTCAGCCGGCGTTCCTTCGCCAGGCTGCCGTGATGCGCCGTGACGTTCTCTTCGCCGAGCCGCTCCGACAGATGACGTGCCAGCCGTTCGGCGAGCCGCCGCGTGTTCACGAACACCAGCGTGCTGCGATGTTCGCGGATGAGCGCCGCCAGACGATCGTAGATCTGCGTCCACACCTCGCCGGACATGACCGCTTCGAGCGGCGCATCCGGCAGCTCGATGGCGAGATCGCGCCGGCGCACGTGGCCGGAGTCGACGAGGACGCAGGGGGGCGGTGAGCGATGAGCGACGAGCGGTGAGCCAGAAGGAGAAGAATCCGGCTCATCGCTCACGGCCCGCCGCTCACCGCCCCCCGTCAGAAATCTCGCCACCTCTTCGATCGGCTTCTGCGTCGCCGACAGCCCGATGCGTCGCAACGAGCGGCCCGTCAATGCTTCGAGCCGTTCGAGCGACAGCGACAGATGACTGCCGCGCTTGCTGCCGGCGACGGCGTGGATTTCATCGACGATGACCGTGCCGACCGTCGACAGCATCTCGCGACCCGAGGCGGAGCCGAGCAGGATGTAGAGCGACTCGGGCGTCGTGACGACGATGTGCGGCGCCTTCTTGCGCACCTGCGCGCGCTCGTGCTGCGGCGTATCGCCGGTGCGTACCCACGACCGGATCTCGACGTCGCGGATGGTGTGATCACGCAGATGCTCGCGAATGCCGGCGAGCGGCGCTTCCAGATTCTTGTGGATGTCGTTGGAGAGCGCCTTGAGTGGCGAGACGTAGACGACGCGCGTTTCGTCGGGCAGCCCCCAGTGGCTGCCTTCGCGCACCAGTTCATCGATCACCGCCAGAAACGCCGCGAGCGTCTTGCCCGAACCGGTGGGCGCCGCGATCAATACATTTTTTCCCGACTGGATCGCCGGCCACGCATCCGCCTGCGCCGGCGTCGGCCCGGAAAACGTCCGGTCGAACCAGCTCGCGACGGCGGGATGAAACAGATGCTCGGTGCTCATGGAAGGACGCTGCGGGAGAGCCGCAGCATACCCCCGGCGCCGTCGGCGGCGGCAACTTTAGCTGCCAGAAAATGGCAGGGTTTCGGGGGCAAGAAAAGTTCACACAAGACAAAGAAGAGGAATTTCCACGGGGAAAGAATGGGGAACACGGAGAACACGGGGTTCGGAACAGAAAATTTCTTATCCCCGTGTTCCCCATTCTTTCCCCGTGGAAATTCTTCTTCCTCTGACCTCTGTGCTCTCCGTGTGAAACTCCTACCGCACCGCCGCTTCACGCGGCAGCGGACGGAAGCCGCCGCCGAGCGCCTTGTACATCGCAAGCAATGCGGTCGCCGTCTGCGTCTCGCTCTGCGCGAGGCGATCTTCCGCTTCCAGCATCGTGCGTTCGGCGTCGAGCACGGTGAGGAAGTCGGCGACGCCGCTGTCGAAACGCGCGCGCGCCAGTTGCGCAGCCTGCGCCGAGGCCGACGCGCTCGATTGCAGATGCTGCTGCTTGATGCGCGCCTTGGCGTAATCGGTCAGGCTGGCATCGGTTTCCTCCAGCGCGCGCAGCACGGTCTGTTCGTAGCGGGCGAGCGCGCCGTCGCTGGCGGCTTCGCGCTGCCGGATGCGTTGCTGCACGCGGCCGAGATCGAACGCGGCCCACTGGATGCTCGGTCCGAAGGCGTAGCTCTCGCTGGCGCCGTTGCCGAGATCGCCGGAGGACACGGCATCGAATCCCCAGCTGCCGACGAAGGAGATGCGCGGGAACAGATCGGCCACGGCAACGCCGATCGCTGCGGTGGACGCGGCGAGCTGCCGCTCCGCCACCCGGATGTCGGGACGACGACGCAGCAGGCTTTCCGGCGTGCCGATGCTGTAGGTCGCGGGCAGCGCAGGCAGTGCCTGCGATGGACTGAGTGTGGCCAGCAGCGCCTCCGGCGATCTGCCGGTGAGAACGCCGAGACGCAGTGTCGCGCGGGTGACGGCCGCTTCCAGATCCGGAATGGTGGCGAGCGTGGCGCTCAACTGCGCCTGCGCGCGCGACACATCGAGCTGCGTGCCGCGGCCCGCATCGAGACGGGCCTGCGTGATGCGCAGCGATTCGCCCTGGTTGTCCGCATTGCGTCGCGCCACTTCGAGCCGTTGCTGTGAGCCGCGCAGTTCGAAGTAGCTGCGCGCCGTTTCCGCCGTCACGGTGACCTGCGTGTCGTACACGCCGGCTTCCGCCGCCTGCACGAGGGCCGCCGCGGCTTCGTTGTTGCGACGGTTGCGGCCGAAGAAGTCGAGTTCCCAGAAGGCATCGAACGACGCCTGGTAATAGTCCTGATCGCGATCCGCGCCCGGCACCGTCTGGCGTTCGCTCGCGCGTGCATCGACGTGGGCGCCGCCCGCCGTGACCGTCGGCGCCAGATCCAGGCGCGTCTCGCCGTGAATGGCGCGCGCCTGGCGCAGATTCGCGAGCGCGATACGGATGTCGTGATTGGCGCGCAGGGCATCCTCGATCAGCTCGTTCAACGTCGGATCGCTGAAGGACTTCCAGAAATCCTGTTCCAGATCCGCTGCCGATGCCTGCACGCCTTCGACGCCGACGAACGCATCCGGCGTCGGAACCTGCGGTTCGCGGTAATCCGGACCCACGGCGCACGCCGCCAGAATGGCCGTCGCGATCAGCACGGTCGCAACTTTCGACAAACGCACGGCGCGGTTCCTCTCTGGCTCGTTGCTCATTGCTCGCAGCTCATCGTTTCTCTTACGCATGTGACACTCCTTCCACTGCTACCGCCCCATGCGACTTGAGCTTCTTCTCTTTTGCGACGGCGCGCAGCAGGACATAGAACACCGGGGTCAGGAACAGGCCGAAGAACGTCACGCCGAGCATGCCGGAGAACACGGCAACACCGATGGCGTGGCGCATCTCCGCACCGGCCCCCGACGAAAGAACCAGCGGCACGACACCCATGATGAAGGCGATGGACGTCATCAGGATCGGACGCAACCGCAACTGCGCCGCTTCCAGGGCCGCAGCCACCGGCGGCACGCCGGCCAGCTCGCGGTCCTTCGCGAACTCCACGATCAGGATGGCGTTCTTGCTGGCGAGACCGACCAGCACGAAGAACGCGATCTGGGTGAAGATGTTGTTGTCGCCGCCGGAGAGCCACACGCCGGCAATCGCCGACAGCAATGCCATCGGCACGATCAGCACGATCGCGAGCGGCAGCGTCCAGCTCTCATAGAGCGCAGCGAGCACCAGCACGACCAGCAGCACGCACAGCGGGAAGATGAACACGGAGCTGTTGCCCGCGATCACTTCCTGGTACGTGAGATCGGTCCACTCGTACTTCACGCTGTTCGGCAGGGTCTCGGCGAGGATGCGTTCCATCGCGGCCTTCGCCTGGCCGGTGGAATAGCCGGGCGCCGGGCCGCCGTTGATGTCGGCGGTGAGATAGCCGTTGTAGCGGAACACGCGATCCGGTCCGTAGCTCTCCGATACGCGGATGATCGAACCCAGCGGCAGCATCTCGCCGCGTTCGTTGCGCGTCTGCAGCCGCAGGATGTCTTCGGCCTTCGAGCGGAACGGCGCGTCCGCCTGCGCGATCACCTGGTAGGTGCGGCCGAAACGATTGAAGTCGTTGACGTACACCGAGCCGAGATACGCCTGCAGTGTTTCGAACACGTCGTTGAGCGCCACTCCGTGCTCCTTGGCCTTCACTCGATTCACGTCGGCCTGGATCTGCGGCACGCTCACTTCATAGGTCGAGAACACGCCGGTGAGTTCGGGCGCCTGACGCGCCTTGCCCATGACTTCCTGAGTGATGCGATACAGTTCGTCGTAGCCGAGATCGGCGCGATCCTCGACCTGCAGCTTGAAGCCGCCGATGGCGCCGAGGCCCTGCACGGCCGGCGGCGGGAACACGGCGATCTGCGCTTCCTGGATCGTACCGAGTTCGCGGTTCAGCGCGTTGGCGATGTTGAGGCCGTAGAGCTCCGCGGACTTGCGCTCGTCGAAATCGGCCAGCGCAAAGAACACCAGCGCCGAATTCGGGCTGTTGGTGAAGCCCGCGATCGACAGCCCCGGAAACTGCACCGCATTGACCACGCCCGGTGTCTTCAGGCCGATCTCGCTGACCTGGTGCACGACCTGCTCGGTGCGGTCCAGCGATGCGCCGTTCGGCAGCTGCACGACCGCGACCAGGTACTGCTTGTCCTGCACCGGGATGAAGCCCTGCGGCACGACCTGGAACATCACCCACGTCAGCAGCAACAGCCCGGCGAAGATACTCATGGCGATCGACTTGTGTGCGAGTACGCCGCGCACGCCGCCGACATAGCTTTTGGCGGAGCGGTCGAAGAACGCGTTGAACCGCCGGAAGAAGCCACCCAGCACACGGTTCATGCCGCGGGTCAGCGCATCCGGCTTCGCGCCGTGGGGTTTGAGCAGCAACGCGGCGAGCGCCGGGCTCAGGGTCAGGGAGTTGATCGCGGAGATCACCGTCGAGATGGCGATCGTGAGCGCGAACTGTTTGTAGAACTGGCCGGTGAGCCCGGTGATGAACGCGATCGGCGCGAACACTGCGACCAGCACCAGCGCGATCGCAATGATCGGGCCGCTGACTTCCTGCATCGCCTTGTACGTCGCTTCGCGCGGCGCGAGCCCGGCTTCGATGTTGCGCTCGACGTTCTCGACCACGACGATGGCGTCATCGACCACGATGCCGATGGCCAGCACCAGGCCGAACAGCGACAGCGCATTGATCGAGAAACCGAAGGCCAGCATCAGCGCGAACGTGCCGATGATCGACACGGGCACCGCCAGCAGCGGAATGATCGACGCGCGCCAGGTCTGCAGGAACACGATGACCACGATCACGACCAGCAGCAGCGCTTCGATCAGCGTCTCGACGACGGCCTTGATGGAATCGCGGACGAAGATGGTCGGGTCGTAGACGATCTCGTACTGCACGCCTTCCGGAAAATTCTTGCTCAGCTCCGCCATGGTTTCGCGCACGGCGTCGGAGAGTTCCAGCGCATTGGCGTTCGGTGCCTGCGAGACCGGGATCGCCACGGCGGGCTGATTGCTGAGCAGCGCGCGCAGCGAGTACTGGCCGACGCCGAGTTCGATGCGGGCCACGTCCTTGAGCGTCGTGACGGAGCCGTCGGGCAGGGTCTTGACGATGATGTCGCCGAATTCCTGTTCGGTGATCAGCCGGCCGGTGGTCGTGACATTGAGCTGGTAGTCGCTGTTACCGGCATTCGGCGGCGCGCCGATCTGGCCGGCCGCGACCTGCACGTTCTGTTCGCGGATGGCTTTCACGACATCGCTCGGCAGCAGTCCGCGGCTCGCGATCCGGTCGGGATCGAGCCACACGCGCATCGAGTAGTCGCCCGAGCCGAACAGGCGCACGTCGCCCATGCCGGGCAGGCGGGCCAGCACGTCGCGGATCTGCAAGGTCGCGTAGTTGCGCAGGTAGGCCGTGTCGTAGCGGCCGTCCGGCGAGATGAGATGCACGACCATCAGCAGGTCGGGCGAACTCTTGAGCGTCGTGACGCCGAGCCGGCGCACGTCCTCGGGCAGGCGCGGCAGGGCCTGGGAGACGCGGTTCTGCACCTGCACCTGCGCGTTGTCGACGTTGGTGCCGAGACGGAACGTGACGGTGAGGATCATGGAGCCGTCGCTGGTGGCCTGCGAGGACATGTAGAGCATGTTCTCGACGCCGTTGATTTCCTGCTCGAGCGGCGCGGCGACCGTCTCCGCGATCACTTTCGGATTCGCGCCGGGGTATTGCGCGCGAACGACGACGGAAGGCGGAACGACTTCGGGGTACTGGCTGATCGGCAGCAGCCACATGGCAATCGCGCCGACCAGGAAAATGATGATCGACAGCACGCCTGCAAAGATCGGACGGTCGATGAAGAAGCGGGAAATGTTCATGGGTCACTTCGTCGATGAAAGTGAAGAGAAGCCCCCTCCCTGCCCTCCCCCGCAGAGCGGAGGAGGGGAAGAGGAACTGCGGCTGATCGGGATCGGATCTAGAGTGGCGCGCCGGCCTTCGGGTCCGCTCCCTCCTCCGCAACGCGGGGGAGGGTTGGGGAGGGGGCGCGTCCCGCGGCGAAGCGCTGCTCACTGCTCAGGCGGGCATCCATCGCCACCCGCTCCGGCTGGACAACGATGCCGGGATGCACGCGCTGCAGTCCGTTGACGACAACCTGTTCTCCGGGCGACAGGCCTTCATGAACGATGCGCAGGCCATCGGTGAGCCGGCCGATCTTCACGCCGCGATACGTGATCTTGTTTTCCGCATCGATCACGTAAACGAACTTCTGGCTCTGATCCGTACCGATGGCGCGATCGTCGACCAGCACTGCGGGATACTTGTTGTGGCCCAGCAGCTTCACTCGCGCGAACAGTCCCGGCGTGAAGTAGCCGTCCTTGTTCGAGAACGCGGCGCGCGCGCGGATCGTGCCGGTGCGCGGATCGATCTGGTTGTCGACGAACACCATCGAGCCGGTGTGCGGATAGCCGTCCTCGTTGGCGAGGCCCATCTGCACGGGATTCGCTGCGTCGCGCGAACTCTCGCGTTCGCCGCGCCGCGCAAGCTCGTTGTACTTGAGGTACACCTGCTCATCGCCTTCGAAGCTGACGTAGATCGGATCGACCGAGACGACCGAGGTCAGCAGCGGCGCCGCTCCCGAACCCGCCGACACCAGGTTGCCCGCGGTGACTTCGGCCTTGCTGACGCGGCCGGCGATCGGCGCCGTCACGCGCGTGAAATCGAGATCGAGTCGCGCCGCTTCCACGGCGGCACGCGCGGCGCCGACCGTTGCATTGGCTTCGCGCGCGCTGTTGACGCGCTGGTCGTACTCTTCCTGCGACACGGCCTTGATCGCGAGCAGTTTCTCGCTGCGCTTCACATCGC
This sequence comes from uncultured Steroidobacter sp., assembly GCA_937864115.1. Lineage (GTDB taxonomy): Bacteria > Pseudomonadota > Gammaproteobacteria > Steroidobacterales > Steroidobacteraceae > Steroidobacter. The sequence goes on along the minus strand of CALMII010000027.1, from coordinate 30,966 downwards.
TTGCGGCGAGTTCGGCGCGCGCCTGTGCACGCGTGAGTTCGGCGCTCGCCTTGTCGAGTGCTGCGCGATAGGGACGCGGGTCGATGACGAACAGCAGATCGCCCTTGCGGACGATGCTGCCCTCGGTGAAGTTGACGCTCTCGATGTAACCCGTCACGCGCGGTCGGACTTCCACCGACTCCACGGCTTCGAGCCGCCCGGTGAATTCATCCCATTCCGTGACGTCGCGCTCGAGTGCGGCAGCAACGGTGACAGAAGGCGCGGCCGCCATCGGCACCGGATCTGCCTCGCTGCTGCAACCGGACAGGATGATGCCGGCCGCGGTGAGCGGCAGCAGTGCGACGGCGATCGACAACGGGCGCGAAGACTTGAACATGGCGATTCCCCAATCCGGTTCCTTGATGGGATCGCACTGTAGGGATCGCCCGGCCCGCGACCAAGGCGGGAAGGTGCACGACATTCATGAAGACGAGGCAGGAATACTTTTTCTCATGTGTACATGAGAAAAAGTAAGGGTCCGATCAGACAGGCGGCGGGCTTTTCAGTCCCACGCGCGCATCAGCGTATGAAACAGATGCACACCGCTTTCGCGTTTCGGCGAGTAGGGACCGGATCGATAGGCGCGCGAGCCGATGTTGTTCTGCACGATTTCGCAGATGCCGGCGTCTTCGGCCTGCACCTCTTCGCTGAAGGCGACGAGTTTGTCCCAGCGGGCCTGGGCGTCTGCGCCTTCGGTCACTGCCGGCAGCGCAAACCAGTCGAAGCGCACGACGGTGTGATTCGCATCGACGGGAATCACCACATTGGTCTGCATCTGGCCTTCGTAGATGTTCAGCATGATGTTGGGGAACAGCCAGTAGTAGACGGCTTCCTGGTTGCCGGCGCTGCCGCCGTACAGCTGTGCCGTGCCTTCGCGCACCGGCGCGTACTGCAGCACGTAGCGTTCGCCGAGTTCGGTGATGTACTGGCGATAGTCGATCTCGCGATTCAGCGACGGATGCACCAGCGGGATGTGATAACCCTCGAGGTAGTTGTCGACGTACACCTTCCAGTTGGATTTCACCGGGTAGTTGCGCGTCATGACGTACTGCATCCGGTCGATGTCCAGCGGCGCGCAGCGCGCGGCGACGCCGGGAAACAGCGCATCGAACGGCGGCGTGGCCGGATCGAGCGCCGCGAAGATGACGGGCCCGAACAGATGCACCGCGACGGGCTGCAGATGAATCTGTGACGGATCGAAATCCGCGCCTTCCATCTCGGTCGTGCGCAGCAGCCTGCCCGACAGTTCGTACGTCCAGCCGTGATAGCGACAGACCAGGCGCGATGCATGGCCGCAGCCGATCGCGACCGGACCGGCGCGATGCCGGCAGACATTGAAGTAGCCGCGAAGGGTGCCGTGATCGTTGACGAAGAGCAGCGGCTCGTTACCGATCTGCGCCGTGAAGTAGTCGCCCGATTTCTGCAGTTGCCCGACATGACCGACCACCTGCCAGGCCCGGGCGAGCACGTCGTCGTGTTCGAGCTGCAGGCGGGCGGCGCTGGTATAGAAGGCGGCGGCTGGCGTTTGCATGGGCCGATTGTAGCCAGGGGACGTGCGCGCTGCCCTGAGCATGGATTGCTCGAAGATCAGCGTTCCAGTTGCTGAATCAACTCGGTAGCGGCCGTTCGTGCTGCGTCGTCCGGATAGAACCGGTCGAAGTCGTGCAACAGGGTCCGGGCCGTCGGCCGGTCGCCGGCATCGCGCACCAGCCCGACGATCTGCAGCAGATCGCCGCTCGATTGCAGCCGGAACTGCGGATCGGCGCGCACCCGCGCCCGCACCATGTCGACGGCTTCGCCATTGCGTCGCGCCGCGAGCAGCCGCGGCAGGATTTCGCGCGCCAGGCGGTTGGCGAGCCGCGGATCGGGCCAGCGTGCGATGCGTTCGTACAGCCATTCGAGTTCGACCAGAACATTCGCTCCCTGGCCCACGCGCTCCATGACGCTCTGCCAGGCGTTGGCATGAGCGCCGCCGCGCCACTCGGCATAGATGCGATCGACGAACTGCGTACGTAAACGCTCCTGATCAGCGTCTTCGTCTGATTCGAAGCGCTCAGGTGTCCAGGCATCCTCGAGTCCGAGATCGTCGCCCCGTTCGCGCACCACGCCGCCGATCAGGCAGAACGAGGCGAGCCAGAGATACATGGCGATCGCGAGCTTCAGGAGGGTCGGCAGGATGGCCAATGACAGCGCGAACATTCCGATCAACGTCGCGGCGACGACGAACACCACGAGCGTTGCGTAATCGGCGCCGAGACGCCCGATCAACCGCACGGCCGTAAGCACGTTGAAGGCCTGCACGGTCGAGCCCGTGATGGCCTGGATCGCGAGCAGTGCGGGAAGAATCGCGGCGCACCCGATGCCGGCGATGACGCCCAGCGCCGCGCCGAACCAGTAGACCGCCGCCTGCGAGGTGAAGAATGCGACCAGCACCAGCGCCAGCAGCACCAGCGAGCGCGGCGCGCTGACGGGATTCATCATCTCGATCGACAGCACCGGCGGCTCGGCATCGTCGTTGATAACGCTGTCCAGCAGCGCGAACGTGTAGTTGAGGAAACCGGTGAACAGCAGCAGCCCCAGCGGAAGTCCGAACAGGGTGGCCTTCAACGCCAGGAACAGCAGGACGCTGAACGTCAGGATGACGAGCAGCGGCGCCGTGCCGAGCGGCACGGCAAGAAAGCCAAACGCTGTCTTTGTTCGCATGTGGAGTTCTGTCAACGCATCGCACGCATTCGCAACGGCGATGCAATATAAACCGTCGCATCGATGGCCGTCCCCGTGCGAGCAGCGATGCTGCGATGCGATGCTGACCCGCGGTATGCTCTACTACGACAACGATCCTGCGAAGATGAATCCCGGTTCCCTATGAAGAAGCGTCGTGAAGCACTGGCCCGGCAGAATTTTCCCGGTGCGGCTGCGGTACGGCACGAGCAGATGCTCGATGCAGCAGCCAAGCACCTGAATGCCAGCGGCGTCTCGCTCACGTCGCTGAGCGACATTGCGGAAAGCCTCGGCGTCTCGCGCGCCACGCTCTATCAGTACATCGAAGATCGCGAAGACCTGGTCTTCCAGTGCTACCGGCGTTCCTGCGAAGTCATGGCGCGGCATCTCGGCGAAGCCGTGCGTCTGGGCGGCGATGCAGCCGAAGTCGTCTGCCTGTTCATCGATCGCATGCTCGATCCGACGCAGCCGGAGATCGCGACGCGCGCCGAGGTTGCGGTGCTGAACCAGGAACGTCACGAGATCATCCAGGGCCTGTACGACGCCATCATCACGCGCCTGGCGAAGGTGCTCGAAACCGGTGCGCGCAACGGCGTGATGCGCGAATGCGATACCGCGATCAGCGCCTCCACCATCATCAGCCTGGTGACGTGGGTGCCGCTGATGCGCTTCTGGGCGCCGGCCGCGAATGCCTATCGCTCCGAACAGATTGCGGCGACGCTGAAAAGCTTCGTGCTCGAAGGCATCGCCACCGACCGGCGCGGGATGCCGCCGTTCCAGCCCATCAACCTGTCGCCGCTGGTCGCGCGCGTCATCGGCGTGTTCGATCGCGACGCCGTCGTCGACGCCAAGCGCGAAACGCTGCTCGCCATCGCCTCGCGTCTCTTCAACAGCAAGGGCATCGATTCGACGTCGCTGGAAGAAATCGCCGGTCACGTCGGCGCCACCAAGCGCACGCTGTACCACCATCTGGGCGACAAGCAGACGCTGCTCGCGACCTGCTACTCGCGCGCCTTCCGCATCTTCCTCTACATCATGGAATGCATGACGAAGTACGAGGGCACGCGCGTGCAGGCCCTGGCTGCGTCGTTCCACGCCCTCACGCGCGCCTACCTGCGCGCGGATCTCTCGCCGCTCGCTCCGCTGGTCGGGCACGAAGCCCTGAAAGGAGAAACGCAGGCGCAGATGGAACCGCAGGCCGCGGCGCTCAGCGAGGGCTACATGAATGCCATGAACATCGGCCGCGCCGAAGGCAGCATCCGCATCGACGACGTGATGGCCCAGCTCATACTGATGCCCGGTTTCCTGAGCTGGCTGGTGAAAGACACCGGCACGCACGCCGAAGACCGGATCGAGCACATCGCGCGCGAGATCAGCGCGTTCCTGTGCCTGGGGCTACGCAAGGCGTAGAGCTCTTTTTGTAGGTCAGGCTTCAGCCTGACATCCCAGGCCGGCTGAAGCCGGCCCCACAGGAAGAGAGTGCTACTTCCCCTGCAGGTAATCCGTCGCCACCGCAAGCATCGCGCGCATGCCGATGGCCATGCCGGATTCGTCGACGTAGAACAGCGGCGAGTGATTGAACGCCGCCGTCGCCGCATCGCGATCGGGCGGCGTGATGCCGACCCAGAAAAAGAACGCCGGCGCCTGCTGGCCGTAGAACGAGAAATCCTCGGCGGTGGTCTGCAGGCTGATGGTGCGGACCCTGTCCTTGCCGACGATGCGTTCGAGCGAGGGCAGGACGCGCTGCGTCAGCTGCGGATCGTTCACCACCGGCGGAATGGCGTTGTCGCGCACGTCGAGCGTCGCAGTGGCGCCGTTGGCCGCGGCGATGCTGGTCACGGTGCGGTTCATGCGCTCGATCACGTCGGTGCGCACGCCGGGGTCGAACGTGCGGATCGTGCCGACCATTTCCACGCTGTCGGGAATGATGTTGAAGCGGATGCCGCCCTTGATCGCGCCGATGCTGATCACGGTGGGAATGTCCGTGATGTCGATCTGCCGGCTGACGATGGTCTGCAGTCCCGAAATGATGGCGGCCGACGTCACCACCGGATCGACGCCGCCCCACGGACGCGACCCGTGCGTCTGGCGTCCCGTGACGTTGATCGTGAAGCTGTCGGAGCCGGCCATCATCGGCCCCGCGCGATAACCGATCACGCCGGTGGGCAGCGAGGCAATGACGTGCAGGCCGAACACCGCTTCGGGTTTGGCGATGTCGAACAGTCCTTCCGCCAGCATGCGTCGTGCGCCGCCGGTCTCGCCGTCGGGCGCGCCCTCTTCGGCGGGCTGGAAAATGAACAGGATCTGGCCGCGCAATTGCGCACGCTGTGCGGCCAGCACTTTCGCGACGCCCAGCAGCATGGCGACGTGCGCGTCGTGACCGCAGGCGTGCATGACACCGACGGTCTCGCCGCGGAATTCAGTGGTGACGGTGGACTTGAACGGCACGTCGACCTGTTCGGTCACCGGCAGCGCATCCATGTCGGCGCGCAGTGCGATCGTCGGTCCGGGCTGTGCGCCGCGCAGCAGCCCGGCGACGCCCGTGAGACCGATGCCCGTCTTCACTTCCAGGCCGAGCGCCCGCAGCTGCTTCGCGACGATGCCCGCCGTGCGCGTCTCGCGATTGCTGAGTTCGGGATGCGCGTGCAGATCGCGTCGCCATTCGATGACCTGGGGTTCGACCTGGCTCACGGCCGCGTCGATCGATGCCGGATCGAGGTCGGCCAAGGCGGGAAGAGTGCAGAACAGCGCGGCAGCGCCGGCGAGCGGGCGATACGACATGCGGCCAATCCTCCGGTGAACTGCGTGCGAGTGTACTGAGGCGCCGCTGGCCGCGCACATCAGAAAATCAACAGGTTACGGCCGCTCTTGCCAGGATTCGACAGACTGTATAACCATACAGCCTGTATATCGAATCAGGAGCGCGCCATGTTCACCGATCCCGTCACGCTGATCGACCAGACCATCGACAATCTCGAAACGCTGTCCGTGCTGTTCGAAGACGAGGTCGATGAACGCACGAACCGCATCACCGATCTCACGCCCAGCCGTCAGCGCTGCCGCGATGCGCAGCGCGCCATCGCCATGCTGCTGCCGAAACTGCGTGCGGCGCGTGCCTCGCAGGTGCCGCAGTCGCAGCAGCGCATCTGCTTCAACTGCGATTGAGACGGCTTTCTCCATCCTTGTAGGTCAGGCTTGTAGGTCAGGCTTTAGCCTGACTCCTCAGCGCCGGCTGAAGCCGGCCCCACAGGAAGAAACGCCAATCCCGCCTGCTATACCATTCCCGTCGGTCGACCGACGGGGTGGATCCTTGAAGCCAGCAGAAGAAACCACCGGCACTGCCGGAGCCGGGCTCGTTCGCGGCATCGGTCGCTGGGACTTCGTCGCTCTCTTCATCAACTCCATCGTCGGCGCCGGCATCTTCGGCCTGCCCTCGCGCGTCGATGCGCTGATCGGTCCCTACAGCATCCTGGCGTACCTGCTGTGCGCGGTGCTGGTGCTGCTGATCATTTTCTGTTTCGCCGAAGCAGGCAGCCGCTTTACCGGCACGGGCGGTCCGTATCTGTATGCGACCGAAGCCTTCGGGCCGACGATCGGCTTCCAGGTCGGCTGGCTGATGTGGGTGTCGCGCGTGGCGTCGTTCGCGGCGCTGGCGAATCTGTTCGTCGACTATCTCGGGCACTTCTGGCCGTTGGCCGTGACGCCCGTACCGCGGGCCGTCGTGCTGAGCGCGATGACGCTCGTCTTCGCGACCATCAATGTCACCGGTGTGCGCAACGGCGCGCTGATCGCTGACCTCTTCACGATCGGCAAGATCGTGCCGCTGATCCTGTTCGTCGCCGTCGGACTCTGGTTCGTGCAGCCGGCGAATTTTCAGGTGAGCGACGTGCAGATCGATTACACCTCGTTCTCGGCGGCCGTGTTCCTGCTCGTGTTTGCGTTCACCGGTTTCGAAGCCGCCGTGATTCCGGGCGGCGAGATCAAGGATCCGCGCCGCACGCTGCCGTTCGGCGCGCTGGTCGCCTTCGCCGTCATTGCGCCGCTATACATCCTGATCCAGATCGTCTGTACCGGCACGCTGCCCGGACTGGCGGAATCGCAGCGTCCGCTGTCCGATGCAGCGGGACATTTCTTCGGCGGAGCGGGCGGCGCATTGATGGCCGCGACCGCGCTGGTGTCGATCGCCGGGACATTGAACGGCCTGATGCTGGCGGCGCCGCGCATCCTGTTCGCGATGGCGGAGCGTTCGCAACTGCCGCCCTTCATGGCGCGTCCGCAGCCGCGGTTCCGCACGCCGCACCTGGCCATCGTCGCAACGGCGGCCGTCATGCTGCTGCTGACGCTGTCGGGTTCCTTCGTCGGTGCGGTGGCGATCGCGACGCTGGCGCGCCTCACGACCTTCGCGGCGACCTGTGCGGCCGTGCCGGTGCTGCGCCGGCGTTTCCCGGATCAGGCCGATGCGTTCCGAGCACCCGGCGGCCTGTTCACTGTAGTCACGGCGCTGGTCCTGATCGCCTGGCTCGTGACCAGCAGCTCGCTGCGCGAGGCGATCACGGTATCGGTTGCAGTGCTGATCGGGCTCGCGATTCAGGTTGCGATGCTGCGGTCGTCGCGCGCGTCGTCGGCGCCCTGACGGCCGATTCCGTCTGCGGGAACAGTCCGCTCACGAAATCGATGAAGGCGCGGATCTTCGCCGTCGGCTGGCGGTGCTGCGGATAGACCACGGATACGGGCCAGTACGCGCCGTCGTTCCAGTCTTCGAGCACCGGCTGCAGCAGGCCCGAGGCGATCTGCGCTTCGACCGTGAAATCCAGGCTGCGCACGAAGCCGGCGCCGCTGACCGCCGCCGCGACGGCGGATTCCGGATCGCTGAACGCCAGGCGCGCCGCCGGCAGGATCTTGTGCTCGACATCGCCCTTGCGGAACAGCCATTCGCGCGTCTGGTTGTTGCCGACCTTGAACATCTGCAGGCAGTGCTCCGGCGGCAGGTCCGTCGGATCGTTCGGCACGCCGTAGCGTTCGATGAATTCCGGCGAAGCGCAGGTGACGCCGCGCAGCTGGCCGATGCGGCGCGCGACCAGGCTGGAATCGCTGAGGTTGCCGACGCGCAGTGCGGCATCGATGCCTTCCTGCACCAGGTCGAGCACCCGGTCGTTCATGCTCATGTGCACGCTGATTTCCGGGTACTGCGCGATGAAACGCGGCAGCGCCGGCACGATGATGCGGCGACCCAGCGAGACGGGAACGTCGACGCGCAGCCGCCCGCGCGGCACGCCTCGCGATTCCGACACCTCGCTTTCCGCGTGATCGAGCTGGGCCAGGGCTTCGCGACAGCGCTCGTAGAAGCTGGCGCCGACATCGGTCAGACTCAGCGAGCGGGTGGTGCGGTTCAGCAGGCGCGCGCCGAGGCGTTCCTCAAGGCGGCTGACCGCCTTGCTGATGGCCGAGGGGGACATCCCCAGGGTCTGCGCCGCGGCGACGAAACTGTGGGCTTCGACGACGCGGACATAGGCAACGATGTCGCTGAAGTTGTTCAATCAGCCTCTTCCCCAATCTTTGCAGCCAGATTACTTGAACTGCATTGTAGGCCGGGGATTCATGACGACCGCGCACCAGACTATTCGCCCGGCCCGCCGTTTACCCCGGCGGTCGGGGCCCTTAAATTATTGCCCGACCTTGGGTTCTTCGGGTAATCCTGCCGGACAGGGCCGATGATCGGAGCTTCCACGGGATCGGATCGATAACCTCGACAGTCGTGCGATAGACGGAGATGTGATGCTGCTAGTGACCGGTGCAACGGGAAACGTAGGCCAGGCGGTACTCGCCGAACTGGCTGGCAAGCCCGTTGCGGTGCGTGCCCTGGTGCGCGATCCCGCCCGTCTGCGCATCGCCGCGGACAATATCGAAGTCGTCCGTGGTGACTTCGCCGACGAAGCCAGCCTGCAGCGCGCCCTCGAAGGGGTCGATGCCGCTTTTCTCGCCTCCGGTTTTTCGCCGCGCATGGCCGAGCTGCATGGACGATTCGTCGCTGCCGCCAAGAAGGCCGGCGTGCCGCGCCTCGTGCAGTTGTCCGGCGTCGGTGCCAATGTCGGCCTGTGCTGCGCGCGTGCGCTGCGCTGGCTCGGCCAGGTCGAAGGCAGTTCGCAGAGCAGCGGCATGCAGGTGACGCATCTGCGTCCGACCTTCTTCATGCAGAACCTGCTGCAGTTCGCGCCGGCCGTCGCCGAACAGAACGTGATCGCCGGTCCCTTCCGCAGCAGCAAATGGACCTTCGTCGATGCACGCGATGTCGGCGCCGTCGGCGCCGCCGTGCTGCTCGATCCTTCACATGCCGGCCGCACCTATACCGTCACCGGCAGCGAATCGCTCACATACGAGGAAGTGGCGAGCCGCATGAGCCACGTGCTCGGCAGAACGATCCGCTACGTCGACATCACCGCCAATGAAGCCCGCGGCCGCCTGCAGGCCGCCGGCGCCGCACCGGTCATGATCGAAGCCACGCTCGAACTCTGGGACGCGTGTGCTTCCAACCTCATCAATGTCGCTCCCACCCATGTCGTCCGCGACGTCACCGGCCAGGAGCCGCGCTCCTTCGACGATTTCGTCAGGGATCATCGGCACGCGTTCGAGTGAGCGGAGGAATGGCCGCAAAAAGGCGCAAAAGGCACGCAAACAAAAAATAGAGAATGAGGCGCACCCTTCCTTCGGCCTGTGGCTTCTTTTTTGAGTTCTTTGCGCCTTTTTGCGGCCATTTTCCTTCTTAGCCAACCGGCGGCGGAGACACCGCAAGTTCCACCGTTCGCTTGTCGTTATCCACCGTAGTGATCGTCACCGGCCGGCGCCACACGCGGGCGATGTATTCGAGCACTTTGCGGCCGCGTTCGGGATCGAGACCGCGTCCATCGGTCATGTGATCGTGCACCAGTTCCAGTTTGCCATCGACGTGGATGCGCGCGGCGCTGACGGTCGGCGCGCCGAAGCCGTATTTCGGCGCCAGCAGCGCGTCGTGCAGCAGGGGCAGGTCGGTTTCCTGGACCGTCATCGTGCCGTTCGACGGGCCCTTGAAATGGAACAGCTTCAGTTCCTTGGCGAGATCCGCGGTGAGGTGATTGCGGATGAAGGCGAAGTCGTCGTCTTCGCACATGATCTTGCGTGCGCCTTCCAGGCCGCGCTCCTCGACGATCTTTTCCCAGATCGAAAATCCCAGGTGATAGGGATTGGTCTGCAGCGCGACGTTCTCGCCGCTCGCCGTCGGCCGCACGACGTCGGAATGACACTTGATGGCGTCGACATACGCTGACTGCGGCAGGAAATCCGCCTCGCGCAGCAGCCGCGCATGCCAGAACGACGCCCAGCCTTCGTTCATGATCTGGCAGGCGAACACGGGATAGAAATAGAACGACTCTTCGCGCACGGCGAGGAAGATGTCGCGTTCCCAGGGTTCGAGTTCGGGCGCGTAGTTCGCGATGAACCAGAGCAGGTCCTTTTCGGGATGCGGCGGAATCGGTGCGCGCTTCGAGGTGGCGGTCGGCTTCGGACGCGCGGTGTCCGGTCCGAGCGCGGCGAAGCGTCGCGCGAATTCGCTGTCGGGTGCCTGTGACGGTTCGGGCAGCAGTTCGGGATAGCGTTCCCGGCGCACGCCCTGATCGATGTCGATGTGCTGTTCGAGCGACAGCGCCGCATCGAGTACCGACTCGACTTTCTCCAGCCCGTGTTCCTGGATCGCCACGCCGATCTGGCGCGCATGCGCGGCGGCCTGTTCGACGATGTGCTCGCCGACCTGCTGCTGACTGCGCCGGAACAGCAGGTTGTTGGTGGAGAAATCCGCGTGCCCGAGCACGTGCGCCGTGACCAGCACGTTCTCGGCGTAGCTGTTGCTCTTGGCGAGATAGGCGCGACCGGGATTGCCGGGGAAGACGACTTCGAACAGCTTCGACAGTCCCATGCGGTGCTGGATGAGCTGGTAGATGTAGCGCACGCCGAACGACCAGTGCGGCATGCGTACCGGCAGACCGTAGATCGCGATCTCGGTCATGAAGCTTTCCGGGACCACTTCGAATTCGACGCGGTCGTAGCGCATGCCCTGACTGCGCGCGAGCTCTTCGATGCGCGAGATGTGCGTTTGCCAGTCTTCGGTCATCAGCCTAGACCTCCGCCGCCTTGCCGAAGAAATGCCTTACCGCACCCCAGATGTCGTCCGTGCTGTTGGCGCGGAACGCGCTGACGTTCGACACCTCGCCCGCGAGCTCGACGAACAGCTTGCCGATCTCGCTGTCGGGCTGCGTGCCTGCGAGCGGCGCGACTTCCAGGAAGCCGGCGTAGTTGCAATCGATCGCCAGCTGTTCGAGCGCTTCCTGTGCCTGCGGCTGGTCGGACGGGAAGTTCTCGCCGTCGGAGGCGTAGAACAGATACACGTTCCACTGCGCCGGGCTGAACCGCTCTTCGACGATCTCGTGCACTTTCTTCAAGCCGGCCGAAGCGACGGTGCCGCCGGTGCCGCTGACGCGGAAGAATTCTTCCTCCTGGAATTCCCAGGCATCGGACGTGTGCGCGACGAACACTAGATCGAGATGACGATACTGACGACGCAGGCCCTGGATCGCCCAGAAGAAGAACGTCTTGGAAATCTGGCGCTCGCGCTCGCCCATGCTGCCCGACACGTCGAGCAGCAGGATCACGACCGCCTGCGTCGCCGGGTTCTCGCGCTTGGCGAGCTGGCGGAAGCGCAGGTCGTCATCGGTGAAGGAGGGCGATTCGGCGCCGCTCGCGGACTGGACACCGCGGCGCTTGATGGATTCCTTGATCGAGCGGCGGCGATCGAGGCGCGAGCGCGCGCCGCGTCGGTCCCAGCCTTCGCGGGTCCAGTCGTCCTCGCGCGTCTTGCCGCTCCTGGCTTCGAGGTTGGGAAGCTGCATTTCTTCCCACAGCCAGTCGACGATGTCGTCGATGCGGAATTCCAGGGTGTACTGGATGCCGCCTTCCTCGTTGCCGCCCTGGCCGCGCTGCTCGCTGTCCTGCTGCTGTGGACGGCCGATGCGATCGCCCGGTTTCGCCTGGCCCTGGCCGATGCCTTCCTGTTCGTTCGGCGGACGCAGCCTGAAGCGATAGTGTTCGAGCATCCGCACGGGGACGCGGACCGTGGTCGCGCCGCCACTGAGAACGTCGGCGCCGGCGACGATCTGCGGCAGATGCTGGCGCACGGCATCGCGCACCTTCTCGTTGTGACGCAGCCAGTCGCGTGCGCCGCGGGAGAACAGGTCGTACCAGCCTGCGTCGCCCGGGCTCTTGCTGCCCGGGCCTGCTGAAGTGGGGTCGCTCATGTCGCTTCCGAAACCCCCGTATCAATGCAATGGCACCGCATCAAGGATCGGCTCTTCCTGTGGGGCCGGCTTTCCCGTGGGATTCCCTTCGGTCACAGCCGGCCTGAGAACTGTCAGGCTAAAGCCTGACCTACAGGAAGAAGACAGCAATCAGCCTTGATGCAACGCCATTGCCGTATGGACTACTCCTGTGCGAGCAACGTCGTCACGTAGCTCAGGGCCTCCTTGGCACTGTGTTCGTCATAACCGTACTCGCCGGTCAGTCGTTCCTGCACCGCCGAAATCTTCTTGCGCGCCTCGTCGTCGGGCCGCGCCGCCGACGTCACCAGCCGCAGCACGTCGCGGCGTTCCTCGAACAGGTACTGCTCGATGGCTTCGCGCATGCGCGAATGGCTGTTCAGCGTGAACTTCTCGTGCGCCTTGTAGGCGACCATCGCCTTGCGCACGACTTCCTGGCGGAAGGTCAGCTTGCCGGAGTCCGACACCTTGATCTTGTCCTCGACCGAGCGCAGGAAGCGCTCGTCGGCCGGACGCGACTCGCCGGTGATCGGATCGGTGACCTCGCGGTGATCGAGCGAGGCTTCCACTTCGTCCAGGTACTTGTCGAGCAGCTGCTGCGCTTCGTCCTCGAACGAGGCGAACAGCGCGCGATGCACGTCTTCCTTCACCCAGCGGTTGTAGAAGTCCTTGCGCGCCAGCACCAGGTAGTCGATCCAGAGCTTCTTCGCCTTGGCATCCATGCGCGCGTCGGTCTCGATCGAGTCCTTGAGCGCCAGCAGCACTTCCATGCTGGTGAGACTCTTCTTGTCGCTGCGCGTGATGGCATTCGAGATCGAGTTGACGATGAAGCGCGGGCTGACGCCGGTGAGACCTTCTTCCGGCGATTCGGCGCGCAGGCGACCCACCTCGCTCTCGGCGAAACCTTCCACGGCTTCGCCAGCGTAGAGACGGACCTTCTTCGACAGATCCAGTCCCTCGCGCTCCGGCTTCATCAGTCGTGTAAGAACGGCAAACACCGAGGCGAGCCGCAGCGCATGCGGATCGAGATGCACGTCGCGGAACGCCGGCGCGGCCGAGACGAGCTTGGTGTAGATGCGTGCCTCTTCCGTATAAGAGAGCGTGTACGGCACCTTGACGATGACCATGCGGTCGAGCAGCGCCTCGTTCTCCTTTTCCTGCAGGAACTTGTGGAACTCCGCCAGGTTGGTGTGGGCGAGGATGGTCTCGTCGAGATAGATCAGCGGGAAGCGCGACACCTTGACGTTCTTTTCCTGCGTCAGCGTCAGCAGCAGGTAGAGGAATTCGCGCTTCACCTTGAGGATTTCGATCATCTCTAGCACGCCGCGGCTGGCGGCGTATACCGCACCCGACCACGACCAGGCGCGCGGATCGCCCTCGTCGCCGAACTGGGCGACCTTGGACAAGTCAACGGAGCCGACCAGATCGGCCAGGTCGGCCGTGGTCGGATCGTGCGGCGCATAGGTACCCACACCCATGCGGGCGGCTTCCGACAGGAACACGCGCTCCACCGGCATGCGCAGGAAGTCGCCTTCGAACTCGCGCTCCAGGCGATCGCGCGCCCACGGGCTCAGTTCGCCGCGGATCTCGACGCCGTAGGTGTCGCGGAACTCGCCGCGCAGGCTGGCCGGGATGAGATTGAGCGGCGATTCGTGCATGGGCGAACCCTGCAACGCATACATCGCGCCTTCGTCGGTGAGGCTGTATTCCTCGAGCCCGCGCTTGAGCAGGATGGCCATGGTGGATTTGCCGCCGGACGGCGGGCCGAGCAGCAGCAGCAGGCGTCGCCCGACATCGGAGCCCGCTGCCGCGGCCTTGAAGTAGTCGACGACGCGGCCGAGCGGTTCGTCGATGCCGTACAGCTCGCGCTTGAACAGCTCCTTGGCGCCGGCAGTTTCATTGCCGTTGTTGCCATTGGTGCCGGGCCGCCCGTACCAGTTGAGCATGTCCCAGAGATATTCGTGGCTGGTGCGTGCGAGCTGCCGCGCATTGCCGGGAACGACGGTGCGGAGGAACTCGCCGAACGTGCCGGACCAGTGCTGCGCACGGTGGAACCGGCTGTACGCGCTCAGGGATTCAACGAAGCTCTCGCCGCGTTGCGAGGCGGACCCGCGCTGCGGGTTTGCCATCGGGCTGTCTGACATCGAACCGCCCTCCAACTGAATTGAGTGTCAATGCACGATACATCCGAACCCATCGTGCGCCGCCATTCCGCGGAATCTCAATCTCCCATAGGACCAAGACTGATCCACGAGGGAACAGGTTCCATCGGAATCTGCGCCAGTGCGGTGCGCAGGCGGGCGAGCGATACGGGAGAACAGCAGCGGCGAAGCGAGGTAAGCGTGCGACCACGACTCGCTTGAACAGGAGCCGGATCGCGCAACGTTGCGCATGCCACGAGTGTGCGTGCGAAACATGGGCCTTAGTTACTCCCTTCTCGCCGATCTTGCAATGCGATTCATGCTGAGGGTGTTGCATGGCACATGCCAGCGCGCAGGCATGCGCGCAGCGCTGCATGTTCAGCAATGATTAATTCGACGAAGTGTGATTCCGCGCACAGGCGGTGTGCGCTGCTGCGCAGTCAACACACTGCACAGAGGGTCGTCCCCGCGAATGCGGGGATGACATGCATGAAGAGTTACGCGGCCGCCGTGATCGGCGTCGCGCCGAAGGTGAGGCCGAGCGCTTCGCGGATCACGTCCTCGACGCGCTCGCAGAAGACGAACTGCAGATCATTGCGCACGCTCTGGGGCACATCTTCGAGATCCTTGCGGTTTCTTGCCGGCAACAGGACGCGACGAATGCCCGCGCGATGCGCTGCGACCGTCTTCTCCTTCACGCCGCCGATGGGCAGCACCAGCCCGCGCAGGCTGATCTCGCCGGTCATCGCGACATCGTTGGCGACCGTCCTGCCCGTGAGCAGCGAGACGAGCGCCGTGAACATCGCGGTGCCCGCGCTCGGACCATCCTTCGGAATGGCGCCGGCCGGTACGTGAATGTGCACATCGCTCCTGCGCAACAGCGCAGCGTCGATGCCCAGCCGTTCCGCCTGCGACTTCACCAGCGACAGCGCCGCCTGCGCGCTTTCCTTCATGACATCGCCCAGCTGACCGGTGAGGATCAGGTGGCCATTGCCCGGAATGCGCGTGGCTTCGATGAACAGGATGTCGCCACCGACCGGCGTCCACGCCAGGCCCGTGGCCACGCCCGGCACGCTGGTGCGCATCGCCACTTCGCTTTCGAAGCGCGGCGCGCCCAGGATGCCGCGCACGGCCTCCACGTCGACCGTCTGTTCGCTGACACTGCCGTCAGCGATGCGCACCGCGACGTTACGCAGCACGGCGCCGATCTGGCGTTCCAGGTTGCGGCAGCCCGCCTCGCGCGTGTAGTCGTGCGCGATCTGGCGCAGCGCCTCGTCCGTGACGGTCGCCTGTTCCGGCTTCAGGCCATTGGCGTCGAGCTGGCGCTTCACCAGATAGCGCTTCGCGATCTCGACCTTCTCGTCCTCGGTGTAGCCCGTCAGCTCGATCACTTCCATGCGGTCGCGCAGCGGCCCCGGAATCGTGTCGAGCATGTTCGCGGTCGCGATGAACATGACCTTGGACAGATCGAACGGCAGGCCGAGGTAGTTGTCGCGGAACGTGTTGTTCTGTTCCGGATCCAGCACCTCCAGCAGCGCCGAGGCCGGATCGCCGTGGATGCCGGCGCCCAGCTTGTCGATCTCGTCCAGCATGATCACCGGATTGCGCGTGCCGGCCTTCTTCACGGCCTGCACGATGTTGCCCGGCAGCGCTCCTATATAGGTGCGCCGGTGGCCGCGGATCTCGGCCTCGTCGTGCACGCCACCGAGGCTGACGCGCGCGAACTTCGTGCCGACCGCACGCGCGATGCTCTGACCGAGCGAGGTCTTGCCGACGCCCGGCGGGCCGACGAAGCACAGGATCGGGCTGCGACCCTGCGGGTTCAGCTTGCGCACGGCGAGGTACTCGACGATGCGGCGCTTGATCTTGTCGAGGCCGTAGTGATCCTCGTCCAGCACCTTGCGCGCGTGCGCGATGTCGATGGACTCGTTGTCGAGCTTCGACCACGGCAGCTGGATCATGAGATCGATCCAGGTGCGCAGCATCGAGTATTCGGCACTCGCATCCGACATGCGCTCCAGGCGCTTGAGTTCTTTGCGCGCCTGTTCGAGCGCGTCTTCGGGCATGCCGGCCTTCTCGATGGCTTCGCGCAGCTCGCCGATCTCCTCGCCCGACTCACCCTCCTCGCCGAGTTCCTTGCGGATCTGGCGCATCTGCTCGCGCAGCAGCACTTCCTTCTGACGCTCGTCGATGGCTTCGCGGGTCTTGTCTTCGAGCTGGCGCTGCAGGCGCAGCACTTCGATGCGCTTCTGCAGCAGCTCGCTGACGCGATCGAGCCGCGCGCGCAGGTCGAGCGTTTCCAGCAACTGCTGTTTCTCGGCCGACTTCACGTCCATGAAGCTCGCGACCAGATCGACCAGCGTCGCCGGCGATTCCAGCGACTGGATGGCATTGGCGAGTTCTGCCGGCGCCTGCGGCAAGAGCGACACGGCTTCGGCCGACTGGCGCTTCAGATTGAGCGAACGCGCCTCGATCTCATTCGAGAACGCCGTCGGATCGGGCAGGTATTCGACACGCGCGACCATGAACGGCATGCCGTCCTGGAAATCGAGCACGCGGAAGCGCTTCTCGCCCTGCACGACGAGATGATGCGTACCGTCCTGCGCCGTGACGTAGCGCACGATGCTGGCCACGGTGCCGATGCGATGCAGATCGTTGCCCGCGGGATTGTCGGTGTCCGCTTCCTTCTGCAACAGGAAGCCGATCTTGCGGTTCGCGCGCACTGCCTCCTGGGCCGCCGCCAGCGACCGTTCGCGATTCACCGCGACCGGCACCACCGTGCCCGGAAACAGCACCAGGTTGCGCACCGGCAGGATGAGCAGCATGTCATCCGTCACCGCAGCGCCGTTCGGCTGAGTCTTGTTCTGATCGAGATCTGTCATGTCAGCTCCCACTTGCTCAATAGCGCGCCAGTCGCAGGATCAGGCAGCCGTTCGCGCACACCTGATCCAGCAATTCGTAATGTCCCGCCGGCAGCGAAATCCGCCGTTCGAAGCGGCCGTACGGAATCTCCAGCCGATGGACCGACGTGGTGCGTTCATTCACCGGTAACGCGCGGACCGCCGAAACGTTCAACGCACCCTGATCGATCCGTACCCTGACGTTTTCCGGCGCCACGCCGGGCAGGGCCACCGTGATTTCGAGGACATGGTCGGTCGCGACCAGATCCACCGGCGGCTCCCAGCGCGGCTGCGCCTCGGCAATCTGGCCGAAGCGGAAAAACTGTCGCTGCAGGCGCTGCGCCTGCTCGAGCATTTCGCAGGCTTCGGCCCACATCCATGACTGCGGATTACGGATGGCCATGATTGGAACCTTGAAGGGACATGGCTGGGAGGTGGGGTTGGGCAGGGCCAATGCAAGAGAGCGGTTCGAGCCGCGAGCGATGAGCCGGTAACCGGAAGGCATCAGGACGCGGCATTCGCTTAAGATCCGCGCACTCGCTACCTCTGGCTCGCAGCCACTTGCTCACCAACTTCCAAGCGCTCTCCAATGTCCTCCCGCTTCGACGCCAGTTTCTATCGCCGCTTCTACGTCAACCCGCGCACCCGCGTGACCACCCGCAAGGAAATGGCGCTGCGTGCGAATGCCGTGGCGGCGCTGATGAAGCATCTGGAATTGCCCGTGCGCTCCATCCTGGACGCCGGATGCGGACTGGGCCTGATGCGTGTGCCGCTGCTCCGTGCCTTTCCGACAGCCCGCTACACGGGAATCGAGGTCAGCGAACACCTTTGCAAGCGCCACGGCTGGACCCAGGCATCGCTCGCGACCTACCGGCCCGCGCGCCGCTTCGACCTGGTGCTGTGCTACGACGTGCTGCAGTACCTGTCAGACCGCGACGCCGTCCGCGCGATGGCGAACCTCGGCCGGCTCACGCGCGGCGCGCTGTACTTCCATGCGCCGACGCAGGAGGACTGGCGCGGCAACGCCGACCTGTCGTGCAGCGACGGCGACATCCACCTGCGCGCTGCCGACTGGTATCGCACGCGACTCGAACGCCATTTCGTTCACGCGGGATTCGGGCTGCACGTGCGCAGCGATATGCCGTTCGCGCAGTGGGAACTGGAGAGGGCGGAATAACGGAAGGAACAATGGCCGCAAAAAGGCGCAAAGGTCGCAAGGCAGGAATGAATTTTTTCGACTTGCGATTTTTGCGCCTTCTTGCGGCTATTCGGATTTCCGGCTCCAGAACGGATCGACGTCGGAGTTGTTGCCCCAGCGCCCCACCAGCGTATCGATGAAGCTGCGGACCTTCGCGGTCTGGTGCTTGCGGTTCGGATACACGACGTAGATGCCGAGTGCGCCGGCGTCGTAATCGGTGAAGAGCGGCAGGAGACTGCCGTCGCGCAGTTCCTGACTCACGTTGAAACTCGGCTGCAGCACGATGCCCTGGCCCTGCAGCGCGGCGAGCTTCAGCAGTTCGTTGCTGCTGGCGCGCAGGTTGCCGGTGGCTTTCACGACCGATGAACGGCCTTCGCGTTCGAAGCGCCATTGTTCCGTCGCGAGCGAGGGATCGCTGAACGACAGGCAGTTGTGATGCACCAGGTTCTCGGGAATCTGCGGCGTGCCGTGCTGGTCGAGATAGGCAGGCGCCGCGCAGGTCACGAGCTGCGAAATGGCGAGCTTGCGCGCCACCAGGTTGGTGCGCAGTTGCGTGGTGATGCGCACGGCGAGGTCGAAGCCTTCCTCGACGAGATCGACGAGGTGATTGCTGACGGACACCTCGATCCGCACGTCCGGATACTGGCGCGAATATTCCAGCAGCACCGGTCCCAGGTGATTCACGCCGAAGTCCGACGACACGCTCATGCGCAGTGACCCGCGCGGCGACGCACTCTGCGCGCCTGCGATGGCTTCGGCGTCGTCGATGTCCTCCAGCAACTGTACGCAGCGCTGGTAGTACGCATGCCCGGAATCCGTAAGGCTCAACGAATGCGTCGAGCGATTCAGCAGGCGCGTGCCCAGCGACTGCTCCAGATGGCCGATGTACTTCGTGACCATCGGCGCCGACACCCCCATGCGTCGCGCGGCCTCGGCAAAACTGCCGGATTCGACGACCCGCACCAGGGCCTGCATACACGTGAATTTATCCATTGTTGTGTCGTCCCGGCGCGGCCTGTCACGTTGTTCGAGCCTTGCGAAATCGTACGGTGGGACGCCGCGAGTTGCCAGCTTGCCGGCCCCTGACCATCGCCAGTGTCCGCATCCGACCTTCCGCGGTACGCACGACGCTCGCATCACGCCATGCTTTCAGCACGAATCGACAGCACGTTCTGACGATTCCTGCATGAGCGTTCATCAATGTCATTCCTGCGCCCGCGTTTATCGCTGTGCGGTCGGTGAGAGACAGTACACGCCTGCAAAAAAAGGGCTGGATGAAGGCAACGAGTCGCAACGGCGATCGTTGGTGCGATGGCACAGGCAATGGCAATGGGTATTCGGATAACGGCTCTCTGGACGACGGCGCTGCTCGCGGCAGCAATGTGGCTGGCAACGACGGCAACGGTACTGGCGGCTCCGTCCGCAGCGGATGCGCATGAAGTCGACGGCGTGCGGGTGCAGATCGACAACGATCTGTTCGCCGCAGGCGGCGGTCACGACCGCGACTACACGGGCGGCTTCGCTCTGACGATCTCTGGCGACACCGCGCGCGATGGTCTGCTCTCGCTCGATCCGCTACTGAAGCGCATCGACGCATTCCTGCTGCCGCAAGACGCGGCATCCGTCCATCACGCGCGACAGTTCGGACTCATCGCCTTCACGCCGGCCGACATCGAATCGACGCTACCCGTTTACGACGATCGACCGTATGCGAGCCTGCTGTTCACGTCGAACGGCCGGGTGAGCGTCGACGCCGACGGTCGCGGCGCGTGGTCGAGCAGTCTGACGATCGGCGTGCTCGGGCTCGCCGCGGCGGGCGAGCTGCATTCGGACATTCACGAACTGGTCGGCTCGGATCCGGTGCGCGGCTACGACAACCAGATTTCCGCGGGTGGCGAACCCACCGCGCGCTACACGCTGGCGCGGCATCGCCTGTGGATTGCGAATCCGTCGGCAACGCTCGATGTGAAGACCACGGTGCAGGGCAGCGTCGGCTATCTCACCGAGACGAGTGCGGCGATCTCGATGCGCGTCGGCCATTTCAATTCGCCGTGGTGGAGCTTCGCGCCGGAACTGACCGACTACATCGGCGCGCCGGTGCCGGTGGCGGCGCAGTCCGGCGGACGTCCCGAGCTGTATTTCTTCACGGGTGCCCGGATCAAGGCGCGTGCTTACAACGCCTTCCTGCAGGGCCAGTTCCGCGACAGCGCGGTGACGTATTCGTACTCGGAAATCGAGCCGCTGGTCGCAGAGATCTGGATGGGCGTAGTCACCCAGATTTTCGAGAACACCCAGTTGAGCTATGCGCTCAACTATCAGACCGCGGAGCTGCGTTCAGGTGAGGCCGATCGCAGTTCGCTGTGGGGTGGTGTGCAGCTCAGCCACAGTTTTTGACACAGTTGTTCGCGTTGATCCTCGATCCCCAAGCTTGCCCGCCTCTGGCGGGCATTTTTTTGGGAGAGGAGAGCCGAGAGGCCGCAAAGACCGCATAAAAGAAAGGTAAAAGAACGAAGGGATTCTTCTTTTTTACCTTTCTTCTATGCGGTCTTTGCGGCCTCTCCCTCCTATCCGGGCTTCGGCAGCTTCACGCCCTTGAGTCCGGTGTGCTGCGTCCGGAACTTCATCGGCTTCCTGGCGGCGCCCCCCTTCGGGGCGGGTGACGAGCGTCGTCCTTCATGCGCCTCGCCCGTACCGGCGGGCTGCCAGATCGGCACGAGATGATGCTTGCCGTTGCCGATCAGATCGGCGCGGCCCATGCGATGCAGCGCCTCGCGCAGCATCGGCCAGTTGTTGGCGTCGTGGTAGCGCAGGAAGGCCTTGTGCAGGCGGCGCACCTTGAGGCCCTTGGGGATCGCGACTTCTTCGCTCGCGTGCGTCACTTTCTTCAGCGGGTTCTTGCCCGAGTGCCACATCGCCGTCGCCGTCGCCATCGGCGAGGGCAGGAAGGCCTGCACCTGATCGGCGCGGAAGCCGTTCTTCTTCAGCCACAGCGCCAGTTCGAGCATGTCTTCATCGGTGGTGCCGGGATGCGCGGCGATGAAGTACGGAATCAGGTACTGCTCCTTGCCCGCTTCCTTCGAGTACTTGTCGAACAGCTCCTTGAACTTGTAGTAGGAGCCGACGCCGGGCTTCATCATTTTCGACAGCGGGCCTTCGCCGATCGCTTCCGGCGCGATCTTCAGATAGCCGCCGACGTGATGCTGCACCAGTTCCTTCACGTACTCGGGCGATTCCACCGCGAGGTCGTAGCGCACGCCCGAACCGATCAGGATCTTCTTGATGCCGGGCAATGAACGCGCGCGCTGATACAGCTTGATGAGCGGCGTGTGATCGGTGTTGAGGTTCGGGCAGATGCCCGGATACACGCACGAGGGTTTGCGGCAGGCCGATTCGATCTTCGGCGACTTGCAGGCGAGGCGATACATGTTCGCCGTCGGCCCGCCGAGATCCGAGATCACGCCGGTGAAACCAGGCACGCTGTCGCGGATTTCCTCGATCTCCTTGATGATCGAATTCTCGGAGCGGTTCTGGATGATGCGGCCTTCGTGTTCGGTGATCGAACAGAACGTGCAGCCGCCGAAGCAGCCGCGCTGGATCGCGATCGAGAAGCGGATCATTTCGTATGCAGGAATCTTCGCCTCGCCGTAGAACGGATGCGGCACGCGCCGGTACGGCAGTTCGTAGATCGCATCCATTTCCTTCATCGACAGCGGAATCGGCGGCGGATTCAGCCACACGTCGACGTTGCCGTGGCGCTGCACCAGCGCGCGTGCGTTACCCGGATTCGCTTCGAGATGCAGGATGCGCGAGGCGTGCGCGTAGAGAACGGGATCGTTCGCGACCTTCTCATGAGAAGGCATGCGGATGACGGACTGACCGCGGTCGGCGGTGGGGACCTGGCGATGGAACTTCACTACCTTGACGCTGCCCCCCTCCTGTCCTCCCCCCGCTGCGCAGGGGGAGGGACGCGCTTCGGCCCCCTCCTCCGCGGAGCGGGGGAGGGTTGGGGTGGGGGCATTCTTTGCTGCCGTCGTATCCAGATAGGGATCGATCGGCGGATTCAAACGCCCGGGTTCGTCGATGCTGGTCGAATCGATCTCCGTCCACCCCTCCGGCGTGCCGCCCTGACGCACGAACGCCGTGCCGCGCAGATCGGTGATGTCCTCGATCTTCGTTCCCTTCGCCAGCCGATGCGCGATGTCGACGATCTGGCGCTCGGCATTGCCGTACACCAGCAGGTCCGCTTTCGAATCGAGCAGGATCGTGCGGCGCACCTTCTCCGACCAGTAATCGAAATGCGCGATGCGGCGCAGGCTGGCTTCGATGCCGCCGATCACGATCGGCACCTCGCCGAACGCCTCGCGCACGCGCTGCGAATACACGATCACCGACCGGTCCGGCCGCTTGCCGCCCGCGCCGCCCGGCGTGTACGCGTCGTCGCTGCGGATGCGGCGGTCCGAGGTGTAGCGGTTCACCATCGAATCCATGTTGCCGCCGGTGACGCCGAAGAACAGGTTCGGCCGGCCGAGCCGTTCGAAGTCGGCGGTCGAATGCCAGTCGGGCTGGGCGATGAGGCCGACGCGGAAGCCCTGCGCTTCGAGCACGCGGCCGATGATGGCCATGCCGAAGCTCGGGTGATCCACGTAGGCATCGCCCGTCACGATGATGATGTCGCACGAATCCCAGCCGAGCGCCTCCATCTCCTCCCGGCTCATGGGCAGGAACGGGGCGGTCCCGAACCGGGACGCCCAGTACTTGCGGTAGGAGAAGAGTTCGCGGGAGGGGAGCATGGGGCGGCTGGCGACTGGCTACTGGCGGCGGGCCAGAAAAAGAGGGCGGATGATAAACCACCCGCGTACCCGGTCGGGCCTGGCGGGAAAGAAGTCGGATTCCTGACAGCTCAGTCGGTTGCACCGCGATGGCCCATTGGCGGGTCAGGCTTTCACTGAAGCCGGTATCGCGGCAATCCCTCGCGCACCCGCCTCTGTGCGGCCTTGGTTCCCAATTGCGCACAGGCCCCCTTCAGACCGGCAATTCCCTGCCGTTATTGCAGGTGCGTCGCCGCAATGGGCGACTTCCGTTCCGGGTTCACCCGGTAAAGCGAATCGAAGTCCATGAAGTTCAAACACCGCATCTGGCTATTGCCCATCATGACCGCCGCGATCGTCGCGATCGGTATCTCCGTCAGTTCGCAGATGACCTCGCGGACATCGGCGGCGCTCGTGCGCGTCGAAAAGGTCCAGTACCCGACGGTCGAAGCGCTGCGGACTTTCCGCGCGCACGTCACCAGCATCGAGGAATCGTTGCAGCGCGCCGTTGCGGAAGGCGACAAGGAAGGACTGACCGCGGCCGAACAGCAGGCGGGCGGCGTCAGGACGGCGCTCAAGGAACTCTCGGACGTCGATGCCGACAGCCAGCTCGATGAGCAGTTGCGTTCGGCCTTCGACGACTACTACGGCGCCGCGGTTTCCGCGACCAACATGATGCTCGGCACCGCCTCCGGCGATCCGGCGACGGCCATTTCCCGGATGCAGCAGACGTCTGAAACCCTGAAGACCACGCTGACCAAGGCGCAGGACGATGCCATCGGCGAATTCCGCTCGCTGCTCACCAGCGGCACCGACAACATTCGTCGCAGCCTGGTCGTGAGCATCGTCATGGCGGTGGTCATGCTGCTCGCGCTCGGCATCGGTTCGTGGGTGCTGATCGGCAGCGTGTTCCGCGCGCTGGGCGGCGAGCCCGAACTGGCGGCCGACACCGTGCGCTCCATCGCCGGCGGCGATTTCACGACGTCGGTGCAGCTGCAGGCTGGCGACAACTCGAGCCTGCTGCATGGCATCGAGACGCTGCGCCAGAAGCTCGGCACGCTGATCCGCGACGTGCGCAGCACCTCGGGCACCGTGGATACCGCGGCGGCCGACATCAACAGCAGCATCGACCGGCTCAACGTGCGTACTTCGGAGCAGGCCGCCAGCCTCGAAGAAACTGCATCGAGCATGGAAGAGATGACCGTCTCCGTGAAGCGCAACGCCGAGAACGCGCGTCACGCCAGTGCGCTGG
Organism: uncultured Steroidobacter sp.; assembly: GCA_937864115.1. Lineage (GTDB taxonomy): Bacteria > Pseudomonadota > Gammaproteobacteria > Steroidobacterales > Steroidobacteraceae > Steroidobacter. Next base: position 6,569 of record CALMII010000027.1, on the reverse strand, counting down.
CGTCCGAAGCGCGCGATCGCGCCGAACGCGGCGGTTCGGTGGCGACCAGCGCCGTGGCCGCGATGAGCGAGATCAACGATTCCAGCCGCCGCATTTCCGACATCATCGGCGTGATCGACGAGATCGCGTTCCAGACCAACCTGCTCGCGCTCAATGCCGCGGTCGAAGCCGCGCGCGCCGGCGAACAGGGCCGCGGCTTCGCCGTGGTCGCTTCCGAAGTGCGCAACCTCGCGCAGCGCAGCGCCACGGCGGCGCGCGAGATCAAGGAACTCATCAAGGACAGCGTCACCAAGGTGCAGGACGGTTCGAAGCTCGTCGACGAATCCGGCAAGCACCTGCACGACATCGTCGCTGCGGCCAAGAAGGTCGCCGACATCATCGGCGAGATTTCCGAAGCCAGCTCGCAGCAGGCGAACGGCCTCGACCAGGTCAACACCGCCATCATGCAGATGGACGAAATGACCCAGCAGAATGCCGCGATGGCGGAAGAGACGTCCTCCGTGGCCGTCACCATGAAGGGCCAGGCCAAGGCGCTGACCGATCTGATCGCGCTGTTCCGCGTGGAAGGCGAATCCGCGCCGCGCCGTGTCGAGCAGCCGGTGCGGGCGGTAACGAAGGCGCCGGCGAGGAAGCCGGTGGCCCGAGTGGCCGCCGCGGAGCCGGTGAAGAAGGTGTCCGGTTCGGATGTGTGGCAGGAGTTCTGAAGAAACCCCTGCCTGCCTGTTGTGGGGCCGGCTTTCCCGCGGGATTTCCTTCGGTCACAGCCGGCCATCTTCCTGTAGGTCAGGCTTTAGCCTGACTTCTGATAAAGAGGCCGGCTAAAGCCGGCCCCACAGGAAGAAAGTAAAGAAGACTAACCGGCGCCGTGGCCCATCGCCCTGCGCCGCGCCGCCGCCGTCACGGTCGACACCTGCGGCGAATCCGCATCGAAGAACCGCCACGGTTTCTTCGCCCAGTCACCTGCATAGTCCACGCCGATGCGCGTGCTGCGCGCGATCTTCGGCGCGCGGTAATCCTTGGTGACCGGTCGTTCGATCCACAGCGTGCCGCCCGTGAGATCCGTGCCGTTCAGTGTGCGGTCGATCTCGAGCGCGCGGCACAGCAGGCCCGGACCATGCGTCGTGTTCGCGATGCCGGCGACCGGTTCGAGTCCGCGGATCAGCACGGCGTGCGGCACGCCGCTCGTGGCCGTGACGACGTTGAGACAATTCCAGAAACCGTAGATGAGATAGACGTAGGCGTGTCCGGGCGGACCGAACATGACCTCGGTGCGCTGCGTGCGACCGCGCGACGAATGCGCCGCGAGATCGTGCGGCCCCTTGTAGGCCTCCACCTCGACGATGCGCCCGACCTGCCGGCCGTGCGGGCCGACGCGCACCAGGTGCAGGCCGAGCAGCTCTTTCGCGACGGCGAGCGTTTCGCGCGAGTAGAAGGAGCGGGGAAGTTTGCGTGTCGCCACCGACACAGTATGAGATCGAAGAAGTCGGATTTCACACCGGGTTCTCTGCTGTGGGGCCGGCTTCAGCCGGCCATCCGCAGAGAAAGGCCGGCTGAAGCCGGCCCCACAGGAAGAGAAATGCTAGCCCGCGGCCGGCCACCGTTCCGACACCTGCAGCACATCGATCTCCGCGATATCGGCATCCATGTCCAGACCGCGTAGCTTGATGCGCATGAAGTCGAGCGAGTCGCCGTGTTCCTGGTAATGGAAGACGCAGTTGCGCGCTTCGTCGCGTGCGGCGCGCGGCAGGACGAATTCGTTGAAGGCCGTTTCTTCGACCAGCGGACCGCAGCTCACCGCGCTACCGCCGAAATCGACACGGATGTGTGCGGCCACCGAGCCATCGTCGAGTCGCAGCACGCCTTTGAGAAAGATGCGGAAGCGCGGGACGGTGACGCCCGGTACCGGATGGTTCTCCGCGACATCGACATGATCGCCGGGCGCAAGGCGATAGATCCGGCGCAGCCGATCCATGCGTTGCGGCGCCGGCACTTTCACCGTCGGGCTGTCGCGATGGGCGGCCGCACGCGGGACCGGCACGTTCGCCCGGTGCATGCCGGCGTAGGCCGAGGGACGTTCGCGCCGCCAGTACGCCGCGAGCGCCACCAGCGCCGCGAGCAGCGCGATCGCGAGCCCGGTCAGGCGTGGGATATCGGACAGCAGTGATGCAAGGAGCGCAGACATCCGTGGCATTCGCGAAAGCAGGTAAAACCGCCGGCCTACGTTTGCGTCGAACCAGCAGGTCCCCGACGGGGAGCTGCGAGTCTCGCCGAGAATGCGGGACAGGCGTTGCCGACTGGATCACATAAGGGACTCTTCCTGTGGGGCCGGCTTCAGCCGGCCTTTCTTTAGGGAGTCAGGCTAAAGCCTGACCTACAAGCCTGACCTACAGAAGAACAGAGCCCGGTCAGAAAATCCCCAGCGCCAGCCCCGACGCCATCGTCTGTCCCAGCTCGATGCACCGCTGGCGGGCCGCCTCGTCGACGTCGCCCTTCACGATCACCGGCTCGGCCGCTTTTTTCCACCGGTAGCCGAGCGCGATCCGCTCGATCGACGCGACGGCTCCCGTGCCGTCATTGCCGGCGCTGACGAACAGGGCGTACGGCAGGCCGTCGACCCGGCCTTCGACCGGATAGAACGTGCGATCCATGAAGTCCTTCACCGCGCCGGCCATGTAGCCGAAGTGTTCCGGCGTGCCGATGAGCAACGCCTGGGCCCAGAGCAGATCGTCGACATCGGCATCGAGCGCCGGCTGCGCGCGCAGTTCGATCGGTTCGCCGGACAGGAGAATGCCGGTCGTCACGGCCTGCACCATGTCGAGCGTGCGACCGCCGGCATGGCCGCCGTAGATGAGCAGGATCCGGTTGGCAGTCGACATGCGCGGCACTGTAGCAGTCCGCCCGGCGGCGACTGAGGGGATCCGAAAGCCATCGGCTACATCGTTCGTCCGCGGTGGAGGGATCGGTGGCGCTGAAGCTGCAATGCTTCGTCATTCCCGTTTTCGTTTCAGCCCGTGTGATCCAGTTCTGCCGATCGGCGCCGTTCAGGAAAACCCCGTACGCCGCATGCAGCATGCGCCGCATCATTGCCGCGCTGCGATCAGCCGATAGCTGGATCATGCGGCAGGCAGTACTGCCGAAACACCGGAGTCATTTGCATGCGTCCCAGAATTCCAGCGGTCGCGCTCGCCGTCGCGGCTGCCCTGCCGTCGCTCGCCGCGGCGGTCGACTTTTCCTACAGCGGCTTTTCGACGGCCGCCTATGCCCAGACCGACACCGACCTGGCGCAGGTGGGTTACGTCGGTCAGCCCGAAGGCATCGACGAGGATGGTTCGTTCAAGGCGGACTCGAAGCTCGGCGTGCAAGTGACCGCCCGGTTCAACGATATGTTCTCGGCGACCGTGCAGGGCGTCGCGTACACCGATCTGACGTCGAACTGGGAACCCCATCTCGACTGGGCCTACATCAAGTTCCAGCCCGTATCGAACCTGAGCGCCCGTGTCGGCTACATGCGTGCGCCGACCTTCATGTTTTCGGACTCGGTCTTCATCGGCTACGCGAACAGCTGGATCCGCACGCCGATGGAGGTCTACAACCTCACGCCGGTCTACCAATTGCGCGGCGCCGATCTGCTGTGGCGCCAGTCCGTCGGCGCCGTCACCGTATCCGTGCAGCCCTACTACGGCGACAGCGAACTCGAAGCCGGCGATCCTGCGACGACCGTCGACGTGAAAGAGTGGTATGGGCTGGCCGCGTCCGCCGAGATGGGCTCGTTCATGGTCCGCGCCGGTTACGGCCGGCAGAAGCTCGATACCGTCAATGCACAGCTCGCCGGTGTCATCGACCAGCTGCGCATGCTGGCCGGGATGGGCTGCGCGGGCTGCGCGACCGATGCCGATGGTCTCGATCCGACGAGCTCACCGTACGAGTATCTCGATTTCGGCCTGCAGTTCGACAACGGCACGAATCTCGCCATCGTCGAGTATGGCAAGCGCGAAAGCGGACAGTACGTTGCGCCGGACATGCACTCGGCATACGCAACCTATGGCCATCGTTTCGGCTCACTGATGCCGTATGCCACGTATGCCATCGCACGCCGCGACGGTGCGAACGCCTCCGCGATTCCCGCCGGCAGCCCGTTCGCGGCGATCGCCGCTGCGGCGAACGCGACGCTGGCTTCGACCGGCAACGACCAGGATTCGTACACGCTGGGTTTGCGCTACGAAGTGCCGAGCTTTTCGATCGTGAAGGGCGCCATCGTCAAGCTGCAGTACGATCACATCGAAGCAAAGGAAGGCAACGGCCTGTTCATCAACGTCCAGCCCGGATTCGAGGGTGAGACAGACATGATCAGTGCCTCCTTCGACTTCATTTTTTGATTGGAGAACGTCATGCACAAGACCATTGCAACCCTGACGTTCGCCGCACTGGCGCTGGGTTCGCTCAGCGCGACTGCCGACATCGTCGTCATCGTGAATCCGAAGAACGCGGCGGCCTCGCTCACTGCGGAGCAGGTGTCGGCGATCTATCTGGGCAGCACGACCACGTTCCCGAGCGGCGGCGCTGCGACGCTGGCTGATCAGCCGGAATCGGCAGGCATCCGCAACGACTTCTATCAGAAGGCGACGGGCCGCTCGTCCGCGCAGGCGAAAGCCACGTGGGCGCGCATCACCTTCACGGGCAAGGGCACGCCGCCGAAGGAACTGAAGAGCGATGCGGACGTGAAGGCATTCGTCGCCGGCGATCCGAATGCGATCGGCTACATCGATTCGTCCGCGGTGGACGGCTCGGTGAAGGTGGCGCTGAAGCTGTGAGGCAGAAGCCGGTCGGGTCAGGGTGGCCCCTCTTCCTGTGGGGCCGGCTTCAGCCGGCCTCTTTGTCAGAGTCAGGCTGAAGCCTGACCTACAGAAACCCCCGGCAACCGGTTTCCCGACGGCCGCTGCTTCTTGTGACGCAGATCATCGGACGAACCTGCACTGAGTGAATCCCCTATCGTCGATACCGGTCGAACCATGCGACCAGGTTCGGGCGATACCGCGTCAGGATCGGCAGTCGCCCGCCGATACAGAGGGGTGCGAGCCATTGCCCGCACCCATGTATCACCGGAGTTCCCATGCGATTCAGAATTTCGACGATCGCGCTCGCCATCGCGGCATCGCTGCCCGCGCTGGCATCGGCGGTCGATTTTTCCTATAGCGGCTTCTCGACCGCTGCGTACGCGCAGACCGATACGGACGAAGCTCAGGTCGGCTACCTGGGTCAGGAGGAGGGCATCGATGGCGACGGCACGTTCGCGATCGATTCCAAGATCGGTCTTCAGGTCACCGCCAAGTTCAACGACATGATCTCGGCCACGGTCCAGGGCGTCGCTTACGCCGACCTCACGGCCGACTGGAAACCGCATCTGGACTGGGCTTACGTGCGGCTGCAGCCGACGTCGAACTTCAGCGCCCGCGCGGGTTATCTGCGCACGCCCACCTTCATGTTCTCCGACTCGGTGTTCATCGGTTACGCGAACCTCTGGGTGCGTCCGCCGATCGAGGTGTACAACCTCGCGCCCGCGTACCAGCTGCGCGGCGTCGACCTGCTCTGGCGCACCTCGCTCGGTCCGGTCAACGTGACCGTGCAGCCGTACTACGGCGACAGCGAAGCCAAGGTCGGCACCAACGAGTACACGACCGAAGTGCCCGAGTGGGGCGGCATCGTGGTCTCGGGCGACTACGGTTCGCTCACCACCCGTCTGGGCTATGGAAGGATGGAACTGGGCACCACGACGCCGGCGATCGTGCCCCTGATCACGGCGCTCAACGGCGTGCCGGCCGTGGCCTGCGGCGCCTGTGCGTCGGAAGCCCGCCGCGTCGATCTCGATGGCGAGAAGTTCACGCTCCTCGACGTGGGCGTGCAGTACGACGACGGCACGAACGTCGTTGCCGGCGAGTACGCGTCGCGCGACAGCGAACACGGCAACTACGTGATGCCGGACGTGCACGGCGCCTATCTCACGTACGGACGCCGCTTCGGCGGGCTCCAGCCGTACGCAACCTACGCCTTCGTCCGCCGCGATGGCGTGCAGGAGTCGACCGCGATTCCGGCCGTCGGTCCGCTGGCCGCGTTGTCCGCGTCCGTCAACGGCGTGATCGGCACGGTCACCAACGACCAGGATTCGTACAGTGCCGGCGTGCGCTATGAAGTCCCCTCGTTCTGGGTACTCAATGGCGCGGTGGTCAAGTTCCAGTACGACCACATCGACGTGAAGAAAGGCGACGGCATGCTCAACGAAGTGCAACCGGGCTTCGACGGGTCGCTCAACATGTACAGCCTGTCCTTCGACTTCATTTTCTAGGAGAGGCACATGCGCAACATCATTGCAGGTCTCGCGCTCGCGCTGGCTGCGGCCGGCGCCAACGCCGACATCGTCGTCATCGTGAATCCGAAGAACGCGGCGGCCTCGCTCACGGCGGAGCAGGTGTCGGCGATCTACCTCGGCAGCACGACCACGTTCCCGAGCGGCGGCGCTGCGACGCTGGCTGATCAGCCGGAGTCGGCAGGCATCCGCAACGACTTCTATCAGA
>CALMII010000026.1 GCA_937864115.1 uncultured Steroidobacter sp. | reverse complement strand
ACACCCCATGAAATCGGGTCAGGTGCATTCGCGGCGGCGGCACCAGCGCTGCAAGCCGCGCCATCAGCTCCAGCGGTGCGATGCAGGAAGTGTTTCGCGCGATCGGCCGCTTGTCGCGGTCGAGTATGACGGTGCTGATCACCGGTGAGTCGGGTACCGGCAAGGAGCTGGTCGCCCGGGCGCTGCATCGGCACAGCCCGCGCGCGAACAAGGCGTTCATCGCGCTCAACACCTCCGCGTTCACGGCCGACCTGCTCGAATCCGAGTTGTTCGGGCACGAGAAGGGATCGTTCACTGGCGCCGATCATCAGCGCCGCGGTCGTTTCGAGCAGGCAGACGGCGGCAGCTTGTTTCTCGATGAAATAGGTGACATGTCGGCCCGGCCAATCTTCAGGATGAATGGACGCGACAGCTGAATGCATGGGCCGAGAAGCGTCTCGCCACGGGGGCGACGCCGCTGCTCGATGACGCCATGCCCGAGTTCGAGCGCACGCTCATTCGTGCCGCGTTACGCAAGGCGGAAGGCGGGCGGCAGGAAGCCGCACGTCTGCTCGGCTGGGGCCGCAACACGCTTACGCGCAAGCTCAAAGAGCTGGGGATGGATGAGTAGCGCTTGCGCGCAACGGCATCTCGATTCGAAAACGCGTACCAGGGTCGGCCGGCTCCAGCGAGAAAGCGAAGCCGTGATGAGTCAGGATCTCCTTGACCAGCGTCAGCCCCAACCCCTGACCCTGTCGCTTGGTGGTGAAGAACGGCTTGAACAAGTTCGCCCGCACCTGTTCATCCAGCCCGCTGCCGGTATCGTTGACGGTCAAAGCCACTGTATCGCCGTGCCGGCGGGCGAGGATGTGGATCTCGCCATCGCGTTCGATCGCTTCGACGGCGTTCTTGATCACGTTCATGAGCACCTGATCCATCTGCGCCCGGTCCATCCAGAGCAGCGGCAGATCCGCATCCGCTGAGATGTCGAGAACGATGTTGCGCGCCTTGAGCTCGGCGCTGAACATCGTCCGCAGGGCGCGCAGCAGATCGCATACGTCGATTTCCTCGCACTGCGGCTCCGGCAGCTTGACCAGATCGCTGAAGCCCTTGGTGAACTCGTTGAGGCTGCGGTTGCGCGTGATCAGCACAGCCAGCGCGTTCTCGTAATCGATGCGATGTTCCCTGCAGGCGAGCTCCGCGGCGTAGCTCCGGCAGGACTCCAGCAGCGAATTGGTGGCCGCCACCGTGTTGGTGACTTCGTGCGAGATCATGCGAATGAGCTTCTCGTAGGTCTCGCGTTCGCTGCGATTGAGCTCCGCGGTCAGCTCATCGATCAGCAGGTAGGAGCGAGCGAACCCTCGATCCGTGAACTGCGCCCGCTGGCAGCGCAGCCGTCGTCCATTCGCATCGGTCAGCATGCGGGTCTCATCCAGGTCGAGCGCGGCAAGCGCGGCGGCGAGCGCCGAATCGATAGCCGATAGCGATCGCCCGATCAGGTCGGTATCGGCTTTTCGGCCGAGCAGCTCGAGCGCACGGGGGTTGACCAGCGAGATCCTGCCGTCGAAGTCGAAGATCACGATCCCGCTTGGCGTCACGGCGAGAAAACGGTCGAGGAACCCGCGCTGCTCGCCGAGCCGGAGCCACTCCGCTTGCAGATTCTCCAGCATGCGGTTGTAGGCGTGGATGATGCGATCGATCTCCCGCTGATTCACGGGTGGATAGCGCGTGCCGAACTCGCCGGACTCGATGACCTCGACGAGATCTCGCGCCACCTCGTTCGGCCTGAACGCGGTCCTGATCCAGCGGATGCCGGCGCACAGAGAAAGCACGAGGACGATTTCGAGCGCAAACAGCCACCAGCCGAGCGCCTGCCGCTGCCAGACCAGGACAGCGCCTACGAGCAAGTGTAGGGCGAGAACATAGGCGCAGAGCCTCGACTTCAGAGTCACGGCGCTTCGATCTCGTGCTTCGCGAGCCGCCGGTAGAGCGCCGCCCGGCTCAGGCCCAGCAGCTCGGCCGCGCGCGTGATGTTGCCCGCCGATTGGCTCATGGCGCGTTCGATCATCAGCTTCTCGACCTCATCGAGCGGCAGCACGTCGCGGTCGAGCCGGCTTGTTGGCGCCGGTTCCTCGGCGCGAGCTGTGGTCTCCAGATCCGCCCGGGCAAGAAGAGGCCGCGGCGACATCAGCGCCGCTCGCTCGACGCAATGCTTCAGCTCCCTCACGTTTCCCGGCCAGGGTTGCGCGCCGAGCCAGCGGACGGCGTCGGCGGCAAGCTCGATCTCGCCCAGTCCGTAACGCGCACGAGCCTGGCGCAGATGATGGGCCGCGATCAACGGAATATCGATGGCGCGCTCACGCAATGGAGGCATGACGAGCTTGATCAGGTTCAGCCGGTAATAAAGATCCTCGCGAAACTCGCCCAAGGCGACCAGCCGCTCGAGATCGCGATTGGTCGCGGCCACGACACGGAAATTCGACCGGCGGCGCTCGCCGTCACCGACGCGTTGAAAGCTTTGATCCTGCAACACGCGCAGCAGCTTGATCTGCGATGTGCGATCGATCTCGGCGACCTCGTCCAGAAAAATAGTGCCCCCATCGGCCTGCTCGAAGTAGCCGGCGCGGTCGCGCTTGGCGTCCGTGAACGCGCCGCGGGCGTGGCCGAACATCTCGCTCTCGAACAGCGACGGCACGATCGCTCCCATGTTGACCTTGACCAGGGGTCCGGCGGCGCGAGTGCTGTTGGCGTGGATGGCGTTGGCGAGCAACTCCTTACCCGTGCCGCTTTCCCCCGTGATGAGAACCGCAGCGTCTGTTCGCGCCACGCGCACGACGTGATTGAGCACGCGCACCAGCGCCGGATCGCGGCCGAGGATCTCGCTCAGCTCGAACTGCTTGTCGAGCGATTCGCGATCGGCTGCGGCAGGCGGCCGCTCGCCGAACAGGCTCAGTGCGGTTCTGAGCACGCGCACCAGGCGCTCGTTGTCCCAGGGCTTGGTGACGAAATCGGCGGCACCGGCTTTCATGCCTTCGACAGCCAGCGCAATGGAGCCCCAGGCAGTGATCAGCACGACCGGCACGGCGCCGTGATCGCGTCTGATCGCGCGCAAGAGATCCAGACCCTCCTCGCCCGTGGTCGAGCGCGAGAAGTTCATATCCTGGATGACCAGATCGATGCTCCGCTGCGCCAACACCTCGAGCGCGGCGGCGGGCTCGGCCGCGACAACGAAACGGAAGCCGTTCTGCTTCAGCAGCAGCTCGAGTGACGCGGTTACAGAGACGTCGTCATCGACTACGAGTATGGTCGCCGTCATCGAATTCCTGCGGGAACTGCACGCTCACTCATAACGTAGCGCATCGGCAGGCTCACGGCGCGACGCGAGCCAGCTCGGGTAGAGCGCGCCGAGCGCGACGAGCAGCAGAATCAGTGCCGCTGAAATCACGATGGCGAGCGTCGCTGCGGCCCAGTCTATGCGCCGCACGAGCTCGAGCAGCGGAAACTGTATCGCCACCGCGATCCCGATCAGGATGCCGAACGCGCCGACCATCAACATCTCGAGCTGGATCTGCCGCCGAACCGAGCCCGCGGCCGCGCCGAGCGCCCGCCGCAGGCCGATCTCCTGGGTGCGCCGCACGACATCCTGCCAGAGCACGCCGATCAATCCCATGACCACGAGCGCGATGAAGAACACGGCAATCGTGGCGGCTATTTTCAGCGGCAGCAGCGTAGTCGACAGACTGCGCTCTCGCATCTGCGTCCACGGTGTGACGGACGCCACCCACCCCGGCGCAACCGATTCGATGGTCGCAACGAGCTGCTCCTCGAAGCTCGCATCGGTTCCCGGGGCAACCTGGAGCAGCAGGGAAAAGGTCGGCCCGCGCTCGTCGTCGGGCTCGTACCGTTCGATCACATACGGAACCGTGTCCGAGAGCTCGCCTTTCTGCCGGAAGTCCTCGATCACGCCGACGATCCGAACTTCCCTGCGCTGCGCCCCACGCCCTTCCGAGCCGGGTGGGTCGATGCGCTGGCCGATCGGCTCGACACCCGGTCCAAATGACTGCTCGACGAAGGCACGATTGACGAGCACGGCGCGATAGCCCTGCCCTTCGTCCGCGGGACCGAACCAGCGGCCATCGACGAGCTCGACATCGATGGCCTGCAACGCCGCGGCCGTGGTTCGGTTTATGTGCGCCGACAATGTGGCGTCGCCCGCGCCCCTGAACTCACTCCTCCACTCGCTGTCGCTGTAGGGCACCGTCATGATCGGCTCGACCACTTCTGTCCGGGGCAGAGCCCGCAATGCGGCCAGGACGTCTGCAAGCGTGCCCGAGTGGGATTGCCGGCTGAACATGCTGCCGGCGTAGGCCGTGTTCGTGGCCCCGATGTTCCACATGTTCTCGTAGACGAAACCGAGCGGGCGCTGATAGTTGCTCCAGAGATTCACGGCCAGCGCCGTCAGCACGAAGGTGATGACAAAGGCGGCCGCAATCTCGACGACGAGCAGCCGATTGGCGCGGCGGCGGTTCCAGATGAGCGTGAGCGCGTGTCTAAGCATGCTGAAGTCCTCTCAAGGCCGCCGCCGGCTCGAGCCTCGCCATCTTCCAGGCGGGATAGGCTCCCGACAGCACGCCGAAGATCAGAATGAAGATGAAGCCGGCGACGAAGACGGGCGCGCTCAGCGTCAGCCGGCCGTACGTGAACAACGTGGCGTTGAGATAAGCCAGCACCAGCGGCGCGATCGCGAAAGCGAGCAGCCCGCCGAGCGCGCAAAGCACGACGTTCTCGAAGATGAACTGGCCCGTGAGCGCAAGCCGCGAGGCGCCGGTTGCCTTGCGCAAGCCGATCTCCGGCGCGCGCTCGAGCATCCGCCCGATATTGAGATTGGCCATATTGATCGCGGGCAGCGCCATGAAGAGCAGCGTGATGGCGCCGGCGAGCGCCAGAAACTGAGGCACCCGGTCGTCGGCGAATTTGTCGTCGAAGCCCGAGCTCATGTTGCCGATGATGAAGCTCGCGAGCATCCCGAGCGGCGTCCAGGCCACGGAGACAGCGCGGTCGAACCGATGGGGGTCGTCGGCGGCCACGAAGCCCTCGAGCGCCTGCTTGAACTCGTTTTGCACGGCCGCGCGCTGCGACGGATCGTCGACGTAGAGCATGATCTGGCCGCCGAGGATCCACTGGTCCCGGTAAGTCTGGCTCGTCGTCAGGGGCACCCAGATATCGGAGTAGGCGAGACGGCTGATCTCGGCCTCGTCCGCGACGACGCCGACGACCTCGTACGAGTCGCCCCCCGCGGTGATCTTCTTGCCGATCGCGGACTCGCCCGGAAAGTATGTGTTTGCCGTCGTCTCGTTGATTACGGCGACGAACCGTCCCTGGTCGATGTCGTCCGTCTGCAGTACGCGCCCGTCGAGGACATCGAAGTCCAGGATCTCCCAGTACGGCGCGTCCGTGCGGCGCAACTGGGAGGTGACCTTACGGCCGTCGAGGTATGAGATCGTGGGGTTGGGAGTGGTCGCGAAGCTGACTTTATCCGGCGTCTCGAGCGGCGCCGCGTAGCCCTCGTAGAACTTGTAGCCCGGTCCGCCGACAAGCTCGCTGTTAGGCCCCGTCAGCAAGATGCGGACGATCGACACGATCTGATTCTGACGATGCTGTGCGCCGGCGGGACTCACGAAGCTGTCGAAGATGGCGAAAGCAACGACCAGCACGGTCAAGGTCAAGGCGGCGCCGAACAGATTGACGAAGGTCAGGAACCTGCGCCTGAGCAACACGGCCAGCGCGATCTTGAGGTAGTTGCGTAGCATGGTTCTTCCTCGAAAGCCTCAGTGAACCAGCTGGCCGTCGAACAAGCGGAAGATCCGCCGCGTGCGGTCGGCCTTGGCCTGATCGTGCGTGACCATGATGATCGTCGTGCCTTGCTCGGTGTTGAGCCGCTCGAGCAGACCCATGATCTCTTCGCTCATCTGGCTGTCGAGATTGCCGGTCGGCTCGTCGGCGAGCAGCAGGCTCGGCTTGCCGACGATCGCGCGCGCGATCGCCACGCGCTGCTGCTGGCCGCCGGAGAGCTCGGTCGGGAAGTGGTTGACGCGATTCGCGAGGCCGACGACCGCGAGTGCTTCGAGCGCAAGCCTGCGCCGCTCGCGCCATGCGCCCTTGCGGTAGAACAGGGGCAGCTCGACGTTGTCGATGACGCGCAGATCCGGAATCAGGTGGAACGACTGGAACACGAAGCCGAGCTCCTGGTTGCGGATCGGTGCAAGCTGCGCGTCGCCGAGGCCGCTCACCGCGCGTCCCGCGAAAGTCACCGCGCCTCGTGTCGGCTTGTCGATCAGCCCGAGTACGTTCAACAGCGTGCTCTTGCCGCAGCCGGAAGGTCCCATGATCGAGACGAATTCACCCGGGTCGATCGTCAGGCTGACGGCCTGGAGCGCCACCGTTTCCATGCGATCCGTGCGGTAGATTTTCTGCACTTCGGACAAGGCGATGAGCGGTTCGGGCATGAAGGCGATCCTCTGAAGACTTCTGAATTACCTGACACGAATTTCCGCGAGCCCCGCGTAAGCCGAGGTATCGGAGACGATGACCTGGTCGCCGGCTTCGAGACCCTCCATGATTTCGATGACCTGGCGTCCGCTCATACCGAGCCGGACGCGCGTGCGCACGGCGCTTCCCTGCTCGATCACGAAGAGCTCGGTCACACCGGCACGCTCGAGCGCCGGGCCGCGGCGCAACTTCAGCACGTCCGGTTTCACGGCGGTGATGATCTCGGCATCGACGCGCAGATTGATGTGCAAGGCGGGCGCGGTCGGATCATCGAGCTCGATGAACAGCGCGAGACGTCCGCTGTCGGCCGTGGGCAGGATCCGCGCCACGTAGCCGGCGAACTCGCTCGTCGACGAACGGATCCTGACGCGCTGTTGAGGTGCGAGCGTGGATCCGTAGAAATCGGAGACGCCGGCTTCGACGCGGAACGCATCGGTGGCTGCGATAGTTGCCAACGCCTGACCTTCAGCAACCACAGAGCCTTCGTCGCGGACCAGGTCAGTGATGATTCCGTCCATGGGCGCCGTGACTGCGGAGGTGGCAACTCGTCGCGCCTGATCCGCACGCTGCTTGTCCAGGATCGACAACTCGAGCCCAAGCCGCTCGAGATCGGCCTCGCGCCGCGCCTCGAGGCTCACGATCTTCTTGTCCACTTGCGCGATCTCGACCTGCACGCGCTTGAGGTTGAGCTCGGCCTCGAGAAGGTTGGATGCCGAGACCGCGCCTGTCGTGCCGAGCTTCTGCAGGCGGCTCAGCGCAGCTTCGCGGCTTTCGAGATCGATGCGCAGCAGATCGCGCCGGCTGCGAGTTTGCCGTACCACGTCGACACGCTGAAGGTCCGCGCTTCGGCGTTCCGCTCTCTTGAGCGAAAGCTGCTCTTCCAGATTGCTGAGGGCGAGGGCAGACGCCGTCGTATCGAGCTCCATCAGAATCTGGCCGCGGCTCACGGCCGCTCCCAGCGACACGCGGACCGAGCGAACGGCGGCACTGACCGGGCTCGCGATGATCTGCTCGGAGCGAGGCACGATCGTGCCCGTGGCGGCTATGGTCGCTTCGAGCGGACCGCGCTCGACCACGGCCACGCGCACATCCGCAAGCTCGATCGAGGGTCTCAGGTAGCGCTGCCCTGACCAGCCGAGCGCCGCCAGAACGCCGGCCGCCAGAGCGACCTTGCGGCCGGCTCTGAGCCACGGGCTCCATCGTTGGCGGGAAGACAGGTCGCGATCCATGCCGCTGCCATTGCAGATGTCGCGCCAACTCCTCGGCACACGCGCACAGCAGTTGGAAAAGCCAGCTCAACCGGGGACTTGCGCTTGCGATCAGGTGACTGTCGTAGCCGCTCGACTCCCCCCGCGGTTGTCCGCGATCGAACGCACTGTTCGAGTTCGCACACTCCTGCCCGAACAGGTGGAGAGCCGCCGCTGCTGACTCGACGCGATCCGACGCGGACGCTCAGCAGGCTTTGGTGGAAGTGATCGCGGCTTCGAGCGGTGGATGCGCGGATGAGGTGCCGATGATGTCGGTGACGCGGCTGAAGCCGTGGCGCGCGAGATAGTCGGCGATGCCGGCGTTGATCTTCTTGCACACCAGCGGATCGTAGAACAGAGCGGTGCCCACGCCGACCGTGGTGGCGCCCGCGATCAGGAACTCGAGTGCGTCGTTCGCGGAAGTGATGCCGCCCTGCCCGATGATCGGCACGTTGTGTTTGGCGGATAGGAATTTCAATCCACCTGCCCGATTCGCATCGCGGGTCTTCTGTTGACCCCGGAGGACTGGTCAAAGCCCCTGACTCCGCAAATCCGGCCCGGACGATACTCGTCAGGCATCGTTCTGCCCGCGAACTCCACACCGAGCGTGTCCACCACCGCTGAATCCACCCCCTCACCCCTCCGCAGCCTGCAATGAGCACAGCCGCACTCGGTGCGCCGTGTCATGCAGCGGCGCACGGGGTGCGGCCATGCAGGAAGGCCGGCCGCAGCCGCTGTCGCCGGAGTTTCTGCTGCATCTGAACGAACTCACGCTGATGATTCAGCGCGCGGGTCCGCAGGGGACGGCGACGACACCGGCCACCACGTTCGCGCGCTTCGACTGGCTGCCGGACACGATTGCGCCTGCGCCTGACTACCGCGCGAGCTATCGACCGAAGTTCTTCGAGAACCTGCTGGCCGGCGTGGTCGCGGCGCTGCACCGGCGCTGAGCCCCTTCACCCTGGCGCTCCTATCGTTAGCTCCTGCCGCAGCTCACACCCCTGCAGGAATCGTTCGTCGTGCGAGACGACGACCACCGCACCGTTGAACCGGCGGACGACGGCTTCGAGGAATTCGATGTTTTTGAGGTCGAGGTTGTTGGTCGGCTCGTCCAGCACCATCAGTTCCGGTTTGAGCGTGCTCAGAAATCCCCGGGCCAGCGCCGCGCGCAGTCTTTCGCCGCCGCTCAACTGCTTCACCGGTTGCCATGCCCGATCGCCCGCGAAAAGAAATCGCGCCAGACCATTGCGCAGGTCGCTGTCCGGCGCCGACGAAACACTCCTCACATTGTCGAACACGCTCAGATCGTCATCGAGCACGCTGCAGCGCTGATCGACGAACAGGGTGACGAGATGGCCGCGACGCCATTCGCCGCGCGTTTCGAGTTCGTCGCCCCGCAGGGCCCGCAACAGCACGGACTTGCCCGAGCCGTTCGCCCCGCGCAGCGCGACGCGCACGTTGCCGCGCCAGTCGAAGTCGAGATCGTGCGCGTAGATCCAGTCGCGAAAGCGGACATTGAATCCGTGCGCCTCGGCCACGAGCTTCTGCGACGGGATGCTGCAACTGGCGATGTCGGCGTACATCACCGGATCGATCTTCAGTTCGCCGAGCGCCGCGTGCACGTCACGGACGGCAGTGTCGGCACGCTCCAGCGCCGCGGCATTCAAGCGACCCGTGGTTTCCTGCGCGCGCCGCTTGCGACCGCCCAGCAGGATCCGCGGCATGCCGCCGCGCGCCGCCGACTGCGTGCCGCGACGACTGCGTCTTTCCTGCCGCTCGCTGTGCTCGATGCGTTCCGCCTGCACCCGATCCCGATCGCGCTTGGCCAGATCGAGCGCCGTCGTCAGCCGCTCGCGCTCGTGCTGCCTGGCGTCCAGATAGGCGGACCAGCCGCCGCTGAACTTCATGAGGCCGCGATTCGAGAGTTCCAGAAAGTCGCTGCACAGTTCCAGCAGTTCGCGATCGTGCGAGATCAGCAGCGTGCCAGCCCGCCGCATCCGTATGAACTGGGCGACGAGTTCGCGGCCATCGCGATCCAGATCGTTGGTGGGCTCGTCCAGAATCAGGAAGTCGTCCGGGATCGCGTGCGCGAGCCGCACGCGCATCCATTGACCGCCGCTCAGGTCACGGCAGTTCTGCTCGCGATCGATTCCCTGCAGCAGACGTTCGCGCAGCAGCGACCACTCGTGCGCCTCGGCAAGGAATTGCTCGACCTTCACGCCCGGAGGTATCGCGCGCTGCGCAAAGAGCACGACCGGCGCCTGCCGGCGCACCACGCCATGCGTCGGCTGCAGCTCGCCCGCCAGCAGTCGGGCCAGCACCGTCTTGCCGACGCCATTGGGCCCGACGAGCGCGGTCAACCCGGCATCCAGGGAAAAATTCAGACGATTGAAAAGCTCGCGACCGTCGGCAAGCTCATACGAAACGTCGTGTGCCACGACGATCGAAGGCATAAAGCAACTCCCGGCGCACCGAACGACACACCTGTCCTGTTGAAAGGAAAAATGGAATTGGAGTTGCTTAGCGGGTCATAGGTCGCCGGGCTTGCGCCCGGCGAAGTGAAGAATAGCCCACTTCGCTGCAGGAACCGATCAGGCAATCGCTGACGGGGGTCGAGCATGGCAAGGACGACATGAAGTACGCTGCCGCGATTCTCCTGCGGATGAACATGAACCCCGTCCTCACACCGTTGCTGACTGCGCTGCACGAGCCGCCGCCGTGGCTATTGCCGTATGTGCCGCAACTTCAACGGATCACTGAAGCTGCTGCAACACAGTCCTTCGCTGCTGCATTGAACGCGGTACGCGATTCCTCCGTGCCGGTATGTTTCGTCGACCACGGCGAACTGCCGGCTGCCGAAGCCTACGAAACCTTCATCGCCCGCACCGACTGCGTGCCGACCCGCGACAACCTGCACGACCTGTTCAATGGATTGATGTGGCTGACCTGGCCGCAGACCAAGCGACGGCTGAATCGGCTGCAGGCCGAACACATCGAGCGACATGGTACGGCAGGACCGCGCGGCGCATTGCGCGACGCGCTGACGCTGTTCGATGAAAACGCTGCGGTGCTGCAGGCGCCGGCCGATCTTGCAGAGGCGCTGCGCCGTCGCGACTGGCACACGTTGTTCGCGACGCGGCGCGCGCAATGGCACTCGGCGCAACTCGTCCTGTTCGGACACGCGTTGCTCGAGAAACTGCTGCAGCCGCGCAAGGCCATCACTGCGCACGTGTGGCTGATCGACGCCATCAGCGATGCCTCGCTGGCGGCGAGTCTCACGCGCGAACGGCTGCTTGCAAGGTCTTTTCTGCCATTGCCGGTGTTGGGTGTGCCGGGCTGGTGGCGGCGGAACGAGTCGCCGGACTTCTACGACGATCGCGAGGTCTTCAGGGCGGCGCGTGCACCGACGCCGTGACCTGCAGGTTCGCGGCACCGGTGCACACGTGTGTATCGATGATTATGGCGACACTGGCGGCGACACTGGCGGCGACGCCGGCGGCGGCGTGTTGTCGGGCAGCGGCGGAATCGCGGCCAGGTATTCGTAGATGGCGCGCAGATCCAGCGTCGTCAGCTTGCTGTAGACATTCCAGGGCATGACCTGCAGCAGCCGCTCCGGATCGTCGGGATCGCGGCCCGTCAGCATCAGCGAGCGGAACTGCTCGAACGTCAGTCCCGCCGGCCGGCCGTTTTCGTCGGGCGTGATGTTGGACGCGACGATCGGCCCGAAGGCGCGACCGCCGGCGAGAAACTGCGCGGCATTGATGATCTCCGTCTGTCCCTGGAATGGATCGCCGCCTTCGAGGAATGGCGGTTCGGTGTGGCAATCGTTGCAGGCGCCGGCCGCATTCACCAGGTAGCTGCCCAGGCCGACGAGCAGACGATTGCGGCCGCGCAGGTTCAGCTGGACGGGCGTGATCTCGTAGCCGGTCGCGACCCGCGACTCGAATCCCTGCCTGAATCCCTGCTCAGTTCCTTGAGCAGGTTCGCGACTGCCGAATTGCGATTCGGCGTCAACCTGTGCGGAAGCCATGACCGGCGCGAATACGGCGAAGACGAGCAGGTATCGAAATCTCATGATGACGATCTCCCTTGCATCCAGTGCGGGTCGCAACCGTACGCTCGCGTCGATTGCACGCAAGTCATCGATTCAGCGCAGGGGAGCCGAACTCTGGCCACGTCGCGACCTGCCGACCGCATTGCTGCGGGTCAGCAAGAGACGTGCGGCGTTCTTCTTGTTCTATTGCTGCGTTTGCCGAGCATCGGACCGCATGATCGCTTTGGGACGTTCGAGTGGTGCCGGCTCCGAGACGCCAACAGTCTTGCATGTTCCAGAACAGGATCACATCCAGCCCATTATGGCGTTGAAACCATATGATATCGTTGCCATAATGGCGGCCATGCCATGGGCAATAGAGTTCCATCCAGAATTTGAACCGGAGTTCGACGAACTACCCGAAGCTGTTCAGGACGAACTGCTCGCACAGCTGCAGCTGTTGGCGCAGTTCGGTCCTACGCTGGGTCGTCCTCGAGTGGACACACTGAATGGCAGCAAACACGCGAACATGAAGGAACTTAGATTTGATGCAGACGATGGGATATGGCGTGTGGCATTCGGCTTTGACCCCAATCGTACGGGGATTCTGCTCGTAGCTGGCGACAAGTCCGGAGGTAGCCAGAAAGCATTCTACAAACAGCTGATCAAGAAGGCGGATGAACGGTTCGATGCTCATCTGGCCCCAATGAAGAAAGTGAGGAAGCCGAAATGACCACCCTAAACCAGAAGCTGGCGAGCCTATCGTCCGAGCGCCGCAAGAAGATCGACGCTCGGGCTAAAGAGCTCATTGCGGAAGAGATGACCCTACGCGATCTGCGTAAGGCCATGGGCCATACCCAGGTTAAAGTGGCGAAGGCGCTGGGTGTTGGGCAGGACACGGTGAGTCGCTACGAGAGCCGCAGCGATATGTTGTTGTCGACATTGAACCAGTTCGTGGAGCAGATGGGCGGCGAGCTGGTTCTGACTGCAACGTTCCCGGATCGCGAGCCAGTGCGCATTCGGGGTTTAGGAGAGATTCGGGCCGACACTGCAGAAAACATCAGGTCTCCAAAGACAACAGGCAGACGAGTTTCAGGTCACGTGATGCATGCGAAGCGAGCACAGACAAGCGGCTCATCCAGGAAGCGCGCTTAAACCTGTGAGCTCTGAGCGAGCACTGAAATCGATCGATTACGGGACTGATGAAATACGGCGGCTCGACACCTGCAAGTATCGGAGTGCGTATTCATGGTGAACTGCGCGTGAATAACACGCGCTTCCGCGCAAACCGCTCGTGCGCTACAAGCGATCGTCAGGATTCAGATCTTCCGCGATTCGGTTTCCTGAGGAGTTCCGAACGCCCCACCGCGTGCGGCCGCTCGGGCGGAGTGGGGTCGGAGAATCCGGCGGCCTGGATGGCCTCGCCAAGTCCCCGATACTTCGTCTCGCGCCGCGCGCTACGAAGCGAGGCCATCCCCTCGTTCCATGCATGCAGCATCTGCTTGGCGATGTCGTGCCAGCGCGCCTCGTCCCTGGCGGCTTGAATGACCTCGCGCCCGACTTCCACTGCCGACTCGCAGGTCCGCTCGACCATTCGTGCGTAGTCTCGCGGCGCGATACCCAGACGCGCCTTGAAAAAAGTCTCCAGCGATTTTCCTGGGGTCCAGCTCTTTCGACCCCCGATAGACAGTCCGGGCGGGTTCGTGGCGAAACGCGGATAAGCCTGTGTAGTCACGATGTCATAGGCTGGCGTGTAAGCCACGTCGGAGAGCCGCGTGTAATAGAGCGCGATATTCTTCGAATGACAGTCGCCATTTCGCACCACGTAGTTCGTGATGATGAGCCAGCCGAGCTGTTCGAGCTGCGCGCGCACAGAATCAGCAGGCAGATATGCGCGCGTGGCATTGAATACCTGTTCCATCGACGGCGCATACTTCTCGTGCGGCGGCAGACCAAGAAGGCTGCAGGCATCCTCCAGACCGCGTATCGGCCTTCCTTTGTCGTCGACGTCGAAGCGATCCACGACGAGGATCCGACCATCGGCCGACATGCGTGTCTTTGCGACTCGGGCAACGTTCAGTCGCTCAAGCACCCGCATTGAATGGAACTCGTTGAAGCCAAGGTATGGCGTGCTGTCATCCGACCCTTTGACAATGTAGCGGCTCGTTCGAAGGGTGGGTTTTCCGAGTGGTTCAGCGAGATCGACTTTCATGGCATCCGGTGCAATGAACTTTGGCACTGCTCCAGAGATCGCCGCGCGCGCGTAGTCCCGTACCAGTGCGGCGAATTGCTCAGTTGAGATTTCGGCGGTGAGAAGCGATTCGATTTCGATCGGCCTCAGGTCTGCATCAGGAGCCGTACCTTCGGGTGTGACCGTGACTCGACCGATGCCGGCTCCACCGACGACAGCGAGCAACGATAGATCGGTGCCGTCGAGCAGTCTCCCGAAATCCTCTCGAATGATCCCGAGCAGAAAACCCTCCGGAAGATTCTGCCGGAAGAAGGGATGCAGATCGCGAGGCCACCTCCAGGGCTCATCCCTTACGGGCATGGCGAGACTGACGAAATCCGATGGCTCGACGCCCGGAAGGTATCTGAGCACGTACTCGTCGCGCTCCCGATAGAGTGATGCGACCGTCCGGCCGCAAACCTGGACATCCAGTTTCATGACGAGCGGTCACTTCGCTGCTCGGCGAGGATGTCCTCAAGAGTGCGTCCATGGCCGGCCTTGACTACTTTCAGGTCGTAGCCGGCGGCTTCCAGCAACCGAAGCAAAGCCATGACACTCATGTCACCGTGCGTCAGGTTTTCCATGCGACCCACTGTCATGCGGTTTACGCCAGCGCGCAGCGCGAGGTCAGCCTGGCTCAGGCCCGCTTCCAGTCGAGCCCGTCTGAGTTGATCCGCTAAGTCAGCTAGGGTGGCCATGTGATACTCCTGAGTATCACTATCAAGGTTGACAGGCCAAATTGCAACTCAAGAGTAGCATTTGTGCGCACATAGCCAGATTGCGACTCAGAAGTAGCCAGAACGCAGACTTCTGCCCGTTCTGCTACTTTTGAGTAGCATCAAACGACAGGCAAAGACCGGCGCTCGTCCAGTTCGGCCACGATCGACTCAGGCCAACCCGCCCGCAATTTTTGGTTGCCGGTACGTTTGATGCCTGACCACACCATGACTGACACCACACTCGAAATCGATCGCATACGAGCACGATTGCTCGAACTGGTAGCTGAGCAAGCCATTCTTGAGCGGCGACTTGCGGAACTGTCCTCTCCGCCTACCAGCACTGGCTTCGATATAAGCACGGCCGGCGATTCACATGGCCGCGTCCTGCCACCAGCCGACAAGGTCGCCTTGTTCCAACGCCTCTTCGCCGGCCGCACCGATGTATTTCCGTTGCGATGGGAGAATTCACGTGACGGACGATCAGGCTACGCACCGGCGTGCGCGAACGAGTGGAAGCGAGGCATCTGCGGCAAAACCCCAGGTGAAGTGCGGCGAGTGTCCCAATCACGTTCCGGAAACGGCGCGCATGCGTGGATCTTCTTCTCCGAAGCAGTTCCTGCGCGTGACGCCAGGAAACTTGCAGCCTGGTTCATCACTGTGACGATGGAGAGCCGTCCGGAGATCGGATTCGAATCGTACGACCGGCTATTCCCCAGCCAGGACACCATGCCGGCCGGTGGATTTGGCAATCTCATTGCACTGCCGCTGCAACGCCGCGCGAGAGATCAGGGAAACACGGTCTTCGTCGATGCAGATCTCAAACCCTACACCGACCAATGGGCATTCTTGACGTCGCTGCGAAGAGTGGATCAGGGCACGTTATATCGCCTGCTTGATGACACGGATGCACGCGGTGGAGCGCTTGGTGTGCGCATTCCAGTCGAGGACGAGGAAAGCGAGACACCGTGGCGGGCGCCCCCCCCTCGGCGCAGCGACCCGGAACCCATCCGCGAACCTCTGCCACGCAGCGTACGAATCGTTCTTGCAGACGAGGTGTACGTCGACCGATCCGAATTGCCGCCGTCGATGGTCGCCCGTCTGATCAGGCTCGCAGCGTTCCAGAATCCGGAGTTCTATCGTGCTCAGGCCATGCGGCTGCCGACGTTTGGCAAGCCCCGGGTGATCTCATGCGCCTCCCTCCATGCGCGACATATCGGCCTGCCGCGCGGCTGTCTCGACGAAATTCAGGCATTCCTTGCCGAACACGGGATCGAACATATCGTCGAAGATCGGCGCGAGGCCGGATCCGCACTGAGCGTCCGATTCAGCGGCACATTGCGCCCTGAGCAGAACGCCGCAGTTCAAGCACTGGCGCAGCACGACTTCGGTGTGCTCTCTGCAACCACTGCATTCGGAAAAACAGTCGTCGCGGCGGCGATGATCGCGCTTCGCGGCTGCAACACGCTGGTACTCGTCCATCGTCGCGAGCTGCTGCGACAGTGGATCGAACGATTGCAGGAATTCCTGTCGCTGACGAGCAAAGAGGTGGGTTCCATCGGTGGCGGAAAGCGCAAACCAACAGGTCGAATCGACGTCGCCGTCATCCAGAGCCTGGTACGAAAAGGCCAGGTCTCCGATCTCATTGGTGGCTATGGCCAGTTGATCGTCGACGAGTGCCATCATCTGTCCGCGACCAGCTTTGAGCTCGTCGCGCGACGCCCAAAGGCGAAGTATGTGCTCGGCCTTTCAGCAACCGTGGCAAGAAAGGACGGGCATCATCCGATCATCTTCATGCAATGCGGTCCTGTGCGTCATCGTGTCGATGCAAGGGCGCAGGCCGCACGCCGCGGCATCGACCATCTCGTGCGGACCCGGCAGACAGAATTTCGATTGGACGAAACTTCGGATCAGCGCGTGTCCATGCCGGCCGTATACGCAGCTCTTGCCACTGATGCTGATCGCAACGCGTTGATCTTCGACGACGTGTTGAAGGCACTCGAAGACGGTCGGTGTCCCATCGTGCTCACCGAACGGCACGATCACCTGGAATGGCTGCAACAGAAGTTCAGCCGGTTCGCACGCAATGTTGTCGTCCTCAAGGGCGGCATGACGGAAACGGCACGGAAGGATGCCAGGGCGATGCTGGATTCCGCAGGAAGCGACGAACGGCTCGTGCTCTCAACAGGGAGATATCTCGGCGAAGGCTTCGACGATCCGCGACTCGATACGTTGTTCCTGACCATGCCGATCTCCTGGAAAGGAACACTGGCCCAGTACGTCGGGCGACTGCATCGCAATCACCATGACAAGACCAATGTGATCGTCTACGACTACGTCGACTCCGCCGTCCCTGTCCTTGCACGGATGGCGGCACGGCGACAAGCTGGCTATCGCGCGCTGGGTTATTTGATTTCCCAAGAGGGGGCTGGAGCGGGTGATGGGAATCGAACCCACGTTAGTAGCTTGGGAAGCTACAGTTCTACCATTGAACTACACCCGCGCGGGCGGTGATTCTATGCATCCCGGCGGTTGAACGGCAACCGGCCGGACGCTTTGCGAAGGGCTTCATCGTGCGATTCGATCTGCGGGATCTGGAACTGTTCGTGGCGGTCGCGGATGCGGGGAGCATCGCGCGGGCGGCGGAGCGGTCGCATACGGTCGCATCGGCGGTCAGCAAACGGATTTCGGATCTGGAAGAGAATTTCGGGACGCCGTTGCTGTCGCGCGGCGCGAAGGGGGTCGAGCTGACTGCCGCGGGGCATGCGCTGCTGGCCCGCGCGCGGGTGCTGCTGCATCAGGCGAAGCAGCTCGATGAGGAGATGCGGCGTCATGCGTCGGGCGCGCGCGGCTATGTGCGGGTCTTCGCCAATATCTCCGCGATGGTCGAGTTCCTGCCCGCTGCGCTCGCGTCGTTCGCGGCGAAGCATCCCGACATTCACGTGCATCTGGAAGAGCACGTGAGTTCCGCCATTGCAGCCGCGGTTGCGGACAACTCGGCGGACCTGGGCATCATCAGCGAGCAACCGGCCGTGGATGGTCTGACGGCCGTTCCTTTCCGGCGCGACGATCTCGTTGTCGTGCTGCAACCGGTGCATCCGCTGGCAAAGCGCAGCACGCTGAAGTTTTCGGAAGTCGCCGAGCTGCCGTTCATCGGCCTGCATGCCGACAGTGCGCTTCATCACCTGCTCACGCGCATGGCCATCGAGGCCGGGCTCACGCTGAACTCGCGCATGCATGTCACGAGCTTCGACGCCGCCTGCGCGATGGCCGCGGCGGGACTCGGTGTCAGCATCGTGCCGCGCGCCACCAGTACGCCGTACACGAAATCACTGTCGCTGACGGCCATTCCGCTGAGCGACGATTGGGCGGCGCGACAGTTGTTCCTGTGCACGCGTTCCGGCGCCGAACTGCATCCCGCGGCGCGGGTGCTGCTCGATCATCTGCGCGAATCTGGCTGAAGCAGCGCCGCGTCGCTATCATCGCGCGCCCGCCGACCTGCATACGCGACATGACCAGCGATCCCGCCGACACCGATCCTCCTCCCGATCAACCGCAACGCCGCACGGTTCGCAGTTACGTGCTGCGCATGGGACGCGCGACGGCTGCTCAGCAGCGGGCAATGACGGAGCTGTGGCCCATCTTCGGTATCGAGTTCGCTGACGCTCCGATCGATTTGCCGCAGGCTTTCGGGCGCGACGCACCGCGCGCAATCGAAATCGGTTTCGGCAACGGCGAGGCGCTGCTCGATTTCGCGCAAGCAAATCCCGGCGTGGATTGTCTCGGCATCGAAGTGCATCGTCCCGGCGTCGGCCACCTGATGCTCGGCGCTCGAGCGGCATCGCTCACGAATCTGCGCGTGATGAGTCATGACGCCGTCGAAGTGCTGCAGCGGCTTCCCGATGCGTCGATCTCGTTCGTGCACATCTTCTTCCCCGATCCCTGGCACAAGAAACGTCATCACAAGCGACGCCTCATTCAACCGCCGTTCGTTGCGCTGCTCGCCAGCAAGTTGAAGCAGGACGGTCTGTTGCGACTGGCTACCGACTGGGAGCACTACGCAATGCAGATGCGCGAAGTGCTCGACGCGTCTCCGGATTTCGTCAATGTCGCAGGCGACAAGGGATTCATCGATCGACCTGCCATGCGCCCGCTCACGCGCTTCGAGAAACGCGGCCATCGACTGGGGCACGGCGTGTGGGATATGGAGTATCGAAGGAAGTGACGAAGGTCACGCGAGTTACAAAGCAGTCGCACTCACGCACTCGCGCGACATTCGCCGCCATCCTTTGATGCTCTGCAGAAAAAATGCCTCTTGAATCCGCAGGCACACAGGCATAAAACAGATCTCGCCGACAGCATCGCTGCCGACACATGCGCGCAGAAAAACCTTGCCTGCAAGGGACTGCGAATCCGCCCGAACGGACCTTGTTACGGAGGAAGTCATGACGTCGCCGAGTCCGGTTGTTGGGGATTGGTATCGCCGGATGGACGGCGCCACCTTCGAGGTCGTAGCCATCGACCGCGATGACGGCACGGTCGAAGTGCAACACTTCGACGGCACTGTGGAAGAATTCGATCTCGAATCCTGGCACGAACAGCAGTTCGAAGAAGCGAAGGCGCCCGAAGACTGGAGCGGCTCGGTCGACATCGAACCCGAAGACTACGAGAACGAACGCGAGACGACGTCGACCGGCACGTGGGCTGATCCGCTGACCAGCCTGGATCGTGCCGAAACGTCGGGTTATTCGGAGTGGCCGAGTCCGCGGGATCTGTAGAAAGCCGCGCTCACTGCTGATTCGTCATTCCGCCGCAGGCGGGAATCCACGTCTTCACTGCTCGCGATCGAGCGCGTCGACCCGTTCGCGCATGACCCAGACCATCACGAGTCCCGGCAGCGCGATCAGAAAGCTGATCACGTAGTACGCCGGCCAGCCATTGTGATCGGCGATCCAGCCGGCCGGACCGCCCAGCGTGTAGCGCGGCAACAAGGCGAAAGATGACAACAGCGCATACTGGAATGCGCTGAAGCGCACATCGCACAACGCCATGATCAGCGCGACTGAGGCGATGTTCCCCATCGAACCCGCGACGTTGTCGACACACACGGCGGCCACCATCACCGGATAGCTTTTGCCGGTGACCGCGAGCAGCCAGTACAGAAGATTCGACAGCGCCTGCAGCACGCCGAAAATCAGCATGGATCGCAGCAATCCCAGCTTCACCATCCAGATACCGCCGAGGATCGCGCCGACGATCGCGCTCGCCGTGAACAAGGCTTTCAGCACCAATGCGATCTCGGCCTTGCTGAAGCCGACGTCCATCATGAACGGCGTAAACAGTCGCAGCGCAAACGCATCACCGATCTTGAACATCACGATGAGCAGGATCAGCACGACGGAACCCGGCGTACTCAGCAGTTCGCGCAGCGGCTCGACGACGGATTCGCGCAATGTTCTGGGCGGTGCCTGACGATATTCGGGCTCCGGCGCACGCCACGTCGCGATGGCGAACGCGGCCATGACGCCCGCGAGAATCAGAAATGCCAGCCGCCAGCCGAAATACTGGGCGCAGATGAGCGCAAACGCCGCTGCAACCCAGGCCGCGGTCCGATAGCCCAGATTGTTGGCGGCGGCGGCAAGCCCACGCTCCGCAGGCTTCGCAACATCGGTGCGGTATGCATCGAACGCGATGTCCTGAGTCGCCGAAAAGAAGACGATCGCCACCGCGCACATTGCAATCGGCATGAGAGATACATGCGGGTTCTGGAGCGCGAACAGTCCGATGCAGGCCGCCATCGCAAACTGCGCGATCAGGATCCAGCCGCGTCGTCGACCCAGCAGCGGGATGGGATAGCGATCGAGAAAAGGCGCCCACACGAACTTGAACAGGTATGGCAATGCGACGTAGGACAGGATGCCGATGGTCGTGTTCGTCGCACCGCTGTCCTTGAGCCATGCCTGCAGCGCGCTCTCGGTAATCTGGTTCGGAAATCCCGAGGACGCACCGAGCACCATGATGGCAAGCATCTTGGGACTCGCCAGTACATCGCGCAGCCGGGGTTTGTCTTCGGGAGCCTTCTCAGCCGGGGCCGCGGCAGTGGCTTCGCTCATGCGCAGTGCGAGCGATTGCAGTAGATGAGGTGCATGCGGGGAGTATAGAAGTCGCGCCCGGTCCGATACTATCCGCCCTCCGCCAAACCTCGACTGCTGCCCATGTCCTCCTCCTTCATCGATCTCTGCCTCGAACTCGGCGTGCTGCGCTTCGGCGAATTCAAGCTCAAGTCCGGCCGGACGAGTCCCTACTTCTTCAATGCGGGGCTGTTCAACTCCGGACGCGCACTCGCGGCGCTCGGACGGTTCTACGCCGAGACCATCCAGCAGGCGAACCTGCAGTTCGATGTGCTGTTCGGACCTGCATATAAAGGTATCCCGCTGGTATCGGCCGCGGCCGTGGCGCTGGCGGACTGGCACAACCGCGACGTGCCCTGGAGCTTCAACCGCAAGGAAGCGAAAGATCACGGCGAAGGCGGCAACATCGTCGGCGCGCCGCTGCGCGGACGCGTGCTGATCATCGACGACGTGATGACCGCGGGCACGGCGATCCGCGAGTCGGTCGATCTGATCCGGGCGGCCGGGGCGACACCTTCGGGGGTCGTGATTGCTCTCGATCGCCAGGAGCGCGGTCAGACCGAACGCTCGGCGGTGCAGGAAGTCGAGCAGGTGCTGGGGCTGCCGGTCACCAGCATCCTCAAGCTCACCGATCTGATTTCTCACCTGCAGGCCAAGGGGGACGAGCAGCAGCTGGCGGCCCTGCAGCGTTATAGAAATGAGTACGGCGTCGCGGCCTGAAGGCCCCGAACCCCGGGACGATTGACCTGCCGCGGTGCGCCGGTCCTATAGTACCGGCCTCGCGCGAGCGGAATCAGGCCCAGCATTCGACCTGCCGCGATTCTTGAGGATGGAAACGGTGCGATTCACGACGACTCACACAGCCGCCCTGCTTGCAGCGCTCGCCTATGGCGGCACTGCGATGGCGGCAGCGTCGTCTTCCAGCCACGAAGCCTTCTACCGCTGCCGGGATGCTTCGGGTCAGACCCACTATGGCGACTCGAAACCGCCGCAGTGCGAAGGGCTCGATACCGAAGTGCTCAACAGCAACGGCATGGTGATCCGCGTCATCGAAGGCAGTGCCTCGCGCGCCAGCCGCGAACAACGCGAACTCAGCGAAACCGGCGTCAGAAAGCAGCGCGAGCAACGCCAGCTGCGCGACCGGATGCTGATCGAAACGTATCTGACGGTCGAAGACATCGAACGCCTGCGCGACCAGCGCCTGGAGCTGCTGGATTCCCAGTACCGGGTCACCGAACAGAGCATCACCAACCTGCGCGATCGCCAGAAGCGCCTCGAACAGCAGATTGCGCGCTTCAAGCCGTACAACGACAAGCCGAATGCGCCGCCGCTGCCGGATCACCTGGCCGAGGAGATGGTGAACACCGTGAACGGCATGCGCGTGTACCAGGAAACGCTGGCGAAGACGCGCAGGGAGCAGGACGGGATCAAGGCGAGCTTCAGCGCAGACATCGCCCGCTTCAAGGAACTGAAAGGGATCAAGTGATGCGATGTGGGGCCGGCTTCAGCCGGCCATCTGCGGAGAGGAAGGCCGGCTGAAGCCGGCCCCACAGGCAGAAAAACTAGCCTCTTCCCGAACTCCCGAACCCGCCCGCTCCGCGCTCCGACGCCGCAAACTCATTCACGACATCGAATTCCACCTGCACCACCGGCACCACGACAAGCTGCGCGATGCGCTCACCGGGCTGGATCGTGAACGTGGTCTGTCCGCGATTCCAGACTGAAACGAAAATCTGGCCCTGGTAGTCCGAGTCGATCAACCCGACCAGGTTGCCCAGCACGATGCCGTGCTTGTGACCGAGACCCGAGCGCGGCAACACGATGGCGGCGAAACCCGCATCTTCGAGATGAATGGCGATGCCCGACGGAATGAGCTGCGTATCGCCGGGTTTCAGTTCCAGCGGCGCATCGATGCAGGCGCGCAGATCGACACCGGCGGAGCCGCTGGTGGCGTACTGCGGCAGCGGATAGTCGCGGCCGATGCGTGGATCGAGAACCTTGACCTGAAGTCGGTGCCGCGATGTGGCGGCTGGGGCGGCGGCCCCGTCAGCGAGTGGCATGAATGGCGGGTCGATTGGAAGTCGTTGTTGTGGTGGTAGTGACGCGGCTGCGATAGCGCTCCGCGATCACGGCGACGAGCTGTCGCGCGAGCGCGGCCTTGCTGGTCAGCGACAGTTCCTGCTTGCCGCCGCGCCAGTACACGGTGAGCGCATTGTCGTCCTTGTCGAAAGCCAGACCTTCGCCGACCTTGTTGGCGGCGATCATGTCGAGGTTCTTCGAGTTCAGCTTGGTGAGCGCATTCGCCTCGACGTTCTCCGTCTCGGCCGCGAAGCCGACGAGGAACGGCGGCGACTCGCTGCGCCCGATCGTTGCGAGCACATCGGGCGCGCGCGACAACGCGAGCGTCATGTTGTCGCTGGTCTTCTTGATCTTCTGGCAGGCCACTTCGCTGCAGCGATAGTCCGAAACAGCGGCGGCAGCGATGAAAATATCGGCGTCCTTCACCTGCGACTGCACGGCCGCGAGCATCTGATCGGCAGTCTCGACCGGGATTTTCTCGACACCGGGCGGTGCTGCGATCTGCACGGGTCCGCTGACCAGCACGACTTTCGCGCCGGCCTGGCGTGCCGCTTCGGCCACGGCGAATCCCATCTTGCCGGAGCTGCGATTGCTGATGAAGCGCACCGGATCGATCGCCTCGCGCGTCGGCCCCGCAGTGATCACGACCTTGAGACCTTTGAGGCCCCCGTCGACCGGCAGCGCCGCGAAAATCTCTTCGGCGATCTGCACCGGTTCGAGCATCCGGCCGGCGCCGACTTCGCCGCAGGCCTGCTCGCCGCTCGCCGGTCCGAGAACGCGGACGCCACGACTCTGCAACAGCTTCACGTTCGCCTGCGTGGCCGGATTCGCCCACATCTGGCGATTCATCGCCGGCGCGACGGTGATGGATGCGGTCGAGGCAAGACACAGCGTCGTCAGCAGATCCTCGGCGAAACCGTGCGCGAGTTTGGCGAGAACATCCGCCGTGGCCGGCGCGATGACGATGTCATCGGCCCAGCGCGCCAGTTCGATGTGACCCATCGCGCCTTCGGCGGCTTCGTCCCAGAGATCGGTCCGCACCGGCCGGCCGGAGACGGCCTGAAACGTCAATGGAGTGACGAATTCCTGCGCGCCGCGTGTCATCACGACCTGCACTTCGGCGCCGCGGTCGATGAGGCGACGCACGAGGTCGGGACTCTTGTAGGCAGCGATGCCGCCAGTCACGCCAAGCAGAATTTTTCGGGCTGCGGTCATGGGCAGGATTATGGGCGCGGCCCGCGAACAGCCGCAAACCACCTGCGGCATACCTGCATTCCGCGGCGGCATGTTGCACGTGCATTTCGGGCCGAACGCCCGGGAATGGCGCAATTTCAGCGCATTGCCGGCGGTCAGAATGGCGCGTTGCCGGGATCCGGAATCGCCGGACGGAGAATCAGGGAATGTCGATTCGGGACTGGCCAGCCGGGGAGCGGCCGCGCGAGAAACTGCTCGAACTGGGGTCGCAGGCGCTGAGCGAAGCGGAGCTGCTGGCCATCCTGATCCGCACCGGCACGCGCGGTCGCAGCGCCATCGATGTCGCGCGGGACCTGCTGACGGAATTCGGCTCGCTGCGGTCGCTGCTGACTGCGGATCGGGAAAAGGTCTGCGCCGCCCGCGGCCTCGGCCCGGCCCGGTATGTCGCGCTGCAGGCGGCTCTGGAACTGACCCGGCGCCACTATCAGCAACTCATGCTGACCGGCTCGGCGCTCGCAAATCCGCGCGCCACAAAGGAATTCATGCGGATGCGCCTGCGCGACCTGCCGCACGAGGTGTTCTGCTGCGTCTACCTCGACAACCGCAACCGGGTCATCGCCTTCGAGGAACTGTTCCGCGGCACCATCGACGGCGCCAGCGTTCATCCCCGGGAGGTGGTCAAGGAAGCCCTGGCGAGGAACGCCGCTGCGGTGATCCTGGCGCACAACCATCCGTCCGGGGTGGCCGAACCCAGTCAGGCCGACGAACTCATCACGCGCCGCCTGAAGCAGGCTCTGGCGCTGGTCGACATCCGGGTGCTGGATCACCTGATCATCGCCGACGGGGTCTGCGAATCCTTTGCCGAACGGGGGCTTCTGTAGGCCCCTTCTGCATGAGCGGGCCGTGAACTTCCCGGCCTTCGTCCTTGCCCGGCCGCCGGTCCGCTGGTATAAAGCGCGACTCATTTTTCCCCGGCCCGCTCTCGAGTCCCTCGAGCGGCGAGCCACCCGAGGAATCGCCATGTCGAGAGTCTGTGAAATCACCGGCAAGAAGCCGATGACGGGTAACCGCGTTTCGCACGCCAACAACAAGCGTCGTCGCCGCTTCCTGCCCAACCTGCACACGCAGCGTTTCTGGCTGGAAACCGAACGCCGTTTCGTCAGCCTGCGCCTGTCGACCAAGGGCCTGCGCACGGTCGAGAAGAAGGGCATCGAAGTGGTGGTTGCTGAACTGCGCGCCCAGGGCGTGACGATCTAAGCGGAGCGAAGCACCATGCGCGAAAAAGTCAAACTGCTGTCGACTGCGGGCACCGGTCACTTCTACACCACGACCAAGAACAAGCGCCTGCACCCGGACAAGATGGAAGTGAAGAAATTCGATCCGAAGGCGCGTAAGCACGTCGCTTACAAGGAAGCCAAGATCAAGTAAGTGTCCGGCCGGAAACGGCGGCACCGAGATCGAGAAAAAGCCCGCCTCTGGCGGGCTTTTTTTTTCGGGATTTCCTTCTCCCCTGTGGGGCCGGCTTCAGCCGGCCTCTTCGGTGTCAGGCTAAAGCCTGACCTACAGGAAGAGGACAAAGAAAACCCGCCTTGAGGCGGGTTCTCTATCGAGCCCTCGAGTCGACCCGAACGTCAGGCCGGCTGCATCGCGTAGCCACGCAGGCTCGCGGCGAAATCCTGCAGCACCTTGATGCGGCTGGCTTCGGCCTGCGCGATCCATTCCTTCAGATGCGCCAGCAGCGATTCGTTGCTCATGTTCGAGCCGTTCCACAGCACACGCAGGCGTTCGCGGAACTCGTGCACCGTCTGCAGCGCATGATTGTTCGCCAGCACTTCCTTGAGCTTGGACTGCGCTGCCTGGTCGAGCAGCACCGGCTCGCGCACCAGCAGCTTCTTCACGCGGCGCGTCAGCTGACCGCTTGCGGCGGCGAGCTGCTCGCGGAACACCGGCACCGTGACGTTGCGGGTGTATTCGCGCAGCACGTGCATGCGGTTGACGATCACGGCGCGCACGGTTTCCAGATCGATGTGGCTGCGCGGTTCGACGCGCGCCGGCTCGGGCGCGACGCGGATCACCTTCGCCAGGCCCAGCGTCTGGAACACGCGGATGTAGAGCCAGCCGATGTCGAATTCCCAGCGATGGATCGAGAACTTCGCCGAGCTCGGGAAGGCATGATGATTGTTGTGCAGCTCCTCGCCGGCGACGAGGAAGCCCCACGGCATCACGTTGCGCGCCGCATCCGGGCACTCGAAATTGCGATAGCCGTAGTAGTGGCCGATGCCGTTGATGACGCCCGCCGCCATCAGCGGATTCGCCAGCATCTGCGCAGCAAGGATGATGATGCCCGGCACGCCGAACAGGAGCAGGTCGATGACGACCATCAGCACGATGCCCCAGTTGCGGTGCTTCAGATAGACGTTGCGTTCCATCCAGTCATCGGGCGTGCCGCGACCGAACTTGTCCGTGGTTTCCGGATTGCGTGCTTCGGCCTGGTACAGCTCGGCGCCTTCGAGCAGCACCTTCTTGAGGCCATGGATGACGGGGCTGTGCGGATCGTCCTTCGTCTCGCACTTCGCGTGATGCTTGCGATGCACAGCCACCCATTCGCGGGTGACGATGCCCGAACTCATCCACAGCCAGAAGCGGAAAAAATGCCGCAGCGCGGGGTGCAGATCGAGGCTGCGATGGGTGGCATCGCGATGCAGGTACAACGTGACGCCCATGAACGTGACCTGGATCATCACGAAGGTCACGAGGACGTATTCCCAGAAGCTAAGATTCAGAATTCCGTAGAGAAAATCCAGGTTCACTGTGTACCCCTGACAAGGACGCGAAGATGGATTCGCGGGACATAAGACGTAGGAGGCGCGGACTATAACGGAGGCCCCCTGACCCCACAAATGAGCGAATCCCTGCACCGCACAGAAGGTCGGGCAACCGCCCGGACGCTCATTCCATACTGTGACGGCGATCTCACCGGCTTCAAGCGCCGACCATGCCGGGATTCGCTTTGCCTGTGGGGCCGGCTTCAGCCGGCCTGAGAATGTCAGGCTAAAGCCTGACCTACAGAAAGATGGACCATGCCCGAACTACCCGAAGTGGAAACGACGCGCCGCGGCATCGAGCCCGCGGTGACGGCGCGAGTGATCGACCGGATCGTCGTGCGCGAGCCGCGCCTGCGCTGGCGCATACCGGATGAGCTGCCGGCGCTGGCGGCGGGCCAACGCGTGCAGCAACTGCGTCGGCGCGCGAAGTATCTGCTGTTCGATCTGGAGCGCGGCTCGATGATCCTGCACCTGGGGATGTCGGGCAGTCTGCGGGTGATGCCGGCCGGCACGCCGGTGCTGCCGCACGATCACGTCGACATCGTGCTCGAGACCGGCCAGTGCCTGCGCTACAACGATCCGCGCCGCTTCGGCAGCCTGCTATGGACCGAGGACGATCCGCTGACGCACCCGTTGCTGCGCCTGCTGGCGCCGGAGCCGCTCTCGGACGATTTCGACGCTGCGTATCTGGCGCGCGTCGCCAGCGGACGCAAGGTCGCGATCAAGCAGCTGCTGATGAACAGTCAACGGGTGGTGGGCGTCGGCAACATCTATGCGAGCGAAGCCCTGTTTCATGCCGGCATCCGGCCGCAACGCAGTGCCGCGCGCGTGCGCAGCGACGAGTTTCCCCGCCTGGTGAAAGCGATTCGCAAGGTACTGCGGGCCGCGATCCGCGAAGGCGGCACGACCCTGCGCGATTACGTGAACCCGGAAGGCATGCCGGGTTACTTCCGTCAGAAGCTGTTCGTCTACGAACGCGGCGGAGAACCGTGCCGGGTGTGCAGGACGCCGATCCGGCAGATCGTGCAGGGGCAGCGCTCGACTTACTACTGCCCAACGTGTCAGAACTAGCGGGCCAGTCGACGCGGATGCCGGCTATCCCTTCTTCCTTTTCGCCCACGCCTCCTTCAGCGCCGCCTCGACGGCGGGGTGAACGAATTTCGCAACATTGCCGCCGAGGCTCGCGATCTCGCGCACCAGCGTGGAAGAAATGAAATTGAACTGCTCGGTCGGCGTCAGGAAGACATAGTCGACCTTGTCCGTCAGATGCCGGCTCATGGTCGCGAGCTGGAATTCGAACTCGAAGTCGGAGACGGCACGCAGGCCACGAACCACGACTCGCAAGCCGTGTTGGCGCGCGAAGTCCACCGTGAGGCCGGCGTAGCCGGTGACTTCGACGTTGGGAATGTCAGCGAGCACCGTCCGCGCCAGACTGACGCGTTCCTCCAGCGGAAACAGCGGCGCCTTGCCGGGATTCGCCGCGATGGCCACGACCACGCGCTCGAAAATATCGGCGGCACGCCGCACCAGATCGTAATGACCATTGGTAATGGGATCGAACGTGCCCGGATACATGGCGCCGGTCATGAGTCACCTTTTTCAGCAGAGTGTGCGCGCAGCAGATGATAGCCCACTTGTCCCGCCTGCTTCGTGCGATGCACTGACCAGTTGGCCGGCAGCGCCGGCAGGCCGCGATCGGCGGGACATTCGAGATAGATATAAGCGTCCGGCGCGAGCCAGCCGGCAGCAAGCTTGTTGCAGACTGCCGCAAGGAGATCGGACGCGTATGGCGGGTCGAGAAAGACGATGTCGAATGGCTGCGGACTGCGGTCCAGAAAGCGCAGCGCATCTGACACATGCGCAGTGCCGCCCGTGGCACACAGCTTTTCGAGCGTCGCCGCAATATGCCGCCCGATCGCGGGCTCGCTGTCGACGAAGTCGACACTGGACGCGCCGCGCGACAAGGCTTCGAGCCCCAATGCGCCGCTGCCCGCAAACAGATCGAGGCAGCGCGAACCGACGATCACCGGCTGCAGCCAGTTGAAGAGCGTTTCGCGTACGCGATCGGGGGACGGGCGCACCGCCTCGATGGCTGGGAAGGTGATCGGCACGCTGCGCCAGCGCCCGCCGATGATCCTCAACCGGTTCGGCAGCGGCTTGCCGGTCTTCGTGCGAGCGGATTTTCCAGGGGGGCGGCTCATGGCGGCGCAAAGCATACCCGACGCGGTCTGAACGTCCGGGCGGTACTGCTAGAATCCGCTGCCCCACCCGATCGGCGATTCTTTCCGCAGATGTTTGGTTTCAAATCGAAGACTTCCGAGAACGGCACCGACAAGGACAAGCCCGGACTGTTCCAGCGCCTGCGCGCCCGCCTCAATCGCGGCGATTCGTGGCTGACTTACGATCTCGCCAATCTCATCCCCGGCGGACGCATCGATGACAACGTGCTCGATGAACTGGAGACGCGGCTCATCACGGCAGATGTCGGTGTTGAAACCACGGAAAGGATTCTTTCGGGTCTGCGCAAGCAGGTCGCGCGCAAGGAACTGGGAGATCTCGACGCCCTGCTGAAAGCGTTGCGCGCCTCATTGCTCGCCGTCGTGAAGCCGGCGGCGGTTCCGCTGGTGATCGATCAGTCGGTCAAGCCGTTCGCGATCCTGGTGGTCGGCGTCAACGGCGCGGGCAAGACGACTTCGATCGGCAAGCTCGCGCGGCGCATGAAGGATCACGGTCTCAAGGTCATGCTTGCGGCAGGCGATACGTTTCGTGCCGCGGCTGTCGAACAACTGCAGATCTGGGGCGAGCGCAATGCGGTGCCCGTGATCGCACAGGCCGCCGGCACCGATCCTGCGGCGGTGGCCTTCGACGCCATCCAGTCGGCGAAGGCGCGCGGCATCGATGTACTGCTGGCAGACACCGCCGGCCGGTTGCACACGCAGTCGAACCTGATGGAAGAACTGAAGAAGGTGAAGCGCGTGATCGGCCGGGTCGATCCGCGCGCGCCGCACGAAGTGCTGCTCGTGCTCGATGCCAGTCAGGGGCAGAATGCGTTACAGCAGGCGCGGCTGTTCAACGAAGCGCTCGGCGTCACGGGTGTCGTGCTGACCAAGCTCGACGGCACGGCCAAGGGCGGTATCGTGTTTGCGCTCGCGAGCGAACTGCAGCTGCCGATCCGCTTCATCGGTACCGGCGAGAGCGCCGAGGACTTCGACGAGTTTGATCCCGAGGATTTCGTGGACTCGCTGTTGAAACGCAAAGAGCAAGAATGATCCGTTTCGACCACGTCTTTAAACGCTATCCGAATGGACGCGAGGCGCTGAGCGACCTGTCGCTGGAACTGGCCAGCGGCGAGATCGCGTTCCTGACGGGTCACTCGGGCGCGGGCAAGTCCAGCCTGCTCAAGCTGATTGCGCTGATCGAGCGGCCGACCCGGGGCCAGCTGGTCGTGAACGGCCAGAACGTCAACTCGGTGCCGCGCTCGAAAATTCCTCACTATCGCCGCCAGATCGGCGTGGTGTTCCAGGATCACAAACTGCTGCACGACCGGACGATTTTCGACAACGTCGCGCTGCCGCTCATCATCGCCGGCGTGGGCGCGAAGGAAATCGGCAAGCGCGTGCGTGCGTCGCTCGATCAGGTGGGCTTGCTCGGGCGCGAACAGAGCCGTCCGCTCGAACTGTCGACCGGCGAACAGCAGCGCGTGGGTATCGCGCGCGCCGTCGTCAGCAAGCCGCCGATCCTGATCGCCGACGAGCCGACGGGAAATCTCGATCCCGACCTGTCGCTGGAAGTGATGAGCATCTTTCGCCGCTTCAACGAAGTCGGCGTCACGGTGCTGATCGCCAGCCACGATCTGTATCTGCTGGAGCAGTTTCCGGTGCGTCGCATCCGGCTGGAGGGCGGGC
The DNA here is from genome assembly GCA_937864115.1 of uncultured Steroidobacter sp. Taxonomy (GTDB): domain Bacteria; phylum Pseudomonadota; class Gammaproteobacteria; order Steroidobacterales; family Steroidobacteraceae; genus Steroidobacter. The sequence continues at coordinate 101,048 of CALMII010000026.1, read as the reverse complement.
GCATTCAGGAAGGCGTGGCGGCCACGGAAAAGCTGCTCGATCCGGCGACGCTGATGGAGAAGCGCTGACATGGGCGCCTGGCTGACTCGTCATCTGCAGACATCGGTCGGTGCACTCGGCCGGCTGTCGCAGCACAAGCTCGCGACCCTGCTCACGACGCTGGTCATCGGCATCGCGCTGGCGCTGCCGGCGTGTCTGCATCTGTTGATCGCCAACGCGCAGACGGCGACCGGCAACTGGAATCGCGCCGTCGATCTGTCCGTGTACGCGAAGATTCCGACGTCGGTCGATGAGGTCCAGCGCATCGCGGACAAGCTGCGCAAGCGGCGCGATGTCGCTGACGTGAAAGTGCTCACCGCCGATGAAGCGCTGAAGGACTTCCGCCGCGATTCCGGCTTCGGGCCGGCCATCGATGCGCTGACCAGCAATCCGCTGCCCCACTCGCTGATCGTGCATCCCAAGGGCGAGTACGCGACGGCGACCCATCTCGAAGAACTGGCAGCCGACATCCGGGGTGAGCCATCGGTGGAAATGGTCCAGCTCGACACCGCGTGGGTGAACCGGTTGCAGGCGATCCTGGAGGCGGTACGTCGCGCGGTCGTTCTGACGGCTGCCTTCCTGGCCATCGGCGTCATGGCCATCGTCGGCAATACCATTCGCCTGGATATCCAGAACAGGCGGGCCGAGATCGAGGTCACCAAGCTGGTCGGCGGCAGCGATGCCTTCGTGCGTCGTCCCTTCCTCTACAGCGGCGTCTGGTACGGCGTGGGCGGTGCGCTCATTGCCTGGCTGCTGACGGCCGTGGTGGTCGGCGCGCTGCGGGAGCCGATCAACCGGATCGCCGGGCTCTACGGCAGTGGCTTTCAGATCGCCGGCCTAGGGTTGCAGCCGACCCTGATCCTGCTCGCTGCCGGGGTCGTCCTGGGCTGGTTGGGATCGTACGTGGCTGCCTCCCGGCACCTTCGGGACATCGAGCCGAGCTAGCTTCCTGTCATGAACTTCATTCCGCGCTGGAATGAATCGATAAATACATAAAAATCAATGATTTGATTGCCATTGCAATGGCCTCGAACGTCCCCACCCGGCACGAACCATTCCGGGCTTTAGCACTCCAATATCCCGACTGCTAGACTCGGACCCGAACATCAGGAGGGGGAATCTTCAACATGACTACCGCTACCGCGCTTGTTCGCTCGAACACTGATCTGGTACTTGCCGGTCCCGTCGGCAGCCTGGATGCGTACGTCGAGCGGGTGTCGCGGGTCCCGGTGCTGAACCGGGAAGAAGAGCTGGCGCTCGCGACGCGCTTCCAGAACCAGGGCGACCTCGATGCTGCCCGTGAACTGGTGCTGTCACATCTGCGCTTCGTCGTTCACATCGCCCGCGGTTACAGCGGCTACGGCCTGCCCGTCGGCGACCTGATCCAGGAAGGTAACGTCGGTCTCATGAAGGCCGTGAAGCGTTTCGACCCGACCGTCGGCGTGCGGCTGGTGTCGTTCGCCGTGCACTGGATCCGCGCGGAAATTCACGAGTACGTGTTGCGCAACTGGCGGCTGGTGAAGATCGCCACCACCAAGGCGCAGCGCAAACTGTTCTTCAACCTGCGCAAGTCCAAGAAGAACCTAGGCTGGCTGTCGGGTGCGGAGACGCAGGCGATCGCCACCGAACTCGGCGTGACGCCGAAAGAAGTGACGGACATGGAGCAACGCCTGAGTTCGCGCGACCTGTCGTTCGATCCGGCGCCGGATACGGACGATGAGGAAGGCTCGTACTCGCCGTCTTCGTACCTGCCGTCGCCGGAATCGGATCCGTCGATCGCGGTGGAACGCGAACAGTGGGACGACGACACCTCGGATCGCCTGGCGAATGCGCTGGAAACGCTGGATGAGCGCAGCCAGAACATCCTGCGCAGCCGCTGGATGACGGACAACAAGGCGACGCTGCATGAACTGGCCGATCAGTACGGCGTGTCGGCCGAGCGCATCCGTCAGATCGAAGCGAATGCGATCAAGAAGCTGCGCGGCATGATCGCCGAACCTGCTTAAGCCCGACGGGCGACAGACGCAATGAAAAAAGGGCCGGCTCAGCGATGAGCCGGCCCTTTCTTTTGGTGCCCTCAGCCCTTCGTGGTGACGGGGACGATCGTCAGTTCGACGCGGCGATTCGCCGCACGACCCTGCTCGGTGTCGTTCGACGCCACCGGATGACCCTCGCCGGCGCCGACGGTGATCAGGCGCGTGCTGACCACGCCATGACTGCCGAGATACCTCGCGACCGACTGTGCACGGCGTTCGGACAGCGCCTGGTTGTACTGATCGCTGCCCGTGCTGTCGGTGTGACCGGCCACTTCGACGACCGTCTTTTCGTATTCCTTCAGCACCATCGAGACGCCGTCGAGCGCGTTGTAGAACTGCGCGTTCAGATCGGAGCTGTTGGTGGCGAACGTGATGCTGCTCGGCATGTTCAGCGTAATGTTGTCGCCCATGCGGGTGACGCTGACACCCGTGCCTTCGAGCTTCTGGCGCAGCTTGGCTTCCTGCACGTCCATGTAGTAGCCGACACCGCCGCCCGCGATCGCACCGACGCCGGCACCGATCAGCGCGTTCTGGAGCTTGTCGCCCTTGGTCAGCAGGCCGACGACTGCGCCCGCCGCAGCGCCAATACCGGCGCCTTTCGCCGCCTTGCTCGTCTGCTCTTCGCGCGTGTACGGATTGACCGTGGTACAGCCGGCCGCGAAGGCCACCAGTCCGACCGCAACGCTGAGCGATGCGATTTTCGAACGATTCACGAAACATTTTTCCATAAGTACTCCCTAACCAACGAACACAAGTGCAGCCTCGGGCTGCACCACTGAATACCCACTGAACTCGATGCGCGGCCGCAGGTTCCGGCTCAGTAGCGGATGCCGAGCTGGCGATAGATGAAACTGAGCAGCCACAACGGGCCGATCATCAGGAATTGCACATCCTTGAAGAAGGATGGCTTTCTGCCTTCGTAATGATGACCGATGAATTGTCCGACCCAGGCCGCGGCGAACAGAATCAGGCAAACCACCCACAGCGACCACGGCAGTTGTTGCAATCCCAGGATGGCGAGAATGACGGCGCCGACGAACAGAATCATTCCCAGCGCCAGCGACCAGGACATCGCGAAGTAATACAGCACACCCGCGGCCAGCAGTAGCGTTCCCCAATTCAGCAGCGGCGAGATCTCTCTGAATGCCCCCGGCACCGGCAGCGACCAGAGCATTCCCACGAGACTCACGACGATCGCCGGCACGCAGATCCAGTGCAGCAACTTGTTGGTCGGATCGCGATGGCTTTCGCCGTATTCGCCGAGCCATTGATTCACCGTTCGCATGCCTGTTCCTCTCCCAGGAATCCCGCCGTCTGCACGCTACGCCGGAAGCGGTCGAGTCGACAAGGTCGGAACTCGCCATGCAGCACTGACACTTACTTGCAACGCAACATCCCGAGCGGAAATCGACCGGGTTATCATGCGCGCCCGCAGGAGAACCCCTCATGTCCGCCAAGCCTCAGAACGCCTCACCGTCCGTCGCCGCCGATCTCAATCCGGTCGATCTCTACAACGTCCGCGCGATGCTCACGGAAGAGGAACGCCTGGTCCAGGACTCGGTCGCGAAATACGTCGACGACCAGGTGATTCCGATCATCGGCGACTGCTTCGAACACGAACGCTTTCCGCGTGAACTCGTCGCCGGCGTCGCTGAACTCGGCTTGCTCGGCAGCTCGATCCAGGGCTACGGCTGCGCCGGCCTCAATGCCGTGTCATACGGCCTCATCTGCCAGGAACTCGAGCGCGGCGATTCCGGCCTGCGCAGCTTCGTCTCCGTGCAGTCCAGCCTGTGCATGTATCCGATCTATGCCTTCGGCAGCGAAGAACAGAAACAGCGCTGGCTGCCGCGCATGGCGAAGGGCGAAGTGATCGCCTGCTTCGGCCTCACCGAACCGCACGGCGGCTCCGATCCGGCCAACATGAAGACGTACGCGAAAAAGCAGGGCAAGGATTGGGTGCTGAACGGCGCGAAAATGTGGATCACCAACGGCGCCATCGCCGATCTCGCCGTCGTGTGGGCCATGACCGATGCGGGCATTCGCGGCTTTCTCGTCGAGAAGGACTTCAAGGGTTTCTCGACCAGCATCGTCAAACACAAGATGAGTCTGCGTGCCTCCGTCACTTCCGGTCTGTTCTTCGACAACGTCGTGGTGCCGGAGGAAAACGTGCTGCCGGGCGTCGTCGGCCTGAAGGGCCCGCTGTCCTGCCTGACGCAGGCTCGCTACGGCATCAGCTGGGGCGTCACCGGCGCGGCGCAGGCGTGTCTTTCGCAGGTGATCGATTACACCAAGACGCGCATGCTCTTCGGCAAGCCGCTCGCTGCGACGCAGGCCGTGCAGATCCGTCTCGCCGAGATGGCGCGCAAGATCACGACCTCGCAACTGCTCTCGCTGCAACTCGGCCGACTCAAGGACCAGGGCCTGATGGTGCCGACGCAGGTCTCAGTCGCGAAGTGGCACAACGCCCGCGCCGCCATCGAAGTCGCACGCGATGCGCGCGACCTGCTCGGCGGCGCCGGCATCAGCGTCGAGTACGTGCCCATCCGTCACGCGCTCAACCTCGAGAGCGTGATCACGTACGAAGGCACCGAGACGGTTCACCAGCTCACGGTCGGCCGCGCGCTCACGGGCATCAACGCTTTCTGATCCAGCCGGCCCGCTGCATCCCAGGCCACGATCAGGACCAGCAGCGAAGCCCACGCCCACCACCGTTCGCGACGGGAACGACGCATCGCCGCGGCGGACGCCTGCGGTCCGACCGGCCTTGCCGACTGTTCGAAGCTATCCACGTTCATTGCCGTACTCCCGGTATTCCGCCCGGGAGCCATCTCAACGCAGTCGCGAGTCCGCCGAATGTCGCGAAGAGGCAGGGCAGCGGCGGATTGTGATCAATCATGGCGGGCGCGTTCTGCTTGCCTGCCGGCGCTACACTGTGATCGTCCGTAACGCCATCGAACCGCCTCATGAAGAAACTGATTGCAATCGTCGAAGACGAACCGGCCATCCGCGACAACTACGCGGCCGCGTTCCAGCGTCACGGCTACAGCGTGCGCACCTACGGTACCCGCAAGGAAGCCATCGAGGCCTTCCGCGCGCGCCTGCCCGACCTCGCCGTCATCGACGTCGGGCTGCACGACGAACCCGAAGGCGGTTTCGAGCTGTGCCGCGAGCTGCGCACGATGTCGGCCGAACTGCCGATCATCTTTCTCACCGCGCGCGACAGCGAACTCGATGCGGTGTCCGGCCTGCGCCTCGGCGCCGACGACTACCTCACGAAAGACCTGAGCCTCACGCATCTGATCGCGCGCGTCGTCGCGCTGTTTCGCCGCATCGACGCGCTCACGCAGCCGTCGAACCGCGATCAGATCGTGGCGCGCGGACCGCTCGTCATCGACACCGCGCGCCTGCACGCGACCTGGCAGGAACAACCCCTAGGGCTGACGCTGACGGAATTCTGGATCGTGCACGCCCTCGCCAAGAATCCCGGCCACGTGAAGAACCGCCAGCAGCTCATGGACGCCGCGAACGTCGTGCTCGACGACAACACGATCACGTCCCACATCAAACGCATCCGCCGCAAGTTCCAGGCGATCGATGCATCGTTCGACGCGGTGGAGACGATGTACGGGATGGGGTATCGGTGGAAGGAATGAGACGGGCTACAGGCTACAGGCTACGGGCGACCTGTCTCGGACAGCCTGTCGCCTGTAGCCCGTAGCCTGAGCACCATGTCCCTCCGCCTCAAACTCCTGCTCGTCAGCCTGCTGACCCTGATCCTGCCCTGGGCGGGCTGGCAGTACGCGCAGCGCATGGAGTCGACCCTGCGGCGCGGACAGGAGGATTCGCTGATTCGCACGGCAGAAGTGCTCGGCCGCGTCGTCGCCTCGCAGCCGGAACTGCTGTATCGCTTTCCTGACGAATTGCGCGAGGACTTCGATCCCGCGCGGGGCGATTACTTCGCGCCGCTGCTGATGACGACTCCACTGCTCGATGGCTTTGCGGATGAATGGCCGGAACCCACGCGTTCCGTTGCAGGATTCAATCCGCGCGATACGGGGCCGCGACTCGCCGTCTTCGGTCGCTTCATGCATGTCTATTTCGAAGTCGTCGATCGTTCGATCCAGTACGAAGATCCGGCGCAGGAATCGCGCACGGATCAATACGTCAGCCGCGTCATCTTCCTGACGCGTGATGAATTCGGGCGCGAGCGCGCCTGGTCGGTGAGCGCCGTGGCTCCCGGCCCGATCATCGCCCGCTCCAGCGACGTCGGCGCGCCATGGCGGGCGTCGCAGGAAGAGATCGGCCATGTCAGCGGCGTCTGGCGCGCCACCGCGACCGGCTACGCGATCGAACTGCGCGCGCCGCTTTCCATGTTCGGCCAGCAGCTCGCGGTCTTCGCATTGAACACCGAAGGCAATACCTCGCGGCCTCCGGTTCTCGGCAAACTGCACACGGGCTCGGATGCGCTGCGCGAGCGATTGCAGCAGTACGCGCCCGACGGACTGCGGGTCTCGGTCGTCGATCGCCGCGGATGGCTGCTGGCGCGCGCGGGCACTGTCGACGCTGGCGCGAGCGCCGATTACGCGAGCCTGCAGCAGGATGACGACGGCTTTGCACGATCGATCTATCGCCGCCTGTTCGGGCGCGACGCGGTGGCGCTGTCTTACGGACTGCCGTACGGCATGTGGGGATCGCCCGTCGATGCGGCGCGCGCCGGGCGCAACGAAGCGCTCTGGTTCGAGCCGGCGGGCGGCGAACCGTCGCTGGTGCGCGCGGCCGTTCCCGTGCGCTACGGCGAGGCAACCATCGCAGCACTCGTCGTCGAACAGCCTGCCGAGCAGCTCGCCGTGGTCCGCGAGGACGCGCTGACGCGTCTGCTGAATCTCACCGTGCTGGCCACGCTGTTCTCGATTGCGGTCACGCTCGCATTCGCAGCGCGCCTGTCGCAGCGCATCCGGCGTCTGAGTCGTGCCGTCTCGACGGCGCTGACGCCGGAAGGCCGGCTCGAACCGCGCATTCCTGACACGAAATCCCGCGACGAACTCGGCACGCTGGCACGCAACTACAGCACCCTGCTGGCGCGCCTCAAGGAACACACGAGCTATCTGCAGACCCTCGGCAGCAAGCTGTCGCACGAACTGCGCACGCCGCTGACTATCGTCAGCTCGTCGCTCGACAATCTCGCCTCGGACGAATCGCTGCCCGCGTCATCGCAGGAATATCTGGACCGTGCCCGCAGCGGCGCCGGACGGCTCCATTCCATTCTCACCGCCATGTCCGAAGCGACGCGGGTCGAGCAGCTCATCGAACACACGGAACGTACCGAGTTCGATCTGGCCGACCTGGTGCGCAATATCGGCCGCGCGTATTCGGCAACGTTCACGCACGTGACCATCGAGACCCAGGTCCCCGAGCGGCGTGGTTCGTTGACCGGTTCGCCCGATCTCATCGCCCAGATGCTGGACAAGCTGATGGATAACGCCGCGGACTTCTGTCCCGCCGGCGGCCGGATCGCGCTGCGATTGCAGGCCGGCGTCGCGGACTATCGGCTGACGATGAGCAATGACGGCCCCCTGCTGCCGCCGCATCTGGATGGGCGTCTGTTCGAATCGCTGGTGAGTTCGCGCATCGCACCCGCCAGCAAGCCGCATCTGGGCCTGGGCTTGTACATCGTGCGCCTGATCGCCGAATTCCACGGCGGCAGGGCCGCAGCGATGAATCTGGAGGATGGCAGCGGCGTGGAAATCGAGATCACCCTGCCCATGACCGGCCCGATGTAGCTGTCGGCGTCGCCCCGGTTGACACTGTTCCAGTCCCATGTCGTTGTTATTCAGCAACAGTGCTTGCTAAGTAGCTGTTTCGCGGCTCATACTCCGTTCACTGGCACACCACGTGCTGGTTGAACAAGCAACTGCCCGTCCCGCGGGATTTCCGTTGGTCACGTGCAGGCGGCGCAGTTCGGCAGAGAAGCGGGGATGGACCGCAAGGGGAGACTGGATCGATAGCAACAAGCATCAGGACGATGCGCCGGGATTCCGGCACTGTGATTGCAAATTGAAGCGACAGCGTCGTTTCCGGATTTAGCCGGCGCAGCCAAACAACTCGAAGAGTCGCCGACCCAGAAACGAAAAGCCCTGCAGATGCAGGGCTTTTTTTTGCGCCGGACTTTCGTGGGCTACTTCTGCTTCCACGCTCCGCTGCTGTCCTGTACGTACCAGCCGGCGGCGGCCTTGCTCGCCCAGCGCGTCGCGAAGGTCGAGCGGATGTCGGACTCCCATTCCGGATGTCCGTTGGCGGTGGCGATTTCGCGATACAGGTTGGCGCGGTCGGCGTTCTCGTCCGCGACGAGTTTGCGCACGGCATTGCGTTCGGGGAGCGCGACGAGATTCTGATCGCGCACTTCCACCAGCCCGTCGCGGGTGAAACCGACGGCGCCGCTGTCGAGATACTTCTTCAACTGGGCGAAGCGCGCTTCCATCGATTGCGTCAGCTGGCGCACGGCCGGGGTCGCGATGTTGAGGTCGGCCTGCGATTGCGCCTGCGCGGTCGGGACCAGGAAATTCAGTACGCCAGCCGTCGCCGCCAGCAGCGTGCGACTTGCGCCGTCGACCAGCGACGAGCGCTTGTTGGAACTCGACGCGCTGTCGCCCAGCACGTCCTCGATGATCTTGTCGGCCGCCTTCTCCGCGGCCGCCGCGGGGAAGTACACATTGATCGTGACGCAGGCCGACAGCGCGAGCGTGATCGCGGCCAGCTGCAGCGGGAAATATCGGGCCATGTCGGATTCCTCGCAGGGTTCTCTTCGGGACCTGCGCGATCATAAATGAATCCGCTAGTTCACGACCGGCCCTTCGGACTGCGTGACCGCAATCAGCTGCTGCACCAGCCGCGGCCAGTCGACCCGGCGGTTGTTGGCGATGACGTCGATGCGCGGCACGCCCTTGCCCTTGACCAGGTAGTAGCCCCCGTTGGGCGCTGGCGCCACGCCGTCCATCTGGCACACATCGTTCGCCAGGCGACAGGAAATCCCGAGGCGGTCGTAGTTGAAATCCTCGAAGAAGCGCAGGAATCCGCTCGACAGCGCGGCAGTCACGCCGGCTCCGCCGCCGCCGATGCTGCCGATGTTCTGCACGGCGCGCTGACTGATGCGATGCCGGGATCGATCGCGCGGTGGCGTGTAGAGATGGGCATCGAAGGCGACGGGCTGCCAGTTGAAAAGTTCGAGCCCCTTGATGTCGCCCGACAGGCGGCCGGTGATCTGGCCGAAGGAGAACGCGCTGGTGACCAGCGAAAGATCCAGGTTCTCCAGTGCGATGTTCGAATAGAACCGCGGCCAGTCGCTGAAGGGCTGTTCGAGCCGCAGATCGCTGATCTTCACCGTGCCGTCGAACACCTGCGCCTGCAGTGTCGTGCCGAGCGTCGCCATCTTCTGGCGAACGCGCAGCTTGGAGATCTTTCCGGAAATCCGCCCGCCGAATTCGGGCCAGCCGAACGCAGTGCAGAGCTGACTCACGCTGATCGGTTGAATGGTGGCGTCGATGATGAAGGCCACGTTCGGCAGTCCGGCATTGCGCACGCGAAAACTTTCGAGTTCCAGCGCGCCATCGAGAATCGGGATGCGCGTCGGCTCGAGCAGGCGCAGCTGTCGCGCTTCCGTCCGGAATTTCAGCTCGCTGGGCCCCAGATCGAGATTGAGCAGCGTGCCGCCCGACCAGCGCAGTTGCGAGGTCGCGGCGATCGTTGGTGCGTCGGCGACATCGTCGTCGTCACTGTCGGTACTGACGGACTTCACATCGAGCCAGTGCAGTTCGCCGCCCAGCTCGCGCAGCACGACATTGCGCTGGCCGTCGTCCAGCGTCACGTCCTCGAACCGCAGGTCGACTTTCTGCGGCACTCCGTCGGCAATCTCGATGTCGCCCGAAATCGATCCGGACGTCGTCAGCGATTTGAAGCCGGTATCCAGCAGCAGCGGCTGGAAATAGGCCTCGTAGGCGCCAGGGAACTGCAGGCGGGAAAGCTGCAGATGCAGCGCCTGCACAGGCTGCTCGGCGTCGAAATGCAGACGGGCGCTGCCTGCGCCCTGCGCGACGCCGCGATGATCGAGAGAGAACTGTTCGATCTCGAATGCGCCATCGCTGCGCCAGAGGCCACGCGCGGCAGCGCGGATCGGATGCGCACCGAGATCCAGAAAGATCGGTTGCGCATACGCCTGACCCGTATCCGAACTCACTTCCGCAGTGAATCGCCAGTCGTCGCGTGCGCGTGTCAGCGTTCCCTGCAGGTTCACGGAGAAATTCTCGGCGGCGAGGCTGCCCTCCTCGTTGCTGGCGGTGACATCGCTGAGCGACGCCGTCACGCTCGCCTGCTCGAGTGCCTCTTCTGATCCAGACGCAGCGACCTCGCCGCTCAGTCGACCGCTGCCCGCGAGCTGCGGCAGTGCAATGCCCCACTGGCTCGCGAGCGAAATCAGCGGTTCGACATCGACCTGATCGAATTGCGCCCGCGCCTGCCAGCCTGATTGCCGCAGCGCTCCGCGCACGGCGACCGTGCCGGCACCGACTTTCAATCCAACGACGTTCAGGTCGAGATCGCCGCTGGTTCGCGCGTAGGACACCCGCCCGGTCAACGTCTGCGTGCCGAGCACGCCCAGCGTTCCCGTAATCCTTGCGTGCTCGCATTCGATCGAATCAGTCGCGATGGCGACGACCGGGCACTGAATGCGCACGTTCGTGAAAGTCTGCCGCGGGGATTGCAGCGACAGGCGCGACACCGTGGCCGAAGCCCCGACGCCGCCTGCAGGCAGATCGAGCTGGATGGCGACGCCTTCGGCATGCCAGCCGGCGCCTTCGATGCGTTCCACGTCGACAGTCGCATTCTCGATGGCGTCGACGAGCGTAAACGCACCCAGCGCGACGACGGCGCTCAGCGCGACGGCCGGTCGAATCCGCATCGAGCGGCGATCGCGACGTAGATGACCCATCCAAAGGATGATGACGGGCGCACGCAACATCGCCAAGTCACGAAATTTCTGCGTCAGACGCACGGCAATCGCGTCGAACCAACGCATAGGCGTTTCCATCGACGCACGGGACCGAAAAATCCAAATTGACAACGCTGTCAACACCATGGGATTCTGATGCCGCGTATCAGAAAACAGCAGTCAGGATGGGGGATCGACGATGGTGGATTTGTGGCTTCGCCGTGCGCGCCGCAACACGCTGCTCGGAGCATCGATGGTCGTGACCTGCGCACTCGCGGGTTGTGAGCGCGTCCACGACGCAGCGTCGGAACCCGCCGCACCGCCGCCTGCCATGTCGCGCGTTCATCCCGATCTGTGGCCGCAACTCGCGCCGCCCGTGAAGGACGATGCCGCGCTGACGGCGCGACTCGAAAACCTGCTGCAATCGCTGTCGGTCGAAGAAAAAGTCGGTCAGGTCGTGCAGGCCGATGTCGGCAGCGTCACAGCGGACGACGTGCGCAAATATCGCCTGGGCTCGGTGCTGAACGGCGGCAACTCCGGACCGTACGGCAACGATCTCGCCCCGCCCAGCGAATGGCTGAAGGCCGCCGACGAGTTCTATCTCGCTTCGATGGACACCCGCGACGGCGGCCATGCCATTCCCATCGTGTGGGGTTCGGACGCGATCCACGGCAACAACAACATCGTCGGCGCGACGATCTTTCCGCACAACATCGGGCTCGGCGCCGCACGCAATCCCGAACTGATCCGCCGCATCGGCGAGGTGACCGCCGCCGAGACGCGCGTCTCGGGCCAGGAATGGACGTTCGCACCGACGCTCGCCGTCGTGCAGGACGTACGCTGGGGACGCTCTTACGAGTCGTACTCCGAGCGGCCGGAAATCGTGCACGAGTACGCGCGCGCGATGGTGCTGGGGCTCCAGGGCGAGCCCGGCTCGGCTGACTTTCTCAAAGGCCGTCACGTCATCACCACCGCGAAACACTGGATCGGCGACGGCGGAACGTTCGAAGGCCGCGACCAGGGCGACAACCGCGCGAGCGAAGAAGATCTCCGCGACATCCATGCGGCGGGCTACACGGCGGCGATCGACGCGGGCGCGCAATCCGTCATGGCCTCGTTCTCGCTCTGGCAGGGCAGCAAGCTTCACGGCCACAAGGGCCTGCTGACCGACGTGCTCAAGGGCCGCTTCGGCTTCGACGGCATCCTGGTCGGCGACTGGAATGCCCATGGACAGGTCGACGGCTGCAGCAACACGAGTTGCGCGGCTTCGATCAATGCGGGTCTCGACATGTTCATGGCACCCGACAGCTGGCGCGGGCTGTACGACAGCACGCTCGCGCAGGCGCGTTCCGGCGAAATCCCGATGGCGCGGCTCGACGATGCCGTGCGACGCATCCTGCGCGTGAAACTGCGCGCCGGATTGTTCGAAGCCGGCAAGCCGTCGTCGCGTCCGCTCGCCGGCGAATTCAAGCTGCTGGGCGCACCGGAACATCGCGCCGTCGCGCGACAGGCGGTGCGCGAATCGCTGGTGCTGCTCAAGAATTCGCAGCACGTACTGCCGCTGAAGCCGTCGCTGAATGTGCTGGTCGCCGGCGACGGCGCCGACAACATCCCGAAACAGAGCGGCGGCTGGTCGCTCACCTGGCAGGGCACCGGCATCACGAATGCCAACTTCCCGAACGGCGAGTCCATCTACTCCGGCATTCGCCAAGCCGTGACCGCAGGCGGCGGCAGGATCGCGCTGAGCCCGAACGGCGACTACAGGAACAAGCCCGATGTCGCGATCGTCGTCTTCGGCGAAGAGCCTTACGCGGAATTCCAGGGCGACGTCGATACGCTCGAATACAAGCCCGGCAACACGACGGATCTGGCGCTGCTGAAAAAATTCCGCGACGCGCAGATTCCCGTCGTCGCGGTATTTCTTTCGGGTCGTCCGATGTGGGTCAACCCGCTGCTGAACGCGTCCGATGCCTTCGTGGCCGCCTGGCTGCCCGGCACCGAAGGCGGCGGTGTCGCCGACGTGCTCTTCGCCAAACGCGATGGCTCAGTCGCTCACGACTTCAAGGGCAAGCTGTCGTTCTCCTGGCCGCTGACACCCGATCAGGTCACGGCGACGCGCGGCGATGCGGCACCGCTGTTCGCTTTCGGCTTCGGCCTCACCTACGCATCCGATGGCGAACTGGCGGCGCTCTCCGAGGTCGTGCCCCCTCGTTCCAGCCACAGCGCTTCGACGCGCGAATATTTTCAGGCCGGCCGTACCAGCCCCGGCTGGAACGTCGCTGTGGCGGAAGGCGACGCTGCCCACAGCACGCTCGCGACCGCGACGGGAAGCACGACGAACGGCGTGCTGAAAGTCAGCGCCATCGATCGCGCCGCACAGGAAGATGCGCGCCTGCTCGCCTGGTCCGGCCAGGGTCCGGCGACGTTCCTGATCGAACGCAGCGATCCCATCGACCTGCAGCGCGAAGCCAATGGCCAGCTCTCGCTCGTCTTCGACTATCGCGTCGACGCTGCGCCCTCGGCCGACGTCACGCTCGGCGTGGAATGTCGCGGCAGCGGCGCGGCGCGCTGCGCCGGCAGCATGCCGTTCGCCGAGCGATTGCGTTCGGCGCCGCGCGGCGAGTGGCGTCAGGCACGCGTACTGCTGAGCTGTTTCCAGCAGAGCGGCGCCGACATGCGCGCCATCACGGCACCGCTGACGCTGTCGACGGCCGGGACGCTCCAGCTCGGCATTGCCAACGTCAGACTGGATACCGGACTGCAGGACGCGGTGATCTGTCCATGAAGATGACAGCGATGGCCATTTCAGGCCTGGCGACTCCGTAGCAACGCGGGCGATTCGGCAGCCTGTCCCTGCCCTCCCCCCAGTCGGCGCGAGTCGCCCGCGTTCTTCCTTTTTTCCAGATCGTCCGTGCTCGTTACGGCTTGCAGCCGCGCTTGCCGCGGCGTGACAGTACGCGGATGCGCAAGACACTCCCGCTGAAGAGTTTCGTTCTGTGCGTCCTCCTGTTGCTGACGACGGCGTGCAGCAGCAGCTTCGTCTACAACCGGCTCGACACGCTGGCCGGCTGGTATCTGGGCTCGCTGGTCTCGCTTGATGCCGATCAGCGCCAGCAATTGCAGCAGTGGCTGACCCGGACGCTCGACTGGCATCGCCAATCCGAACTGCAACGCTACGCCGGATTCCTGCGCGAGCTGTCGCAGCAGGTGCTGCAGCCGGGCACGCCGGCGAGTTACGAACAGACCCAGAAGCAGTTCGAGCGTTTCTGGGCCGACTTCGTCGCCAAGACCGCGCCGGACGCGGCGGCGCTGCTGCAGCGGCTGTCGCCGCAACAGGTCGACGAACTGATCGGCAACATGGACGAGAAGGCACGCGAACGCGCCGGCAAGGAAGCCGGCGACCTGGACGAATGGCGCCGCGACCAGGTCAAGGGGCTCACCCGCTTCCTGAAACGCTGGAGCGGCAGCGTCTCGGACGAGCAGAAGGCGCTCATCGCGGCCACCGCGGCGCAGCTCGAACCGTCGCAGCACGAATGGCTGGCCAGTCAGGCCGCCTGGCAGCGCGATCTGGAAACCATCCTGCGGACCGACGCCGTCTCCGGCGAGAAAACCGCGCGCATCGAACAGCTCCTCACCCACGCCGACAACCGGTGGACGCAGGAATACGTCGACAAGTCGCAACGCAATCGCCAGCGCTACCTGGACCTCATAACCTCGCTCGATGCCACGCTCAGTTCCCGGCAGCGCCAGCACATGCGCTCGAAACTGCTGGAACTGGCCGCGCAACTCGACACCATCGCCCGGGGGAAATCATGAACGCACCACGTCCATTCATTGCGGCTCTGCTCACCGTCTGGATCGCTGCCTGCGGCCGCCAGGAACCGGCTGCGACTCCACCTGCGGAAGCGCCGGCCACCAGCGCAGCATCGGCTGCAGCGTCAGGCACGGACATCCGGGCATTGCTGACGAAGCCCGGCCGCTTCGCCAGCGACGCCGCCGAAGACGCGTGGCGCAGATCGCCCGAGGTGCTGGCGTTCCTGCAAGTGCAGCCCGGCATGCACGTGCTCGACTATCTGGCGGGCGGCGGCTACTACAGCGAACTGCTGTCCGGTGTCGTCGGCCCCGAGGGCCGCGTGTACGCCTACAACAATCCCGAATACGCGAAGTACTCGGGCGACGTACCTGCCAAACGCTACGCAGATCAGCGGCTGTCCAACGTCACGCAACTCGACGGCGCTCCTGAAGCGTTGACGCTCGATCCCGCATCGCTCGACGCCGCGCTGTTCGTACAGAGCTATCACGATCTCTACTGGCATCCGAAAGACGGCTCGTGGACACCGACCGATCCGGCGCAGTCGCTGGCACGCGTCGTCGCGGCGCTGAGGCCGGGCGCGGTCGTCGTCGTGATGGATCACGTGGCGACGGCGGGCAGCGATCCCGCCGCTTCCGTCGATGCCTTGCACCGCATCGATCCGGCCGTGGTGAAACGTGACTTCGAAGCGGCGGGGCTGGTGTTCGACGCCGAGAAACCGCTTTTCCAGAACCCTGCGGACGATCACACCAAGGCGGTGTTCGACGAATCGATCCGTCACAGGACGGATCAGTTCATGTATCGGTTCAGGAAGCCGTCCTGAGGAAGGTTTTTCTTGCTGTGGGGCCGGCTTCAGCCGGCCTGAAGAAGTCAGGCTGAAGCCTGACCTACAGCAGGACCCCTATTCTTCTTCCACCGACTTGTACGCCCGCGTCAGATCCTGCTGCTTGCGCGCGGGTACCGGGTCGTAGTGGCTCAGGTCCATGGTGAAGCTGCCTTCGCCGCCGGTGAGTGACTTGAGCCGGGACTGGTAGTCGTTGATCTCGGCCAGCGGCACCAGCGCGCTGATGCGCGTGCGCTGGCCGCCGAGCGCACTGTTGCCGCTGATGCGGCCACGGCGGGTGGCGAGATCGGCGGTGATGTCGCCGGTCGAATGGCTCGGCGTGGTGATTTCGACGCGCACGACCGGCTCCAGCACGATCGGACTGGCTTCGCGGAACGCATTCTGGAACGCGCGCCGGCCAGCCGCGACGAAGGCGACCTCCTTGGAATCGACGGAGTGATGCTTGCCGTCGTAGACGATCACGCGCAGATCCTGCAGCGGAAAGCCGGCGATCGCGCCTTCGGCCAGAACCTGGCGCACGCCCTTTTCGATCGCGGGAATGTATTGCGACGGAATCGCGCCGCCGACCACGTCATCGACGAACTCGAATCCCTGGCCGCGATCCAGCGGCTCGACCCGCAGATGCACCTCGCCGAACTGCCCGGCGCCGCCGGTCTGTTTCTTGTGACGATGATGACCGTCGGCGGGACGCGTGATGGTCTCGCGATAGGGAATGCTCGGCACATGCGTCTTGCACTGGACGCCGTAGCGATCCTTCATGCGCTCGAGCATGACGCGCAGGTGCAGATCGCCCATGCCGTACAGCACGGTCTCGTTCAGGCTGGCGTGATGTTCGACGCGCACGCACGGATCTTCCGCGACCAGCCGATGCAGCGCGTCCGACAGCTTCTGTTCTTCGCCGCGCCGTTCCGGTTCGATCGCGACGCCGGCCATGGCGGGCGGAAAGGCGATCGACTTCAGATGGAAGTTGTCTTCGTCATGCGAATCGTGCAGCACGGCGTCGAAGTGCAGTTCCTCGATCTTCGACACCGCACCGATGTCGCCGGGAACGAGCTGCGGCACTTCGACATGATCCTTGCCCTGCAGCCGGTACAGATGCGCCACCTTGAACGGCTTGCGCGAATCGCCGATGTAGAGCTGCGAACCGTTGCGCACCGTGCCCTGATGCACGCGAAACACGCCCATGCGCCCGACGAAGGGATCGATGCTGATCTTGAACACGTGTGCGATCACGTGTTTCGACGCATCGGGGGTGACCTTGACCCGTTCCGCCGCATCGCCCTCGCCCTTGAGGAACGGCGGCGGATTGCCTTCGAACGGATTCGGCATCAGGCGCGCGATCACTTCCAGCAGCTGCGGAATGCCGGCGCCCGTTTCCGCCGAGACGAAGCAGACCGGGATGAGATGGCCTTCGCGCAGCGCGCGTTCGAAAGGGTCGTGGAGCTGCTCCGGCGTGAGTTCCTCGCCCTGCTCCAGATACAGCGCCATCAGTTGCTCGTCGACTTCGACCACCTGATCGATGATCTCCGTATGCGCCGTCGCCACGGACGAGAAATCCGGTGTCGCCTCGCCCGGCCTGAAAAAGCAGTCGACGACCTCGCGCCCGTCGTCGCAGGGCAGATTCAGCGGCAGACATTCGCGGCCGAAGGTCTCGCGCAACGCCGCCAGCACGAGTTCGGTGCCGGCATCGCGGCTGTCGATCTTGTTGACGACGATGACCCGGCACAGATCGCGATCGCGTGCGAAGTCCATCATCCGCTGCGTCATCGGCTCGATGCCGTTGACCGCGCTGACGACCACCACCGCGGTTTCGACTGCTTCGAGCACGGTGAGCGCGCGACCGGAAAAATCGGGATAGCCCGGCGTGTCGATGAGATTGACGTGCGTGCCGCCGGTGTCGAAATGCACGAGCGCGGCATCGAGCGAATGGCCGATCTGTTTTTCCTGGGGATCGAAATCGCAGACGAGCGTGCCGCGTTCATGACTGCCGCGGCTGCGGATGGCTCCGGCCTGCAGCAGCAGATGCTCGGCCAGCAGTGTCTTGCCCGCGCCGGCCTGGCCGACGAGGGCAATGTTGCGAATGTCCGCGGTGGAATAAGCCATCGTGCCATCCTCCCGAGAATCGGTCTTCGCGCCGGTCGAGGATACGCTTTGCGGAAGCAGATGGCGGATAGCGGATAGTGACTAGAGGCCTTCCGCCTGTGGGGCCAGCTTCAGCCGGCCTTTTCCGAAGTCAGGCTGAAGCCTGACCTACAAATCTTCCTCACGATTGAGCTTCCTCCCCCTGCCCGCTTACGCTATCCGTCATCCGCTATCCGCCATCCGCTTCTCCAAATGACAACACCCAAGCGCGCCCTGATCGTGGACGACTCGAGGTCGGCCCGCGTCATTCTCAGCCGGATGCTGGAAGCCTACGAACTCAAGGTGGACGCGGCGGAGTCCGCCGAGCAGGCGCTCGAGTACCTGCGCCAGAACCGGCCGGACGTGGTCTTCATGGATCACCTGATGCCCGGCATGGACGGCTTCCAGGCCATCCAGGCGATCAAGAGCAATCCGGACACGGCGACGATCCCGGTCATGATGTACACCTCGCAGGAAGGCGAGCTGTACGTCAGCCAGGCGCGCGCGCTGGGCGCGGTCGGCGTGCTGCCCAAGACCGTCAAGCCGGGCGATGTCTCGCGGGTGCTGTACCAGCTGCATCTGCTGCCGGAGCGCCGCGAAGGCCGGTCGAATCTGTTCGAACCCGCCGAGGAACCGGTCAGCCGGCCGGCGGAACGTACACCGGCTGCACTGCGCACCGGGGCGCAACCCCCGGTGCGAGTCGAGCGCGAACTGCCGACGCAGGCCGGCGACATCGAACTGGCCGTGCGCAATGCCATCGCGCCGGCCATGCGCGAATACAACGCCGAACTGCGCCGCTACATCGCAGCCAGCATGGAAGTGCTGACGCGCAAGATTGCCGCCGAAACGAAACCCGAAGCAGCCGCCGCCGATCTGCCGGCGGCGCTCGAACCCGCCATCGCCGAACGGGCCGAACCGGCGCCGAGCCGCTGGCCGCTGATCGCAACGGCCGCACTCGCGCTGATCCCGACCGTCGTGCTCGGCTTCCTGCATCTGCAGACGCTCGAATCGACCCGTTCGCTCATGCAGTCGAACGCCCACCTCGCTTCGGTGGTGGAAGAACAACAGGCGCAGCTCGCAGCGCTGCAGCAGGCCGCACGTGCGGCAGCGGTCGCACCGGCCGCGACGACGTCAGCGAACGCCAGCAAGCGCGAAGCGGTGCCCTACGGCGAAACGCCGCTCGCCGGCAACCGGCTCGAACGACTGCGCGAGATGGTGGATTCGCTGCGCGCCGGCGGCTTCAAGGGCCGCGTCCACGTCGCCAGCTACGCCGGCGAGTTCTGTCTCACCGGCAACGGCATCGAAGGCTACTCGATCGCCGCCGACGAGCTGCCCGTGAAGCGTTGCGATCTCATCGGCAATCCCTTCGACGACAGCCTCACGGCAGCGCAGCGCCAGTCGCTGGGTTTCGCGAACCTCGTGACCAGCATCCCGCAGCAGACCGGCAATGCCCTGTCGATCGACGTGATGAACGGCGGTCGCACCGCTGCCGTGCCGTATCCCGAAGGCGAAGCGCTGGCGAAGCTCACGGCCGGCGAATGGAATCGCATCGCCGCCCAGAACAATCGCGTGGAGTTCATGGCGGAGGCGGAGTGACCTTCCTGCTCTATGGCGCGAACGGCTACACCGGCGAACTGATCGCACGCGAGGCGGTGCGGCGCGGGATGAAGCCCATCCTGGCGGGACGCTCGAAGGAAAAGATCGGCCGGCTCGCTGCCGAGCTGGACTGTCCGAGCGCCGTGTTCGATCTCGACGATCACACGGCGCTCGTGTCGACGCTGACGAAAGCGGCGGCGGTCCTGCATTGCGCCGGACCGTTCTCGGCGACCGCGCGCTCGATGATGCAGGGCTGCCTCGCCACGCACGTCCACTACTTCGACATCACCGGCGAGATTCCCGTCTTCGAACTGGCGCACAGCGTGCATGAAAAAGCCGTGCGCTCGGGCATCCTGCTGTGCCCCGGCATCGGCTTCGACGTGGTGCCGACGGACTGTCTCGCGATCCGTCTGAAGGAAACGCTGCCCGATGCGACGCATCTCGCCCTCGGCTTCGACAGCCGCTCGGGAATGAGCAAGGGCACCGCGAAAACGTCGCTCGAAGCCAGCACCGAAGGTTCGAAGATCCGGCGCGACGGCCAGATCGTCAGCGTGCCGCTCGGTTCGCAGCAGCGGCGCATCGATTTCGGCAATGGCGAGCGGCTGGCGGTCGGCATTCCGTGGGGCGACGTCAGCACCGCGTTCTACAGCACCGGCATTCCCAACATCGAAGTGTTCACCTCGACCACGCCGCAGGGACTCGCGCAGATGCGGCGCGCCCATCTGCTGCGAGGGTTGCTGCGCTCGCGCCTCGTGCAGAGCGTGGCGAAGTTCGGCATCGACCGTCGCCTGCAACCGCCGACCGAAGCGCAGCGCGTCAGCAATCCGACCTTCGTCTGGGGCGAGGCGCGCAATGCTGCGCACAAGACCGTCACGGCGCGCGTGGTGACTGCGAATGGCTACGCGCTGACGATTGCTTCGTCGCTGGCTATCATCGGCCGCGCGCTGGTGTCGGCTCCGCCGCCCGGCTTCGCCACGCCGGGCATGCTGCTCGGCGCCGATTTCGTCAGCACGTTGCCCGGTTCCTCGCCCATCCGTCTCGACGCATGACCGACAGTCTCACCGTCCCGCTCGCCGCTGCGCCGCCTTCCGATACTGCCGGTTTCAATCCACCCGCCTGGCTCGCGAACGCGCATCTGCAATCCATCCTGCCGAGCCTGCGGCTGCGGCGCCCGTGGCTCATGCGCCGCGCACGCGAACTGCTCGCGTGTTCGCAGGACCAGATTCTCGATTGCGGCGCGGGCGTGCGCCTGCTGGGACACTACTCGAGCCAGGCCAGCGCCGGCCGCGAGCCCGCGCGCGATCTGGCGGTCCTGCTGCACGGCTGGGAAGGCAGCGCCGACTCTTTATATGTGTTGTCGCTCGGCAGTTACCTGTTCGCGCGCGGCTGCGACGTGTTCCGGCTGAACTTCCGCGATCACGGGCCGACGCATCACCTGAACCAGGACATCTTTCATTCGTGCCGGCTGGATGAAGTCGTCGGCGCCGTGCACACCCTCCAGCAGCAGTTCCCCGACCGGCGCATCACGCTCGCGGGCTTCTCGCTTGGCGGCAACTTCGCGCTGCGCGTGGCGGCACGCGCGCCGGCCGCGGGCATTCGCCTGGAACGTGCGATCGGCGTGTGTCCGGTGCTCAGCCCTCACAACACCATGGAAGTGCTGGAGCACGGCTCGTTCATCTATCACCAGTACTTCATCAACAAGTGGAAGAACTCGCTGCGCATCAAGCAGCGGCTGTTTCCCGAGCTGTACGATTTCCGTCCGATCTTCGCGCAGGGCAGCATCCGCACCATGACCGAGGTGATGGTCGAGCGTTACAGCGAATTCGCCAACCTCGACGCCTACCTCACCGGCTACGCCATCGTCGATCACGTGCTGGAACGGCTCGACGTCCCGAGCCACATCCTGTTCGCGCTCGACGATCCGATCATTCCCGCTGCCGACCTGGCACACCTGGCGCGCAATCCCAACCTGCATCTGAATGCCATCCCGCACGGCGGCCACTGCGGCTTCATGGATCGCTTCAGCGCCGAGAGCTGGGCCGATCGGCAGATCGGCTCGCTCATCATCGGGTAGGAGGGAGAGGTTTCACACGGAGATCACGGAGACCACGGAGGTCGGAAAAGAAGTGAAGAGTTTCCACGGGGGAGAAGAAAGGGAACACGGGGAGCACGGGGAAAGAAAATTTCTGTTCCGGGACCCCGTGTTCCCCGTGTCCCCATTCTTCCCCCGTGGAAATTCTTCTCTCTTGATCTCCGGCTCCGTGGCCTCCGTGATCTCCGTGTAAAACCTCTTCCTCTTACCCCCGACGGAACTCGCGCAGCATCTCGCGCACCAGCATGGTCTGGACCAGGCGCGCGCCGCGGGCGCCGAGGCCGAGTGCTTCGCGGCGTGAGTTCACTTCGGTGATGGCCCAGCGCCAGGGGCCGCGCCACAGGCGCGAGGAGTTGTCGGTCAGCAATTCGCGCGCGCAGAAGAGATAGTCGGGCGCCAGTGCCTCGCACTTGAGAGCGGAGACGGTCGAGTACTCCGAAAGAATCCAGCCGACCCGGTACGGGGACACCTGGCGCAGGTGATGCACCGTCGCGAAATCCGCGGACGTGATCACGACCTGGCGCGCCACCGGTTTGAGGATTTCGCAGACGCGACGCACCACGAGTTCGTGGCCGAAGGCCCGCAGGCTGGCGCGCTTGAGCTGCACGAAGGCCGTGGCCGCGGGATGCAGCTGCAGCAGGCCTGCGGCCTGCGCGAGCGTCGGAATGCCGACGTCCGTGAAGCGTTTGCGCAAGCGCTCGTCTTCGTTGACGGCTACTTCCGCGAGTTCGCCCGAATGCATTTCCAGCGCGTGACGGTCGATGCCGGCGGTGCGCAGCAGCGTCGAATCGTGCAGCAGCAGCGGCTGGCGATCCGATGACAGCTGCACGTCGACGGCGATGTGGCGTACGCCGAGATCGAGCGCCGACTTCAAGGCCGGCAGCGTGTTCTCCGGGTATTCCGCGGCATTGCCCCGATGGGCGATCAGATCGGGAAACTGGTGCTGGATAACGGCCGACATCCCTGCCACGACTCGACTGGACCGCGCCCAGTCTATCGTGCGCGGACCCGATCCCCATCCGTATGCGTTCACCGACAGATGGCAGCAGGCGCAGGCTCTGCTATTGAAGTGCTCCAGATCGGCAAGAACGGGCTTTATGGATACAGACCTTCGCTTCCGTCAGCGGCGCACGATCTTCGCGGCGTGCCTGCTCTTGACTGGTCTACAGGGGTGCGGCGGTGGCGGCGGCGGGTCGTCGCCCAACCCCCCGACTCCCCCGCCCGCCGCAGATACCGCCGCCCCATCGACACCGACGCTGACCGCGACGGCCGCGAGCAGCACGAGCATCGGCCTGAGCTGGACGGCCTCGACCGATACCGGCGGCTCGGGACTCGCGGGCTATCGTCTCTATCGCGATGGCGCGACGACGGCACTCGCTACCGTCAACACCCCGGCCACGACGTACTCCGACACGAACCTCACCGCCAGCACGGCGTACAGCTATGTCGTGCGTGCATTCGACGGGGCGGGCAACGAATCGGCAGCCTCGGCCGCGGCAAGCGCCACGACCCAGGCAGCGCCGGCCACCGGCACGGCCGGGCTCGATGCACGTCCCTCCAATACCAGTTGCGTCGCCTGGGAGAAGCCGGCGGGCGGCTCGATTCAGATCCAGCCGTTCACCAACCTCACGTTCAGTTCGTCGGTCGCCCTGCTGCAGGCGCCGAACGACAACGCCAACTGGTACGTCGTCGAACAGGGCGGCACGATCAAGCGCTTCAGCGGAGCGAGTCCCGCGAGCGCGAGCAACTACGGCAGCGTGACCGTGACATCCACCGGCGAGATGGGATTACTGGGCATGGCGTTCCATCCCGACTTCCCGACCGACTCGCGGGTGTTTCTGTCGTACACGCTGCGCGTCGGCGGCCAGCTGGTGTCGCGTATCTCGTCATTCGCGAACAGCACGGGCACGGCGCTCGGGCCGACCGAGCGGATTCTGCTGACGCTGAACCAGCCCGAGGACAATCACAACGGCGGCGACATCCACTTCGGCCCCGACGGCTATCTGTACATCGGCTTCGGCGATGGCGGCAGCGGCGGCGATCCCAGCCCGAGTCACGGACCGACCGGCAACGGTCAGCGGCTGACGACGATGCTGGGGAAAATGCTGCGCATCGATGTCGGCAACGTCAGCGCCACGACCTACGGCATTCCTGCCGACAATCCGTTCACCGGCGCGGCGACATGCGAGGCGAACCCGCGCAGCTCAGGCACCTGTCCCGAGATCTTTGCACTCGGCTTCCGCAATCCGTGGCGCTGGAGCTTCGACCGCGGCACCGGCGACCTGTGGATGGGCGACGTCGGTCAGGGCGCGTGGGAAGAAGTGAACAAGGTCGCGCGCGGCGGCAACTACGGCTGGCGCTGTCGCGAAGGCGCACACGACTACAGCCCGGGCACCTCCGGCTGCGACACCGCGGCGCTGATCGATCCGGAGACGGAGTACGACCACTCCCTCGGCACGGCGATCACCGGCGGTTACGTCTATCGCGGTCCGCAGGCGACACCACTGAAGGGACGCTATCTGTTCGGCGACTCGGGATCGGGCCGCATCTGGGCGTGGCTGCCGGAGCGGGCGACCGCAGCAGCGCCGCGCCAGCCCACACAGCTTGCCGACACGAACCTGAGCATCGTTTCCTTCGGCGAAGGCAATGACGGCGAACTCTACGTCGTCAATTACAACTCGCTGCACCGGATAATTTTCCAGGCACCGACCGGCGGCGGCATCGTACCGACATCGCTCGCCGCGACCGGCTGCGTGAACGCTGCCGATCCGAAGCAACCGGCCTCGGGACTCATTCCCTACGACATCAACGCGTCCTTCTGGTCGGACGGCGCGACCAAGCAGCGCTGGATCGGCCTGCCCGACGGCCAGAACATCACGGTGCAATCGAGCGGCGACTGGGACTTCCCCAACGGCACGGTGCTGGTGAAGAACTTCACGCTCGGCTCGCAACGGGTCGAGACCCGCCTGTTCATGCGTCACGCCGACGGTGCCTGGGCCGGCTACACCTATGCGTGGAACGATGCGCAGACGGATGCGACGCTGGTGCAGGGCGGTTCGGTGCGAACCGTGAACGGCCAGTCGTGGATCTATCCGAGCGAAGGCCAGTGCGTGCAGTGCCATACGAATGCAGCCGGCGGCTCGCTGGGCCTCGAAACCGCGCAGCTCAACCGCGATCTCACCTATCCGCAGACGGGACGCACGGCGAACGAACTGTTCACGCTGAATCACATCCAGACGTTGACGCCGGCGATTGCCGATCCGGCGACGCAACCGAGGATGCCCGACCCGTCCGACACCTCGGCATCGCTGAACGACCGTGCGCGCGCGTATCTGCACACGAACTGCGCGCAATGCCACCGCAGCGGCGGTCCGACGCCCAGCACGATGGACCTGCGCTACACGACGCCGCTGAACCAGACGAATGCCTGCGAAGCCGCGCCGCAGGCGGGCGATCTCGGCCTCGGCAGCACCGCACGATTGATCGATCCGGGCAGCGCCGCCAGTTCCATCATCGTGAACCGCGCCAACCGCCGCGATGCCAATGCCATGCCGCCGCTAGGCTCGAACCAGGTCGACACTGCGGGCGTCGCGCTGCTCACGCAGTGGATCAATGGGCTGGCGGGGTGCTGAGCGTTCGGAGAAGAGAATGGCCGCAAAAAGGCGCAAAGCACACAAAGTTCAGAAAAAATCTCAGACAAGAATTCTTCTCTTCATACCCTTGCGTTCTTTGCGCCTTTTTGCGGCCATTTCTTGTCTTTATTCCGGCCTTGCTGCGGCTATTCCTTCCGCTTCTCCTCGTAATGCACCACCGGCTGTCCGCTGGTCACGGCCATCTCGCCTTCGATCACCGCACCTTGAGCGATGGCGATGCTGCGCGCGGCGACGGCGCCGCGGATGCGGGCGGTCTTGCGGATCTCCAGTTTCTCGGCGACCGTGATTTCGCCATGCCACTCGCCGGCGATCACGGCGCTTTTCACTTTCAGGCGGCCTTCCCAGCGGCCGCCTTCGGACAGGGTCATGGCGCCGCGGACCGTGCTGTCGCCCAGCACCGTGCCGCCGACGATCAGGTCGCCATCGCAATCGAGATTGCCGGTGATGGTCGTGCCCGCACCGATGAACGTCGGACTGCCCGAGACGCGATCGCTGGAGCGCCGGCGTGGGGTATCGGTCATCGAAATCTCCTTGGGCTACTACGGCAAAAGCAATTATTCACACGTCGACGCGATTTCTGTGCAACAGAAACGTCGCCGCCCGGCGTCAATGGCTGACGAAGCATTCGCACCGCGTCCGAAGCTGACAATCTCCGTCACCCTCAGGCATCCGGTGTTGCGGCGCTAACCCGCTGATTGGCTTGAGACTCGGATGCTGGCATATGCCTTGCACTCCTCGAGTCCGTGCGCAGAACCTCGAGCCATCTCCCGAGGGCAAGCAGGTTCGCATTCCACGCCGCCACGCGTCTTCCCCGCTGGCGGCGTTTTTTTTGGCGCCGTTATGATGGGCCCCTCACCGCTCGAGGTTCCCATGATGCGCCTGTCGCTGATCGTGCCGCTGCTGCTGTCGTTGCTCGCGCCCGTGCATGCGCAGGTCGCAGGCACGGACAGGATCGAATCGGTCACGCTGGCGAACGGCATGACCCTCCTGGTCTGGCCCGATCCCGACATTCCGAACGTGGCGCTGTACAACTGGGTTCGCGTCGGCAGCCGCAACGAAGTGCCCGGCATCACGGGCCTGGCGCATTTCTTCGAACACATGATGTTCAACGGCACCCGCACGCGCGCACCGGGCGAATTCGATCGCGTGCTCGAAGCGGCCGGCGCGAGCAACAACGCCTCCACCTCGAATGACGTCACGATCTACAAGGACTGGTTTCCGCGCAGCGCGCTGGAGCTGGTGTTCGATCTCGAAGCAGACCGGCTGCGCAATCTCGCCTTCGATCCCAAGGTGATCGAAAGCGAACGCGGTGTGGTGTATTCGGAGCGACGGCTGAGCGTCGACGACAGCAGCTTCGGCCGGCTCATGGAACAGGTGCAGGCCACGGCGTTCGTCGCGCATCCCTACACGAATCCGACCATCGGCTGGCCTTCCGACATCGAGGGCTGGACGGTCGACGATCTGAAGACGTTTTTCGCCACGCACTACGCGCCCAACAACTGCACCATGATCCTGGTCGGCGACGTGGAGCCGAAACAGGTCTTTGCGCTCGCGCGCAAGTACTTCGAAGGCATCCCGCGACAGGAACCGCCGCCGCCGATTCGCACGAAGGAACCGGAACAGTCGGGTGAACGCCGCGTGGTCATCGACGCGGAAGCGCAGACACCGCTGCTGCAGTTCGCCTATCACGGCGTGGCGGGCACCGACGCGCGTGTGCCAGCGCTCGAACTGCTGTTGCGAATCCTCACCGACGGCGATGCATCGCGATTGCGCCGGTCGCTGGTCGAGGATCAGAAGATCGCGATCTCGGCCGACAGCTATCTCGATGCCGGATTCGATCCCGGACTCGTCTGGCTGTTCCTGACGCTGCCGTCGCAGGGCGATCTGGCGCAGGCGGAGAAGGCTTTCGATCGGGAGATCGAGCGCATCGTCGCCAACGGCGTGACCGCCGCCGAACTGAATCGCGCCCGCAACCAGGTCATCGCCGATTTCTGGCGCGAACTCGCGACGATCGACGGCAAGGCCGATCTGCTCGGTTCCTTCGCCGTGATGAAGGGCGGCCACCAGAAACTCGCGGACGCGCCGCGCGCGTACGAGCAGGTGACCGCCGAGGACATCAGGAAACTGGCGACCGACTTGCTGCGGCCGACGAATCGCACGGTCGGCGTACTGCGTCCGGCTGCAGAAGAAAAGGAAACGCCATGAGCGCACGACATCGCTGGATCGCGGCATTGATGACCATGGTCGCTGCGACGCTGTCCGCCCAGGCAGCCGACAGCGGCGTGAAAGTCCCGCCCTACGAGCGCGTCGTGCTCGACAACGGCGCCGTGCTGCTGCTGATGGAACGGCACGATGTGCCGCTGATCGCAGTCCGCGCCGCCGTGCGCGGCGGTGCGGCGATCGATCCCGACGATCAGGCGGGCATGTCGAGCGTACTCGCCAATCTGCTGGAGAAAGGCGCCGGCAAGCGCGATGCGACGGAGTTCGCCAGCACGCTCGCGTCGGTCGGTGGCGTCCTGTCGGCCACGGCGCAGACGGAAAGCATCGTCGTCAGCGGCTCGTTCCTGTCGCGCGATCACGCACTGATGACCGAACTGCTCGCCGACGTGCTGCAGCGTCCGCAGCTCACGCAGGCGCAGTTCGATTCGGTGCGCGACCGGCAGATCGAATACCTGCGCGCGGCGAAGGATTCGGAACTCGGCACGCTCAGCGGCCTGTACGGCAGAGCGGCGCTGTTCGCCGGTCATCCCTACGGCAAGCCCGCCGTGGGCAGCGAGAAAGGCCTCGCCGCAGTGACGCATGCGGCGCTCGTGCAGCACTACCGCCAGCAGTTCGGTGCCGACCGGCTGATCGTCTCGGTCGTCGGCGATTTCAAGACGTCGGCCATGAAGCAGTCGCTGAGCCGCGCGTTCAGTGGCTGGCACAAGGCCGGCGCGCCGCTGGCCGCGATCCCCGTGCAGCCGCGGGCTTCCGGCCGTCGCGTGCTGCTGGTCGACGCGCCGGATTCGGTGCAGTCGTATTTCTGGGCCGGCAATGTCGGCGTCGCGCGTTCGTTCGCGGAGCGCGCACCGCTCGACGTCGTCAACACGCTGTTCGGCGGCCGCTTCACCTCCATGCTCAACAGCGAACTGCGCATCCGCACCGGCCTGACCTACGGCGCGAGTTCGCGCTTCGACCGGCCGTCGCAACCCGGTTCGTGGGCGCTGAGTTCGTTCACCCAGACCGCCACGACCCTCGAAGCCATCGACCTCGCCTTCGCCGTGCTCGACCGCCTGCATTCGCAACCGCTCGATGCCGCGCTGCTCGCCTCCGGCAAGGCCTATGTGCAGGGTCAGTTCCCGCTCGCCTACGAGACGGCGGATCAATGGGCCGCGGCGCTCGCCGACCTGGAGTTCTACACGCTCGATCGCAGCTACATCGACGGCTACGCCGCCGCGCTCGGCGCCGTGAGCGATGCGGACGCGCAGAAGATGATCCGCGAACGTTTCCCTGCCAGCGACGACGTGACGCTGGTGGTCATCGGCCAGGCGGCCGCGATCCGCGACGGGTTGCGCAAGTACGGACCGGTGACGGAGATGAAGCTGTCGGACCCGGTGTTCGGACTGTAGGTCAGGCTGTAGGTCAGGCTTCAGCCTGACTCTTACTCGGAGTCAGGCTGAAGCCTGACCTACAAGCCAGCGCCGTCATACGGAATTGTGTGACGCGTGTCACATAGATAAAGAACCGCGACGGCCGGAGAAGCCGTCCGATCATGCGCCGCTGATCGTCAGATCCAGTTTTTCCGCATAAATACAGGGTTTGCGGCGGTTTCTGCCGATGCCGCTGGCAACTTATCCGACATGGACAAACCTTGGCCGGCGGCTAGACTCCTGCGAATCCGCCGCGCACAGGGTTCCTGTTCAACGTGCCGGCGGCCTCTCAATACATGCAGTACCGGCGCAGCGATTTCGATGTCACCAACACCGTGCAGGTGAGTTCGGCGGAAGCCGTTCGCCGCGCGGTCAGTGATCTTTATCGCCAGCAGTGGCCGCACTATCCGTTTGATCGCATCGACACCGCCTTCCGCGATTTCGAGCGACTCTTCAACGGCCAGTTCCCCGGCTACTACGGCTGCGACACCGTCTATCACGACCTGCAGCATTCGCTCGACGGCACGCTCGCCGTGTCGCGACTGATCGTTGCCTACGATCGCGCGCACATCGCCGAGGAACGGCTCGGACCGGAGCGCGCCATCCTCGCGGTGGTGATCGCGCTGTTCCATGACGCCGGCTACATCCGCCAGACCGACGACCAGACGCATCGCAACGGCGCCGAGTTCACGCTGACGCACGTCGGCCGCAGCGCGCAGTTCATCGGCCGCTACCTGCCGACCATCGGCATGGCGCAGTGGGTGCCGGTGGCGACCAAGGTCGTGCACTTCACCGGTTACGAAGTGCAGTTCGACCAGATCCGGCTCGACGATCATCGCGACCGCATCGTCGGCCACATCGTCGGCACCGGCGATCTCATCGCGCAGATGTCGGATCGCTGCTACCTCGAAAAATGTCGCGACCGGCTCTATCCGGAATTCGTGCTCGGCGGCATCGCGATGCCCAGCGATCCGCAGGGCAACCCGGCAGTGAAATACCGCTCGGGCCTCGACGTGCTGCGCCAGACGCCAGGGTTCGTCGAAGAAGTCCGCCGCACGCGGCTCGATGGCGAGTTCGCCGGCCTGTACCGGCACCTGAGCATTCTCTTCAACGGCCGCAATCCGTACATGGAAGCGATCCAGGCGAACCTCGACTATCTGAGCGAGGTACTGCGCACGGGAAGCTGGCCGATGCTGCGACGTGATCCGCCCTGCTTCACCTGGGAAAAGAACCCGGTGCAGAACATCCGCTCGCTGGTGCTCGGGCACATCAAGCAGGCCTGGAAAGGCTGATTCCATCGACCGGATCCCGGTCGATATTCCAATCGCGACGACGACTTCCTATTCTGGCGCTCCGCCACGCCGGACCCTCGTCATCCGATGCTCGCCACCGACCACACGCTCCTCGGACTTGCCGTCGCCGCCGGCGCGGGACTGCTCATCGGCATCGAGCGCGAACGCAGTCATGCCGACAAGCAGGAACGCAGCACCGCCGGCGTACGCACGTTCACGCTGACCTCGCTGGCCGGCGCGCTGAGCCTGCTGGTCGGCGAGGAAATCACGTTCGTCGCCTTCGGACTGGCCGTGGCCGCGCTCGTTACCGTGGGCTACCGGCACACGCGCGATCAGAGCCCGGGCATGACGACGGAGATCGCGCAGGTCAGCACCTTCCTGCTGGGCGGCCTCGCGATGCGCCAGCCGCAGCTCACGGCCGGACTCGCGGTGCTGATCGTGATCGTGCTCGCCGCACGCACGCGGTTGCATCACTGGATCCACAACACGCTCACCAACATCGAGATCCGCGACGGCCTGCTGCTGGCGGCAGCCGCGCTCATCATCCTGCCGCTGACGCCCGACGCGACCATCGATCCCTGGGATGTAGTGAATCCGCGCCAGTTGTGGGCGCTCGCCGTCACGATCATGGCCATCAACGGCCTGGGTTACATCGCGCTGCGCACGCTCGGCGAGAAGGTCGGACTGATGATCGCCGGCTTCTTTGCCGGGTTCGTCTCCAGCACCGCGACGACCGCAACCATGGGCGCGCGGGCGAAGGAGCAGCCGGAATTGCGGCGCGGCGCCGTCGCAGGCGCGGCCGTGTCGTCGGTGGCATCGGTCATCCAGATCGCGATCCTCATCGGGCTGGTGAGCCGGCCATTGCTGCTGCGCATGGCGCTGCCGCTGCTGGCCGCGGGTCTGATGGTCGCTGCCTACGGCGCGCTGTTCGCCTTCCGCAGCGCGCAGGACGCCGGCCATCCCAAGAGCATGTCGGGTCGCCCGTTCAATCCGGTGACGGTGCTGGTCTTCGTGCTGGTGATCGGCACCGCCCTCATCGTCTCGGCATTGCTGACGCGCTGGCTCGGCGGCGGCGGTCTGCTGCTGGCCAGCGCCATCAGCGGCCTGGCCGATGCGCATGCATCGGCGGTGTCCGCCGCCTCGCTCGCGGCGAATGAAAGCGTCACGCTGGACCTGGCGTCGCTCGCGGTGCTGACGGGCTTCTCGGTGAACACGATCAGCAAGTGCGTCGTCGCCTTTTCCGTCGGCGGTCGCAACTTCGGTTTCGAGTTCACGCCCGGCATCCTGCTGAGCGTCGCGGCGGCGTGGCTCACGCTGTTCGCGCAACGGCTGCTGCTCTGACGCGCTGGTCGAGCCGGACCGCAGCGGCTACGCTTGCGGCGCACCCGGCACAACACCGATTACTTGGGTCCGCATGACGTTGCAGTATCCCCAGCTCGCTGCGCGCTTTCCCCGCAAACGCGCCTTCATCACCGGCGCCGGCAGCGGGCTGGGGCTCGCATTGACGCAGGCGCTGGCGCGCGATGGCTGGGCGCTCGGCCTGTTCGATCACAACCTCTCGCGGCTCACCGAAGTCGAAGGCACGCTCTCGGGGTCCGGCATTTCCGTCTTCGCCTATCCCGGCGACGTCACGCATGCCGACGAACTCACGGTGGCGGTGAACACGTTCGCAACCGGCAACGACGGGCTCGACCTCATGATCAACAACGCCGGCGTGTCCTGCGCCGGCACGCTGATGGAAACGCCGCTGGCCGACTGGCAATGGATCGTCGGCATCAACCTGATGGGCATCGTGCACGGCAGCCGCGCAGCGATTCCGCATCTGCAGCGCAACGGCTCGGGTCTGCTGATCAATGTCGCGAGCGCCGCCGCGTTCGCTTCGGCACCGGGAATGATTGCGTACAACGCCACGAAGGCCGCTGCGCTCTCGATCAGCGAAAGCCTGTGCGGCGAACTGCGCGCCGTCGGTACGCAGGTCTCGGTCGTGATGCCGACCTTCTTCAGAAGCGGACTGCTGGAATCATTTCGCGGCAGCGATGAGCGACGCCAGCAGGCAGAGCAGGCGATGACGCATTCGACGTACACCGTCGATCAGGTCGCGCACGACGTTCTCACGCAGGCGGGCGCGGGCCGCACCTACATCGTTCTGCCGCGATCGGCGCGCTGGCTGTGGCGATTCAAGCGCTGGATGCCGGGGCGGTTTCTCAAGACCGTCGTCGCGATACGCGAGCGGATGCGGGCCACGCGCCAGCCATGACGGAAAGAGAAGTCAGAACACTCTCCCCGCCCCATCGATCGACAGCATGAAGCGGGTATAGATCTCCGGCAGTCGCGCCAGCACCTGCGGCCTGCCCTCGATCGGACTCGTCTCGATCACCTGTCGCAGCATCGACAGGCTCAATGATTCCAGCGCCGGCACGGACACCGGCGCATAACTCAGATGCCAGGGTTCGGGACTCACGCCGCCGCGATCCGTCCGATAGGGCCGGAAGAAACCGAACCGGCTCATGTGGGCGTCGAGCCAGGCGCTCAGACGGGAAAAAATTCCGTCGGCAGCGTACTCGGCCGGCACCAGTTCGACCTTGTAGCCTTCCGGAATCGCCGCGGCGTCGATCACGTCGACGTCGCTGCCCCAGTGATGACGGCTGCCGCCGGGAATCGCGGACCAGCACAGGATCGTATCCACCGCTGCATCGTCGCCGAGACTCGAACGCTCGACCGGCCGGCTGTTGCGATCGTAGAGCTGACGTTCGCCCAGCCACTTGCGATTCCAGATGAGCATCTGCGTATCGAAGTCGCGGAAGCTCGAACGCGCCGCCAGATCGATGCCGTCCTCGGCCGCTGCGTCACGCATCGAAAGAAACGATGCGACGGCCTCGTAGTGAAGCACGCAACGCGGGTGTTGCAGTTCGACGACGTGCGTGCGGGCCCGACCTGTCAGTTCGAGCTCATTCATTCGTGTTCAAACCTCCGACACTGATGAACCATTCATCGCCACGAGTATGTCAAAAAACCCGACAAGTCCGCGCGCTTCAGGGTTCGCCTCGTTCCGATTCAGCAGCGGCGATGGCGTGTCCATCGGAAAAGATCGTTATGATGACGCAAACAGCGGAAACGATCGTGCGCGCCTGCGTAGCTTAGTCGCAGGCTCATTGCGACCAAAGGCCCATGCGCGAAACGGCAGGTTTCGGGGTCAAATACGAATTCAAGTCAGCTGCAGGGCAATGAATAATCGCGGCGTCGAAGGGGCCGCCCTGACGCGGTAGATTCGACGCGCTAGACAATGGACGGCGCTGGAGCAGAGTTTGAGAACGCACGGCCTGAAGGCCAGACTACTCAGCATCGCGATCGCAGCCGGACTGTGCATCACAGTCATTCTGTTGTCGCTCGAGTATCTGGAATACCGACGATCCGTCTCTTCCATCGGTGCCAACGGCGAGCGTTCCCTGCTCGCTGCCGAGTCGCTGCGGCTCGATCAGGAAGGCCGCGCACTCGTGACGGCGCGCAGTGCCGATCTCGAAACCGCGCTGCGCAACGCCGACCGCACGCAGACACAACTCCTCGGCAACGCGCTGCTGGCGGCGCCGATCGTCACGTCGGTCTCCATCAGCGACACCGGCGGCAGCACGCTCTTCGCCGCACAGAAGAGCGAACCGTGGGTCGTTGCCCTGGTCGGCGAAGAACGGCGCCGGATCGAAGAACCCGTCGGTGCGAACGGCATCGTCCGTCTCGAAGTCGGCCGGCCCGGGCTGCTCGATTCCGCGCGCGGCCTGCGCGAGCAGCTCGAAAGCGTCGAGGAACGCGACTTCAGGAACTGGGTGTGGATCATCGGCGGCGCCGGGTTGCTCATCACTGTCGTGATGGCGGTGGTCGCCTGGCTGCTGGCGCGCCGGCTCGAACGTCCCATCGTCGAACTCATCCGCTCGGCCGAACGCATCGGCGAAGGCGACTACACGCGCCCGCATGCGATCACCAGCAGCAACGAAATGGCGGACCTGGAAATGGCGCTCGACCGCATGCGCCAGAACCTGCGTCAGACCACCATCACCAAGGACTACCTCAACACCGTCCTGAACAGCATGAACGATGCGGTGCTGGTGACCTCGCCCGCCGGCGTCATCACGCGCGCGAACGACGCCGCCGTGCGCCTGTTCGGTTATCGCGAAGAGGACATCGTCGGCAAGCCGTTCATCACGTTGATCGCCGACAACGAGCGCGAGAACTTTTCGCTCGAAGCGTCCGCGGTGGAAACGCGCGAGACCGTCATCGCCACCGCCAGCGGCCAGACCATCCCCGTATCGCTCTCCGGCGCACCGATCGCCGCCGACGATCCGCAGTTCGCCGGCACGATCTACGTCGTCCGCAACATCACCGAACGCAAGCGCGCCGAACGCCGCATCCGCTACCTCGCCCGCTACGACGCGCTGACGAAGGTGCCGAACCGCATGCAGTTCCAGCACATGCTGCAGCAGGCCATTGCGCGGGCGCGCAAGACCGATCGCGGCATCGTGCTGCTCTACCTGGACATGGACCGGTTCAAGGAGATCAACGACACGTTCGGCCATGCGGCCGGCGACCGCACGCTCGAAGTGCTCACCGAACGTCTCACCCGCATCCTGCCGCGCGAAGCGGTGGTCGGCCGCCTGGCCGGCGACGAGTTCGGCCTGTTCATCGAAGGCTTCAGCGAAGCGGAGCATGAACGCGCGCAGGCGGCGAATCTCGCGCGCATGGTGCTGGCGGAAGTCGGCAAGGCGTACTACGTCGACGAACAGGAAGTGTTCCTGACGGCGAGCGTCGGCATCGCGCTGTGCCCGAAGGACGCCGAGAACGTCATCGACCTGATCCGCAACGCCGACGCGGCGATGTATCACTCGAAACAGAACGGTGGCAACAGCTTCGCCTTCTATTCGCCCGAGATGAATGCGGCGGCGGTCGAACGGCTGATGCTGCGAAGCAAGCTGCGTCGCGCGCTCGAACGCGACGAGCTGGTGATGTTCTACCAGCCGAAGATCGATCTGCAGGATGGCCGCATCGTCGGCGCGGAGGCGCTGCTGCGCTGGCGCCTGCCCGGTCATGGCGACATTCCGCCGGCGCAGTTCATTCCGCTGGCGGAAGAGACCAACCTGATCCTCGGCATCGGCGAATGGGTGCTGAACCGCGTGTGCTCCGACTATCGCCGCTGGACCGAACGCATTCCGGATCCGGGCCGCGTGTCGATCAACCTCTCGCTCAAGCAATTGCGTCAGGCGAGCTTCATCACGCGCTGCCGCTCGGTGTTCCGCCGTCACGAGGTCTCGCCGACCTGCTTCGAACTGGAGATCACCGAAACCACCCTGATGGCCGATCCGACGCGCACGATCAAGCTGCTGAACGAGCTGTATGCGATGGGCCTGCACCTGTCCATCGACGACTTCGGCACCGGCTATTCCTCGCTGAGCGCGCTGCAGCAGTTCCCGATCAACACGCTGAAGATCGATCAGTCCTTCGTACGCGACGCGGCCATCAACCCGGACGACGCCACCATCGTCCGCACCATCATCGACATGGGCAAGGCGCTCGAAGTCGAAGTCGTGGCCGAAGGCGTCGAGAACGAAGAACAATTCAACCTGCTGCGTGCCCGCGGTTGCCACTATGCGCAGGGTCGCCTTTTCGGCGATGCCATGAGCGCGGATGACTTCTTCGCCCTGCTGCTGGCCCAGTCCAACGGGCGATCGAAGGTCAGCAAGCTGTTTGCCTGACTCGCCCCCTCCTCCGCGAAGCGGGGGAGGGTTGGGGTGGGGGCAGCGCTTGTGGGCCGGCTTTCCCGCGGGATTTCCTTCGGTCACAAGCCGGCCTTTCTGGGAGTCAGGCTGAAGCCTGACCTACAATCCACCATCCTGTCCTTCCCCCGCTGCGCGGAGGAAGGGACGCACCATTCGACCTCCCCTCAATTTTCATGCTCACCTTCTCGTCCCTGTCCCTGCGCCGCGGCACCCGCCTCCTGATCAAGGAAGCCTCCTTCACCATCTATCGCGGCGAGAAAGTCGGCATCGTCGGCAAGAACGGCACCGGCAAATCGAGTCTGCTGGCGCTGATGCTCGGCGAACTGCAACCCGATGCCGGCAGCTTCGACCGTCCGTCGCAGCTGGTACTGGCGCACGTTGCGCAGGAACTCGATGCGACCGATCAGAGCGCCATCGAATTCGTCATGGATGGCGATGAAGAACTGCGCACCACCGAACAGGCGATTGCGCGCGCCGAGGCAGCCGACGACGGCATCCGGCTCGGCGAACTGCATGCGCGCTACGCCGCGATGGGCGGCTACGACGCGCGCAGTCGCGCCGCCCGGCTGCTGCACGGCCTCGGCTTTTCGTCGGAGGACGAGAATCGTCCCATCCGCGCCTTCTCCGGCGGCTGGCGCGTACGGCTCAACGTCGCGAAGGCGCTGATGTGCCGTTCCGACCTGCTGCTGCTCGACGAACCGACCAACCATCTCGATCTCGATGCCGTCATCTGGCTCGAAGAATGGCTGCGCAACTATCCCGGCACGCTGCTGATGATCGCGCACGATCGCGAGTTCCTCGACCGCACCGTCGATCGCATCGTCCACATCGAACAGGGCACGGCGAAGATCTATACGGGCAACTATTCCAGGTTCGAGGAACAGCGCGCCGAACAGCTCGCGCAGCAGCAGTCGATGTACGAGCGCCAGCAGCGCGAGATCAAGCACATGATGAGCTTCGTCGAACGCTTTCGCGCCAAGGCGAGCAAGGCGCGGCAGGCGCAGAGCCGCATCAAGGCGCTGGAGCGCATGGAACGCATCGCGCCGGCGCACGTCGATTCGGAATTCGAATTCGCCTTCCTGCCGCCGGACAAACTGCCGCAGCCGCTGCTGACGCTCGACGACCAGTCCGTCGGCTATGGCGACCGCACCGTCCTCGGCTCCATCGGCATGACCATCGCGCCCGGCAGCCGCGTCGCGCTGCTCGGCCGCAATGGCGCTGGCAAGTCGACGATGATGAAGCTGCTGGCAGGCGAACTCGAAGCGCGCTCGGGCAAGCGCACCGAAGCGCGCGATCTGCGCATCGGCTACTTCGCGCAGCACCAGCTGGAACAGCTCTCGGCGAGTGAATCGCCGCTGCAGCATCTCAAGCGGCTCGGCGGACCGGCAGCGGCGCGCGCGACCGAACAGGAACTGCGCAGCTTCCTCGGCAAGTTCGGCTTCAGCGGCGACCGGGTCTTCGAGGCCGTCGGTCCGTTTTCCGGCGGCGAGAAGGCGCGACTCGTGCTTGCGCTGGTGAGCTATCAGCGTCCGAACCTGCTGCTGCTCGACGAACCGACCAACCATCTGGACCTGGAAATGCGCCAGGCACTCGCCGTCGCGCTGCAGGATTTCGAGGCGGCCGTGGTGCTGGTTTCGCACGATCGTCACCTCCTGCGCGCCGTCGCCGACGAACTCGTGCTGGTGGATCAGGGCAGGGCGCGCGTCTTCGACGGCGACCTCGACGACTACGCGCGCTGGTTCACGACGCGCGAACAGGTCGAAGAACAGCAGATCGCAGAACGCGTCCCCGGCGGGAACAGCGCGGAACAGAAGAAGCAGCGCAAGCGCGAGGAAGCCGAACAGCGCAATCGTCTGAGCGGCCTGCGCGGCCAGATCGCCCGGCTGGAAAAGGACATGACGAAGCTGCAGGCGGAACTGGCGGGCATCGAATCGTCGCTGGCCGATGCGGATGTCTACCAGGAAAAGAACAAGCCGCGGCTGCTGCAGCTGCTCGACTCCCAGAAGACCCTGAAGCGCAAGCTCGACGAGGTGGAGTCGGCGTGGCTGGAGGAGTCGGAGAAGCTGGAGAAGGCGGCGGTGTCCTGAGTTCTTCCTGTGGGGCCGGCTTCAGCCGGCTCTTGCTGCCAAGGCCGGCTGAAGCCGGCCCCACAGGGAGAGGGTTCTTCATCTCCCGCCCATGAACAAATGTGGAGATCCGTCAGTATCGGCGCACGTCCCGGACGGGTTGTGCTCTACTGCCGGCGATCCGGGGGAGGCGATGAATGAATACGACAACAGGGGCGGCCGGCCTCGCGAATGCGGGTACGAAGTCCACGGGCATCGATAAAGCACACCGCAAAGTCATCTTCGCCTCGTCGCTCGGCACCCTGTTCGAGTGGTACGACTTCTACCTCTACGGCTCGCTGGCCGCGATCATCGGCAGGCAGTTCTTTTCCGGCGTCAACGAGACGACGGCCTTCATCTTCGCACTGCTGGCCTTCGCTGCGGGCTTCGCCGTCCGGCCTTTCGGCGCGGTGATCTTCGGGCGGCTCGGCGATCTGTCGGGACGCAAGCACACCTTCCTCATCACCATCGTCATCATGGGCGTGGCCACGGCGCTCGTCGGCATCCTGCCGACCTACGCGAATATCGGCATCGCCGCGCCGGTCATTCTCATCTCCTTGCGGCTGCTGCAGGGCCTGGCGGTCGGCGGCGAATACGGCGGCGCCGCGACGTACATCGCCGAACACGCGCCGCCGGGACAGCGCGGCTACTACACGAGCTGGATCCAGATCACCGCCACCTGCGGCATGATCCTGTCGCTGCTCGTGATCCTCGCCTGCCGCTGGCTGCTCGGCGAGGAGTTCGAGACCTGGGGCTGGCGCGTGCCGTTCCTGCTGTCGATCATCCTGCTCGGCATTTCCGTCTACATCCGTCTGCAGCTGCACGAGTCGCCGGTGTTCCACGAGATGCGCACCGAAGGCAAGCTGTCGCGGGCGCCGCTGCGCGAATCGATCGGACGCTGGAGCAATCTGAAGCTGGTGCTGCAGGCATTGTTCGGCGCGATGGCCGGCCAGGCGGTGATCGGCTACGTATCGCTGGTCTACATGAATCTGTTTCTGACCCAGACGCTGAAAGTGGATGCGTCCACGTCGAACCTGCTGGTCGCCGCGGCGCTCACGGCGGCGGCGCCGTTCTACATGCTGTGCGGACGGATCTCCGATCGCATCGGCCGCAAGCCGCTGGTGATCATCGGCTGCGTGCTGTCGGCGCTGACGCTGTTTCCGATCTTCAAGGGCCTGACGCACTACGCGAACCCGGCGGTGGCCGCGGCACACGCGTCGGCGCCTGTCACGGTCGTTGCGCATCCGGCGCGCTGCAGTTTCCAGTTCGATCCGGTCGGCGGCGCCCTGTTCACGAGCGATTGCGATGTGGCGAAGAGCGCACTCGCCGGCCTGCGCATCGGTTATGAGAACGAAGCTGCGGATGCAGCCACGACCGCCTACGTCAAAGTGGGCGAGCGCACGATCGCCTCGTTCGACGGCACATCGCTGTCGACGGAAGAGTTCAGGACGCGCAATGCGGCGTTCCATGGCGAACTCGCTGCCGCGCTCGCCGATGCCGGCTATCCGGCGAGCGCCGATCCGGCACAGATCCACTACGGGATGCTGTTTGCGCTGCTGTTCCTGATCTCGCTCTTCGGCGTGATGACCTACGGCCCGATCGCCGCGTGGCTGGTGGAACTGTTCCCTGCGCGCATCCGCTACACGTCGATGTCGCTGCCCTATCACCTGGGCAACGGCTGGTTCGGCGGCTTCCTGCCGAGCATCGCCTTCGCGTGCATCGCGTACACGGGCAACATCTATTCGGGGCTGTGGTATCCCGTCATCGTGTGCGTGATGACGGCGATCGTCGGGACGTTCTTTCTGCGCGAGACCCACGGCATCGCACAGGAGTGATCGGGTCGATCAGCTCATGGGCGATCAGCCCGCCGGGCGCAGGTGGTTGTCGATGAGCACGTCGGCCGCGGCGACGACGTATTTCTGCGGACCGTCGCTGCCCATGCACTGCGCCACGGAGAAGGCGCCGTCCACCAGCAGCACGAGCTGATCGGTGAGTTCCGCCGGATCGCGCACACCCTCCATCTGATCCACCAGTCCGCGGATGCGACGCTGCAGCTCGAACTGCACGCCGCTGGCGATCTTGCGCGCCGGATGCTCGGAATCGGGAAACTCGACCGTGATGTTCCTGAAAGGACAGCCGCGATATTTCGGGCTGCTCACGAAGCGCGCGATGCCCTGAAACTGCGCGCGCAGCTTTTCGCGCGGCGTGGGGCCGGCACGTTCGATGTTGCGGTCCCAGCCGGTCCAGCGGTCCTGCGCTTCCTGTTCCAGCACCGCCGCAATCAGCGCGTCCTTGGAGGGAAACCAGCGGTAGAGGCTGGTCTTCGCCACGCCGGACTGCGCGACGACCATGTCCACCCCGACGGCGCGGGCGCCTTCGCGATAGAACAGCTCGCGGGCCGTATTCAGGATGCGGTCCCGGACGCTTTCCGGCGCTTCTTCGCCCGGCTTGGCTGCGGCTGGTCTGCCCATCGTCTACCTCTCTGTGGAATGTCGGCTTGACAACGCTACAGACCTGTACGTACTCTTAAAACAGACAGGTCTGTAGCGTTTCTCAATGTAGCGTCTGAACCCGGCCAGTTCAAGGCGCATCGTTGCCGCGACGCAACATCCCCGTCGGCCGTCGCAGGCCCGGATTGCAGTGACCCCCGCAACCGGTTCCTGCGACGGATCCCTTTTTCCCTCTCCCGAGAGATACCCCCATGAACACTCCGCTGAAAATTCTGGCCATTGCCGGCGCGCTTGTGTCCCTTCCCGCCTTCGCGGCGACCGAGACCTGCCAGCCGCATGTGATCGAAAGCCCCACCCACTATCCCATCCGGTCGCAGATCCGCGGCCAGGAAGGCATCGTGTACATCGACGTCAGGATCGATGCCAGCGGCCGCGCCGCGAGCACCGAACTGCAACGCTCCAGCGGCTATCGCCTGCTCGACCGTGCCGCCCAGCAGAGCGTGAAGAACGACTGGGTCTTCGACATTTCCGACTGCGTCCGCAAGGACCTGCCTGCGACGCACCGGGTGGCCGTCGACTACCGCAATCCGGAGTACTGACCTGGAGGGCGAGTGCGTCGCGAGGCGCACTCGCCTCCTGCTCCGTCGCGGCCTACGATGCCGCTGCCGATCCCGGCAACCACACGGAGAAGCGCCATGAACCTGCGGAAAGTCTTCCTCGCCGTCGCGCTCGCCACCTTCACGTCCGTCGCACTGGCAGGTCACTGCCCGATGGACATGAAGGAAATCGATGCGGCGCTGGCGGCGCAGCCCAATCTCACGGCCGAGCAGCTGGCCGAGGTCAAGAAATACCGTGCCGAAGGCGAGGCCCTGCACAAGGCCGGCAAGCATGGGGAATCGGTCGAGGCGCTGGGCAAGGCGAAGGCGATTCTGGGGATCTGATCTGTCTGATCTGATCTGTCTGATCTGATCTGTCTGATCTGATCTGATCTGTCTGATCTGTCTGATCTGTCTGATCTGTCTGATCTGCCTGTGGGGCCGGCTTCAGCCGGCCTCTCTCTAAGGAGTCAGGCTGAAGCCTGACCTACAGGAAGAAACAGATCGCTAGCTTCCAACCACTCCTCGCGCCGCCAGCCGCTCCAGCTCCTCCTCCGACAGATCCAGCCGCTCGCGCAGCACTTCACGCGTGTGCTGACCGAGCGTCGGCGGCGCCGCCGAATACTGCAGCGGCGTTGCCGACATCCTGATCGGACTCGCCACCTGCGGCACCGAGCCCGACAGCGGATGCGGCAGATCGATACGCATCCCGCGACTGACCACCTGCGGATGCTCGAACACCTGTGCCAGGTTGTTGATCGGCCCGACCGGCACGCCCAGCGGTTCGAGCAGCGCCACCCATTCGGCCACCGTGCGCTGCTTCAGCACGTCTTCGAGCAGCGGCACGAGTTCGGCGCGATTGCGCACGCGATCGGCATTGCGACGGAAGCGCGTGTCCTGCGAGAACGGGCAACCCGCCGCGTCGCAGAATTTCGCGAACTGACTGTCGTTGCCGACCGCCAGCACGAGTTCGCCGTCGGACGCCGCAAAGACCTGGTACGGCACGATGTTGGCGTGCGCATTGCCCTGCCGCTGCGGCACCTTGCCCGAGATCAGGTAGTTCATGTTCATGTTGGCGATGGTCGCGACCTGCACGTCGAGCAGCGCCATGTCGATGTACTGGCCCTCGCCCGTGCGCGTGCGATGCGCCAGTGCGGCGAGCACGGCGATCGTCGAATACAGGCCCGTCGTGATGTCGGCGACTGCGACGCCGACTTTCTGCGGTCCGCCGCCCGGCAGGTCGTCGCGCTCGCCCGTGATGCTCATCAGGCCGCCGATGCCCTGGATGATGAAGTCGTATCCGGCCACCGAACACATCGGTCCCGTCTGGCCGAAGCCGGTGATGGAGCAGTAGATCAGCCCCGGATTGATGGCTTTGAGATCTTCATAGCCGAGGCCATAG
The DNA here is from genome assembly GCA_937864115.1 of uncultured Steroidobacter sp. GTDB lineage: Bacteria > Pseudomonadota > Gammaproteobacteria > Steroidobacterales > Steroidobacteraceae > Steroidobacter. Next base: position 58,640 of record CALMII010000026.1, on the reverse strand, counting down.
CGCGCCAGATCGCCTGCCTTGTAGTTCTCGAGCAGCACGTCCGATTGCGCGGCGAGCTGGCGCAGCAGGTGCTGGCCTTCGGGCTTCGCGATATCCAGCGCGACCGACTTCTTGCCGCGATTGGCCGCAAGGAAATAAGCGGCCTCGTGCGTATCGTTTCCGTCGCGGTCCTTGAGATAGGGCGGACCCCAGCCGCGGGTGTCGTCGCCGCTGCCCGGCCGTTCGATCTTGATCACGTCGGCGCCGAGGTCGGCGAAGATCTGCCCCGCCCACGGGCCGGCCAGCACCCGGCTCATGTCGAGGACACGGATATGCGAAAGCGCGCCGCGCTGGTTCGATGCATTCATGCCGGCGAGTGTAGAGGAGCGGATGGAACGAATTCACGAACCGCCCGCTCTGAGCTATATAAAGAACTGTCGGTGTTTCACGGAGTGCGAATCATGCGTCCCTGCGTCGCCACGATGCTTCTGCTGGCCTGCTTCGCCGCTGCAGCCGCGGAACCGGAAAAGACGGCCGCAAAGCCGCTCGACCTGAAACTGCCCGACATCACCCGGATCTTCACGCAGGAACAGATCAACCGGATCCTCGCCGGCATACGCGATCCGGACACGATCGAAGAAGTGGAAGTGGAAGGATTGCGTCGTCGCGCCCCCGTGCCCAATACGCCCGTGATCAGCTCGCCGCTGGTGAGCGCGGGAATCTTCTCCCCCTTCTGGGCGCTCGCGCATCCCACGCAGGCCTGGCGCATCCTGGCGCCGATTCCGCCGGACCAGGCGCAGTTCATCGGCAACACGCCGCCGGATGCGTCGGACCCGTATCGCGCGCCGACACTGCCGACGTTCTGAGCAATCCCCTCCTCTTCCTGTGGGGCCGGCTTCAGCCGGCCTCTTTATCAGAAGTCAGGCTGAAGCCTGACCTACAAAGGAAGAAACCGGGCTGCTGGCAACGCCGTGGCCGCGCAGGCACCATGGCGATCACACAATCAAGAAGATCGCCTCCGTGCAATTCGATGATGACCTCGTCGCCTTCCTGACAGGCGGCATCTCGATCACGCTCGCTTCGCGCAATGCCGCACTGGTGCCTTCGACGTCGCGCGCAAAGGGATGCCGCGTGCTGCGCGATGCCGGCCGGGTTCGTGTGCGCGTGTTCGTGTCCCAGCTTCAGGCCGGCGACTTTCTCGGCGACATCCGCTCGACCGGCATGATCTCGGCCACCTTCACCGTGCCGCGAACGCATCGGACCTTGCAGTTCAAGAGTCGCGACGCGCGCATCGACCTGGTGAACGCGGACGATCTCGCCGCGATCGCGACCGCAGCCACGGCGTTCGCCGCCTGCATCGAACCGCTCGGTTTTTCGCACGAGTTCAGCGCGGCGTTCCTCGCCTCGCCCGGCGATGAAGTCGCGATCGAATTCACGCCGACCGATGCCTTCCAGCAGACGCCGGGACCGGCGGCGGGCGAGCGGCTATGACGATCACGCTCGCCGGCATCCGCGACTGTCTCGACGGACAGGTTCCCGCCGTCATCGCCACCTGCGACCTGGAGGGCAATCCGAACGGCAGCTTCGTGTCGCAGGTGCACTTCGTCGACGACGATCACGTCGCGCTCTCGTTCCAGTTCTTCAACAAGACACGCCAGAACATCCTGGCGAATCCCGTCGCGACGCTGATGGTGGTCCATCCGCTGACTGCGGCCCGCTACCGTCTGCACGCGCGTTACCTGCGCACCGAGAAGGAAGGTCCGCTGTTCGAGAACATGAAGGCGAAGCTCGCGGGCATCGCTTCGCACACCGGCATGGCCGGCGTATTCAAGCTGCAGGGCGCCGATGTCTATCGCGTCACGGCAGTGTCCGCGGTGGCCGGTCAGACGGTGCTGCCGACGCCGCCGCGACGCAGTCTGCTCGCGGCCGTGCGCAGCTTTGCCGAAGCAACGCAGCGCTGGACCGAACTGAGCGATCTGCTCGATGGCGCGCTCGCCGCGATCGAAGCGCAGCTGCGCATCGCGCACTCGATGATTCATTGGCTCGACGAAAGCGGCGAACGGCTGTATCTGGTCGCGAGTCGCGGGTATGCGCAGTCGGGCGTCGGTTCGGAAATCCAGCTCGGCCAGGGCGTGATCGGCGTGGCAGCGAGCGCACTCACCTCCATCCGCGTGACGCACGCGACCTCCGAGTACACCTACAGCCGTGCAGCGCGCGACAGCGTTCGCGCCAGCCAGCTCGCCGATCGCCTCGAAGCGGAAATCCCTTCGCCGGGACTGCCGGCGCCCGGCAGCCAACTCGCCGTTCCCATCACCGCCCGCGGGCAGTTGCTCGGCGTGCTGTATCTCGAGCATCCCGCGGAATCGCAGTTCGGCTACGACGAAGAAGATGCCGTGGTCACGATGGCTCAGCACCTGGGTCTTGCCGCCTGGATGCTCGGCCAGACCGCCGCCGCCAGCACCGAACGGCCGCGCGCGAAACGTCACGAGCCCGCGCCACAGGGCGCGACCATGGCGATCCGTCACTACCCGGCCGACGACACGCTCTTCGTCGACGACGACTACCTCATCAAGGGCGTCGCCGGCGCGATTCTCTGGAAGCTGCTGCGCGACTACACCGGGAAGTCGCGCCAGGAATTCACCAATCGCGAACTGCGGCTCGATCCGACGCTGCCGCTGCCGGATCTGTCCAGCAATCTGGAAGCGCGCCTGATCCTGCTGCAGCGGCGACTCGCGGAACGCTGTCCGTGCCTGGGCATCGAGAAGACCGGTCGCGGCCGTTTCCGCCTGCGGGTGAGCCGGCCGTTGCAGCTGCTGGAGGCTTCCTGATCATTCCCAGCGCAACGAACATTTACGCCAGCGCCCGTTCCAGCTTGTAGAAGTCGCGCTGCGACAGCAGTTCGCGCGCGAGGCCGAGCACGCCCTCGAACACTTGCGGCGGCGCGGCGCGCTTCATGCCGCCGAGCATGAAGGCACGCTCGTCCGCATTGATGTGCGGCAGCATCCAGCGCAGTCCCGCCATCGATTGCTCCGGCGTCATCGAAGCCACGATGCGATGTTCGAGATCGATCAGTTCCTGATCGCCGTACCCGCTCACCAGGAGCGCGTGATTGCTCGTCTCCTCGAAGGCCATGTGCTCGAAATTCTCCGCCACGAACAGGCCGAGTTCGAGGTACAGCTCGGTGGCGAGCTGCGAACGCTGCTGCGGCTGCGCCGACTCGATGTGTGCGACCTGGTCTTCCAGTGCGCGGATGGCCGCGACATGGCCGACGTGATCCGCGGCCGTGTGATTCGCACCGCCGGTCGTTGCCGCTTCGATCGCCGGATGCAGGAAATCATTCTCGTGCTGCAGATGTCCCAGGCACATCGCCAGCAGTCCGCGCAACTGTTCGAGCGCCTGGGCGCGCTCGCAGTCGTCGTTCGCATCCATGCGCCCGATGCGCAGCAACGTATCGCTCATGAAGCCGCGCAGGCCTTTGTGAATGATGCGATAGATGTTGTAGCGCGAAGCCATGTCGGCGTCGGGCAACGCAGCCTGAAGAACAGCAGCCATGATCGATCTCCGTCAGAGTGAACGCCGCGAACTGCGGCCATGAGAGATCGTAGGCAGATCCGCACGTCGGGATTGCTAAAAGCGGACTACGGGAATGCTAAGAAAATACTAAAGGGCCATGCGAGAATCGCCGCCGGATTTTCCGGGGTCTGCATGACCGCATCGATCAGTACCGAATCCGTTCCTCCGCGACTCCTCGAGTTCGAGGGCGCCTGCAATTTCCGCGACATCGGCGGCTACGCCGCCATGAACGGCCGCCAGGTGCGCTGGGGACAGGTATATCGCACCGGCGTGCTGAGTTATTTCACCGACCAGGACCATCCATCGCTGCTGCAGCTCGGCGTGCGCGCGATCTGCGATCTGCGTCGGGACGAAGAACGCGCGCGCGAGCCCACGCGCTGGCCGGACGCCGCCGTGGTCCCGATGATCTGGGAGGATGGCAACGCACCGACCATCCGCGGCTTCGCCGCGCAGCGAACGCGCGATGCGGCGGGCATGTACGAATCGATGCTGGAGCTCTATCGCGCGCTACCGGCGTGGATGGCGCCACGCATCCGCGGACTGTTCGAATGCATCGCGACCGGCAAGGCGCCGGTCGTAGTGCACTGCTCGGCGGGCAAGGATCGCACCGGTCTCGCCATTGCGGTCCTGCTGAGCGCGCTCGGCGTCGCGCGTGAAACCATCATCGAGGACTACCTGATCACCAACCGCGCCGGCGACTTCGAACAGTTCATCGTGACGCGCCAGGGCCAGCTCGGTCTCGGCGATGCACATCAGCCGCTGCTGGCAATGCCGGAGGACATGCGGCGCGTGCTGTTCGCAGCCGATGCGACGTACCTGCAGGCGGCGTTCGATTGCATCGACCGGAAGTACGACGGCATCGACGGCTACCTTAGTACCTCGGTACGCATCGGCGACGACACGCTCGCGACGTTGAGAAAACACATGCTCACATAACGCGAAAATGGCCGGCGCGGCTTGCCGGAATCGCCGGCCAGACCGCACAATCCGCGACAGTCTCGTGCTGCGCTTGTTCGAACAGGGAAAACCGGTCCATTCGCCTGATGCCGTCCGCAGCTCCATCGCAGAACGAAGAATCGCTGGTGTCGCGCGTCCTCGCGCAAGGCTACGGACGCCTGCGCTTTCCCGAACCGCTCGAGAGCGAATTCCGCACCGACTATCGGCGCAATGCGCTGCGCTGGATCCGCATGTGCGTGTATGTCGCCGTCGGCACGAGCATCGGCTTCGCGATCATCGATCACTGGGTGATCCACGCGCACAACGTGATTCCCGACGTCGTGCGCTTCGGCCTGCAGTTTCCGGTGCTGGCGGTCGCGCTGCTCGCCACCTATCAGCCGTTCTACACGCGCTGGTACGAACGCACGGTCCAGGTCGGTGCCGCACTGTTCGGCATCGGCACGATCCTGCTGGCGAGCTATGCGCAGCCCGACCACACCGCGCTCGTGGGTGCACGCATCCTGCTGGTGGCGTTCTTCGTATTCTTCATGCTCGGCATGCGACTCGTGCAGGCCCTGCGCACCAACGTCGTCATCCTGGCCGCGCTCATGGCCGCCGGTTTCGCCGGCCTCATGCGTCCGGAAGTCGCCACGTACCTGTCGTTCGCCCTGGTGTGCGCGATCATCATCGGCACCGCCGGCGCCTACGCACTCGAACACGCGAACCGCACGTCGTTCCTCGAACGCAGGCTGCTGGTCGAGATCGCCGAACTCGATGGCCTGACCCGCCTGCTGAACCGCCAGACCTTCGAATCCCGCGTGCGCGATACCTGGCGCCGCGCCGTTTCCGAGCAGCGCGCAGTGACGGTGTTCATGATCGACGTCGATCACTTCAAGCTCTACAACGATCACTATGGCCACCAGGCCGGCGACGAGTGCCTGCGCCACGTGGCGAGCGCAGTGCGATCCGCCGTGGGCACGCGCGCCGGAGATTTCGTGGCGCGTTACGGCGGCGAAGAGATCATCGCGGTGGTGTTCGACCGCACCCACGGCGAAGCCGACGAGATCGCGCGGCGCATCGTTGCCGAAGTCGCCGCACTCGGCATTCCCCACGAATCCTGCGACTGCACGCGCGTCAGCGTAAGCGTCGGCGCCGCGACCCAGATTCCCAGCATCGCCTCATCCTACGACGCCATCGTGCGCCTCGCCGACGGCGCGCTCTACACCGCAAAACGCCAGGGCCGCGATCGCAGCATTGCGGTCGAAGCGAGAACGGCGGCGGTGGCCTAGGAAACAGAGGCCGCAAAAGACCGCATAAAGGAAGATCGGCAAATGCCGGGTCGGCGCAGCCAGACACGTACATGTGCGACTTTGCCCGCGAGCGACGCGGCGTAGTCTGCCTTGCGTCCCGCTGCGCGCGGGAACCCGCTGCTCCGTCATGAGTTCAGTCCGGGAACCCAATTTCGGGAGATGAACATGAAAGTCAAAGAAGCCATGACCCGCGACGTGCGTCTCGTGCGTCCCGACCAGACGATCCGCGAAGCCGCGCATCTGATGGCAGAACTGGATATCGGCTGCCTGCCCGTCGAAGAGAACGACAAGATGGTCGGCATGATCACGGATCGCGACATCGCGGTGCGCGCGATCTCGGAAGGACGCGGACCGCAGACGCCGATCCGCGATGTCATGTCAACCGACGTGAAGTACTGCTACGACGACCAGTCGGTCGAAGAAGTCACGCGCAACATGGCCGACATCCGTGTGCGCCGCCTGCCCGTCGTCAATCGCAGCAAGCGCCTGGTGGGCATCCTGTCGCTCGGCGATCTCGCCGTCGACGAAAGCGCGCAGGACGAAGCCGGCGAAGCGTTGTGCGGAATCTCGCGGCCGGGCGGCGAGCATTCGCAGTCATCGGCGCGACACTGAGTCCGCTTTCTGTGGGGCCGGCTTCAGCCGGCCTTCTTCCTGTAGGTCAGGCTTCAGCCTGACCAGTTCCAGGCCGGCTGAAGCCGGCCCCACAGAAGGAATCCGGCGGGAGAGTTCATCTCCTCATCCCAGCACCTTCTCGATATCCCCCGCCAGATCCTCGGGCTTCGTCGTCGGCGCATAGCGCGATGTCACCTGGCCCGTGCGATCTACCAGGAACTTGGTGAAGTTCCATTTGATGCCCTTGCTGCCCAGCACGCCGGGCGCTTCGTCCTTCAACCATTGGTAGAGCGGGTGCGCGGCGTCGCCGTTGACGTCGATCTTCTCGAAGATCGGGAAACTGACGCCGTAGTTCTTTTCGCAGAAGGCGCCGATCTCGTCGGCGCTGCCGGGTTCCTGCGAGCCGAACTGGTTGCAGGGAAAGCCGAGCACGATCAGGCCGCGATCGCGAAAGCGTTTGTAAACCTCCTCCAGGCCCTGGTACTGCGGCGTGAAGCCGCACTTGCTCGCGGTATTGACGATGAGCAGGGCCTTGCCCCTGAAATCCTGCAACTGCACGGGTTTGCCATTCAGCGATTTCGCTTCGAAGTCGTAGGCGGTAGTCATGACTGAACCGTTGTATAGGTGGAGTAACGGGAAGGTCGGCGGGACCATTACACTCTACACGCGGAAGGGCCCACGGGTCTTTACCGCTCCCCACTCCACGTCGTTTCTCGATGCTGTCCTCCGCCTGGCACTACTTCCTGCTTTCCGCACCGCTGTTCGTCATCGTCCTGATCGGCTTCATGATCGGCGCGTGGCGATGCTGGCAGCCGCGGTGGACCAGCCTCGCCTCGAAGATCGTCTTTGCCGTGATCCTGCCGGCGATGCTGTTCCGGCTGATGAGCGATCTGCACGGCGTGCCGCCGGTCGATGCGCGATTGCTGATTGCATTCTTCGGCGGCTGTTTCGTGGTGTTCGCCATCGGGCGGATGGTGGGAGCCTGGGCATTCCGGCTCGACGGCGTCTCGCAGTCCGTGTTCGCGCTCGGCGGCATCTTCTCCAACAACGTGCTGCTGGGACTACCGATCGCCAAAATGACGCTCGGCGAAGGAGCGGTTCCGGCCGTGGCGCTGGTCATCGTCTTCAATGCCCTGACGCTCTGGACGCTGGTGAGCGTCTCGGTCGAGTGGGCCCGGCATGGCTCCTTCTCGATCGCGGGCTTCGGCAAGATGGCGCTGGGTGTCATCACCAATCCGGTCGTGGCCGGGATCGTCGCGGGCACGCTGTTCGGACTCTCGGGCTGGTCGCTCCCAGGCCCGGTCCACTGGATGCTGGACGGCCTCGCCGATCTGGCAGCGCCGGCGGCCCTGCTGGTCCTCGGCATGGGACTCGCCGAGTACGGGATCAAGCGCGACTGGCAGCTGTCGGTCGCGGTCACGACCCTCAAGCTGTTCGTGCAGCCGTGCGCGGTCTGGATCATCGGCCTGCTGCTCGGACTGCCGCCGCTGGAACTGCAGGCGGTCGTGCTGCTGGCCTCGATGGCCGTGGGCGCCAATGTCTATCTCATGGCCATGCAGTTCCAGGTGCTGCAGGGGCCGATTGCCAGCAGCCTGGTCCTGTCGACGGCGCTGGCCGCGCTCACCACGCCGCTGATCCTCGCAGCCATGCACGCGGTCACAAACCGGTAGCGGATGTCAGGAAAGCGCACGGCGCCGTGAAGAACTGTGGCCGATCAGCCCGGCGTTAACCGTTGCGTAACCTCCAGTAACGTTGAATTCGGCCGAAGTCATGCGAGTCTCGAAGGCGTTCCCCTGGAGATCTCGCCCATGACACGTTCGTCCTTCCGGCGCACGACACTGCGCTGCGGCCTGTTTGCCGGTTCCGCCCTCGCCCTCACCTCCGTTGCTCTCGCGGCCGACGACAATGAAATCCTCGACGAGGTCGTCGTCTTCGCGCGCGGCGAGGCCTTGATCGGCAAGGCCGATGCGTCCAGCGAAGGCGCGGTGGGCGGCGCCGACCTGTCGGTGCGGCCGCTGCTGCGCGTTGCCGAACTGCTGGAAGTCGTCCCCGGCCTGATCGCTGCGCAGCATTCGGGCAGCGGCAAGGCCAACCAGTACTTCCTGCGCGGCTTCAATCTGGATCACGGCACCGACTTCACCACCTACATCGACGGCGTGCCGATGAACATGCGCACGCACGGCCACGGCCAGGGCTATCTCGATCTCAACGGCCTGATCGCCGAAACGGTCGACCGCATCGACTATCGCAAGGGCACCTACCGCGCCAACGCCGGCGACTTCTCGATGGCGGGGTCGGCCTTCATGACCACCGTGAATCACATCGATCCCTTCCTGTCGGCCGAGACGGGCAGCCACGACTGGCGACGGCTCGCCGGCGGCGGCTCGTTCGATGCGGGCGAAGGCACATTCACGTTCATGGGGCAGCTCAAGACCTACGACGGTCCGTGGCAACTGCCGGAAGATCTCAGGCACGAATCGATCTGGGGCAAGTACGCACGCGATACCGCGCTCGGCGCGCTCGAACTGAGTGTCTCCGGCTATCACGCCGAGTGGGATCCGACCGAGCAGATTCCCGAACGCGCCATCGGCACCAACGTATGTCGCGACGAGTTCTGCGCGCTCGATCCGACCGCGGTCGGCGAAACGCTGCGCTGGATCGGCTCCGCGAAACTCACCGGCACCGACTGGCGTGCCTCCGCCTACGCGCAGTACTACGACTGGCACATGCTCTCGAACCCGACGTACGACTACCAGATCGACCAGTTCGATCGCCGCTGGATCGCCGGCGGCCTGTACGAACGCAACTTCGAAATCTCTTCGACGCTCGCGCTCACCGCCGGCGCCGAACTGCGCTACGACGACATCGGCAATGTCGGCCTGAATCACACGGAGGCCGGCGAGTTCGTCGAACAGATCGCCCGGCACGCCGTCACCGAAGGTTCGCTGGGTATCTACGGCGAAGCGACCTGGCAGCCGATCGAGAAACTGCGGGTCATCGGCGGCCTGCGCGGCGATTACTTCGACTTCGACGTCAAGGCGCGCATGGATGGCCTCGATGCCGGCAGCGCGGACGACAGCGCCGCTTCGCCAAAGCTCGGCGCCGCATGGACACTCACCGACACCGTCGAGGTGTACGCGAACTGGGGCAAAGGCTTCCACTCCAACGATGCGCGCGGCGTGGTCAACACCCTCACGCCGGTCGCGGGCATCAGCAAGGGCGAAGGACAGGAAGCGGGCCTGCGCTATGAACACGGCTCGCTGCGACTGTCCGCCACGTACTGGTGGCTCGATCTCGACAGCGAACTGAAGTTCGTCGGCGATTCCAATTCCGTCGAACCGGGCCCGGGCACCGAACGGCGCGGCTACGAACTCGTCGGCTTCTGGCGTCCGCTCGACTGGCTCGCCCTCGATGCGGTGTGGACCGGCAGCCGCGCGCGCTACGTCGACAGTCCCGGCGCCGAATACGTGCCCGGCGCCGTCGAGAACGCCGGCGAGTTCGGCATCTCCGCCGTGCGGGATCTGTGGGAAGCGAGCCTGCGCGTGCGCTATCTCGGCGAATATCCGCTGGTCGAAGACGATTCGCTGCGCGCCGATCCGGAAACGACCGTGAATCTGCGCGGCGCATGGAAGCCCGGGAAATTCGTGGTCTACGCCGAGCTGCTGAATGTCTTCGACAGCGACGGCAAGGACATCGTGTACTACTACGAATCCAACGTCGCCGGCCTCGATCCGCCGGGCGAGGCGGTCGCCGGACGGATGAGTCGTGCGGTGGAACCGCGCACGTTGCGCGCGGGGATCAAGTACCGGTTCTGAGCCGCTGTGGGGCCGGCTTCAGCCGGCCTTTTCTCAGTCAGGCTGAAGCCTGACCTACAGTCAGAGGCCGGCTGAAGCCGGCCCCACAGGAAGGAACGATCTGCCGCCGCGCCTCAATCGTCATCATCCCCATACGCGAACCGGCGCTGCTGCTTCAGCCAGCGCCGCGTCGAGGCCTTGCTGGCAAGCACGCGCAGAAACTGCTCCTGCCGCGCGATCTCCGCCCGCAGGCGCCGCGCCTGTCCCTGGATCACGTGAAGCAGCTTCTGCGGCTGGGCATCGCCGTGCTGCTCCAGTCCATGATCCATCACGAAGGCGACTTTCGCCTCCCTGAGCGTTTCCTTCGCCTTGCTGAGCTGTTCGGCGAGCAGTCTGTTGTACTGCCGCAGGCGCTGCTGGCCGATCTTCGCGATGGCGCCGGCATCGAGCTGCTCGATCTGCATCTGCGCCTCGAACAGCGTCAGCAGATCGTTCGCGGCATAGGCCTGATTGATCCGCTGCATCAGCACATTCTTCTCTTCGCGGCGTACCGGATCGGGCTCGCGATCCGGATGCACGGCGCTCGCCAGTCGCCGGTAGATCTCGCGCAGCGACTGCCGGGCCAGCTGCGCACTGTCTTCGCCGCGTCGTTTCGTCGCCGATTCGCGGCGACGTTGCGCCTTCGCATCCTCCCGCGCCGCATCCGCCGCTTCTCTTGCCGCCATCTCCCGGTACATGCGCTCGACCAGGTCCTCCTCCGAAAGGATTCCGTCATCGTCGCCGAGATCCAGACCGGTGAATTCCTCGGCCTCCGCCTTCAGTTGCTGCAGTTCGTCCTGCCTGGACGTATCGAAGTCCACCTCGCTGTGCTTGTCGTACAGCGCCTTGATCTCCGCGTCCGCGCCATTCGCTTCGAGCAGCACGTCGGCCGTACCGCGCAGAATCTCCCGCAGTTCGGCGCGCTCGACGCGCGACCACCCCGTCTGGTCGAGCAGGCGATCCACCGCGAACACGCTTTCCCTGCAGGCGCGGCTGAGCGAATCGTGCAGCGGCTGCAGCTTCTGCAACCGCGTCTGGCGGAACGCTGCAACGGCCGCCTCCCACTCCGCCAGCGTCGCGCGCGCCTTCTCGATCTGCGCAATCAGAAAATTGAATCGTTCCTGCTCGGGCGTCAGCTTCGTCGAGGCGACGCGCGATGAGATTTCCAGGGAGGTTTTGCGGGACATGCATCCAGCGAGTTGGAGAAGCGGGGCCGCATTGTCGGGGAGGGCGACTGCCGCAGCAACCGGACTCCAGCGCCGGAAACGGGAACAGAACCTTCTCCACCCTTCCACCGGTGCCCGCTGGCCATTCACCGGCAGCTTCTTGCTGAACCCCGTACGCCCCAGTTCAATAGGCGCGAGCTGAGATGGACGTATTGGCGAGCGCGTAAACGCAAGGAGAAGAACATCATGCTGTTCGCTGCAGAAACATGGCCGTTCACGGTGGCAACGTTCCTGATGTTGCTCATCGCCATCGTCGAAGGCATCGCGATGGTCATCGGCGCCAATCTTTCCGAATGGCTGCAGAACGCGCTGCCCGATCCCTGGGACCACATCGACGGACCCTTCGACAGGGTGCTGGGCTGGCTGCACGTCGGACGCGTGCCGCTGCTGGTGTTGCTGGTGCTGTTCCTGGCGGGATTCGCCGTCACCGGCTTCGCACTCAACATGGTGGTGCATCGGATCATCGGCCTGTGGATACCGCCGCTGATTTCGGTACCCCTCGCCCTCTTCGCCACCCTGCCGGTGGTCCGCATTCTTGGCGCCGGCCTCGCACGCCTGATTCCCACGGACCAGACGTACGCCGTGTCTTTCGAATCGCTGATCGGCCGCGTCGCGACGATCGTCGCCGGCACGGCGCGTCACGGCTATCCGGCCCAGGCGCGGGTGCAGAACGAACACGGCCAGAACCTCTACGTCATGGTCGAGCCGGAGGCCGAGGATGCGACGTTCGGAAACGGCGAGCGGATTCTGCTGAAACGGCGGATTTCCGGCAGCCGCTTCGCGGGGGTCGCGAATCCCTGGCCCGACCTCATCTGAAACTGCGCACTTCACCTGCCCTTGGGATTTTCGGGAGACAAACGGATGACCACCTCGATGATGATGGACAACCTGATTCTTGCAACCATTGCCTTCGTGGCGCTGCTGGTGGTGGGAATCATTTTCTCGCGCCTGTATCGCCGCTCGTCGAAGGAACGCTCGTTCGTGCGCACCGGCCTGGGCGGCCAGAAGGTGGTGATGGATGGCGGCGCGATCGTGTTCCCGGTGTTCCATGAAATCATTCTCGTGAACATGAACACGCTCAAGCTCGAGGTAACGCGCTTCGGCAAGGACTCGCTGTTCACGAAGGACCGCATGCGCGTCGACGTGGTCGTGGCCTTCTTCGTGCGCGTGGTGCCCACCAAGGAAGGCATCGCCAATGCCGCACAGACGCTCGGCCAGCGCACGATGGACCCCGGAGAGCTGTCGGCCCTGGTGGAAGACAAGTTCGTCGACTCGCTGCGCACCACCGCCGTGTCGATGACCATGCAGGAGCTGCTCGACAAGCGTCAGGACTTCATCCAGGGCGTGCAGAACGCGGTGAGCGAGGATCTGCTCAAGAACGGCCTGGAGCTGGAAAGCGTGTCGCTCACGCGCATCGATCAGACGCCGATGCAGTTCTTCGATCCGAACAATGCCTTCGACGCCGAAGGCCTGACGCGCCTGACCGAACAGACGCAGCAGCGCAGCCGCGAACGCAACGAGATCGAGCAGGACACGACGGTCGCCATCTCCAAGAAGAACTTCGAGGCGAAGCAGCTCCAGCTCGAAATCGATCGTCAGAAGCGCTTCGCCGAACTGGCGCAGATGCAGGAAGTGGCCGGACGAGAGGCCGAGCAGGCCGCCACGGTCGCGAAAGTGCAGGCCGAGAAGACCCGCGAGGCCGAGGAAGCGAAGATCGTCTCGCAGCGCCAGATCCGCGAAGCCGAGGTCGCCAAACAGCAGGCCGTGCGCCAGCGCGAAGTCGAAGCCGAACGCGAAGTGCAGATCGCGTCGATCGAACAGCAACGCGCCACGCAGATCGCCGAGCAGAACAAGTCGATCTCGATCGCGCAGAAGTCCGAGGAACAGTCGAAGGCGGAAGCCAGCGCCAACCTCGCGCTCGCCGAGGCCGTGAAGTCGGAACAGGCGGTGAAGACGGCCGAGGAAGTCGCCCGGGCCGAACGCGAGAAGCAGGTGACGCTCGTGCTCGCCTCGCAGGAAGCCGAACGCCAGGCCATCGGCGTGAAGGTCTCGGCATTCGCCGAGAAGGAAGCCTCGGAGGCGAAGGCCGATGCGATCCGCACGCTGGCGAAGGCCAACCGCGAGAACTACGAAGCGGAAGCCGCGGGCAAGCGCGCGCTGAACGAAGCCATCAACATGCTCTCGAATGCGCAGATCTCGCTGCAGGAGAAGCTGGCGCTGATCCAGGGCCTGCCGCGGATCATCGAGCAGGCGGTCAAGCCGATGCAGAACATCGACTCCATCCGCATCATGCAGGTCGATGGTCTCAACACCGGCGCCGCCAACGCTCAGGCAGGCGACGGCGTGCCCGGCGGCAGCGGCGGGAATCTCGCCGAACAGGCCGTCGGCGCAGCACTGAAGTACCGCGCCTACGCACCGGTGGTCGATCAGCTCATCAAGGAAGTGGGACTGTCGGGCGACGGACTCGCAGGACTGGTGAAGACCGCTGCGCCGGGTACGTCGATCGCAACCGTCCCGGTCGCGACGGCGCCGGCACAAGCCTGATCACGTTCGCTGCGAGCACGGGCGCCGAGGCGAGGGTCTCGGCGCCTGACGGTGGCAGCCTGTCGTCCGGGGATTGAGCAAATCCCGCTGTCGCCACGCGCCACATCCGCCCATAGAATCGACGCCTCGCAAAATGCCCAGAGGCGTCGTCATGACCGTAGCACCTGCATTGACCCGATGGATCGGACTGACGCTCGGCGCCATCGCGCTCGCCGCTTGCGGCGGTTCGGGCAGCAGCGACGACATGTCCGTCATCCGCATCGACGGCTCCAGCACCGTGTTTCCGATTGCCGAAGCGGTCGCGGAGGAATTCCAGCTCGCCGGCAATTCGCGCGTGCGCGTGACCGTCGGGCTGTCCGGCACCGGCGGCGGCTTCAAGAAACTCTGCCGCGGCGAAACCGATGTCGCGAATGCGTCGCGACCGATCCTCACCGAGGAAATGGAGAAGTGCCGCGCCGCCGGCATCAAGTACCTCGAACTGCCGATCGCGTTCGATGCCATCACCATCGTCGTCAACCCGGCCAATGACTGGGTGAAGTCGCTCACCATCGACGATCTCAAGAAGATGTGGGAACCGGCCGCACAGGGCCAGATCACGACCTGGAACCAGGTGCGTGCGGAATGGCCGCAGACGCGCTTGATGCTGTTCGGACCGGGCGCGGATTCCGGCACGTTCGACTACTTCACCGAAGCCGTGGCGCACAAGGCGAAGGCGAGCCGCGGCGACTACACCGCGAGCGAGGACGACAACGTGCTGGTGCAGGGCGTGGAGAACAACAAGAACGCGCTCGGCTACTTCGGCTTCGCGTACTACGCGGGCCACAAGGACCGCATGCGCGCCGTGCCGATCGAACGTCCCGACGGCGGCGGGGGCGTGCTGCCGGACATCGACACCGTGATCGACGGCAGCTACCAGCCCCTGTCGCGACCGCTCTTCATCTATGTGAAGGAGTCGTCGCTGCAGCGGCCGGAAGTGCGCAAGTTCATCGAGTTCTACCTGACCGAAGGACCGAAGCTGGTGCAGGAAGTCGGCTTCGTGCCGCTGCCGCCGGAGGCGACGCAGGTGGCACTCGATCATGTGCGCAACAACCGGCTCGGCACCGTGTTCGGCGGCATTCCGGAAGTCGGCGTGACGATTCAGGATGTGCTGAGTCGCGAAGCGACGCTTTAAGGGTTCTGCGCTCTGCCTGTGGGGCCGGCTTCAGCCGGCGTCTGGGGAGTCAGGCTAAAGCCTGACCTACAGCCTGACCTACAGGAGGAGCCAGCATGAAGATGAGGAGATTGCCGATGACCCGATCCAGCCTGCGCCGCTGCGCCCTCATCCTGATCCTCGCACTGCCGCTGTCGTCGCTCGCCGCCGAGCGCAGCATCGACGAATTCTTCGACCGCTTCACCGCCGACTGGGTGCGCGGCAATCCGGATCTCGCCACGTCGCTGCGCTACTTCAGCGGCGAGGAACAGGATCGCCTGGAACGCCAGCTCACGCCGCTGACGCGCGCCTATCAGGAAGAACGCACGCGCCTCGCACGACGAGGACTCGAAGAACTGCGCAAGTTCGACCGCACGAAACTCGACGACACGCGCCGCCTGTCGGCCGAGCTGATGGACTGGCTGCTCGAAGCCGTCGTGCGGGCGGAGCCTTACCGCGACTTCCATTTCCCGCTGCAGCAGTTCAGCGGCGCCAATGTCGATCTCATCGAAACCTTCACGCTGCGTCATCCGCTCGTGACGCCGAAGGATGCCGACAACTTCGTCGCGCGCCTGGCATTGATGGACGATCGCATGAACGAGGCCGTCGCCGAGGCGAAGCGGCTCGCCGACCGAAACCTGCTGCCGCCGAAGTTCATCGTCCAGGCCACGCTCGCCTCGATGCACACCTTCGCCGACGCACCGGTGCAGAACAATCCGCTGGTCACGGTGTTCGCGCAGAAGACGGCCAGCATCGAAGGCCTGCCGGCCGACAAGCGCGCAGCATTGCAGCAGCGCGTCGGCGAACTGGTGCAGAAGGAAATCTATCCGGCCTGGCAGAAGGCCATTGCGCTGCTCGATGCCATCGGGCCGCGCACGACGGACGATGCCGGACTGTGGCGTTTCAAGGGCGGCGACGCCGCCTATGCAAACTCGCTGCTGCGTTTCACCACCACGGATCTCACGCCCGGCGAGATCCACGAGATCGGCCTCAAGCAGGTCGCCACGATCGAAGCGCGCATGGACGAGATCCTGAAGAGCCTCGGCCGCACGCAGGGCGCCGTCAGGGAACGCATGGCGAAGCTCGAAGACGATCTGCGCTATCCCGATCCGACCTCGGACGCGGCGCGCACGCAGATCATGTCCGACATCGACGGCTACATGAAGGATGCGATCGCGCGCAGCATTCCGATGTTCGAGCGCACGCCGAAAACGCCGGTGATCGCGCAGCCGTTTCCGCGCTTTCGCGAGGCGAGCGCCGCAGCCAACTACAATCGCGCGCCGCTCGATGGCTCGCGCCCCGCCATTTTCCAGATGCCGCTGCGCGTGCAGCGCATGACCAGGCTCGGCCTGCGCACGCTCGTGTATCACGAGACCGTGCCCGGCCATCACTTCCAGATCGCGCTCGAACAGGAGAATCCTGATCTGCCGCGCTTCCGCCAGGCGCGCGCGTTGGGCGGCATCTCGGCGATGTCGGAAGGCTGGGCGTTGTACGCGGAGAAGCTCGCTGCGGAATCCGGCTGGTACGAAGGCGATCCCGAAGGATTGCTCGGGCAGTTGAGCGCCGAACTGTTCCGCGCGCGGAGGCTCGTCGTCGACACGGGATTGCACTCCAAGAAGTGGACGCGCCAGCAGGCCATCGACTTCGGCATCGAAGGCAGCGAAGTCGACCGCTACGTCGTCTACCCCGGCCAGGCCTGCTCGTACATGATCGGTCAGTTGCGCATTCTCGAGATGCGCGACCGCGCGCGTGCGGAACTCGGCGACAGGTTCTCGCTGCGCGGTTTTCACAGCGCCGTGCTGAATACGGGGACGATGCCGCTGGGGGCGCTGGAGAGGGAAGTGGAGCGGTATGTGGACGTGGTGAAGGGCAAGTAAGAACCCCCACCCTGCCCTCCCCCGCTTCGCGGAGGAGGGGAAGATCCGATTCCCTCCTCCGCGAAGCGGGGAGGGGAAGATCCGATTCCCTCCTCCGCGAAGCGGGGGAGGGCCAGGGAGGGGGCTTTCCGGACTACCGCACCGGCGCCGACACCGCCGCCCCCACATCCTTCACGAAAAACACCAGGATCTTCGCCGGCTGCGTTGCGCTCGCATTGCGCGAAACACTGTGAATGTCGGTTGGCGCTTCATAGAACGTATCGCCGACCTGCAACGTCTTCTCCTCGCCGCCGGCCACCTGCATGACCACGCTGCCTTCGAGTACGTACACGAAGGTGTTGGCATTGTGGCGATGGCTCGGCGACGCGCCGCCGGGCGCGTATTCGACCGTCAGCATCAGGCCTTCCTTGCCTGCGACGTCCGGCAGTGCCCTGGTGAACAGCGGCGTCACTTTCGCCGGCGGCGCGTCGGCTGCGTGCGCGTGCAGCAGCGTCATGGCCATGAATACCGCGAATCCCGTTCGTGCTGCGAACGACGTCATGTTCTGCTCCTGCTTCAGTTGGTGTGGGCTTTGGCCAGGCTGCCCGGCCGATAGTCGCCGGCGACGTAGCGCAATGGAATGGCGAAGCGATTCCAGCCGTTGATCTCGACGATGGCAAGGGTCAGCGCCAGCAATTCCGCTTCGCCGAATTGCGATCGCGCCTGCGCGTATACCGGATGGGCGACGTCCTGATGCTCCAGCTTCGTGACCGCTTCGGCCCAGGCGAGGGCGGCACGTTCGCGCTCGGTGTAGCAATTCGCTTCGCGCCAGGCGCTGAGCAGGTACAGGCGCTGCTCGGTTTCGCCGGCGGCACGGGCTTCCTGGGTGTGCATGTCGATGCAGAAGCCGCAACCGTTGATCTGCGATACGCGTGTGCGCACCAGTTCGATCAACGACAGCTCCAGCGTCGACTTGCGTACGACGGCCTGCAATCCGTGCATCGCTGCGGCGATGTCCTTCATCTTGTGCGGGTCGAAAGCAATTCGCTCGGTCATGCGGGTTCTCCTTCGAGGACTGACACCCTCAAGACGGCCCATCCGCTGAGGCCGTGACAGCTCACAATGAAAACGCAGCGAGCTTGTCCGGATTGCGGATGCTGAAGAATGCCTGGATGCGTTCGCCGTCCGTCTCGACCGCGATCAATGACTGCAGCCGGCCATCTTCCAGGAAGGCGATGCCGGGCTCGCCGTTGATCTGCACGATCCGATGCTCGACGGCCCGGCCCTGCGCCTGCGCTTGCCGGTAGCGGCGCGCGACCACGTACCAGAGCCTGGAGATGCGCTCCGCCCCGAGCAGCGGACGACTGACGGCCGCCGCCTTGCCGCCGCCGTCCGACGTCATCACGGCGTCGTCCGCGAACACCGCCATGATCTGCTGCCGGTCGCCGTTGGCCACTGCGCCGATGAACTTGCGCAGCATCCGCGTACGCGTTGTCTCGTCCACGACGAATCGCCGCCGGCGCGCGGTCAACCGCTCGCGTGCCCGATGCACCATCTGCCGGCAGGCGGACTCCGATTTCCCCAATGCATCTGCGATGTCGACGTAATCGTCATCGATGATGTCGTGCAGGATGAATGCCGCGCGCTCTTCCGGCGCCAGCGCTTCGAGCATCGCCATGAAGGCGATGGACACATCGCTGTCGAGCTCGGCCGCGGCTTCGGGCGTCTGCGTGTCGGCTTCGCCGAGCGGCTCGGGCAGCCACGGGCCGAAATACGCTTCGCGCTCCACTTTCAAATGCCGCAGGCGATCGATCGACAGGCGTGTCGTCGCCGTCGTCAGCCACGCTTCCGGCGACTCGACCTGCGCCGTGTCGGCGTTGTGCCAGCGCAGGTAGGCATCCTGCAGCACGTCTTCCGCATCGGCCTTCGTGCCCAGCATGCGGTAGGCAATGCCGAACAGGCGGGCGCGATGCCGCGTGAATATGTCAGCCTTCGCAGACATCGGTCCTCGATTGCATGCGTCCATCACCCGAGACGTGCGACGACGTCGAGCTGTGACAACCGCGATTGTAGGCGACTGTTGCCCGCGGCCCGCCCGTCACGATTTCCGGGCAGGTCTGCCCGCGAGGGCCTTGGCGCATCGCGTCGTTAACAAATCAGCACACTCGATTGCGGGTCGCTGGCGGCGCCATTCTTGTTCGTCAGCGCGCGGCCCACTAGCATGAGGACTGCCCCACCCAATGCAGACTCAGCCCATGAAAAGCGCACTACTCACGAAACATTCGCCCGTCGGCGCCCTCGTTGTGGCGATGAGTCTTTCGGCAATCCCGTTTGCCCCGGCCGGCGCGCAGGCGCCCGCAGCGACCCAGGGAAAACCCTGGGTCATACCGCGCACGCTCGATGGAAAACCCGACCTGCAGGGCAACTGGAGCAACGAAACCCAGACACCCTTCGAACGGATGGGAAATCAGGGACCCACGCTGACCGACGAGCAGGCGGCTGCGCTCGAAAAGCGCGCCAGGGACGTGGAGGAATACCGCAACCAGCCCACCGATCCCAACGAGAAAGCGCTCAAGGGAGGCGTCGGCAACGATCTGGCGCCGGTCGAAGGCGAACCCACGTTCGTCGAACGGATCGCGCAGGCCGCCGGCGGCAATGTCGGCGGCTACAACGGCTTCTGGCTCGATCCCGGCCACCAGGTCATCCGCATCGACGGCGTCGTGCGCAGTTCCATCCTCGTCGATCCGCCCAACGGCCGCATCCCCGCGCTGACTGCCGCGGGCAAACAGCGCATGGCGGAACGCATGGCGCAGTCGAGGAAGTTCGGCGAGTTCGACGGCCCCGAAGTCCGGTCGCTCTCCGACCGCTGCCTCACTTCATTCGGATCGAATGCCGGTCCGCCGATGCTTCCGAACTACTTCTACAACAACAACTACACGATCGTTCAGTCGAAGGACACCGTCATGATCCTGACGGAAATGGTCCATGACGCACGCATCATCCGGCTGGGAGCCGCCAGGCACGTCCCGCCGCAGGTGCGCCCGTGGTTCGGCGATTCGATCGGACACTGGGAAGGCGACACGCTGGTGGTCGAGACCACGAACATCAATCCGATCCAGCTCGCGCAATCGGGCGGGCTGGGTCCCTACCGCGGAGCATCCGAGAAAGTGAAGGTGACCGAACGCTTCACGCGCACCGGTCCGGACGTGCTGCTCTACAAGTTCACGGTGGAAGATCCGGAGACGTTCACCGCACCCTACAGCGGCGAGCTGCCTTTCAACCGCATCGACGAACCCATCTACGAGTACGCCTGCCACGAAGGGAACTACGCGCTTCCGAGCATGCTGGCGGGCGCACGCGAAGAGGAACGGACGCGGGCGGAACAGAAGAAGGAATAGCGGCGGCAGCGCTCGACTGCGTCGCGAGAACGCAGCACAAGAAAACGGCGGAGCCCTTGCGGACTCCGCCATTTCCTGCTCGAGCATGAATCCATGCGGACAAGGTACCCGCACGGCAACTGCATCGGAGCGTCCGTCCGTTGGGAACCTCGGTCGCGCGCGTGACGAAAGCCTGCGCGCACTCA
Source organism: uncultured Steroidobacter sp. (assembly GCA_937864115.1). Lineage (GTDB taxonomy): Bacteria > Pseudomonadota > Gammaproteobacteria > Steroidobacterales > Steroidobacteraceae > Steroidobacter. Next base: position 37,999 of record CALMII010000026.1, on the reverse strand, counting down.
AGGCCTACCGGGCGGCGCGAGCCGTCGACTCAGCGACGAACCTCGCCAACCAGTACACCCAGAGTTGCGACCGAACCAACGTTTGAATGTGCCACTTGGATCACCTCCTTCAGTTGCCGTGGGCTGATTGCCGACACGCAGCCGCCCACCGAAGCCGCGCGCCGATACCGGGAATTCTATCGACGACAGCTTGCGGCGTCAGGGGAGATTTCAAGACCTGAGGCAGTCGCAAACACCAGGGACAGAGGCACCGGCGCAACCGCGCTCACTCGAACAGACTGACGATGCTCTGGTATTTCTCGATGTACCACCGGTTCTCGTTGTTGTATCTCGGGATGGTCACCGGACGGACGTTCGCGCCTTCCGCCTTCCATACGCACGGACAAGCCACCGACCTTCCCGCGGGCTGCGTGCCCGGGCGGCTCAGTTCGTCGAGCCCGACATTCATTCGACTCAGCACCCGATAGAGCTTCGTGACGTTGCGGGGACCGCCGTTGTACGCGGCGACCGGAAAGATGCCCAGCACCGCAGGGTTGTCGCGATACGCCAGGCGAATGTCCGATCGCATTCCCGCGAGTTCCAGATCCAGCAGGCAGACGGCCGCTTTCATGGCGTTCAGCAGATTCGTCGCACCGCGCTCGAAATCCGGATCGAGCTTTGCGCGTGGGCAGCGTCTGACCACGAGCGAATAGGTTCCGTTTCCCCTGCGGTCGGTGAATTGCATTGGCCCGAGCGCATTGGCGCTCGAGACGCTGTATCGATACGCCTCCTCCTGCTTGAGCCCGTACTGGCTCAGCACTTCCTCGAAGGCGAGCGTCTGCTTTCTGACGTAGTCGGTGTCATCGGTCTGCTCGATGACGGCAAGCGTGGTGATGACCTGCAGAGGAATGGCATCGGCGAGCAGTTCCCCGGGGAAAGCGGCACTCGGCACCTGCGCGAGGCGCAGTTCCTCGATCGCCTGGCGCGCCGTGGCGACCAGAAACTCCTTGCCGCCGCTGACGAAGCCCGGATCGAAGGTGTCTTCGGTGAAAGGCAGATAGACGATCGGCTTCGCGGTCTGGACGACGGCGCGCCACTGCCTGCGCTTGAGCAGGTTGTTGTCGAAGACGGGGAACTTCCGTCCGTAGACCTTCAAGGGCTCGCCGTCCTGCGAGAAGGAGAACATCAGCCGCTCGGCACCGGTGCCCTTCACGTGCCGCGCCTGGATACCGGGAGTGAGATTGCGAAAGGGCAGCGGCTTGCGACCGGGCGTCCAGTTGATCGGCGGCCGCGGCAGCTCGATGTGGGCGATGGACCATTCCTGTTTCGTATCGCTCCACAGCGCAAAGGCCACGGGACGACCGCGCAGAACCTGATTCCTGCCCTTGCCGGTGAAGACGTACTGGAGTTCGACGTCGCGGAGACGGATCTGCGCGTCGGCGACCAGATCGTGAATCACCTCGTAACGCCTGATGTTGCGACCCTGGACGATGACTTCCTCGGGACCCGCCTCGGGCTGCTCCGACTCGGCAACCGCAATCGGAACCTCGCCCTCCTCCTGCCGGGAAGCGGGAGCCGCTGCTTCGGCGGGCGGTTCGTTCGACGGCATCGCCGCCGTCGCAGGCGCGTCGATCAGCGTCGGCTCGCTTTCATCGGAGTCGCCGCCGGTCGTCGCGCATCCGGCACAGAAAAGGAACAGCAGCAGGAGCGTCAGCGGAGCCGTTTTCATCGGGCTCATGCTATCTCGTTTGGGCCAGCGCCAGGCGATGCTCAGTTTCCCGGCCTGCTCACCACGGTAAATCCATCGGCGAAGTACGGCGTCTCGGCAAAGCAGCTCGTCGGAACGCCGCGATGTTCGGTGTAGTGAAGCTGGAGTTCCTGGCCGACTGCGCCGGACAGCTTCTTTGCGACTTCTTCGTCGCGAACGCTGAAATCCCATAGCTGGGGCGCAACGCCGCCGACGACATACAGCGCGAGCTGGCCTTCGTACGTCTTGCAGATCCAGCCCTTCTTGGAAAACTTGAGCAGCACGCCGGCGCGGTCGCCGGCGGAATACGACCAGCTCAGCGCGAACCAGGTCCAGAGAATGACGCCCAGCACCAGCAGGGCAAGCACGATCCACACCGCGCGTTTGAATCCGCCGCCGCGCCGAACGGCACTGTCCGCGACCATGGGTTGTTCCTTGGTGTCTGTCGAGCCGTGAGGCGGAAATCGATGGCGACGCTGAGTTCAATTCGGGGAAGGCGATGCCGCGGGATCATACAGCGGCCCCTGCGCCGTATAAATGCGCCTGATCTCTTCGATCGTATCCGCCTGCTCCACCGGCTTGTCCGGTCGATACGCTTTCACGCGCGCGAAGCGCAGCGCGTAGCCGCCTTCGTATTGCGAACTCGCCTGGATGTCGTTGAAGGCGATCTCGACGACCATCTCCGGGCGCACGTGCACCGTGTAGCTGTCGCGATGCGTCTCGCGCGCCAGAAATTCCTTCGTCTGCCATTCGAGCATCGCGTCGGTCAGACCCTTGAAGGTCTTGCCGAGCATCACGAAGCCGCCGCTGGCCGGATCGCGCGCCCCGAGATGCAGGTTCGACAGCCAGCCCTTGCGCCGGCCGCTGCCCCACTCGGCCGCCAGCACCACCAGATCGAGCGTGTGAACGTGCTTGATCTTGAGCCAGCTCGCGCCGCGGCTGCCGGCTTCGTAGGCCGAATCCAGCGACTTCGCCATGACGCCTTCATGGCCGCTCGCCAGGGCGCGGTCGTAGAAATCCGTCGCGACATCGACATCGCGCGTCGCGAGACGGGGAATGCGGATCGATTCGGGCAGCACGCGCTCCATCGCCGCAAACCGCTCGCGCGCGGGACGATCCGCGAGACTTTCTTCATCCAGCAACAGGCAATCGAAGAAGTAGACATGCAGCGGCAATTCGGCGCGCAGCGCATCGACATCGAGCTTGCGACCGAAACGTCGCATCGTGACCTGGAACGGCAGCGGACGACCTGTTGCATCGAGCGCGACGGTTTCGCCGTCGAGCACGATCTGTCGTGCATCGATCGTACGCACGGCCTCCACGACTTCAGGAACGGCCGCTGTCACGTCGTTGAGACTGCGCGTGTAGACACGCACCTCGTCTCCCGCCTTGTGAACCTGCACCCGCGCGCCGTCGACTTTCCATTCGAACGCAACGTCGCTGCTCAGTTGCTCGAGCGCATCGGCCACGTCGGTTGCGGTCTGCGCCAGCATCGGTGCAATCGGCGACAGCACTTCGATCCGGAATCTTTCCAGGCCAGCCAGACCCTGTGTCAGAGCGACATGCGCCAGGCCACCGACATGGCCCGAATACATGGACGCGCGCCGCACGTCGGCTACTGGCAGCTTGGCCGCTTCGGCAATCGCATCGACCATCAGACCGGCCAGCGCGCCCTGGCGCAGTTCTCCCACGAGCAATCGCAGCAGGAAGCTCTGCTCGTCCGCGGTCGCGCGGCCCAGCAGATCCCCGAGTATCGACTTGCGCCGCGCCGCCGAGCCTGCGCCGCGCATACCCTGCAGCAGGGTCAGCACGTCATCTACGTCCCGCAGTGTCAGGGTGGCCGGCACCGCCGGCGCTACCTGTGCCGATGGCTGCAGCACCGAGTAGCCGACGCCGATCTTGCCCTGGCGTGTTTCTCCCGCCAGCCACAGCACACCGATTTCGATCTCGTCCGGCGCCAGAGCCTGCAGGCACTGCGCCAGCTCGCGCAATTTAGCGAGCCGGCTGCGCGTGGCGGCAACGCGGGCGGAGGCGGCAACGAGGTCGGCGAAAAGCACGGCGGTAGATCTTCGCTCGCTATTCCTTGTCGCGCTGGTACCAGCGCTGCCGGCGCTGGCCGAACTGCATCTCCAGCGCGATGCCGAGTTCGGGCGTGGCCTCGCGTTCCTCGTAGAGCTTTTCGCGCGGCCACGCGACGCCGGCACGCAATTCGAGGAACAGCCAGTCCGGGTTGCGGAACTGGCGACGCATGATCAGTCGCGCAGCGGTGCGGGTGATCTGCACTTCATTGTCGGTCGCGCCTTCGATCTGCGCCTGCCAGGCGAGCCCCATGCGATCGCCGACGCTCTGAAACAGCGTCACCTGCGAATACCATTCCAGGCCCTTGGTCTCCTCGGTGTACTTGCCGAGATTGGCCCAGCGCAGCAGGAAGCGATCGGACAAGGCACGATCGAGATAGAGCCGCGTGGTGCTGCCGAAGCCTTCGGAGTTCTGCCAGAAGACGGTTTCGCGACCGCTGAAGACATAGTGCTCCGCGAAGTTGCGCACGATCTCGTAGCGTGTGCGGGCATAGGGATCGAGCGGCATATCCAGGCGCACGCCGACACTGGCGTCGAAATCGTTGCCGGTGCGCTTCGGATTCGCGTATCCCAGGCCCAGCAGCACGCTGTCGTCTTCGAGACTGCCGAACTGCCGCGAGGGCAATGCGTCGAAGTCGTCTTCGACGTCGCTGATGTAGTCCTCTTCGCCGACGCGCCCGGCGAAGGCCGAGATCCGCTCGTCCCATTGCGGCAGTTGCAGCCGGATGCGGAAACGCAGCCGCGGATCGAAACCGTCGTAGTCGCTCCAGAGCGTACCGACGGAAAGCGTGCCGTAGGTTTCCCGATATTCCTCGTACAGCATCTGGTCGCCGAACAGCCCATCGAGCCACGCGGACGAGGCACAGGCGGCGATCGACAGCTGGCGCCGGGCGCGTTCGAGCATGTTGAGCGCCTTCTCGTCATGCATTTCCGCACAGACATCCATGGCGCCCAGTTCCTCGGCCGTGGGTTTGACGGGTTCGAGGGTTTCGGGCACGACCGGAACTTCCACCGCCGGCGGGGTGGGCGGTGCCGCATCCTCCTGCGCATGCACGGCGGCTGCCATGAGCAGCCACAGCATCGTCAGGCGCACGGCCGCACGGTGCGATCCGCTCATAGGTCTCCGACTGCGCAACGAACCGTTCGCCTGCCCATGGGAATATTCTCCTGCCCCGAGGGGCGCCCGCAGTATGCCGCGTCTTCCATGATTGCTCCTGAGGAGAATTCTGCGGATGGGCGTCGAGTTCCCGCAGGCCCGATGCGGACGATGCCTAATCGGTTGCGACGATTGATAATGCCCGTGGGCTCGTGTCTAGTGCCGCTTCTCTCCGGAAACGGACGACGATCATGACGCGTCACCTCTTCGAAGCCGAACACGAACAGTTCCGCGATTCCGCACGCCGCTTCTTCCAGAGCGAAATCGGGCCGAATGGCGCGCGCTGGCGCGATCAGGGGTTTGTCGATCGCGACGCGTTCCGCAAGGCCGGCGAGCAGGGCTACCTGCTCATGTGGGCCGATCCGGAATACGGCGGCGCCGGCGTGCGCGACTTCCGCTACGAACAGATCCTGATCGAGGAAAACACCAGGCATGGCGAAGGCGGCTTCTTCATGACGCTGCATTCGCGCCTCGTCGCACCGTACATCGGCGCCCTGGGCACGCCGGAACAGAAGGCGCGGCTGCTGCCGAAGTGCATCAGCGGCGAAACCATCCTCGGCATCGCCATGACCGAGCCCGGCGCCGGCAGCGACCTCGCCGGCATTCGCACGCGCGCGGAAGACCAGGGCGATCACTGGCTGCTGAACGGCTCGAAAACCTACATCTCCAATGGCCAGATCGGCGACGTGTTCATCGTCGTGGCGCGCACCGATCCCGAGAAACGCCACGGACTCGGCCTGTTCATCGTCGAGCGCGACATGGAAGGGTTCCGGCGCGGCCGCAACCTGAGGAAGATGGGCCTCAAGGCGCAGGACACCTCCGAGCTGTTCTTCGATGACGTGAAGGTGCCGAAGCACAACGTGCTCGGCGAACCCGGCAAGGGATTTCATTCCCTGACGCACTTTCTCGCCGAGGAACGCCTGATCACCGCCGCGGGCGCCATCTCGGTCGCACAGCACGCCTTCGACATCACGCTGCAGTTCGTGAAGGAACGCAAGGCGTTCGGCCAGCCGATCGGGACGTTCCAGCACTCGCGCTTCAGGCTCGCACAGATGCGCGCCGAGATCGATGCGCTGCAGGTGTATGTCGACCACTGCGTGCTGGAACACAACGCCGGCCGGCTGGACCCTGTCGCCGCGGCGAAGGTGAAACTGCTCACGACCGAACTGGAAGGCCGCGTCGTCGACGAATGCGTGCAACTGCACGGCGGCGCAGGCTACATGGAGGAGTATCCGATCTGCCGCATGTACACCGGCGCGCGCATCAGCCGCATCCTCGCCGGCAGCAATGAAATCATGCGCGAGATCATCGGCCGCTCGCTGGAACTCGATGATCGGAAGCTGACGAAGAGTTAGATTCTTCTGTAGGTCAGGCTTCAGCCTGACTCTCGAAGGCCGGCTGTGACCGAAGGAAATCCCGCGGGAAAGCCGGCCCCACAATTCACAGGACACGAATGCAAACATCGACCACCGACCCCGCCATCATCAGCGTCTGGCGCTGGCAGTGGCTCATCGCCCTGTTCATCGTCTTCCTGGTCGCCACGGCCACGCTGCTGCCGCGCAGCGGCAGCCTCTGGGCCAGCGCGCTGATCGTCCTCGGGCTCTCCGGCGTGCTGCTCGTCTGGCTCTGGCCGCCGACCTACTACCGTCATCTGCGCTATGGCGTCGACGCCACCGGCATCGTGATCGAACGCGGCGTTCTCTGGCGCTCGCACATCGCCCTGCCCCGCGCCCGCATCCAGCACACCGATGTATCGCAGGGTCCGCTGCAGCGCCGCTATGGCGTCGGCACGCTCAAGCTCTACACCGCCGGCAGCCGGCACACGATGATCGAACTGCCGGGCCTTGCGCATCCGGACGCCATCGCATTGCGCGATGCGCTGCTGGCGGAGAGCACGACCAGTGGCGTCTGAGACGGATTTCCAGCCCGAACTGCGCCTGCATCCGCTGTCGTGGCTGTTCGCACTCGCGACCTTCATCCGCCAGTTCATCGTGCCGGTGATCGCGTTCATGATCTTCGGTGCACGCAATGACGCGGAGCTGTGGGGCGCGCTGATTCTCGTGCCGCTGCTCGTCGGTGCGCTGTGGCAGCAATGGCTCTATCGCTACGGCTTCGGGCCGCGCGGCCTGGTGATCAAGGAAGGCCTGTTCTTCCGCAATCTGCGGCAGATCGAGTATCCGCGCATCGAGAACATCGACGTGAAGCGCGGCCTGCTGCACCGGCTGCTCGGTGTCGCGGAAGTCAGCATCGCCACCTCCACCGGCGGCAAGGCCGAAGCGACGATCCGCGTCCTGAGTCTCGAAGCGACGCAGGAGCTGCGCGACCAGGTCTTCAATCGCGGCCGGCCCGCGCCGACGCACGCCGCCCCGGCAGCGCAGGATGAAGTGTTGCTGCAACTGCCGCCCGCGGAGCTGATCCGCTACGGCCTGATCGACAACCGCGGCATGATCGTGGTGGCCGCACTGTTTGGTTTTCTGTATCAGGCGGGGACGTTCGAGATATCGCGCCAGAGCGCCGCGGTGTGGTTCGAGCAGTCGCAGTTGAGCCATCTCGCGGCGCTCGGCATCGCGATGCAGGCGGGCCTGGCGCTGGCGGGCCTCGTGACATTCGTCCTGACACTGCGACTGCTGTCGGTCGGCTTCGCGCTGGTCACGCTGTTCGATTTCACGCTGACGCGGCACGGACAGGATCTGCGCGTACGGCACGGCCTGCTCACCCGGCTCGCACTCACGCTGCGCATCCCGCGCATTCAGTCCGTCCACCAGACGCAGTCGCTGCTGCATCGTCTGTTCGGCCGCGTCTCGCTGCGCGTCGATCTCGCCGGCGACAGCAGTTCCTCGCAGGACGGCAAGCAGCAGTCGCAGGTTCGCACGCGCTGGCTGGCGCCGATCTGCACGCCGATGCAGGCCAAGGCGCTGATGGCAGTCGCGTTGCCGGACGTCGATTTCGCGGGCGAGCCGAACTGGCAGCCGCTGGCGCCGCACGCGCGGCAGCGCCTGTTCCGCCAGAGCGTCTATTTCGCGACGTTCGTCGCCGCGGCGATCACGCTCGCACTGCATCTGCTGCCCGAAGCACCGTTCGAGCCGGATGCGCGCTGGATCGTCGCCTTCCTCGCGGTGATGCTGGTGCTGGGCTGGTGGCGTGCCGATCTGTACGTGAAGCACACGCGCTGGGCGCTGACGCCCGACGCCGTGCTGTTCCGTTACGGCTGGCTGACCCGACGGCTGATCGTGACGCCGCGCAATCGCCTGCAGTCCGTGCAACTCACGGCCTCGCCCTTCGATCGTCGTCACCGCATGGCGAACGTGTCCGTGGATACGGCCGGCGGCAGTGCGATGAGCGATCGCATCGCCATCCGATTCCTGCCGCGCAGGATCGCGCGAGCGCTGGCGCTGCGGCTGTATCACTCGCATATCGACCGGGCAGGCCGGTGACGCAGGAATCGTCCCTCTTCCTGTGGGGCCGGCTTCCTGTGGGGCCGGCTTTAGCCGGCCATCTTCCTGTAGGCCTCAGCCTGACATCCGGACGGCCGGCTAAAGCCGGCCCCACAGGAAGATGAAGAAGACCCTTACTGCATCACCCGCACCGGCAGCGGCACATTGCACACATCGATGCGTCCCGCCGGCACCTTGTACCCGTCGTCGCGGCGATTGCGGCGGCGAAGGCGACGGACCGCAGAATCGAAAACATGAGGGTTGACCATTGCACTAGCAGAGCCCGATCTTCTGCGCAGTTCCGCCGCAACTCAATCACGACCTGTGATCTTCCATGTCGGGGCAGCAACGCGGGCCGTGCATGGCAGAGTTTGGCGCAGGGCATGCCACCCCTCTACGGGACTTGCTTCTCCCGCCTGAACCCCCGCATCGCCGCCGCGACCCGCACGCGCTTCCAGCGGAACGTGCCGCGCTTGTATTTCTTCAACCAGCCATCGGTCTCGTCGAGAAAGATGCTGGACTGCATCGCATCGCCGGCATCGCTGCCCGCCTGCTCCTGCTGCAGGGACTCGATCACCGAGCGGAAGTAGTAGTGATTGAACAGACGGTTGAACTCCGTGTAGTAGATGTCGGCGACGCGGCGATGGCCGCGGATGATGAGCATGTTCTCGTCGTTCTCGTTCTCCGACGCCGCGCTGAAATTCGCCGAGCCGGTGACGACGATGGGATCGTCGCTCAAGGGGTCGACCAGCAGGAACTTGCTGTGGATGAAGCTCACGTGCGTGTTGAGCCCGAGGCCGCGTGCGCTCGTTTCCTTCGCCCATTGATGCAGCGGCGTGCGCAGGAACGAGCCCCAGGCCATGTAGACGTTGTTGCTGCGATTGATCTCGATGAACGGCTGCGCACTGTTGGCCGCGGGCTGATCCTTCTTTTCCAGCAGCAGGAAGCTGATGTGGCTCTGGTCGCTGTTGTCCTTCAGCAGCTCCTTGAATTCGCGATTGACGCCGAAGGCGAGCGTCACGCACGCCTGCTGCCGCGCGGTGTCGAGCAGTTCGCCGTAGAGATTCATGGCCTTGTCGCCGCGTCGCGGACTCAGCACCGGTGTGATGCCGGCGACGATCTGCGCCTTGCTCCCGGGCACCGGCGTCAGCGTCTCGACGCGGGTCCGCAACGCCGCGTTCTTGCTGCGCACGGTTGCGGGATCGTCGCCTGACGCGCCGCCGGGATCGGTCTGCAGCAGATTCCAGTAGTCGCGAAAGATCTTCGCCACCGCCGCACTGCGCACCCAGTGTCCGACGTTGGCCTGGCCGTGAATGCCGCCGACCGACAGGTTCGTCGAGCCGGTCCACACGGCCGACGGCCGGGCGTCCTTGCCTTTGAGCAGCACCATGAACTTGTTGTGCTGGATGCTGGCCTTGCGGGCTTCGCGCAGCGTGACGGCGCTGCGCGGGATCTGCGCCTGTCGCAGCATGTCGAGATTGTCGTCGCGGGGAAAACTGTCGGCGTTCTGCTTGGCATCGAGGATCAGCCTCACGGTCACGCCGCGTGTCTGCGCCGCACGCAGTTCCAGCGCCATCGGCAGGTAGCGGAATTCATAGAAGCAGCCGAGCAGCGTGTCGCCCTTGCGGGCGCGGCGCACGAATTCGAGCAGGGCCTCGTCGAGATCGCGGCTCAGCCATTGCGCTGCTTCGACCTTCTTCTCTTCCGTGGGCTGCCGGTCGGGCGGCTTGTTGCCGAATTTTCTTTCGTAGGCCTGGCTGCTGGCGACGCCGCGATTGAAGAACACGTCGTGGCGTCCGCGCGTGAACAGCGGTTCCGTACGCACTTTGATGTGAATCGGTGCGGCGCTGCGATCGAGGCGGCGGGCCGTGCCTTTCAGCGGGTGAAAGAGGTATTCGTACGGCCGGTCCGGCTTGCCGGTGAAGTCGTCCCACACGAAGCTCTGCACCGGATGATTGAATGTGCTGACACTGAGCTGCGGTGCCGGCTGCGGGATCACCGACCGGAACACCTTGAAACCGGCCATGTAGTAGCGCTGCTTCTCGATGCGATCGATCCGCTCCACCGCGAAGCCGAGCAGTCCGCGGGTGCTGGCCTGCTGCGCGTCGATGGCGAAGGACACGGTGTTCACGCCGGTCACTGCGAACACCTGGTAACCGGCGGTCTTGCGCGACTTGAAACGCATGGCGTTGTGTCCTGATTCGAGTTGCACGAGCGTCCACCTGCACCGATGCTGCAGCCAGTGGCCGGAAGGGACGCCAACCTGACAATGCCGTCAGGAAATTTCCCCGACGGGCGGCGGGCCACGCAGAAATCCGCCGCAAGTTGAATCCCTCAATGCGTTGACCGTGGTGCACAATGGCGGTCGCGCGATCGACGGGAATCTGCAATGCCGAGACAGGTTTGTTACCGACTTCAATGCACTGCCTGGTCGGCCCTCGCGGCGGCCGTGCTGCTGACGACCGCGTGCAGCAAGCCGGCAGCGACCGGCCCCGGCAATCCGGGCGCGCCGGGCGTTTCCGCCACCGTCCCGGTGATTTCGGCACCTGTCGTCTCGCGGCCGCTCGGCACGCAGATCGAAGCCGTCGGCACGGCCCGCGCCAACGAATCCGTCGACGTCACTTCCAAGAGCTCCAACATCGTCACGGCCATCCGCTTCGAGGAAGGCGACTTCGTGCGACGCGGCGACGTGCTGGTCGAACTGGACAGCGCCGAGGCGCGCGCAACGCTGGCCGAAGCACAGGCCGCACTCGCCGACAGCGAGAGCCAGTTCAATCGCAGTCGCGAACTCTATGCGCAGCAGGCGCTGTCCGTATCGCAGCTCGATCAGATCGAAGCGACGCTGAAGGTCAACCGCGCCCGCGTGAACGCGGCCAGCGCGCGGCTTTCCGACACCGTCATCCGCGCCGGCTTCGACGGCCGCACGGGCTTTCGGCGCGTCAGCGTCGGCAGCCTGGTGAGTCCCGGCACGGTCATCACGACGCTGGACGACACCTCGACCATCAAGCTCGATTTCACGGTGCCGGAAACCTATTTCTATCTGCTGAAGAAAGGCCTGGCGGTGACCGCGAATTCCGCCGGCCTGCCCAACCGGCCATTCGAAGGCAAGGTGACCAACATCGATTCACGCATCGATCCGGTGACGCGATCGGTGACGGTGCGCGCCGACATCCCGAACCGCGACGGCGCGCTGCGACCCGGCATGTTCATGACCGTCGTGTTGCAGGGCGCGGTGGTGGCCACGCTGCTCGTGCCCGAGGCCGCGATCATTCCCGAGCAGGGACGCATGTACGTGTTCGTCGTCGATGGCGAAGTGGCGCATCGCCGCGAAGTGAAGATCGGACGGCGCCGCCCGGGTGAAGTCGAAATCGTCAGCGGCGTGAAGGAAGGCGAACGCGTCGTCGTCGACGGCACGCAGAACCTGCGCGACGGCACGGCCATACGCGAACAGGCGCAGGCGCCGTCGACAGTCAGCTCATGAAACTCTCCGAAACCTCCGTCCGCCGGCCCGTGCTGGCCATCGTGATCAGCCTGCTGCTGATCATCTTCGGCCTGGTCTCGCTCGATCGCCTGCCGGTACGCGAGTATCCGGACGTCGACCGGCCGGTCGTTTCCATCACGACCAACTACAGCGGCGCGTCGGCACAGGTGATCGAAACGAAGATCACGCAGGTGGTCGAGGATTCCATCGCCGGCATCGAAGGCATTCTCAAGATCGAGTCCGAGAGCGAGGACGAACGCTCGCAGGTGCGCATCGAGTTCGACATCAGTCGCGACATGGACGCCGCGGCCAACGACGTGCGCGACCGCGTCGCGCGCGTGCTCGGCAACCTGCCGGAGGAATCCGATCCGCCGGAAGTGATCAAGGCCGACGCCAGCGCCGAGGCCATCATGTTCCTCAACTTCAGCATGCCGGGCATGTCGATGCTCGAGGTCACCGACTACGCCGAGCGCAATCTGGTCGACCGGTTCTCGACCGTGCCCGGCGTGGCGCGCGTCAGCATCGGCGGCGGACGCCGTTACGCGATGCGCATCTGGGTCGACCGGCAGGCGCTCGCCGCGCGGCAGATGACGGTGACGGACATCGAAGACGCGCTGCGTCGCGAGAACATCGAACTGCCGGCGGGGCGGCTGGAATCGCAGACGCGCGAGTTCTCGCTGCGCACGCTGGTGGGTCTCGACACCGAGGACGACTTCCGCAATCTCGTCATCACGCGCGGTCAGGACGGTCATCTGATCCGTCTGGGCGAAGTCGCGACCGTGCAGCTCGGTGCGGAGAACGAACGCAGCGACATGCGCCTGAACGGCAAGGCCGGCGTTGGCATCGGTATCGAAGCGCAGTCGAAGGGCAACACGCTCGACATCGTGCGCGGCGTACGTGCCGAAGTGGAACGCATCCGGCAGACGCTGCCGGCCGGCGCGCTGCTCGCCGTTTCCATGGACAACGGCATCGCCATCGAAGCCGCCCTGCACGAAGTCGTGATCGCCATCGTCTTCGCGCTGATCTCGGTGCTCGCCGTGATCTATGCGTTCCTCGGCAATCTGCGCGCGACGCTGATTCCCGCGGTGACGATTCCGGTGTCGATCATCGCCTCGTTCGTGGTGATGTACGCGTTCGGCTATTCGGTGAACGTGCTGACGCTGCTGGGGCTCGTGCTCGCCATCGGCCTGGTCGTGGACGATGCCATCGTGGTGCTCGAGAACGTGCACCGTCGCACCGAACTCGGCGAAGCGCCGCTGGTCGCCGCGGTGCGCGGCAGTCACGAAATCGGCTTCGCCGTCATCGCCACGACGCTGACGCTGGCCGCCGTGTTCGTGCCCATCTCCTTCCTGCCCGGCGATCTCGGCCGCCTGTTCCGCGAGTTCGGTTTCACGCTGGCCGCATCGGTGCTGTTCTCGGCGCTGGTCGCACTGACGCTGACGCCGATGCTCGCGTCCAAGCTGCCGGCGGATGCCTTGCAGCGCGGGCGCGTCTCGCATGCGATCGACCGTTTCTTCCAGCGGCTGTCGGGCCTGTACGACCGGTATCTGCGTTCGCTGATCGCCCGCCCGTGGCTGGTGGTGGCCGCCGTCGCCGTGCTGTCGGTGTTCGGTGCGCTGACGTTCCGTTCGATTCCTTCGGAATTCGCGCCGGTCGCCGACGTGGGCCGCGCCTACATCACGATCGAAGGTCCGGAGGGCGCGAGCTTCCAGTACATGGACGACTACGCGCGCCAGCTCGAACAGATCGTCTTCCGGGAAATGGAAAAGTACGGCGACATCGAGCGCGTCATGATGCGCGTGCCGAATGCCTTCGGCGGCGGTTCCACCGGCGACGTCAACTCGGCGCGCGCCATCGTCATGCTCAAGAACTGGAGCGAACGCAAGCGTTCGGCGAGCGAGATCACGCAGTCGCTGATGGTCGAAGCACAGAAGCTGCCCGGCGTACGCGCCTCGGCGGGACAGCCCGGCAGCCTCGGCCGTCGCGGCTTCGGCCAGCCGGTGGAAGCGGTGATCGGCGGTCCCGACTACGAAACGCTGTCGGCCTGGCAGGCCAAGCTCCTGCCGCTCGCGCAGGCCAACCCGGGCCTGCGGAACGTCGACACCAGCTACAAGGAACGCAAGCCGCAGATCCGCGTGTCGGTGGACCGTGATCGCGCCGCCGATCTCGGCGTCTCGCTGGAGACGGTCGGCCGCACGCTCGAAACCGTGCTCGGCTCGCGTGTCGTCACGCGTTACATCGATCGCGGTCGCGAGTACGACGTGATGCTGCAGGCCAGCGAAGACGCGCGCCAGACGGTCACCGATCTCACGAACATCCGCGTCCGTTCGAGCCGCACCGGCGAACTGATCCCGCTGTCGAACGTCGTGAAACTCGAGGAAGTCTCCGGCGCCGTCGAACTCGCGCGCTTCAATCGCCTGCGCGCGATAGAAATCCGCGCCAGCCTCGCGCCGGGCTACGAGATCGGCGAGGCGGTGAAATGGTTCCAGGACACGGTCGCGAAGGAACTGCCGCCCGAAGCCACGCTCATGTGGGACGGCGAGACCGGCGAATTCACCCGCAGCGGCCAGCAGCTGTTTTTCACGTTCTTCTTCGCGCTCGCCATCGTGTATCTGGTGCTCGCGGCGCAGTTCGAGAGTTTCGTGCATCCGACCATCATCATGATCACGGTGCCGCTCGCGCTCATCGGCGCGGTGTTCGGCCTCAAGCTCTACGGCATGACCATCAACATCTTCAGCCAGATCGCGGTGATCCTGCTGATCGGCATCGCGGCGAAGAACGGCGTACTGATCGTCGAATTCGCCAACCAGCTGCGCGACCGCGGCGTCGAATTCACCGAAGCCGTCGTACAGGCCGCCGTCACGCGCCTGCGTCCGGTGCTGATGACGAGCCTGTGTACGGCCTTCGGCGCCGTGCCCTTCCTGCTGGCCACCGGCGCCGGCGCCGAACAGCGTCGCCCGATCGGCATCGTGGTGTTCTACGGCACACTCGTTTCCGTGTTCCTGACGCTGCTCGCCGTACCGGCGATCTATTCGATCTTCGCGCGCAAGACGCAGTCGCCGCAGCATGTGAGCCGGATGGTGGACCGGATGCTGGGCAGCAACGAAAGCACCCCGGACACCGTACGCGAATCGACGAAGTGATCGCTACGCCGAGGCATCGGCTTCTGCCCTGGCGGCAGCGCGAATGTCGATGACGAAGATCTCCGGCTGCCCTTCCGGGCTCGCCATCGGCACGATGTCGAGTTCGTACCGGCCGGGCGACAACGTTCGCGAGTCGAGATACAGCGTGACCCAGCCATCGGGCGCAGCCTCGATGAGGCTCTCGGCCACGCTACCTGCCCGCGATGTCGCATCTGCGGGTCGACGCAGCCGCAGCCGGTAAGGCGCCTGCGGCTGTGCCTCGGCAGACAACACACGCAGTTCGATCGCACCCGGCGTCGCCGGCAACGCGATGACGGCATCGGCGCGGGCCGATCGCATTCGCAGCAGCGAGTGCGAGGATGCGATCGGCAGTGTCTTTCCATGCCCGGCTGTCAGCGCCGCTACGTCCGCCGCAATGGACGGCGGACGATCGCCCACCGGGAAGTTCAGGCCCAGACCGATCGCCAGCAGCGCCATCGCGGCTGCGAGGCCGAATGCGGTGACGGCGGATCGTCGCTGGCCTGGCATCGCATGTTCCAGGTCGCCCCGCCGACGCAGTTGCCGCAGTCCCGCCTTCAGCCGCGCCGTCGCTTCGAGTTCGCGCAGCACCGCCGGATCTTCGATCAGCCGCGCCTCGAAAGCGGCCTGCTCGGCGCCGGCAAGCTGGCCGGCGAGGTAGCGGTTCGCCAGTGTCGGATCGTCCATTCGCAAACGGGCAACTGACATGGCGCGTCCCCTGCTAGGGAATGAAGGAGAACAGGTCGGCACGCGTCAGGCCGTGCGTTTCGAGCAGATCCTTCAGCCGCTGTCGCGCGCGGTGCAGCACGGAAGCAAACTGCGCAGGCGTCAGGCCCAGTTCGCGACAGATGACGTCCCTGTCTTCCTCGTCGAGATAGAAGCGCATCAGGATGCGGCGATCGCGCTCCGACGGCAGGCTGCGGATGATCCTGATCACCTGATCGAGGATACGGCTGTCGTCATCGAACCCGTCGTCGTCTTCGTCGACCAGCGTCTCGAACACTCTGGCGTCGGCGCGGCGTTCGGGGCGTTCGGCGATGGAGCGACGATGGTTGCGCAGGTGATTCATTGCGACCTGGAACACATAGCCGCAGATCTCTTCGGGCCGGTCGATCTGACCGTCGCGATATTTCTCCAGCGCGGTGCAGATCGCGTCGTTGAGCAGGTCCGCGGCGACCTGCGGATCGCCCGTGCGGCGGAAGATCAGCGCACGCAGGCCGACATAGTCGCGGCCAATGAGCGCCTCGATATCGCGCCGATCCACAGAAGTGGCGGCGCCGCGCGTCCGCTCATGGCGAGGCGGCGCATCCTGCGACGGCAGATCGGCCTCGAGCAACGTACCCGTTGCATCGAGGCCGGCTGGCTTGGCGAAGAGAAAGCTGCGCACGAGAATGGCCTGTGGATGTGAAGCGCACTACTTTCTCTGTCGTCGCCCGGGACTTCATGCCACGCCCCGAAGGGAAATCGATCTCAGCCCAGGCGCCGGGTCGACTTGCCGCGGTGCATTGCGGTGAGGATGCCGTTGTCGACCTGCTTCACCGCGGCGGCGACTGCTGCATTCGCGCACTGCCTGCGCTGCTGTTTGATCTGCAGCAGCGCTGTCCCGCGAGGCGAACCGCACATATTGCGCGCGGCCGCACGAATACGATCGTAGAGCTGCCGGGCGCCCGCCTCGCTCGACAGGTCGAGATCGCGGTAGCTCACGGTGATGCTCCTGCTTGCTGCCACGTCATCGGCAGCAGCCACGGAAGCGACGCAGGAAACTGCCGCGAGCAGTGCAACCCGCAGCGAATGTTTGAGGGAAAGCGATCGGGCGTTCATGAAGATGTCCTCCGGTGGATGTCGTCAGATCGTCAGGATTGCAGGGTCGCCACCTGGGATCTGTAGCCGGAAGGATGTTCATTGCAGGGACGAAAGTGAGGTTCCCTCCCCGCCTGAAGCGGGATGAGCACGGCGATCCGCCTTCTGCTGTGGGTCGGGCTGTGGGTCAGGCTGTAGGTCAGGCTGTAGGTCAGGCTTTAGCCTGACTCCTTATTAAAAGGCCGGCTGAAGCCGGCCCCACAGCAGAGTGCAAAGCCCGAGGCTCAGTACCCGACAGCGCGCCCCGAATCGTTGCGACCGTCGCTCGCGCCGAGTCGCAGGCCGGTTTCCAGATCGATCTGGATGCATTCGCCATCGCCGCCGAGCCCGAAGGACACCGCGTGGCCGCGCTGCTCGAGCAGACGGATGGTGTCGGGCGAGAAACGGTTGCGTTCCATGATGATGCGATCGGGCACCCACTGATGATGGAAGCGCGGCGCGTTCACGGCCTGCTGGATGTCGAGGCCGAAGTCGGCGACGCCGATGAGGATGTTCGCGACAGTGGTGATGATGGTCGGGCCGCCCGGCGAACCGAGCACCAGCCACAGCTTGCCGTCCTTGAGCACGATCGTCGGCGTCATCGCCGAGAGCGGACGCTTGTTCGGGCCGACGGCGTTCTCCTCGCTCTGCAACAGGCCGAACATGTTCGGCGCGCCGGGCTTCGAGGAAAAATCGTCCATTTCATTGTTGAGCAGGAAGCCGAGCGGGCCCGCGGTGACTTTCGAGCCGTAGCCGCCGTTCAGCGTGGTGGTCACGGCGACCGCATTGCCGTCCTTGTCGACCACCGAGTAGTGCGTGGTCTGCGTCGGCTCCTTGCCGGCTCCCTTGACGGGTTTGTCGTTCGCGTACTGTTCGAGTTTCTTCGAGACTCTCGGCCGCTCCAGTCGCGACGACACGCTGGCGCGCTGCGGGTCGATCGATTTGCGCCACTCGACCGCATACGGTTTGTCGGCCAGCTCCAGCACCGGCAGATCGCTGAACTCCGGATCGCCGAGATACTGCGCGCGATCGTAGAAAGCGCGGCGATACGACTCGGAAATGAGATGGATGGATTCGGCCGAACCGAAGCCGGCCCTGGCGATGTCGAAACCTTCGAGAATGTTCAGCGTCTCGATCAACGCGATTCCGCCCGACGACGGCGGCGGCGCGCTGATGACTTCGAGACCGCGATACGTGCCGCGCACCGGCGTGCGTTCCTTGACGTCGTAGTTCCTGAGATCGTCGACCGTGATCAAGCCGCCGCCGCGTTGCATGAACTCGGCGAGTTCGCGCGCCATCCTGCCGGTGTAGAAATCGTCCGGCGCCGCGACGATGCGTTCCAGCGTGCGCGCGAGGTCCGGCTGTCTGAACACGTCGCCCTGCTTCCAGCCCTTGCCGCCGTTCTGGAAGATGCGCTTCGAATCGGCGAACTGCGCCAGCCCTGCATCGTTCGACATCTGACGCGCATCCGACCAGTCGAGTACATAGCCTTCACGCGCCAGACGGATGGCCGGCGCCATCACCTGCTTGAGGGTGAGCTTGCCGTAGTGCGCCTGGGCATGGACGAGCCCCTTCACCGAACCCGGCACGCCGACCGCGAGATAGCCGAGCCGGCTGAGCGAGGGAACCACGTTGCCGTCCTTGTCCTGGTACATCGTCGCGGTCGCCTTGCCCGGCGCCTTCTCGCGGAAGTCGATGAACTTCGTCTGGCCGTCCTGCGTGCGGATCAGCATGAAGCCGCCGCCGCCGATATTGCCGGCCGACGGGTGCACCACTGCGAGCGCAAATCCCGTTGCCACGGCGGCGTCGATCGCATTGCCGCCCGCCTTCATCATGTCGACGCCGGCCTGCGAAGCGAGCACGTGCACGCTGGCCACCATGCCGTTCTCGGCACGCTCGGGCTGCATGCCCGCGGCGACACTGACGGTGGTCGCGACCAGGGCGACGAGCAGGAAGACGAATCGACTGCGATGCTTCATGAGATACCTGCCGGAAACGGGCTGCGAAAGGCGCAGTTCGCCACAGGGCAGCGCGGAATGCCAGCGGCGATTGACTGGATGCCGCGACCGGCGGGGAAACCCTGAAGCCCGTTCCGCCGGGCGTCCAGCCGGTTGCGACGCGAGTGCGCACGCTCGCATATCATGCGGGCCTCATGACCCCGCAGCGCTGGCAACAAATCAAGCTACTGTTCGATGCTGCGCTGGCACTGCCATCCGCAGAACGCGCGGCCTGGCTGCACGCCGAATGCGGTGCGGACATCGAGCTGCGCGAAGACGTCGAATCGCTGCTGCGCATGCACGACGATCCCGACGATTCGCCCGGTGACAGTTCGGTATCGATTGCGCCGCAGATCCGCATCGGCTCACGCATCGGCGCGTATCGTCTGATTGAACCGCTCGGCCGCGGCGGCATGGGCGAGGTCTACCGCGCGGAGCGCGCCGACGACCAGTACCACGCGCAGGTCGCGATCAAGCTCGTGCGCACCGATCACGACCCGGCACAGGTCGCATGGCGTTTCCGCTCCGAACGCCAGATCCTCGCCTCGCTCGAACATCGCAACATCGCGCGGCTCATCGACGGCGGCACGACCGTCGACGGCGTGCCCTACCTGGTCATGGAACTGATCGAGGGCGAGCCCATCGATCGCTACTGCGACACGCACCAGCTCGGCGTCAACGATCGGTTGCGCCTGTTCCTGCAGGTGTGCGCCGCCGTCAGCTTCGCGCACCAGCGGCTGGTGGTGCATCGCGATCTCAAGCCCGGCAACATCCTGGTCACGGCCGACGGCTCGGTGAAGCTGCTGGACTTCGGCATCGCCAAGCTGCTCGAGCGTGCGCCCGACGAGTCGCCGCGCGACCAGACGGCAACGCAGTGGCGCGTCATGACGATCGAATACGCGAGTCCCGAACAGGTGCGCGGCGGCGTCATCACGACCGTCAGTGACGTGTATTCGCTCGGCGTGGTGCTGTACCGGCTGCTCACCGGTCAGAGCCCGTATCGCAGCGCCACCGACACCATCGAGCGCATGGCCGAGATCATCGGCGATTCGGTACCGACCCGGCCGAGCGTCGCCGTGGGCGAAGACGCGGATCGCGCCACCACGGAACGCAACGACGAACAGTCGCTCGGCATGCGGCGCGTGCAGCGCCGGCTGCAGGGCGATCTCGACAACGTGCTGCTGATGGCCTTGCGCAAGGAAC
This sequence comes from uncultured Steroidobacter sp., assembly GCA_937864115.1. Taxonomy (GTDB): domain Bacteria; phylum Pseudomonadota; class Gammaproteobacteria; order Steroidobacterales; family Steroidobacteraceae; genus Steroidobacter. The sequence goes on along the minus strand of CALMII010000026.1, from coordinate 17,924 downwards.
CGCAGCGTCGCTATGCCAGCGTCGATCAGCTCGCGGCCGATCTGCGCAGCTATCTGGAAGGCCGGCCGGTGCTGGCCCGCGGCGATGCCCTGAGCTATCGCGCGACCAAGTTCGTTGCCCGCCACCGGTACGCGGTCGCGGCCGGCGTGCTCGGCACCCTCGCACTGATCGCCGGCATCGTCACCACGACCTGGCAGGCGCGCATCGCGGCCGAACAGTCGCGCATCGCCCGTGAAGAAGCCGGCAAGCAGCGCGCCGTGCAGTCCTTCCTCACCGCGCTGTTCGACAGGAACACGCGCATGCAGCCGGACGCGGCCAAGGCACGCAGCATGCCCGTGCAGGAACTGCTGGTGGCCGCCGGCGATCGCGTGCTGCAGGAATTCTCGGACACGCCGGCCGTCCACATCGAAGTCATGAACACCGTGGCGCGACTGCTGCTCGACATCGACGAATTCGATCGGGCAGGAACGCTGTGGGGCGAATCCGCGCGCATCGCCCGGGAACACCGGCTCACCGATCAGGATTCGTACGTCGAAGCGCTGATCGGCACGGCAACGGCAGCGCGATTGCTCGGACGCGGCGCGGAAGCCATTGCAGCGCGCGATGAGGGGATCGCGCTGCTCGATGCGCGCGGCGATCGCGATTCGCTGCTGCGCGCAAGAGCGCTGTCGACCACCGTCGCCCAGCTCGCCACCGATCCGCAACGCGAGATCGAGCTGGTGCGTTCGGCCGTCGAACTGTTCGCACGACGCTATCCCACGCAGCCCGCCTACTTCGCCGCGGTGTACACGCTCGGACATCTGCAACGCACGCAGGGCGACATGCGTGGCGCCGTCGAACGCTTCAGCGAAGCGACCCGTATCTTCGAGCAGACCGGTTCGCGCGATTTCACCAACCTCGGCGCGAGCTATGCCTGGGGCGCGTTCTGCCGCATGCAGCTGGGTCAGGTGGATGAAGCGCTGGCCGACTATGAAAAGGGCATCGCGCTGCTGCGTCGTCACGCCGGCGGGAATTCCATCTTCACGCGCGTGCAGCTCGGACTCTATGCCGAGGCGCTGCAGCAGTCCGGTCAGCTGGCTTTGGCTCGCGAACAGTTCGACGCCGTGCTCACGCCGACGCTGCTCGCGAAACCGACGCCGGCGGAGTTCGACACGGCGGTCTACCGCGCGAGCGGCCAGCTTGCCGAAGGCCGGCCGCGCGAGGCGTTGGCGACGCTCGATCTGTTCGAACACAACTGGCTGGAGTTCGGCAAACGCTTCGTACCGAACGGCGTCGAGTGGCTGGCGACGCGCGCACAGGCACACGCATTGCTCGGACAGAAAGATGCTGCGATGGACGACCTGGCGCTCGTCGCGCAATTGCCGCCGTTCTACGGCAGCTCTGCGCAACACACCTATCCTTACGTTGCTGCAGCCATCGAAGTGGCGCTCGCTGCGAACGACACGGCGGCGGCAGAGCAGGCACGGGCGTTACAGGCTGCGACGCAACCGCCCGCCGACTTCGACGTGTCCTACCTGCAGTTCGCGACGGCGATCGCGTGGCTGGAACTGCGACGCGAAGACGCTGCCGCTGCACTGGCGCAAGCCGACGCCGGTCTTGCGCATCTGAACGAACATGCAGGCACGGAACACTTTCCGTTCCTGCGTGCGGGATTGCTGCACGTTCGCGGCGCCGCGCTGCTGGCGTTGCAGCGGCGCACGGAAGCAGCGACCGATCTGCAAGCTGCCATCGCGCTGATGACACGGCTGCATTCGCCGGAAAGCCCGATGCTGCGGCGAGCGCGCTCGTTGCTGTCGTCTGCAAAAACCGGCTGAAGCCCCTCTTGTCTCTTCAATCCTGTGGGGCCGGCTTCAGCCGGCCGAGAACAGTCAGGCCGCGACCGAAGGGAATCCCACGGGAAAGCCCGATCCACAGAAAGAATGCTCAACGCAGCTGACTGTCCTTGCTGCCGCGCCGGTTGTAGCCGCTGAAAGCCGCGGCTTCCTGATCCTCGGCTTCCTGACACGCGACGCACAGGCGCACGCCGGGAACCGCTTTCTGGCGCGCTTCGGGAATCTCCGCACCACACTCGGCGCAGTGCGCCAGGCTGGGCCCGGTCGCCAGGCGCGACTTCGCACGCTCGATGCCGTCCTTCACGGTGGCATCGATCTGATCCTGCACTGCGCCATCGCCCGCCCAACCCGTCGCCATTGCTGCTCCGCCACTTTCTCGATGTGCCGATCATGGCGGCGCGGGAAATGTTTGCAAGTCGGAGATACGACCGCGCACTGGCTCGACCATTCAGCAGGTCGTCACGGATGGATTTTTCCTGCCTTGAGAGCATTTCGGCGAACCGGGGTTGCTACTTCGCTGTTACCGGCCAGGTCTTTTTCGTTTCCTTCACACCCGCCTTGAGGATTTTCTCCAGCACGGCAATTTCCACATCCGCGAGCTTGTTGATGTACAGGCATTGCTTGAGCCCTCCCCTGTGCTTGCCGAGCTTCTTCAACAGATCCGCCTTGCCTGGAAAATCGAAGACGTAGATCACCAGATTTGCCTTTCGCGGACTGAAGCCGACCACGCAAATTGAGCCGTATGTAGTTCGCCAGTCGCAAATCCCTAAGGAGCATAGGATGACTTCTTCAGAAGTTCGCCAGCTTCCATTGCGGTCCACTGATTTACGCTGAGACTGGGGTGTTTATCCAGAAAAGCCTGCACGACCTTGAAGCCGATCGCATAGCCAGCCCACTTCGCGACACCTTCTCCGCCGAACATCAGGCTCTGCATTTTTTCTGGAGAAGTGGAGTCCAGATTCCGTCGAAGAACCTCCCAAGCCGCTTGCTCCTGTTGCTGCGTCAATGCGCTCGTCCAGGGAGCAATTTTCTGCGGGTATATCAGATGGGCAAAGGAATCGGCGCGACCTTCGAAGACGAGGTAGTCGGCCATGTCTTCGATGGGATTTTGTTTTCCGTGAAGCGCCGTCCATACGCTGTGGTGGTACTCGTGAGCAGAGGCATACTCCACCCAATCCAGCCAGTCGCCTTCCGGAAGGATCGTGAGCCAGATCTTGCCCGCGCCGGCCGTAAAGCCGCCGACACCGTGCATGTCCCGCAGATAAGTCCAGGTCGAGTCGGCCGCCAGAATGCAGGCGGTCGTAGCAGCCCCAGGAAGCAGCGATCCTGACTTTTCCAAGGCCGATCGCACGAGCGACTGGACTGATGAAGCCTGAAGAGCTGAAGTCGCTTTGAGCAAGGATTCGATATCCGTGTAAGCCCTGGCCAATGGCGGAGCAAAGTCGATGTACTCCCCTCCTTCTGCACAGCGACTCCAATAGGGATTGATCACAAGCTCGCGCCACAGTGCTCGACGATCGGCCATTGGATTTTCTGCCGCGGCCTCTGCGTACTTCGCCATGCCGTCGTAGATCGTGACGATCGCGAACTTCGGGGACTCTTCGGCAGCATGGGCCAAGCCGCCGATCGAGAACGTAATGATGAGAAGGAGTAGACGTGTCATTTGTCAGCCGCTCTTCCTATTTCCGCATCCACTCCAGAATCTCAGCAGCATGCGAGACTCTCTCCGATGCCAAGCCGTCGGCCACTCCCGCGCGATCAGCCGAACTTCTGTTCTGGCTCAACTTCCACTTGCCTGTGATAGCGCCGATCGGGATTTCGAAGCCCACGATTGCCTCCAGCATCCGCGTCACGTATTCCTCCGGCGCATCCGCCACATGCCACGGATTCTGCCGTCCATGTTCGTGAGCATGCGTCGTCCTTTCCAGGAGTTCCCGCAGCCAGTTCTGATCATGCTGCCATTCGATGCTGCCTCGAACGTGGACGATTATGTAGTTCCACGTTGGCACAACCTTTCCATGCTCCTTCTTCGCGGGGTACCAGCCTGGTGACACGTAGTGATTCGGGCCTTGAAAGATGACGAGCACTGGCGCTCCATCATTGAGCTTTCTCCAGATTGGATTTGCCCGCGCTACATGTCCTTGCAGCACACCATCGGAACCGCGGGAGGTATCGAGCACCACAGGTACGTGGAATGCATCGATACCATCCGTCGTCGTCGCCACGATACTCGAAAACGCGTGTTCGCGAATGAAGGTGTGCAAGACCTCTGGCCGTGTCTCCGTGAATTGCGATGGTGTGTACATCTCGTTCTCTTGGCAGCTAGTGCCGTGGGTAAGCCGCGAACAAAGTTGGAACCAGCCGGTTGTTGGCCCACATGCGCCCATCACCAATACAGGTTACAAGCTGATCCAACTGCCTGCGTTCAACGTAGAACCCATTCTCCAGCTTCCGCACGGGACAGAAAGAACCGCACCAACGGATGATTGCGATGCTCTCGGACAAGCTCACAGAAACGTTCTCCGTGACCTTCCGGCGCCGCAAGGACGATGGCGAGCGGGATTCGATAGTTGACGAATTTCTGCATCATCTCTCCGGCAATACCGGTGCGCAGATCAAAAAATTCGGGACCCAAGCTGGATTCGTACAGAACCAGACCCCCGTGCTCCAGACCGCACGCCACAACGTCAGAAATGTCCGCGAATGAACGAACATTGATATGGTCGGCTAATGCAGGCCCGGCCACTTGCCGTGTCATCGGATGATTCCTCTCTTTCGAGTCGGATCAGGAGCGCTCATGGATTATCTTCTTCGTTGTTCCATGAAGCTCGGCAATGCTGGCATTCCGTGCGAAAGATCAGTTCAGGCCAAGTCATGAGCCCGAGGAACCCGACCTTGGCGAAACTATGCTGACATCGAGGACATGGGGATCGGAAGAACTGATATCCGCCCCACAGCCAGGTCGTCAGAACAACCAAGACAAGAGAGAACGCTATCCCGTCTTTGATCCGGGATGATACTGGCAGAAGATCAATCAAGAAGGGAATGAACAGCAGCAACCCGGTCGCTGCAATCACCGACCTTCGAGCATTCCGCTTTCGGCGAAGGCTCTTGATGGTTATCTCTTGCATACCGCCAACGCTAGCGGTGAGCCGCGAACAAAGTGCATCGCACTTTGAATCGGGCGACCAACGGGCGCGGACTCCATGGCTTTACTGGACCACATGCCATCTCGCCGTTGCTGTGAACTCAAACAGTTCATTCCTCGCGACCATTTCATGTTCAAAGATGATCTCGACAGTGCATCCGAGCTCAACCACCTCTGAGCTCAACGCAGCTACGGTCAGACGGAGCACATCGCAAGGGTTGTGCGCATTGCCGATATAGATGCTGGCCTCTGAGTCCGGATAGTTTCGATGACAGAGATTGAGGCCATGAATTTCCCTCGGGTTGACCACCCCGAGCGCGTACCAGTCAAACACAAACGACGCATCTATCGGCTGCAACTCCCACTCTAGGCCGGAATCAAATGGTTTGAGCGGAACGGCGATCCGGTGGAACAAGGTGCGCGTCAAACCAACGCTCGGGTTCTCGAACCAATAGGTTTCCATCTTCCCCTCAAGCGGCTGAGTCTTGCGGGCGAGGTCGATGTTTCGAGCCAGGTATGCCTTCATGGTTTCGCTGTTCACGACCTAATGCCGCTACTGTGGCGCGGAAAAACCGCGGAACATCGCTGACTGCTCACGCTGGCGCGTCTTCACGCAGCAATTTGTTGGAAGGCATTCTCATGCAGCTGCCTCAGCCCACAGCAACGGCGGCGGCAGCGGTGTAGCCGAAAATTCGAGATGGATTACGCGTCGAGGCGTCGTCGAAGTTGCTTTGCGGGAAGCGTGCAGGATGAGCGGGCGGAACAATAGTGCGTCACCGGCCTGAACAACGCACAAATGCTTGCCGTTCTGCTCCGCCGTGCGTGCAGCCTCGCTAGCTCGCAGACGACCGAAGCGATGCGAGCCGGGCGAAACCCACAATGCTCCATTCGTGTCATCTGCAGGGTCAAGGTGCAGCCGTACGGTGAGCATCTGCTCTAGAACGTGCACCGGAGGTTGGACGTGCAGGATTCCTTCTTTGACAGACCATGATGAGTAGCCTTCGATCTCGCCTTGACCTGTAACCGCGATGGCCAGGTCCTGATGCCATGCCACCTGCCAGTTGGCATCCGCGCTCTTGTTGAAGAGGATCGACCGCACCAGCTTCGGTTCAGAACCAAGCTCGGACGCGACGAGCGAACGCACAGCCGCTGATGCAGCCAGCCTTGCGACACTTGGCACTTTGGCGACAAGCCCGCGAACACCGGCCGGCGATTCCACCAGACACCGTTCAATGTCCCGAATGAGTTCCTGCCGGGATTCCTCGTCCAGGATTCCCTTCACGATTGAGAATCCATTACGTTCGATGTCTATCGAGGGCATGACGTGTTCGTTCTCAATGCTTCCAACGCCGCGCGCAAGTCGCCGGCAAAGGCGCCCCGCATCTGCGAGTCGGAACCAGCGGTTTGTCAGGCAGTGAATGCATGGATGTACACCACTGCCGCCAGCGCGCCAACTACTCCGCCAAATGCTGCTGCACCGACAGGCGACTGACGCGGCCCAACCAAGCGACAACCGACTCCAACGATGGCCGAGATTCCCGCCAGAATGTGACGACAGCCTTTCATGTAACGCGATGCTGCGGCCGTGCCGCGATCACCGGCGCCTCGCCGGTGTGAGCCGGAACCAGCCGCCTGTCAGCTGAGCAGTACAACGGGCAATGCTCCAACCAACATGGCACCTATCATGAGCACAATGAAACCGAGCATCTTCATGAACGAACGAAGACGCTGTCCTCTTTCTCGGCTACGCAACAGGTAGTACGGAACAGCAAGAAAGCCGACGGCAACAACAGCGACGTTGAGAAGCGGCGACCGTCGGTACGACCGCAGCGTGCTATCCGTCCGGTACCACCAGAAGATGAGCAGAGACCCCGCAAGGGACGTCAGTACGACGGACCACTGCGGTTCCGCTATTCCTCGCGCGTCCAGGTACGAAGCCATTCCGCTAAGTGCGGCGAGATACAGGAGAAATACGGCGAGTATCTGATTTGTTTTCATATCAGCGATCCTCCCTTGAGCCCAACGCCGGCGCCAACCCATCGGCAGCGCACTCTTGCGCTACCGATCCAAACGCGACTGCGTTTCAGCAGTCGGGTTGGGTGTCATACCTGGACTTCCGTGATTCCGCGGACACCCGGGTGTGTTTCAAGAGCACTTCTTATTTTCGAGAAAAGACCGACGATCTCTTCAGCTCTTCGATCGCGACCCAGGAGACGGGCAATCAAGCCACCCTCCGCGAAGACAAATACCCGCCACTTGCTCCTGCTATCGTCTTCGCTCGAGCACGCCACGTAGAGGCGGTGCGCGGACGATTTTGCTGGAACACACCAGCCGAAGTCTTCAGGAATGACTTGATCCTCCGGCACCTTGAGCTGAGCCGCTATCCAGCAAGCCAGCGCTCGGCCATGGATTCCGGGATTCGTTTTGTCATCTTCGCCGTCCGCCACAGCAAAGGCCGTAGACTCGAATTCAAGGAGCGGGCTTTGCATCTTCATGACACCCAACGTTTGACACGAGCTGCAGGACCCGACTTGCCGGGGCACGTCAGGCCGATGGAAGGGTCAGGCATCGCGGGCCATCCCTGGTTTGCGTGCAGTATGAATTGCAACGATACCCAGAGACAGCCTCTCGAAACCAACCTCTTCGAACCCATGGCCCTCCAGCTCCAGAGCAAGCTTCTCTGCTGCAGGGAAGTCTCGAATCCCGTGCAGCAGGTACTTGTAAGCCGATGCGTCGCCACCAGTCGCTAGCCAGCCCAAGACCGGCATGCAGACAGACATGTAGAGCAGGTACGCGCGGTTCAGAAATGCCAAAGGGATGTTGGATGCTTCAAGGATGATTAGCCGACCGCCTGGCTTGAGCACTCTGAACGCTTCCTGAGTCACCAGCCTGCGGTTGCAGATCTTCATGCCGAGCGAGATTGAATAGGCATCGACGCTGCCGCTCTGAACGGAGGGCATGTTCTCGGCGTCCAGCAGCTGCAGGCTGACACTTCCCTTGTATGGCCGCAGTCGTCGCTCGGCGATTGCAAGCATCTTTGCGCTCACATCTGAGGCGATGACGTTCCTCCCTTGAGCAGGCGATAGCTGCAACACGCGAAGAATGATGTCTCCGGTGCCTGTGGCGCCGTCGAGCAGGGTATTCCATCCTTCGCTCGCGATGCGCTTCGCGACTCGCCGCTTCCAGAGTCTGTGTATGCCAAAGCTGAACACATCACATAGCTTGTCGTAGCGCGAGGCGATGCGACCGAAGACATCATCCTTTTGCCAAGCGAACTCAGCGGCATTCTGGCGTGGTGGTATTTCGCTGACTGTCATGGCGATGCCCAACGCCGCCACTGTGGCATGAGTGCCGGCGCCTCGCCGGCACAAGTCGCAACCAGCCGCCTGTTATCTCTGGCCACGGTGCTCACTGATCACCTCGATAAGTCCAACGATATTGTTGTTCAGCTCTTCCAGTTCTTCCGCTGGAACCCACCACTCGGTGTGATGATCTCCGCCCACCTTTTGAATCTCGTAGCGACGCATGAAAGAACTGCGGACCGCAAAGCGCGTAACGTACCCAACACCGTCGTCTTTTACATTCCATCGGCTCGCGATCTCAGCCGCGTACTGTTCGTTTGTGACCGGATAGAAAATGGGCTGTTCTGGCAAGCGAGGTGGCCAGCGACGAAACCCACTAGCCTCCAGGAGCTTCAGCTCCTTCGGGCCTACCGGACGATACATGGTGATCGCTTCTTCTTTCATTTCTTAGTTGGCATAACGTTTGAGTTCAGGACGCGGCCCGCCGGGGTCGTCGGCCTGCAGCGAATGGTTAGTCCCGCGCACTGAAGGCTTCATGGTACGTGACCGCACCGTGGGGCAGTGGGACCAAGCCCATACCAGCCCACCGAGCCGTCCGAGATGGAAACCGGCGATACCGCGACATGGCCGATGACTTCACCAGCCTCCACTCGGGAATGCACACGATCGAGGCGAGCGCTATCAGGCACTCGATCAACGTAAAGTTGTGAACGCGCTTCATTCTGCCGGCTAACGCTACCGCTCAACCGGAGCCCGTCTTCGGGCGATCGGCTGCTTGCTGGGCATCAGGTTCACTCGATGAATTCATCGGCATGCCGATCGCCCAACGAATCCGATCTGTCTCAGCCGCATCACTGGATTTGTCCCGTGTGCGTTCGGCAGCCTCTTCCGCCTCCTTCATTGCGGCCCGATGAGCGTACATCTCCTCCATCATTCTCGGGCCGAACCAAGCGTAAGCCGCCAGTCCCACGAACATCACGATAGTGCGGAAGAGTTTCGCTGAATCGCCAAGGATGCCCCATGCCAGGAAGTCGTTTCCGACAGCGAACAGGAACACGACGAGCCAGACGCCAGCCACCAAACGCTTTTGGTAGAGAGTTGGAGATCTCATGCCTTCACTCTGGTGGCCCAACGCCGTGGGTAAGCCGCAAACAGGTGCGAAACACCATGGGAGTCAGGTGCGCAGTGCGCGCGGAAGTGACCCACCTGTCAGGCCTTGTTGGCGCCGTAAGCCCTCCGATTCGCGAGAAGCACAACGACGCTGTAACCAAGGAAGCCGAGACCAAGCAACAGCATGAGCTTGAGCCCTCGATCAAAGAAGAGCCCATATCCGGTAAAGACAAGCCCCATGAATCCAGTGAACGCCGGAGCAACATACTTGGCCCTTTGTGCTGTGCTCTGAACCTGACTCGCTCTGGATACCATTGCCTCCAGCGCTTCGGCTCGCTGCTCGTGCGCTTTGCAAGCGAGGCCATGACCAAGATCAACCGCGCACTCGGGGCATAGACCCTTGTTGCAGCATTTGCAGGTCCCGACGGCTTCTCGATCCCTATGAATGAAACAGCGCATGTCTTTTTCCGGAAAGGTCTAACGCCGCCGTTCAGCCGGAGCCCGCCTCAGGGCGAACGGATATGAATGACCATGCTTTCATTGCCGCCTTGTTATCTACCAACCACCGTTCCCGACGTATCTCAAAAACCGGAGGCTCTTGCGAGTCGGCGGCCGAAGGACGCGAACATGAGCGGCTGGTTAGCGGTCATTGGTGCGCAACAGCTTGCTGCAGAAGTTGAATTAGCTCTTGGGCTTGTGGCCTGGAAAGCTTAACTGGAACCATGCTTGCCGCCATGGGTGCCTTTGACACAAGCGAGAGGCCCACAAAAGACTCGCCGCTTGAGGATTCGAGTACATTAACCTTCAAGTTCTGCGACGAAACCGTGCCGCTGGAAAGCGAAGCCTGTCCAATTTCGCGCGTAATTTTTCCACCGAGCAAGGCACCCGTAAGACTGCCGTTCCGGAAGTAGCGCCACGCAAAGCTAGCAACAACGAGACCGAAGATGCCGAAGAATATGATTTCAAATGTCACGGTTATCTTCCTTTTCCGCTAACGCCGCTTCGCTGTTGCAAGTCGGGTGCACGCAGTCGCACGTACTTGATGCGCTTGTCAGGCGGCTCCCGCATACCGCTTCTCCAACTCGCCCCAACCAACAGGACAAAACTCTTCTGCTTCTGGCCACTCTTTGGGGGGAACGGCCATGTCGTAGGTTTCGGTCGTGGGCAGAACATCGCCGGATAATCTCTTGGCGATGATCAGGCGCGTGCTTGGCGCTCTGATCTTATGCGCCGATAAGCCGGGCGAAAAGCAGCAGCCCGTCGCAACCGGCTTGTTATGTATGCGTCCGGCCCGCGATCAGCCACCACACGGCCGAGCCTGGAACAGCCAGCAGTCCAGTACCGAGCGCGCAACCCAGTACGGGTGCAGCGGCATCACGAAAGGTGAACGCTCCCACGTAGCAACCTGTTGCTACCGAAGGTACGGCCGCAACCAAAACGACGGCCACCGCACCCAGGCAAGCACCCGCCGTGAACCGAGCGAAAGCTGTGTAGCCGTTGGCGATTAGCCAAGTAGCCAAGGCGTGGCAGATAACGACGCCTACTATGAACAGTACAGGCGCCACAACGACACCAGAAACGTTCGCGTCGGGGTCGACGGAACTCATGTCGAGCAACACCAGAACGATGATAGGCGTAAAGAACGCCGTCGTTGAAACAATGCTCGCCAGCCACGCAAGCGTTGTTCTACGCATAACGCTCACGCTGTGCCGACTCGCAACGTCGCTTCGACGTTGCGAGTCGGCACCCGCGTGTTGTTGGACATGATCATGCGCCTTTCCTGATCAACACCCACGCTGCAAGGGCAACAGCGAGCCCGCTGACTGCGCACAGTACAACAGCCTCCGGTCCGACAACGGCTAAGCCCCCCAGGCCTGCGACGATTCCGCCGACACCGCAAAGGTTCCAGCCATTCAGAATGCCGGCCGCCTTGAGTAGTCTGTACGCCGGATAGCCCACGATCAGCACAGCCACGTACGCGAGTGGAACGCCGAATAGCACGCCGACGCAGATGCCAGAAGCAAAGAGCTCGAGGCGATCGAGATGCGGTCCGCCCTTAAGAGCCAACGCGACGACTGGAACAACCGCCCATGGCGAAATCAGAATCGCGTTTCCAGCGGAAACCTTTGGGTCATTTGCGGACATTCTCAATCAAGCCCAAAGCTACTGCTCACGCGAGCGCGTCTTCGCGCGTCGCGTGAGTAGTTTGTTCGGCGCCTCCGAGTGGGCCACCACATGAAGGTCTACTTCTCTCTAATCTTGCGACATCTCGATGTTGCACTACCGCCTGTCTACCACCGCCAGTACGGTGGCTCGCCTTTGATCCAATGCAAGGCTACAAACACTACGAGAGCAACTGCGAATATCCCAAAGAAGAGCGCTGCTTCCCTGCGCGGCAACAAGTACCAGCCGGCGATGAATACGGCGACAGGAATGCCGATCTGAACCAGAACACCCTTCCAGTTGTTGGCAACGCCCCAGCCCCATCCGGTCTTACGCGCCGGAAACCAATAGTAGCGATCCCTGTGGTTCATCCCTCGCTCCTCGCCGAACGCCGCTGGCAAAGCGGCATCACCATGCCCGGCATGACCTTGTAAGTAAGCCACATTACTCCGTCCGGGAGATAAGACCACACTACGCCAAGAATGGCACCCGACTACAAATGAAGAGAACGCGCCTCATCTATGACACATAACGCCGCCGCTGTGGCGCGGGAGCAAACGAAGCGCGCGTTGGTTACCGGCATCGGCTCCAGCGCATTGTTCGGCCTCGCATGTGAGAGCCACACAGACTAACCCTCGGGCGCATTCGAACGCTTTATCACGCGCCTCATCTCTTCAAACTCCTTTGCCATCGCTGCTTCCCGCTTCTTGGCCTCCTCAAGCGTCGGTACGTTCAATTCACGACGCAACTGGTCCGGAACCGTCGGATCTACGGGAGCGAGTTTCGGAGGTACGAAGGTACGTCGGCTCTGAAACTGCGTGCCGAAGCGCTGCGGCCTACCGATACCTATGAGAAAACGATCGAGACTCGCGGCGGCCAGCCATTTCGCTCGCTCTTCTCCCTTACTGATCGCTATCACGCATAGGTCGTGCGTGAGCAGATAGTCGTCCGGGGCCGGGGCGTGCTGAAGCACCATGGCCGCGTGGAAATAGTCCGCACCACTGCTCAGCACGCCAGCTTGGATCAGCTCCTTGACCCGAAGCTCGCGAGTCTCATCCCGCATACTTATGGCTTCCCAGTCCACACTCTTTCCAGGGACAAGGCCACTTCTGTCCGCTTGATCCTCGTCAAAAAGCTTCTTCAGCTCAGCGGCAACCGAATAGTCAAGGCCCGAGGATGTTGCACTATTTCCCTCTTGTCCTACTGCCGCACCCATTCCACACATCCCGAGAAATGCAAGCGCGACCGAAATCACTCGCGATGCCGTCATGCAGACCACCTCCCTCTTCATTCCCTTTTGGCCGAACGCCGCCTATCACGCGCATGTGTCTTCGCGCGTCACGCGCAGAAATTTGTTGGGTGGCGACGTGGCTGCGGAAACGCTGCCAACCTTGAAGGCAGCACGGAGGCAACGCCGACACCCTGCGATACCGGTTGAGCTGGCGACGGCTCGTGCGTGGTACCGACCAGGACGCACACACTGCCGCTTGCCGCTTCGGCTGGCACTGAAGATTGTGACTGCGGGCGCTGAGGATTGGCGCCTGACGCAACGAATGACAGCACAGCGGATGCTTCGCATTCTGCTGCGGTCAGACAGGGCAGATCCGAAGCTGCCATGGAAGCCTGCGGCTCGATGACGGATGGCGACATTCCGATTGTCTTCATGATGGCACTATGCCGAGGCTAAAGGCGGCTCCCGCAATGGATTGAACTCTTCTCTTATTGCAACCCAACGCCGCTGCTGTGGCGCGGGGACAGCGCTTCGCCAGTGTTGAATGCGTTGTTACGTGTCGTGCGCTGCGATCCGATGCGATGCGATAGCTGAGCTGCACGGGCTAACTTCATCCGGCATTACTCGATATCCTTTCGTCTTTAGATCATTGGCAATAGCACGAGAAATTTCCACTGTCCTGTCTTTGGCAACAGGAACCCATGCGGAAGGTCTGACGTTCATCGAGAATTGTCCGGGATCAATACCGCGATGTTCCGGACACTTTCCTGAACTTAACGGCACATTCTGGAGCAATACCACCAATCCTAGACCTGTCGCTTCTACAACATGCAGCGTAGTTCCATCGCGACTGTCGGCACGTCCGTATTCCGGATCGAGCCCTCGCGCCTTCGCAATGGTGCTGAATTCGCCGATGAACGTCTGCACAGAAGAGGGATTTACTACGACATAGATTCTTGCTCTTTCATCGAACGAGGCGCTACAACCAAATAGCTGCAAGAGCAACGCCGCAACGGCCGAGCCATACGAAGCACGTGCGACCCTACGTTGATGCCAACGTGTTGACTGAAACTCGTCCACAGATCTATGACACATAACGCTGCGCTAGGGTCTGACCACGATTGATGCATAAGCCTCCCTGTAAAATCCGAGTATCGCGTAGGGCGTCACAAGGGTGGTCATGAAGAACAGGAAAGCCTTGTGAAGCTTTGGAGGATTGAATTCTCCGATGTAGAAAGAGATATGCGCGATGCATAAGCACATGAACAGGAACACGAGGCTGCCCAGAATTGCGATCTCAACCTTGCATCGTCTATCAGCACGTGAAGATGCCAGCAACCGATCGATCTCGTCCTGCGACAGCTTTTCGATCTCTGCATCTATCTTCTTTGAGCGCGTTGTCATCTCGGGAGTTTCCCTAACGCCGCCGCTGTGCCGCGAGCAAAGGCGCTTCGCCGTTGCGATTCGGAACCAGCCGCTTGTTGGGACGCATGCACCTCACGGTTGAACCAGCCGGCGAGTGAGCGACCAACCTGCAGCCAGCAACGCCAACACCGGGACGAGGAACGCGACTGCCGCGACAAAGGACACACCAGGCATTGAGACGCAGAAGGCCACCATGAGCAGAAGCACCGTTGCAGCCCAAGCGCGATATGACACTACCGCGGCAGGCGAAAGGCGCCAGAGATCTCTCGCTGCCAACAAAGCGCTGACGCCATAAGCCAATGCAAACAGCGACAACCACCACGACCCGAGAGCAGGCGGGAAGCGTGCAGCCAACTCCGGAGGCGCTGATTTCATCAGCTCTGAACTGAGAGCCAATGGCCAAATCAACGCGTTCAGAATTCCTGCAACTCCCAACCAACCGAGAACGATCGCGAAGGTCGTTGCACCGACCGGCCTGCGCATGTCTGCTCCTTCTCTCATGCGTTCCAACGCCTGAATTAAGCCGCCTTGCGAAGCAGGTCGGCTTGAATGAATTGTTAGGCTCCATAGTTGATCTTCCACGGAACGCCAAAGCGATCGGTCACGATTGCGTAGCATGGCGAAAAGAATGTGCGCTGCGGCGCAAGCACAGCTGTGCCGCCCACTTGCAATGCATTGAAGTACGACTTGACCTTGTCTTCTGAGTCAACGCCAAGCAATACACAGAAGCCTCTTGGAATCTCATATCTATCCGAATCCACATCTGCGCCAGCCAACTCAACTCCATCTATGCAGATGTTTGCGTGAACAATCATTAGTCCATGCGCTTCCGATGAAGCAGGGACTGGCGAGTCCTTGAACCGGAGCATGGTTCCAATTTTTCCGCCAAGGTTCTCAGCATAGAAGCTAAACGCCTCCTCACACTGGCCATTGAAATTGATGTGAAACGATAAGCTCATTCGGAAGCGTCCTAGTAGTTGTCTGGGGCCTAACGCCGCAGTTGAGCCGCCGCGCGACCAAGTGTCCAGCGCGCAGCAAGCGCATAATGCAATGGCGCGCTTGCTGCGCGCACGTGACGACGGATCCGGTCGGCTCGAACTGCTTGTTAGGCGGCGCCAGCATGAGCTGCCTGCCACTTGACGCGCTCTGTATCCGAAAGCCAGAAAAAGAGCTCATTCCGATCCAGGTCGTGAATAGCCAAAGTGGGAGCTCCCCACTCCGTGTACTCCGCAGAGATGCCCTTGCTCTTGACGTGCTGCAAGACCGCAGCGCTCTGCTCGTCATCGAGCCCAATGAAGATACGCCCATGGCCGGAGCGATCGTCCGTAGGGCTCTCCCGCTGATTAAGAATAATCTGGAGCCCAAGAAGGCTTACCTGAACGACATACGGTCGGCCATTCTCCTCGTGCATCCAGTCCAAGGTGAATCCGAGCGCACTCGTGTAGAACTCCATCGCACGCGGTGTGTCTTGAACGAAGAACACGGGTCTGGCGCTGAGTTCGTGCATTGGCTCCGTCTCTCCTAGAAATGCTGGCGATACCTTCAGCGCCGCCTAACGCCATTGCTCACGCGCGTGCGTCTTCGCACGTCGGCTCTTGAACAACTTGTTAGGTTTCCTTCTGCTCCAATAGTGCAGCCGCGAAGTCCAGATACGCCCTGCGCGCCGCACAGCGTACCAAGCGCTTGGTGACACCGAGCCACAGGGAAATGAGACCCACAACAATTCCCACGCTGCCTGCGAACCGCAACGCCTTGAGGAGTTCCAGCCAACTTGACTCCGAACTCAAGAGAAGAAAAGCCGCGATCCATACCACGAGAATCAGGACAAAGAAGGCGACATACAGCAACCTCATATGGCGCCGCATGGCAATGTCAAGCCGTGAGGCGTACTCATTGTCTGGCAGTTTCATGAACTCGCGTCGCACACGCGACAAAGCAAAGGGTCTCATTCTGAAAACCTAACGCCGTCGCTAAGACGCGCGCGCGTCGTTCTTGAGCGGCTTGTTAGCAATTCCGAGCGATTGCCACTCGATGACCAAATGTCCGAGTGGGATAAGCAATGGAAACCCCACAAGCAAAACTGAAAATGGTTGCTCTGTTTCTTGCCCACCGGAGTTCAGGGTCAATACGCTACCAACCACAGTTGCGGCGGCTCCGACAAAAGAACCAACCCAAGTGAATATTGAAACATGAGCGAGGGCGCGGGCTCCGCGACGCCAGAACACAATCATCAAACGCCAACCAGATAACAATGCGATACCGGCAACTGCGGCGATCACGCAATCGATGATTCCATCATCGGCCACCGCTAGCGGAATGGCTACAGAGAACCACAACAGAAATAGGTAGGTAACGGGGACGACCAAAAAAACTGCCTCAGCAGCTAGAAACAATTTGCTCGCTCGTTCTGACATTGGATTGCTAACGCCATTCATCACACGCGTGCATCTTCGCACGTCGCGTGCATGAATTTGTTGGGCTTCCTCGGCTCATCCCAGCCACTCCGCCAGTGCGTCTGGCGATGCAAAACCGAGGATGGAAAGCCGGTCCTCGTTTGGTCCGAACGCACGTGAAAATATTCTCCGCGCTGGTGAATACAGCAGCCAATCATCATCGCGGCGGGCAATGGCGAAAATTTCCGAAGCTTCCATTTGCATCTTCACATCATACTTGTACGTCTCATCAACGATACGCACTGGAACTGGATCGATGAGACTGGACAAGAGCCCGGATGATGCCTTGGCGATATATGCGTCTCGATCTTTCGTCCACGTTACCGGCGTTCCACTGCCGCGTGACAAGGAGTCCTCAATCACTTCTCTTGCTTCCTGCTTGTTCATCGTGCCCAACGCTGCGCTAAGGCGCGTGCGTCTTCGCACGTCGCGTGCAGCAATTTGTTGGGCTCCGTGTGCTGCGCCTTGCGAACTGCCAGCCGCACCAGGTGAGCTGTGCAGACTGTGGGCGCCAAAAACATGAACAGCCAGAACGGGTCAAGACTGAACCCTGCGAACTGACCGGTCATTTCTGTCCATGTTGCCAAGACACCCAAGAACAGCAAGGGGCCAGCGACGTACCAGTTGATGGCTGGCGCGTCGGAAGAAAGCACGTAGTACGCGACACGAATCAGCGCAACAATGCCCACAAAGCCGCCGACAGTACAAAGCGCATGAATGGTCGCATACGTTGCGTTCCACCCCATAAACCACAACGGGAGCGAGAGAACTCCCCAGAAAAGAAAATAGACAGGTAAGGCGAAGCAGACAACTACTTCGGATAGCAACAGAGTCCTGAAGATGACCTTCTTCATTCCGACGCCCAACGCTGCGCTAAGGCGCGGGGGCAGGCGCCTCGCCTGACCCGGTCGCAACCAGCGGCTTGTTATGCCCACCACGCGGACTGATTGATAAACGACGCAACATACGCCGAATGTGGCACAGGATTTCAAAGCATGCGAGGCCGAGTCGGACTGCGCTGCTGAAGATGCGGCGAAACCAGAAACTTGCCGAAGCTGCGAACGCGGGCTCTTGCTGTCCGAGCGCCGCGCCAACCGAACTGCCAAAAGCTGATGCGGTTTGACACGAAAGACGGTAAGACGGCGATGAACTGAACGCTGCGAGCCCGCAAAGACGCTGCACTCTGTCCGAGCGCCACTGCATTGCTTCCGAAGCTGACAACCTCAACGCACTCCCTGAACGGTCAAACCGCTTCGATGC
>CALMII010000025.1 GCA_937864115.1 uncultured Steroidobacter sp. | reverse complement strand
TGCGGGCCTGACTAAAGCCTTCGACATGCCGGTCATAACTGGTGCCCGCCGCATCCTGGTGTTCCTGTCGGACGGCTACGTGGGCAACGAGGCCGAGATCCTGCGCCTGGTCGCGGCGAACATCGGCTTCTACCTGCAGTTCAAGATGCTGGAGCCGCGCCCGGCCTTCGTGCGCTTCGCCGAGTTGCACAAGGCGCGCCCAGCCGCGCAGCGCGCCGAGGCCGGGGGGGGGGTTCAGCGGCACGGTGCTGGCCGCGAATCTGCTGCGACGTCCACCCGCCGGCCCGACACGACTCGTGCTCATCGAGCGCGGCGCCGGAGTCGGGCGCGGCGTTGCCTATGCGGAGCGCGGCTTTCCGTATCTGCTGAACGTGCCGGCGAGCCGCATGTCGGCGAACTCGCTCGCGCCGCAGGAATTCCTGCGCTTTGCCCAGGAGCGCATCCCCAAGGCGACCGGCGAGGATTTTCTGCCGCGTGCGCTCTATGGCGAATATCTGCAGCAGGTGCTGCTGGCCGCGGAGCTGAGCGCGCCGCGCACCATCCGGCTGGAGACCTGGCGCGGCGAGGTGACGGGCGTGCGGCGCCTCGAACGGCACCTGCCGCTGCAGCTCGAGTTCAGCGACGGACGCAGGCTGACGGCCGACGATGTCGTGCTCGCGCCCGGCAACCCGAAGCCTGCATCGCTGCCGCCGGCCAAGGCGATTGCCGATCATCCTGGCTATGTCGCCGATCCGTGGTCGCAGGATGTCCAGTTCGCACGGCACGAGACGGTGCTGTTGATCGGCACGGGGCTCACGATGGCCGACATCGTCAACATCGCCTCCGTCGATCGGCATGCCACGCCGAAGATTCACGCACTGTCGCGCCATGGGCTGCTGCCGCCGCGACAGACGCCATTTCGTCCCGAAGCCTTTCGCGGCGACGGCAATGCGCTGCTGCTGGCGGCGTCGCGTTCGCTGCGCGGTCTGGCCGGTGCGGTGCGCCTGCTGGCGAGCGAAGCGGAGAAATGCGGCGGCGACTGGCGCGAGGCGATCACGTTCGTGCGCCACATGGCGCCGACCATCTGGCAGCGCATGCCGGAACGCGACCGCGAACGTTTCCTGCGGCATCTGCGCGCGCAGTGGGACGTGCATCGCCATCGCCTGCCGCCGGAGATCCTGCAGCGCATCGATGGATTGCGTAACGCAGGCCAGTTGCAGATCCATGCCGGACGCATCCAGCGCTTCGAGTCGCGCGCCGGGCGGATCGAAGTCACCTGGCGGCCGCGTCACGCATCGCAGTTGACTTCGCTCGTGGTCGACAAGGTCATCAACTGCACCGGTCCCGATTACTCGATCGCACGTTCATCGGAACCGCTGTGGCGCAACCTGTTGCAACGGGGATTGTGCGTGTCCGATCCGTTCGGCCTGGGGCTGCGCACGGGACCGAAAGGTGCGGTGATCGACGCGGACGGCTGGCCCGGTCCGCACCTGTTCTATGTCGGCCCGATGCTGCGGGCCGATCACTGGGAGGCGACCGCCGTCGGCGAACTGCGCACGCATGCCGAATCGCTCGCCGCGCTGCTTGCCACGGAACGAACCTGATCATGAGTGTCGACTTCAGTTCATCGCCCGCGCAGCTCAAGGTGCTCATCGCCGACGATGATGCCGACCTGCGCGCGCTCATCGGATTCACGCTGCACCAGGCCGGCTTCGATGTCTGCACCGCCTCCGACGGGCCGAGTGCGCTGGAGACGTTCGCCGCCCAGCGGCCCGATCTCGTGCTGCTCGACGTGAACATGCCGCCGCCCAACGGTCTCGAGGTCTGCAGCACCATCCGCACCAGTTCGACGGTGCCGATCATGATGCTGAGCGTGCGCGATCAGGAGGACGATCTGGTCGCGGCGATCGATGCCGGCGCCGATGACTACGTGCGCAAGCCGTTCAGTCCGCGTGCCCTGATCGCGCGAGTGCGGGCGCTGGTGCGTCGCGGCGCGAGCCTCAGTCCCGGCACCATCGAGACGGGCAATGTGCACCTCGACCTCGATCGGCACACGCTGCGGATCGGTACTGCCTCGCCGCTCAGCCTGACACCGCTGGAAACGAAAGCCCTGCAACTGCTGGTGACCAGTCCGGGCCGGACCGTCACTGCCGAACGATTGCTCAATCACGTGTGGGGCCGCGCCACGTCGCGCGAACGCCGCACGCTCAAACAGCTCATCTACCGGCTGCGCAAGAAACTCGAGGACGATCCTGCCTCGCCCCGTGTGCTGCAGACCACGCCGGGAGCGGGTTACAAGCTCGTGACGGAGTAGGAGAAGGAAAGAATGGCCGCAAAAAGGCGCAAGGATCACAAGGTCGGAATCAGGGTTCATTCTCATTTTTGAGATCCTTGCGCCTTTTTGCGGCCATTTCCTTCTTTGTGGCTGCCGCAGTGCGACGCAATCATGCTGCGACCGCGTCGTGACTTCCGAGCGACTGACGTTGTTACTGCAACGGCGCTAGATTGACCCCGCAACGCTTCAGCCGTCCAAGGATCAGGGAAAGCCTCAGTGGACGATTCAAGGATCAGACAACTGGAAGTGATGGATGTATACCGCAAAATCATGGAATCTTGCGGTCGGGCGCGGTCGAAGAAAAACCAGCGGTGCTGGAACACGAAATGCGGCCCGGCGTTACACGGCACCGATGTCACGCGATCTCAATGAACGGTTGGCAGGATGAGGCCCGGCATCATCCCGGAAGGACGACGATGGCTTACGCAATTTCGACGGAACAATGGGGCGACACCTGGACGCAGTGGCGGCAAGGCGTGGTCGCGGCGATTCGCAGCGATTTTCCGGAAGTGCTGCAGGACATCGGCGAGAACGACATCGACTGGGACGCCTGGCGTGTCTACTACGATCAGGGTCACTCGCCGCAGCAGGCGGTCGATCACGCATTCCTGCGTAACGTCGAGGCCTGAGGGTCTTTTCCTACTTCGCGCCAGATGAGCGCTGCTGACTCAGCGCCACGCTGCCGAGGATCAGTGCACAGGCCACGGTCATGCTGAACGTCACCGGTTCATCGAGCAGCAGCCAGGCCCACAGCACGCCGAACAGCGGCACCAGGTAGGTGACCGTCGAGGCTCGCGGCGCGCCGATCCGGTAGATGAGCCGATAGAACAGCGTGTAGGCGACGCCGGTGCACAGCACGCCGAGCGTGATCGCGCAGACCCACGACACCGTCGGGATCGGGTGATCCGGCCAGGTCGCAATCGCCAGCGGCGAGAGCAGCACACTGGCGCACAGCAAGGTCGCCGACGCATTGGCGCCGGCAGGAATGCCGGACAGGTGCTTGCGCAGCAGGTTCGCACCGATGCCGTAGAGAAACGCCGCGAAGGTTCCCACGAGCGCGGCCTGCCAGACGCTTTCGCCGCCGGTCTTGTCGCTCGCCAGCACGACCACGCCGACGAATCCCGCCACGAGACCCATCGCACGCCGCGTGTCGATGCGTTCGCCGAAGAACAGCAGGGCAATCAGCGCGGTGAACATCGCCGCCGTGGCATTGCTGATCGCGCCGATGCCGGCGGGTGCGCGCTGTGCGGCCCAGGCGAAGAGTACGAATGGAATCGCCGAATTGATTGCCCCGATGCCGACGATCTTCCACCAGAGCGTGCCGGTGATGCGCCTGCGTTCGCGCCACAGGAACGGCGACAGGATCAACCCGCCGAGCGCCAGCCGCACTTCGACCAGCGCAAACGCGCCGAAATCTTTTGCCGCGATACGCATGAACAGGAACGACGCGCCCCAGATGGCGCCGAGCACCAGCAGTTCCACCGGCGTAAGCCAGGCGCTCGTCGCCGCGGCAACAGGGGGTACGACGTTCTCCGGAGCGGCGGCCATGGCGATCTCGGTTGAAAACGGCCGCTGATTGTCACCCGGGATGGGCGGGGCGCAAGTCCGGATTCGGACAAAGGCGTAGGAGTTTCACACGGAGTTCACGGAGAACACGGAGGTCGGAGAAGGGAAATTTCCACGGGGAAAGAAATGGGAACACGGGGAGCACGGGGATAAGAAATTTTCTGTTCCAAACCCCGTGTCCCCCGTGTCCCCCGTGTTCCCATTTCTTCCCCCCGTGGAAATTTCTTCTTCTTTCCGAACCTACCTGAGCTTCACGCCCTCGACGAGCAGCTGCGTCATGGCTCGCGCTTTGGCCCGGGCGTCTTCGATGTCCCTGCCGAGCGCGAGCGCGACGCCCATGCGGCGATGGCCGCGGACTTCGGGCTTGCCGAACAGGCGCACGGCGGTGTCCGGTTCGGCGAGGGCACGGTCGACGTTGCCGAATTCGATGTCGTTCGAATCGCCGTCGACCAGCAATGCACAGGATGCCGCCGGTCCGTGCTGGCGGATGGCGGGGATCGGCAGGCCGAGGATGGCGCGGGCGTGCAGCGCGAATTCGGACAGATCCTGCGAGATCAGGGTGACGAGACCGGTGTCGTGCGGGCGCGGCGAGACTTCGCTGAAGTAGATCGCATCGCCGGCGACGAAGAGTTCGACGCCGAAAATGCCGTTGCCGCCGAGTTCGCGCGTAACCGCCTCGGCGACGCGCTTCGATTCGGCGAGTGCGGCTGCGCTCATGGCCTGCGGCTGCCACGATTCGCGATAGTCGCCGTCGACCTGCAGATGACCGATCGGATCGCAGAAGCTGGTGTGGCCGCCGTGGCGGACGGTGAGCAGCGTGATTTCGTAGTCGAACTCGACGAAACCTTCGACGATGATGCGGCCGCTGCCGGTACGACCGCCGGCCTGCGAATAGTCCCAGGCGTGAGCGATGTCGGCGGCGCTGCGCACGACGCTCTGGCCCTTGCCTGACGAACTCATCACCGGCTTCACGACGCAGGGCATGCCGAGTTCGCGCACGGCAGCTTCGTACTGTTCGCGCGTGTCGGCGAAACGATAAGGGGAAGTTCGCAGGCTGAGCTGTTCAGCCGCCAGCCGGCGAATGCCCTCGCGATCCATCGTCAGCCGCGCCGCGCGCGCGGTCGGAATGACCGTGAAGCCTTCCGCTTCCAGTTCCAGCAGCGTCGGCGTCGCGATCGCCTCGATCTCCGGCACGATCAGCCGCGGCCGTTCCTGTTCGACGATCGCGCGCAGGGCCTTGCCGTCGAGCATGCTGATGACGTGCGAACGATGCGCGACCTGCATCGCCGGTGCATTCGCATAACGATCGACTGCAATCACCTCGCAGCCGAAGCGCTGCAGCTCGATCGCGACTTCCTTGCCGAGTTCGCCGGCGCCCAGCAGCATGACGCGCAGGCCGGAAGGCGACAGCGGCGTTCCCAGGGAGATTGAAGAAGTCTTCACGGTATTCCCGCTGCGATGGTTCAGGGGCCGCGAGTATCGGCCGATGCATCGTTCCCTGACAACAGGAGCAGGAACGTTTCACGCGGAGAGGAAGGGGATTTCACACGGAGATCACGGAGAGCACGGAGTTCAAGAAGAAATACTCTGTTTTCTTCCTGTCTCTGTGTCCTCCGTGATCTCTGTGCGAAATATTCCTCCGATTCCGTGCCCTTCGCTCTGCTCAGTCTCCGTGGACCACGTGGCTGTGCAATGCGCGCACGCGTTCGCCGAAGCGCGGCGTGCCGCGGGCACCGTCGACGACAGAGGTCGAATAGCCGCAGAGGAGGGTGAAACGATGCTCGCGTCCGAACTCGTTCCAGAGTTCTTCGAGCTGCAGCGCCGCCTCGGTCAAGCCGTCCTTGGCCAGCAGGTTCACCATTTCGCCGTGGGCACGCACCGGCCGGCCGCGCGCCGCGGCCTGACGCATGAGCGTATCCAGCAGCAGATGGAAGCGCTGGCGATCGCAGCGGTCGCCATCCATGAACTGTGTCAGCAGCGTGCCTGCGTCGAGTTCGATGTACTGATAGCGCGTGGCCAGCGACTCAGGCTCGAAGCCGAGCCGCTGCAGTTCGGTCCGCAATGCGACGCGATATTCGGCTGTGACCACGACCAGACAGGTCTCGTCGCCGGCGAGCCCCTCGGCGAGGAACGCGCCAACCAGGCGCATCCGTTCGACATCGTCGGCGAAGAAGCCGACCAGATGACCTGCGGGAAAGGGGGAGCCACTCATGGGGCGGCAGCATAGGTCGCGGGAAAAGAATGTCCATGCGCCATTCACCGGAACGCGGATGAAGCATTCCGGGCCGACGGAGCCTCAGCGAATCCACGTCACGGATTGCTGATTTCTCCTGCGGCTTTCCCTCACATGATCAGGTCATCGATGAGAGGGCAACAGCATCAGTCGGCCGCTGCGGAAGCCATGCGCAGGAAGCGCGCAAATCGCGGCACGCCGTTGGCGGTCTCGCCCTGAAAGCCGTACGTGATCCAGCTGCCGATGGGCGGTGGAGCGTGTCGCTGCGCATCGCTCAGTCCGCTGCCGACATTGAATTCCAGTCCGTCGGCACGACGCACGCGCAGTGCGCCGAGCAGGTTCGCATACTTGCCCTTGCCCGGCAGATGCGCGATGACCTGCGCCTCGGCGTCCTGCTGGCGCTTGAGTTTCAGCAAGTCGTCGCTGCGGCCGGCGCGATACGGCGCAGCGCCGTGATGCAGCATCAACCCTTCGCCGCCTTGCGCGATCAGCGCATCGAGTGCGGCGAACAGTTCCTCGCGATCGCGGACCTTGAACTGCCGGACGGGCTGCAGCCACGACGGCAGGGCAGCGAGGCGTTGCAGTTCGGACAGCCGGCGATCGAACGGACCGGGATGCTGGGGCAGATCGAAGATCATGAAACGGATACGACGCCACGCAGCGTCGACCGGCACGGCATCGCGCACCGTCGCGACGACGGCTTCGAACTCGCCGCGGTCGATCCAGAGTTCGCCGTCCAGCGCCATGTCGGGAAGTCCATCGAGAAACCACACAGGCGCTGCGATGACGTTGCCCGACCGGCTCAGCAATTCGCGGCCGTTCCAGAGCGCGCGCACGCCGTCGAATTTTTCGCTGATCCAGTAGTCGGCGACGGAAATGTCGTCGCGGAAGGGATTGGCGAGCAGCACCGGCGCGGCCGTCGATGCGAAGGCGTCCGTGCCGAGCAGCAATAGCGATCCGAGAAAGTGGCGGCGTTCCATGCCGGGGCTCCGTGAGGGGTGAGACGGCCATCAGACCCGACACGGCAGGTGAGCGGTACGCGAATTTCTGGGGTTTTCGCGAAGAAACAATGGCCGCAAAAAGGCGCAAACGAACGCAAGGTAAGAATTCAGACTCCTTCCTTCCTTGCGCTCTTCTGCGCCTTCTTGCGGCCATTCCTCCGTATCAGCGATACGACCCCGCGACGAACTCCAGCGCATCCACCAGTCCGGTGCGCCAGTACGTCCAGTTGTGTTCGCCGTCGCGCACGCGATATTCGTGCGGGATCTGCCGCTGCCTGAAGACCGTGTGCAGCGCGTCGCTGCCCTGCGAAAGAAAATCATCGTCGCCGATGTCGATCCACCAGCGCGTGTTGCGCAGCTGTGCGACCGGCAGGGTCTTCGCCAACGCCAGCGGCGAATGCGTGCGCCAGCTTTCGTTGAGACGCGCCTCGCCCTGCAAGCCGGCGCCGTAGATCGGTGCGAAGAAGCGTTCGTAGTCGGCATCCGGCGTCGCGATCATTTCTTCTTCGGTGCGAATGCCGGGCGACAGTGCCGCCGCCGCGCTGAACAGTTCGGGATGACGCATCGCCAGCATCATCGCGCCGTAACCGCCCATCGACAGGCCGACGGCGCTTCTGAACAGCCGCTGCTGGCGCGTGCGGAAGGTGCGATCGATAAAGGGAATGAATTCCTCGATCAGCATGCTCTCGTAGCGGACCTTGCCGTCGGCGCTGTTCTGGTACCAGGTCGTCCTGGCATCCGGCATCACCAGGATCATGGGCGGCAGCCGGCCGCTGGCGATGGCCGCATCGACGAGCCGGTCGGCCGAGCCCTGCTGGATCCAGTCGGTTTCCGAATCGACCGGCGCGAATGGCATGCCGTGCAGCAGGTACACCACCGGATAACGGCGCGTCGGACTGCTCTCGTATCCCGCGGGCAGATACACGCTGTAGCTCACGTTGCGCCCGAGGAGGGTGCTCTTGAATTCGCGGCTTTCGAGCACCTTGCCGTCGTCGGCGCGAGCGAGCGGCAGTGCGAACACAAACAGCAGGCACAGGGACAGCAGGGACGCGGACAGCGTTCGATTCATCGACGGGGACTCCGGAAGGGACAGGGATGCAATCGTCAATCGTCGTGGCGACGACCGAACGGTACGACCTCGCCGCCGCCGGGCGGTTCCGCCGGGCGCATGCCGAGCCGGAATTTCAGATCGCCGATGGCGAGCAGGTCGCCTTCGTGCAGCACGTGCTGCTTCACGAGCTGATCGTTCACGTAACAGCCGTTGGTGCTGCCGGCATCTTCGACGATCACGGCATTGGGACCGACCAGCAGCCGGGCGTGATGCCGGCTGATCATTTTCGAAGGAATGAAGATGTCGTTGTCGTTGGTGCGGCCGATCGTCATGACGCGGCGATTGAGCAGGATCGGTTCGCCGTCGTGATTGACCGGTTCGAGAAAACGTTCGACCGGCAGCGCGGCCGGCGATTCTTCCGCGTCGGGCGTCATGCGGTCGACGTCCTGGCGGATGGCCGCCAGCGCTTCGATGTGTACGGCGAGATCGGCCTTGAGCGTCGCGATGCGGTTGTCGCGATTGAAGATCTGCTGGGTCATGGTCTTGACCCGTGCGCGCGCCTTGCCGAGCTGTTCCGACATGATGCCGCGCTCGTCCTGTGCCGTACGGATTTCGGCCCGCAGATCGTCGATGAGCGTATCGCGCGCCCGCAGCGAGGTTTCGAGTCCGTGGATCGTCGAGGCGGACTCCTGCAGTTGCGTGCGCACCTGCGCCAGCTCGGCATTGCGTTCGTTGAGCAACTGCGTGTCGTCGGTCGAGACCGCGTGCAGGCGTTCGACTTTGCGTCGCAGGTCCTGATTCGAACGCTGCAGTTCCTCGATCGCAGCATGCGCTTCGGCCAGTTCCTGCTGCCGGGTCTGGGCGATGCCCGACTGGCTCTGCAGTTCCGACCAGACGGAGACGGCGTCGCGCTTCACTTCCGCGAGTTCGGTCGTCGCCTGCGCCAGTTCCGCCGAGCGCGCTTCCAGTTGCGGCGTCAGGCCGGCGAATTCATCGCGCTCCCGGGTCATCGACCGCAGCGCGCCGTCCAGTTCGTCGATGCGCGCCTGCAGCGCCGCCAGTCGTTCCTGGTCGCCGGCGGATCGTGACGCCGCCTCTCGCAGGTTTTCCTCCAGCGCCTCGCACGTACGTTGCGACTGCTGTTCCTGGTGTCGCAGGGCTTCCAGTTCCAGGCCGAGCTGCGCGATCTGTTCGTCGCGCGCAGCGATGTCGGCGGCGAGACGATCGCTCGAAGCGGCCCGCTGGTTCGCCTCGTCCAGCAGGGACGTGCGGCGATGCGCATCGGCAAAGGCCTGCTGCAGCCGTTCGTCGAGTTCCTCGCGCGAGCGTTCCAGCGAGGCGATGGTCGCGTTCCGCTGCGTGACCATCGCGGACATGATGTCGTAGTCGGCGAGCTTGGCGGCGAGATTGCGCGCCAGGACGTTCGCCTTGCCGTTCTCGGTGATCACGGCCCGCTGCAGTTCGTCGATCTGGCGCGCGCGGGCGGCGGCGAGTTCGCGCGATTCCTCCAGCGCTTCGCGCAGGCGCGCGTGTTCGTCGGCGGTGCTGGTGAAATTCGCGGTGCTGCGTTCGAGCTGCTGTTCGAGCGAGACACGCTGCTGCTCCGCGGCGAGCCGGTCGGCCTCGCGCGCCTCGTCCGCCTTGATGAGCTGGGCGCGATGGCTTTCGCCCTGATCGCGCAGCTGCTGCTGCAGGCGCTGGATCAGCGCAGTCGAGATCTCGTGCTGCTGTCGCAGATGCGCGAGTTGCTCGTCGGCAGCGGCGAGACGCGAGTTGAGTTCGCTGCGCTCGGCGTTGGGAATGCGGGTCGCGGCTTCTTCGGTCTCGCGCTGGGCGCGGCGGGCCGCTGCCAGCTCGGCTTCGAGCGCCTGGATGCGCTGGCGCAGGCGTTCGACATTGAGCGACAGATCGACCCCGCCGGGAACCGGGAAGCCGGCCTGGCTGGTGCGCACGATCGTCTCGGTGCCCGGCTCGTCCAGGCCTTCGACCAGCCAGGTATCCGTGGTCGACAGCGCATCCGTCAGTTCCGGCGGCTGTGCCGTTTCGTAGGCGACGACGTCGAGCTGGGGCAGCTCGTCGGTCCGGTCGAGATCTTCGGCGTCGGGGTGGGTCGACATGCGGAGGCCGCGGGGCGGTTGGATTTGCAGCCTACCTCAGCGGCGGTCCAATGCCAGCGGTACTTGGTGTAGGTGCAGCGGTCAGCTGCGGACCATCGCCATGACCTGGCCGACGTCCAGCGTGCGGGCCTTGTCCCGGATCAGGCCGAGGTTCTGCTGCTGCAGCTGCTTCGCATCGCCCAGCAGGGACTGGTAGGTGCTCTGTAACAGGGCGGTGCTCATCTGCCGGCCGCCGGCGTAGTAACGTTTCGCGAGCTGGCCCAGCGCGTAGGTGGTGGCGAACGAGAAGGCCGCACCCGTGGCGACGCTGCCGACGCCACGACCCAGCGAACCGGCAATGCCGCCGAGCAGGCCGCCCAGCAGTTTGCGTCCGAACTGCTCGACGTATTGCGAGGCGATGCCGATGCCTGCCGTGGCGATGAATTCCTTGATGTGGTTGCGGTCGAGGTCGTGGCCGTAACGCTGGCCGATGCGATAGACCATCTTCATCTGCAGCGGAATGATGGCCATCGAGGCCAGCGACTGCGGCAGCAGCTCGATGGCGCCGTTCACGATGGCGTGGCTGAGAATGTATCGATCGAGTTCGGCGTCGGAGGGCGTCGTCGTGGCGGGTCTGGGCTCGCCGGCGGTAGCGAGCGGCGCTTCGACCAGGGCCGTGGCTTCGCGCTCCACCGTCGCGGCCTGTGCGCCGTCGAGCGCCAGCGCCGTTTTCAGCTGGTCGAGGAAGGTCCGTTCGGCCGCGTTGGCGACACCGTCCGCGTCGCAGACACACACGGCCATCTCGTAAGCGAGCTGACGTTGCGCCCGGTCGGTGATCGCAGCCGCGGCCCGCTGCAGGTCGACCCGCTTCAGCAACACATCCTGATAGAGCTGGGTCAGCTGCGGCGCATCGAAGTCGCCGGCCAGGGAGCTGGCAATGCCCTTGATGGCTTCGCGTTCGCGATCGTCGCCGCTGCCGTCGGCAAAGGCGGCCAGCAGGGCGATGGTGAGAATGGCTTGCTGTTCGGGTGTGGGCATGATGCGCGCGGTTCGCTGCAGAAGGCGCGCCATCCTGCCATAGATAAAGCCGCGGGCGCGGCCTGCCGCTCGATGCGTCAGTTGACCGAGCGCGCCGTCAGGTTTGCTGCCAGTTCGTCGGCGGTGATGAAGCCATCGCCGTTGGTGTCGATATAGGCGAACCGGTCGATGATGTCCTTGTAGGCACCGGCTTCCGTCTTGCTGATGCGCTGGTCGCCGTTGCGGTCGATGGAGGCGAAGGCCGGCGTCTGGACCTTGGCGACCGTCACTCCGTCGCCGTGTGCGACCGCGGCAAACGAGAACGGCAAGAGCGTGGCAAACAGGGTGGCGATTCGCATGAAAGATTCCTCCCGATGACTAGGGCCCGGTCATGTGGCGACCGGTTCTCCGGATCCGTGGACAACGCAGATGGAATACAACAAGTTTCCATCTGCGCTGCAAATGTCGCAGGAAATATACGGCTGTCAGGCCTTCCTGCCGTCGTGGCTTACGCGCATCCAGCGGGGCGCGATCGTGATCGACCGATCTTGAACGGAGGCTGAAAATCGGTGGCTCGCTCGCGACGCTGCGATGTCGGTAAAGGGTGACAGCGCTCAGAGCCGTTCGTTCAGCCAGCGCGCGGCAGCCTCCGCCGTCGACTTCTCCGTGTCGCGATCGACGCTCAGGTTGGCCTGCCGCATGGTCTCGATCGGGATGGCGCCGATCAGCGGTTCGAGTGTCCGGCGAAGTACTACGTCGGCCGCTCGCCGCGGAGCCAGCAGCACGATGGCATCGTAGGACAGCAATGCCTGACGCGGATCTTCCAGCAGGACCAGGTCATCCGCGGCGATGCGCCCGTCGCTGGAAAACGCCGAAATCACATCGACCTCGCCGCTGCCGACCGCGCGATACATGAAGGTCGGCTGGAACTGGCGTTCGGCGGCGAAGACGAGGCCATAGGCCCGCTTCACCGCGCTCCATTCCGGGCGGTCGAAGAATTCCAGGTCGCCTCCCATGCGCAGTTGTGCTGCGTTGCGCGCCAGATCCTCGAGCGTGCGGATGCCGAGTTGCTGCGCGCGATCGCGTCGCATCGCCAGCGCATAGGCGTTCTCGAAGCCCAGCGATCCCAGCAGCGTGATGCCGTGCCGTTGCTGCAGCCACGCCGCCGTCTCCTGCAGCACGATTTCGCGCGGCGGCGAATCGGTGCGATGCATGACATTGGCCCACAGCGTGCCCGTGTATTCGACGTAAACGTCGAGCTCATCGCGGGCCAGCGCCTGGAAGGCGATCATGGAACCGAGCCCGGTCCGCTGCGTCGTGCTCGCGCCCGCCTGCTGCAGTCGCTGCGCCAGCAGGTCGGCCAGGATGTATTGCTCGGAGAAATTCTTCGCACCGATCACATAGGCCTGCGACTCGCTCGACGTCGTACGCGGCAGGGCTGCGATCGCCACACCGGCCAGCAAGGCAGTCGCGCCCGCGACGATGCGCCAGCGGCTGCGCTTCGCCGTGCCGGATTCGATCAGCGCGAGTAGTTGATCGACGATCAACGCGAGCACGGCAGCGGCGATGCAGCCGAACAGGACGGACACCCAGTTCTGCACCTGCAGTCCCGCAAAGATGTAGTTGCCGAGACTGGTCTGACCGACCGGCGTCGACAGCGTCGCCGTGCCGATGACCCACACGGCGGCGGTGCGGATGCCGGCCATCAGCATCGGCGCCGCCAGCGGCAGTTCGATGCGCCACAGACGCTGCCAGTCCGTCATGCCGACGCCGCGCGCGGCTTCGATCACCGCAGGCGGCAGAGTGACGATGCTGGCCACGCCATTGCGAAGGATCGGCAGCATCGAATACAGCGTCAGCGCCAGCAGCGACGGCAAAAAGCCGAGCGCCGCAAAGCCGTGTCCGAACAGACGCAGCGACAGCGCCGACAGCATCAGCAGCAGCGGATAGAACAGCGCGAGCAGCGCGAGGCTCGGAATCGTCTGCACGATGCTGGCCATCGCCAGAATGAGCCAGCGAATGCGCGTGCGCCGCACGGCGAGCACCGTCAGCGGCAGGCTGATCGCCAGTCCCAGGGCGAGCGCCGAGGCGCTGAGGATGATGTGTTCGCCCAGATACCCGGGCAACAGTCGCCACGCGGCCGGCCAGGCGTCATTCATGCGTGCGTTGCTCCGCGGTCGCCATTGCGGATCAGCGATTGCACCCGATCCGATTGCCGGCGCGGCATGTCCATGAGCGCGCGCACGGCGGCGTCGGGGTGCTGGTTGAGCAACTCGTGCGGCGTACCGTCGGCGACGATGCCGCCATCGCGCATGACCAGGATGCGATCCGCGAGCAGCACGGCTTCGAACACGTCGTGCGTCACCATCAGCGTCGTGAGCTGCATCTGCTCGTGCAGACGCCGGTAGCTGGTACCGAGCGCATCGCGCGTCAGCGGATCGAGCGCACCGAAGGGTTCGTCCATCAGCAGAATGCCGGGTCGCGCCGCGAGTGCGCGTGCCACGCCGACCCGCTGACGCTGTCCGCCGGAGAGCGCCGCCGGCAGACGTTGCGCGAAGTCGCGCGGCAGATCGACGAGATCGAGCAGCTCGAGCGTGCGTGCGCGGATGTCGGCGGCCCGCCAGCGCAGCAGCTGCTGCGTGATGCCGATGTTCTCTGCGACGGTGAGATGCGGAAACAGGCCGATGCCCTGGAACACGTAGCCGATGCGCCGACGCAGTTCGAACGGCGCCACGGCAGTCACCTCGCTGCCGTCGACCGTGATGCGGCCTGCGTCCGCATCGATGAGCCGGTTGATGGTCTTGAGCGTCGTCGTCTTGCCCGACCCCGAACTGCCGACGATGGCGACGAACTGGCCCGCCGGAATCCCGAACGACACTTCGCGGACGGCGAAGCGCGTGCCGCCGTCGAACGATTTGCTGACCGCGTCCAGGGCGATCATCGGCACGGCAGTCACTGATCGGGCCCCGCCTCGCAGCGGCAGTCGACCCCGCCGGTCGACTCGCGCTGCGACAGGGTTTCGATCGTCATGATCGTGCCGCTATTTTTTCGCCGCTTGCGCGCGTTCGATGGCCTGCACGATCAGGTTCTGTGCTTCTTCCGCATCGCCCCAGCCGAGCACCTTCACCCACTTGGTGGTTTCCAGATCCTTGTAGTGCTCGAAGAAGTGTTCGATCTGCTTGATCGTGATGTCGGGAAGATCGGTGTAGTTGTGCACCTTCTCGTAGCGGCGCGTGAGCTTCGGCACCGGCACCGCGACGATCTTCTCGTCGCCGCCGGCCTCGTCCTGCATCTTCAGCACGCCGACGGGACGACACGCGACCAGCGCGCCCGGGATGATGCCGCGCTGATTGGCGATCAGCACGTCGCACGGATCGCCGTCGTCGGACAGCGTGTGCGGAATGAAACCGTAGTTGCCGGGATAGCGCATCGACGTATACAGGAAGCGATCGACGACGAGCGTGCCGGACGCCTTGTCCATTTCATACTTGATCGGCTCGCCGCCCACCGGGACTTCGACAATCACATTGACTTCACGGGGGGGATCGCGGCCGATCGATACGGCGTCAAGACGCATCAGACACTCCTGATTGAGAACGGAAAGACAGAGGGAAGGCCGACATTCTGCCACGCCGACTGCCGGCCGGCCGCGTGATTTCGCTGTTCCCCGAAATTGTGAGTATCCTGCTGCACGCATGAGTTCAGGAAGAACGCAAAACATGACGAGCTTTGTCGTTTACGTGGATGAGTCCGGGGATGAGGGCTTTGCATTCCGGAGCGATGGCAGTGGGAGTTCCCGCTGGTTCGTCATGTCTGCACTGGTACTGCGCAAGGCGAACGATTCGCAGGCAGTGGCGGTTGCTCGAGACATACGGCAATTGCTCAGCAAGCCGGTCAATCACGCCTTGCATTTCCGTAACCTCCGGCACGAGCAACGCATCCCTGTCGCGCGGCTCATCGGGCAAATGCCGGCCCGCACCGTATCCATTCTGATCCACAAGCCGTCGATCGAAGAGCCGGAAATATTTCAGCAGCAGGCATATGCGCTCTGTCGCTACGCCAGTCGCTTGTTGCTGGAACGCGTGTCATGGCTGTGCCGGGACAATCGCAAGACGGATGATGGTGATGGACGGGCTGAACTGGTGTTCTCGAATCGCAGCGCAATGTCGTATGACGATCTGCGCCAGTACCTGACTGGCCTGAAGCAGGAACGCGAGGGACGCGACGTAAGAATCGACTGGAATGCAATCGACCCGGCCCGGGTGAGGGCGGTGAATCACGATCAGCTTGCCGGGTTGCAGTTGGCCGATGCAGTGGCGACCTCTGCGTACTACTCAGTCACGGTGAACCGGTACGGAGATGTCGAAGATCGCTATCTGCGTTCCATCTCTCCGACCATTTACCGGCGCGACGGACGGGTCGAAGGATACGGGTTGAAGTTCTGGTGTTCGAGCCGAGATCTGATTGACCGCGTGATTGCGGTGGTGGCCTGAATCGAGCGTCAAAAAGAAACGCCCGCGGTTGGCGGGCGTTCATGGCAGGCCCTGAGTTCGAGGATCCCGCCCGTTCGGGCTGTCGCCGTTACCGGCAACCTCTACAAACCTCACGCTTGCCTGCGAGGCCATTCTATCCGGTCGCCATCACGCGGGGCCAGCCTATTCCCGCATTTCATCCAAATATGCAAACGGACGCTCATTACTGACGCGGTGTGCGGTCGGTGGTGGTCATGTTGCGATGAATACTTCTGAGCAGCTTCTCCCTGCAGGACCGGATATGCAAAGCTCCCGCGCCTCGTGGTGCGTCGGGTGTGGTCATGACCAGAATCGTACTGTCGCTGTGTTCGCTGTTGCTGTCCGCAACCGTGCCCGCGGCCGAGCCGCCACCCGCGGCCGAGCCGCATCGGTTGTTCGAGGACTATTTCGAGCGGTCGCTGCAGCTGAATCCCCTGCAGGCCACGTTCATCGGCGATCACCGCTATGACGACCGGCTGCCGAACTTCATTTCGCCGGCCTACCTCGCCGAGTCGCTCGGCGTGGAACGCAGCTACCTCGATGCTGCGCTCCAGTTCGAGCCGCAAGCGCTCTCTGCAGAAGATCGGCTCAGCCTGGAAATTTTCCTGCACGAGCGCCGTACTGCCATCGAGGGCGCGGCGTTCCCGAGCGAACTGCTGCCGCTCGACCAGATGTTCAGCATCGCGACGTTGATGCCGCTGTTCGGCAGCGCCACCAATGCCCAGCCGTTCGAAACGGTGCAGGACTACGACCGTTTTCTTGCCCGCATGAACGATTACCTCGCGTGGTCGGACCAGGCGATCGCCAACATGCGGCTCGGCATCGCGAAGAAGATCGTGCAGCCGCGCGTCGTGATGGAGAAGGTGCAGGCGCAGCTTGCCGCGCTCGTCGTCGATGATCCGCAGAAGAGCCTGTTCTACGCGCCGGTGGCGAAATTTCCGGATGGCTTCTCCGCCGCCGATCGCAAACGGCTGGAGCAGGCCTATCGCGATGCCATCGTCAATCGCATCACGCCGTCGTATCGACGCCTGTACGATTTCGTGCGCGACGAATACCTGCCGCAGACGCGCGCCACCGTCGCCTGGACGGCGTTGCCCGGCGGCAAGGCGTGGTATGCGTTCCTGATCAAGGTCAACACCACCACCGACTACACGCCGGACTTCATCCACGATCTCGGACTGAAGGAAGTCGCACGCATCCGCGGCGAGATGGAACAGGTGAAGACGCAGGTCGGCTTCCGCGGCGATCTGCACGCGTTCTTCCGGCACCTGCAGGACGATCCGCAGTTCTATTACGCCAAACCCGGCGATCTCATCGCCGGCTACCAGGACGTGAAGCGTCGCATCGACGCCGTACTGCCGAAGTTCTTTGCCGTGTTTCCCAGGGCCGACTACGAAGTACGGCCGGTGGAAGCCTTCCGTGCCGAGTCGGCGGCGGGCGCGATGTACCAGTCGCCGTCGGCTGACGGCTCGCGTCCCGGCATCTTCTATGTGAATACGTTCAACCTGAAGGCGCAGCCGAAGTTCGGCATGGAGACGCTGTCGCTGCATGAGGCGTCGCCGGGCCATCACTTCCAGATTTCGATCCAGCAGGAACTGACCGGCCTGCCGAAGTTCCGCCGCTTCGGCGGCAACTACACCGCGTATGTCGAAGGCTGGGCGCTGTATGCCGAATCGATCGGCAGGGAGATGGGTCTGTTCACCGATCCATACCAGTACTACGGCCGCCTGAGCGATGAAATGCTCCGCGCCATGCGTCTGGTCGTCGACACCGGCCTGCACTCGCGCAACTGGAGCCGCGAACAGGCGATCGCCTACATGCTCGACAACTCATCGATGGCGCCGAGCGACGTGGAGGCCGAAGTCGAACGCTACATCGCCAACCCCGGCCAGGCGCTCGGCTACAAGATCGGCCAGATCCGCATCCGCGAAATGCGCAGCCGGGCCGAAGCGGCGCTCGGGGCGAAGTTCGATCTCAAGGCCTTCCACACCGAAGTGCTGCGCGATGGCGCGGTGCCGATGGATGTGCTGGAGAAGAAGATCGAGCGGTGGATCGAGAGCAGGAAGTAAGAGGCCGCGATCGGCTCGGACTTCTTCTGTAGGTCAGGCTTCAGCCTGACATTTTTCAGGCCGGCTGAAGCCGGCCCCACAGCAAGAAACCAGCAACGCCGTCTTGATGCCGTGCCCTTGGCCGGGCCTGCCGTCCAATTCTTTCATGCGGTCTTTCGCGGCCTCCGATTCTTCAGACCGCATAAGCCCCACGAGTCCGCGCCGTCATCCCGATCTCCACCCGTGCGCCCAGCGGCAGGCTCGCGACACCGATCGTCGTGCGCGCCGGATACGGCTTCGCAAACTGCGTTGCGTACACCTCGTTCATCGCGGCGAAGTCGTTCATGTCGGTGAGATAGACCTGCACGTTCACGACGTCGGCGGGCGTGAGGCCGGCGGCGTCCAGCACGTTGAAGAGATTGCGGAAGCACTGTGCGGTCTGCTCGCCGATCGAACCCGTTACCAGCTTGCCGGTCGCCGGATCGAGCGGCGTCTGGCCGGAGAAGAAAACCAGACCGGCGGCTTCGACGGCGTGCGAATACGGCCCGACGACGGCGGCGCCGGGTGCGTTGATGGCGTTGCGGCTCATGCGGATCCTGAAGTGAGCGGAAGACGCGATGACGCTACTACGTCGCGTGCGAGCAAGCTATCGCCCAATGACACTGCATTGAGCCCCAGATGATTGAGATGAGGTTGAATTGAGCGTCCCTTCCTCCGCGCAGCGGGGGAAGGACAGGATGGGGGGCTCAAGTCAGGCAGCGCAGTTTGCCTTGATACCCCCACCCCAACCCTCCCCCGCTGCGCGGAGGAGGGGATCAGACGAGAGGCGATCAACGCAGAACAGTCCCTGATGTAGTGCCATTGGGCCATCGCCCGCTTCACGATCGCGTCGTCGCCTTGACGAGCTGCTTCATCGGCTCGGCGGAATTGCCGCCGAAATACTTGCGCACCGAGCCCACGAACGAACGCCACGAACTGCCGCGGCGGCGCGTCGGCAGGCCGAGCCGCTGGTGCATGGCCTCGAAGATCGCATCCGGTACGCTGATCCTGCAGGCCTTCTCCAGCCCCTGGAATCCCGGCGAAGAATTCGCTTCGCAGATGCGGTAGCCGTCGCCGTCGAACAGGATGTCGATGCCCGCGACATCGAGGCCCAGCGAACCTGCGACACGCACGGCGAGATCGGCCATTTCCGGCGGCGGATCGAAACAGGTACCGACACCGCCCAGGGAAATGTTGGATTTGAAACTGCCGTCGGCGGAGCGCCGCTCCATCGCGGCCACGGCCTGGCCGGCGATGACCAGCACGCGCACGTCGCGACCATGGCTCGACTTGATGTACTGCTGGAAGATGAAATCCGCGCCCGGCTTCGCGCCGTCGAGCAGCCTGGCGAGATCGTTGAACTGCTCGCGGTCCGCACACAGCAGCACGCCGTCGCCGCGCGTGCCCTTCAAGGTTTTCACGACCACGGGGAAACCCAGCTCGCGTTCGACCACGTCGACGTCGATCGGAAATTTCCCGAGGAGGGTCTTGGGAATCGGCAGCCCGGCGCCGCCGAGAATCTGCAGGGTCTGCAGCTTGTCGCCGACCGCTTCGACCGCCGCCGGCGAGTTCACCATCGCCACGCCCTGCTTCTCGAAATGGCGCAGCACGGCGAGCGTGAAGTAATCGCTCTCGCTGCCGGTGCGCGGAATGATGAGGTCGGGCTTC
Organism: uncultured Steroidobacter sp.; assembly: GCA_937864115.1. Lineage (GTDB taxonomy): Bacteria > Pseudomonadota > Gammaproteobacteria > Steroidobacterales > Steroidobacteraceae > Steroidobacter. The sequence goes on along the minus strand of CALMII010000025.1, from coordinate 241,942 downwards.
GGCAGCGCCTTGCCCTGGTAGATCGCCGACCAGTTGCCGGAAGAATCCACTACCAGATCGAAATCCCGCGGATGCAGTACCTTCAGATCGATGCCGAGCCGCGAGGCAACGCTCTGGAAGCGCTGCACCTCGGCCGCCTCGGGCACGTCCGGCGCGATTTCGCGATGAAAGAACAGCCAGCAGCGCATGGAAAGTCCTCGATTGGATCGTTGGAGCCCGCCGGTCTCGTCTGCCGCCACGGTGGGCGGAGTCGACCAGAAACGAAGTGAGAACGGCAGCGGTTCCCGGGGCGGAGTTGCGGCAGCGTAGCAGCGACGCGGTAACGGATCGGTCGCAGGCAGGCGAAAAGTCGGTGACAGACCCGTCAGCGAGACTGTCCGGGCGGTCGCGTGGCCCTCCTCCACACAGCCGGAGGAGGGGCCACGGAGGTTCAGAAGCTCATCCGGAACGATCCGAGAATCATGCGCGGCTCGCCGAGCATGATGCGCGACATGCCACCGTAGCTCGACGGGTTGTAGCGTTCGTCCGTCGCATTGCTGATGTTGAGCTGCACCTTGGTCGGGTTGCCCGCGAGATCGAAGGCGTAGCTCGCCATCAGATCGACCAGCGTGTAGCCGTCCAGCATGTACGGATAGATCGCCGGATCCCAGGCACGCTGCGTGCCGAGCTGCGAGTCCCGATACACCACGCCGCCGCCGAACTGCAGGCCCGTGTCGCCGACCCGATAGGTCGTCCAGAAACTCGCGCCGTTGCGCGGCACGCCGAACATGCGTTCGCCCTGCATCGTGTCCGAGTTCGTGTAACGCACGTCGGTGTAGGCATACGAGGCAACGACACTCCATGCGTCAGTGATCTGCCCGCTGATGTCCACTTCGATGCCTTCGCTCGTGGCTTCGCCCGCGAGGATGGTGCGCAAGGGATTCTCGGGATCGGCCATCGTCAGGTTGTCCTTGACGAGCTGGAACAGGGCGACCGTCAGGCCGAAGCGTGGACTCGGCTGCCACTTCGTACCGACTTCGTACTGGTACGACGTCTGCGGATCGAAGGCCGTCCCGGTGGTCCAATCGAAATTGGATGAGCCGAAACCTTCGACGAAGCTCGCGTACACCGACAGGTCCGGGCGCGGCTGATACAGCACGCCGCCGCGCCAGGTCAGCGCGCTGTCATTGGCCAGCAGCGTCGAGCCGGCGTAGTTGTTGTCGTAGCGCGCCTTGTCGTGGCGTACGCCGAGCATGACATGCCAGCGTTCGGCGAACGCGACCTGGTCCTGCAGATACACGCCTCCGTTCCTGTTCTTGTAGCCGTAGGCGTCGGCCGGATAGTCGTCGTGATAGGCGGAGGTGTAGTCGGGCGCGTGGATGTTGGAAAGCGTCGGCGTGCCGCCCCAGGCCCAGCCGCCCGAGTCGTAGTCCTCATCGTAGTAATCCGCGCCGACGAGCAAGGTGTGCTGCAGCGGGCCGGTCTCGAAATGACCGAGCAGTTCCAGGTTCACGGAAGCGACGCTCTGGTCTTCGTCCTCCCAGCCCCAGTGCACGCGTTCGTAGTTGCCAGCGAGATCGGCTTCCGACAGCCACGTGCCATCGGCGTGACTGTCGCGTACGAGATAGGTCAGGCGCTGCTGCAGTCGCCATGATTCATTGAATTCGTGCGACCAGTCGAGGGAATAGCTGACGCTGCGATCCTTGTACACGTCGTCCTTGCCGTTGAGATTGGTTTCGATGGGAATCTCGACGGGTCCGTTCACGTCGCCGATCGTGCCGTAGGTCTGCGCCCACGAACGATCGTCGTCCATGTACTCGATCGCCGCGCGAATGCTGGTTGCTTCGCCCGGACGCCATTCGATCTGCGGCGCGAGATACAGCCGGCGGTTGTGCGTGAAATCCTTGAAGCCGTCGGAGTCCTCGAAGGCGGCGTTGACGCGATACAGCCAGCTCTCGTCCGCATCCAATGCGCCGGTCGAATCGAGCGTGGTGCGATAGAACTCGTACGAGCCGATCTGCTGTTCGATGTCGGTGAACGCCTCAGCACGCGGACGCTTGGCGACGCGATTGATCATGCCGCCAGGTTCGATGCGGCCGTACATGATCGCGGCGGGGCCTTTGAGGACTTCGACGCGCTCGATGCCTGCCACTTCCTTCGGCGCCCGCGAGAAATCGCGCAGGCCATCCTGGTAGGTGGCGCCGTACGAGTCGGTCTGGAATCCGCGGATCATGAACGTGTCCATGGTGTTGCCGTCCGGGCCCTGAGCGACATACACACCGCTGACGTTCTTGATGGCGTCTTCGATGCGCAGCGCCTGCTGATCGTCGAGCAACTCACGGCTCACGACCTGCACCGAAAAAGGCGTTTCGAGCAATGGCGTATCGGTCTTCGTGCCCGTCGCGCTGCGCGTGGCGTGGTAACCCTCGACGGGACCGGTCGCGGTTTCCTCGATATCGGACGACACCTGGATGGCGCGCAGCGTCGTGGGTTCGGGTTGCGCGGCCGGCGATTGCGGATCGGCCGAGGCGGTGTTTTCTGCAGCGACGGCGAGCGTGGCGGTGATGGCCACTCCCAATGCGGTCGCTGCGGCAAGGCGGACAGGACGCATGCGATGACTCCCTGTTCATGTGTATCGCGGATGCGCCGCACCCGTCCGCGACGACAGGGCGGAAGCGGGGGCGGCAAGACGTTGGCTGGCGCTCGGGAAGTTCGCGCGGCGCGCGTAACGTCAGGAGGGGAGGCTGGCTGGTATCCGGTCGGCCAAGGTGCCGACGAACGGACGGCGATGATAATCGTTCTCATCTACGACGCAAGCTGCTGTCGTTTCAGCGGCTTATGAACTGCACCGAGTCGGACGCGAAGCCCTGCAGAATTGCCTCGAGCGTTGCATCGGCGGCGGCGATATCGACTCCGCAGGCCGCGTACCACTCGGGGTTGTAGTAGCTGTGCGAGTAGCGCTCGCCACCGTCGCACAGGATGGTGACGATCGAGCCGTGTTCGCCTGCCGCGCGCATGCGCTGCGCGACGGCCAGTACGCCGACGAAGTTGGTGCCGGTGGAGCCGCCGACGCGGCGGCCGAGTCGGCTGCTGACGTAGCGCATCGCCGCAAGGCTCAGCGCGTCCGGCACTTTCACCATCGCATCGACGCAGCCGGGAATGAAGCTCGCTTCGACGCGCGGACGGCCGATGCCTTCGATGCGCGAGCCGCCGGGCAGCGTGAGCGATGCATCGGGCTGGCCTTTGAGACAGCCGGCGAAGTAATCGAAGAACACGGAGCGTTCCGGGTCGGCGCACAGGATGCGCGTACCGTGGCGGCGATAGCGCACGTAGCGGCCGAGCGTGGCGCTGGTGCCGCCGGTGCCGGCGCCGCAGACGATCCATTCGGGAATCGGGTGCGGTTCCTCGGCCATCTGCTTGAAGATCGATTCGGCGATGTTGTTGTTGGCGCGCCAGTCGGTCGCGCGTTCCGCGTAGGTGAACTGATCCATGAAGTGTCCGCCGGTTTCGCGCGCGAGGCGCGCGGACTCGAAGTAGATGCGGGTCGGGTCGTCGACGAGATGGCAGCGGCCGCCCTGGAATTCGATGGCGGCGATTTTCTCGGGCGAGGTCGCCGCCGGCATGACGGCGATGAACGGCATGCCGAGCAGTCGTGCGAAGTAGGCTTCCGACACGGCCGTGGAACCGCTCGATGCTTCGATCACCGTGCTGTCCTGGCGCAGCCAGCCGTTCGCCAGCGAATACAGGAACAGCGAACGCGCCAGCCGGTGCTTGAGACTGCCGGTCGGATGACTCGATTCATCCTTCAGGTACAGATCGATGCCGTCGAAGCCCGGCAACGGCAGCGGAATCAGATGCGTGTCCGCCGAGCGGTTGAAGTCGGCTTCGATCTTCTGGATGGCTTCGGCGGCCCAGACACGCATGGTGTTCATCGGTACCCCTTCGCCTGCAACGAAAACAGATGCGCATAGTGTCCGTCGAGCTTCATGAGTTCCTCGTGGCTGCCATGTTCGACGATGCGGCCGTCCTGCAACACCACGATCTGGTCGGCCATGCGCACGGTGGAGAAGCGGTGCGAGATCAGGATGGCGATGCGCTCGCGGGTCAGGGCGCGGAAGTGCTCGAAGATCGTGGCCTCGGCAGCGGCGTCCATCGCGGCCGTCGGTTCGTCGAGCACGAGGATGTCGGCGCGTGAGCGCATGAAGGCGCGCGACAGAGCGATCTTCTGCCACTGGCCGCCGGAGAGTTCGCGACCGTCGTTGAACCATTTGCCCAGCGGCGTGCGGTAGCCGGCTGGCAGAGACTCGACGATGGGCGTGGCCATGCCTTTCTCGCCCGCTTCGCGCCAGCGCGTTTCATCTTCGAAATGCTGTACGTCGCCGGCGCCGATGTTCTCGCCGAGCAGCAGTTGATAACGCGTGAAGTCCTGGAAGATCACGCCGATGCGATCGCGCAGCGCCGCTTCGTCCCAGTCGCGCAGGTCCTGGCCGTCGAGCAGGATGCGGCCCGACGTCGGCGGATACAGGCGCGTCAGCAGCTTGATCAGCGTCGTCTTGCCGGAACCGTTCTCGCCGACCAGCGCCAGCGACTGGCCGGGACGGATGTGCAGGTTCACGTCGACCAGCGTCGGCGTTTCCGCGCCGGGATAGGTGAAGCCGACGTGTTCGAAGCGGATGCCATCGTCGGGCTGCGGCCCGCGCACGGTGTTTCCCCTGGGCGCGTCGACCGGCGTTTCCAGATAGTCGTAGAGCGTCGACAGATACAGGTTGTCTTCGTACATGCCGCTGATCGCGGAGAGGATCGCCGACACCGCGGCCTGTCCCTGGCGGAACAGCATCAGGTACATGGTCATCTGACCCAGCGTGATCGCGCGGGCGATGGCGGACAGTGCGATCCACGCATACGCGCCATACAGTGCCGCCGTGCCGATGAGTCCGAGAAAAAATCCCCACGTGTCGCGGCGGACGGTGAGATCACGATCTTCGCGGTACAGCTTGTGAAAGATGGCGCGATAGCGTTGCAGGAACAGCGGGCCGAGCCCGAAGAGCTTGATCTCCTTGACGTGGTCTTCGCGCGCCAGCAGCGTTTCGAGATAGAGCTGCATGCGCGTCTCGGGCGAGCGCCACAGGAACAGGCGGAACGCGGCGCCGGAGAATTTCGCCTCGGCGAGAAACGCCGGCAGGCCGGCGAGGATGAGCACGAGTACCGCCCAGCCCGAGAACTGGATCAGCAGCGTCGCATAGCTGAGCAGCGACACCGCGTTCTGCGCCAGACCGAACGTGCGCACGACCAGCGACAGCGGACGACTCGATGCCTCGCGCCGCGCGCGCGTCAGCTTGTCGTAGAACTCCGAGTTCTCGAAATGCGCCAGATCGAGCGTGAGCGCCTTCTCCAGGATCATCACGTTCACGCGCTGGCCGAGCTGCGCGCGCAGCAGCGACTGGCACAGCGACAGGCCGCGTTGCGCACCGGCCAGGCCGGCGACCAGCAGGCCTTCCACGCCGACCAGCAGCAGCGCATGCGAGGTACGCGCGGCGTGATCTGCCGGTGCCGCCTGCATCGCTGCGACCACGGCATCGACGATCAGCGCGCCCACATACGCGATCGCTGCCGGGAAAATACCGGCAAGCAGCGTCAATACGCCGAGCGCGATGCTGAGCGGGCGGCTGGTGGTCCACACCAGTTCGAGCGCGCGGCGGCTGTAGGCGAACACGCCAAGGAATCCGCGCGCCAGTTCGGGTCTCTCAGAGCTGGCGCGCGGTCGGTGTGGGTTCATCGGAGGTCGTTGTGTCGCAGGCAATTTCCCGGCGGAGTATCACCGATCGTCCCGCCGCAATTGCAATGGCCCCGTACGCGGGACCAGAATCCCGTCAGTTCGATGCCGGAATCAGCCAATGAGTGAACCGAAAGACCCGAAGCAGCCGCCGGCGGGTCAGCCCACCGCGGTGGGCGACAAGGGGGGAGACAAGCGCTCGGGCCGCGTGGCCTACGATTCGCGCGGCAATCCCACCTGGGAATGGCAGCTGGAGACGGGCGTCTATACGCGCGATGTGAGCACGCATCGCCTGCGCAAGCTCGATCTCGGCGAGCTGTCGCTGGCCGAGACGGCCAGGAATCCCAGGCTCGATCCCGACAAGCCCGTGAGTGCGCCGCAGCGGCAGCCGCTGCCCGGCGGCGGATTCAATCCGTATGACACCGCGCCGGCGAAGGGCGGTGGCGGCTCCGATCCTTACGACAATGCCCGCGCGACGGGCAGCAAACTGCGTCCGCCGACGGGTCCGTCGACCGCGCCGACTCCGCCGCCGCAGCGCAAGCCGCTCGATCTGAAACGGCTCGAAGAATGGATGAAGGCGAAGAAGCGGGCGGAGGAGAACCGGGACGACGATTGACTGCAGGTCAGGGTTTGTTTGTAGGTCAGGCTTCAGCCTGACTCCTCACAAAGGCCGGCTGAAGCCGGCCCCACAGCAAGAGAGCGCGCTAGTTCGGCGCGTAGATCTGATCGAACACGCCGCCATCCGCGAAGTGCGCCTTCTGGGTTTTGTCCCAGCCGCCGAAGTCGGCGATGGTCACGAGCGGAATCTTCGGAAACTGTTTCGCATATTTCTCCGCGACCTTCGCGTCGATCGGGCGATAGAAATTCTTCGCGATGATTTCCTGCGCTTCCGGGCTGTAGAGGTGCCGCAGGTATTCCGTGGCGACGTCGCGTGTGCCGCGCTTCAGCACGACCTTGTCGACGACGGCGACCGGCGGTTCGGCCAGCACGCTCAGTGAGGGCACCACGATCTCGACCTTGTCGGGCCCGAGTTCCTTGATGGACAGATACGCCTCGTTCTCCCACGCGAGCAGCACATCACCAATGCCGCGCTGGACGAACGTCGTGGTCGAACCGCGCGCACCCGTGTCGAGCACCGGCACGTTCTTGTAGAGCTTGCGCACGTATTCCTTTGCGCTCGCCTCGTTGCCGCCCGGCTGCTTGAGCGCCCAGGCCCACGCGGCGAGATAGTTCCAGCGCGCGCCGCCGGAGGTTTTCGGATTCGGCGTGATGACGGCGATGCCCGGCTTCACCAGATCGCCCCAGTCCTTGATGCCTTTCGGATTGCCCTTGCGCACCAGGAACACGATGGTCGAGGTGTAGGGCGAGCTGTTGTGTGGCAGGCGCGACTGCCAGTTCACCGGCAGCAGCTTGCCGTTGGTGACCAGCGCATCGATGTCGCCGGCGAGCGCGAGCGTGACGACGTCAGCGGGCAGGCCGTCGATCACGGTACGCGCCTGCTTGCCCGAACCGCCGTGCGACTGCTTGATCGAAACCTCATCGCCGGTCCTCGCTTTCCAGTACTTGGCGAATTCCTTGTTGTAGTCCTCGTACAGCTCGCGCGTCGGATCGTAGGAAACGTTGAGCAGCGTCGTCGATGCTGCGTGAGCAGCGGATGCGCCGAGCGTCAGACCGAACGCGAAGGCGGCGAGCAACGCGCGCCGGGTGCTGGAGATGTCGAACTTCATTGGATGATCCTGTCGTGGAGGCGCAAGGTGCGCCTCCACAGGATGAATGACGGGTGTTAAAGCTTCGTGACGGAAGAGAGCCTCAGAACGAGGCTCTCACCGTGAGTCCGTACGTGCGCGGATCGCCGGGCTGACCGATCACGAGGCCGGTGTTGCCTGACTGTGTCGAGAGGAAGTCGAAATATTCCTCGTCGAACGCATTGCGCACCCAGCCGTACACGTCCCAGCCCTGACCGAAGCGCACGCCGGCGCGGAAGTTCGCGAGCGAATAGCCATCGACGTCCGTGTAGAGCGAGCGCGACGGATTCGACGAGAACTTGGAGCGATACAGTCCGTCGAAGGCGAAGTACGCGCCGCCGTTGCTGCCGAGCGCCGCGAGCGGCAGTTCGTACTGCAAGCCATACGATGCGGACACCTTCGAAATGCCCGGCAGCCACTGGCCTGAGATGTCGCAGAACGCCGGGCTGAAGCCGCCCGGCGTACCCGGCGCGCTCGGCGGATTCGCCGCCGACGCCGCAGTGCCGCCGGCGAGTTCCGGCGGGCACGGTGCATCCGTGAACTTCGTGTACTCGTGATCGTTGTAGGCGCCGTTCGCGTACAGCGTCAGGCCGCTGATGGGCTGCGTGGAGAGATCGAGTTCGACGCCGCGCACGCGGATCTGCTCGGCGTTGGCGAGATAGCCGCGGATCACGTTGGCCTGGCTGTTGGTCACCGTGGCCTGATAGTCATTGATCTCGGTCCAGAAGCCGGCGAGGTTGGCGGTCAGCCGACCGTCGAACCACTGCGACTTCAAGCCGACTTCGAAGTGATTCACGTCTTCGGGCTTGACCGTTTCCACCGCAGTGATCGGCTGGCCGGCCGCATCCAGCGGCAGGCCGGAGAGATTGATGCCGCCCGACTTGAAGCTCTTGGCATACGTGGCATAGCCGAGCACGTTGTCGGCGATGTCATACGACACCGTGAAGTCGCCCGAGACATTCGTATCGCTGAATTCGGGTTCGTAGCTCTGCGGCGCCAGCACGCCGCGCTGTTCGCTCGTCAACGGTGTGTTGGTCGCGTTGGTGACGGTGGCAATGTACTTGCCTTCCTTCCTGTCGTAGTTGACGCGCAGGCCGGGTTGCAGTCGCAGGTCGTCGGTGACATGCCAGGTCAACTGGCCGAACGCAGCGGCGCTGGTGTTCTTCAGGCCGATGTCGTTCTCGGAGCGCAGGCCGTCGAGGATGGCGGGGTTGTTGGCGCTCGCACCGCCCAGTAGCCAGCGACTGGCCAGCGGACCCTGTTCCTGTGCGCCGTTGGTGTCGACGGTCTGGTAGAAGCCATACACGCCGACGACGTAGTCGATCTTTTCGCCGGTCGCTGCGTAGCGCAGTTCCTGCGAGTACTGGCGCTGCTTGGACGGATTTTCCGAGATCGTGGTAATGGGCAGGCCGATGAAGTCACGGTCGTTCTTCGGATACCAGTCCCATTTGCGATACGCGGACACCGACGTAAGCCGCCCGGGGCCGACATCCCATTCCACCAGCACCGACGCGCCGCCGAAGTACTGCTCGGCCGTGAGTTCGGCGTCGAGATCGGTCACGCGATCGAACGGATTGGTGCTCGGCACCTGGTAGTTCGAGGCAGCGGCGAGCGCGGCGTATTGACGGCTCAACGGACGCTGCGTCGAGCCTTCACGCACGTAGAGCTGGCCGAAGCCGAGCGGATCGGAGTGCGTATAGTCCGCCGAGAACTTGACGCTCAGCGAATCGCTCGCTTCCCACAGCAGCTGGCCCTTGAAGCCGAGGTTGTCCTGTTCGTTGATGTCGTCACCGGTCGCGGCATTGCGGATCGTGCCGTCGCGCTGCGTGTACGAGGTGCCGAGGCGGAAGGCGAGCTTGTCGGTTATCGGTCCCGAAACGGAGCCCTTGCCCTGCACGAATCCATAGTTGCCGTAGCTGACTTCGGCATCCGCTTCGGGCGTGAAGCTCGGTTTGCGCGAAGTCACGTTGATGGCGCCCGAGGTGGTGTTCTTGCCGTACAGCGTGCCCTGCGGTCCGCGCAGGATTTCGATCTGGTCGACATCGAGGAAGTCGAAGGTCGCCGTCGCGCTGCGCGCGTAGTACACCTGATCGATGTAGATGCCGACGCCCTGCTCGATGCCGTCGTTGGTCAGACCGAATGGCGCACCGATGCCGCGGATGTTCGCCGCGGAATTACGCGGGTTGCTGGAATAGAACTGCACCGACGGCTGCAGCTGGCTGAGCTTGCCGACGTTGAACGTACCGGTCTTTTCCAGTGTGCTGGAGTTCACGACCGAGATCGCGAGCGGCACGTCCTGGACCTGTTCCTCGCGGCGGCGCGCCGTGACGACGATGTTCTCCAGGGTCGCGGACGCATTCGCGCCATCCGCGGCGGCATCGGCCATTGCCGGGCCGCCCAGGGCCGTGCCCAGTGCAACCGTAACCGCCGTAGCGACGCCACCCCACATTCTTCGCGAGCTCATAAATCTCCCTCGTGTATTCATGGTCATTGCGGACGCAGCAGTGCGCCGGCATGAGTGAAATCCTACGAGGGGTGCCGTGAGGGATCAGTCGCGACCCGGTGACAAAGCGGTTAGCCGGGATTCCATCGCGGTAGAAGATGAGGACTTCTGCAGGAACGGGAATCGGAAGGAGGAGAGGGGCCGCAAAAGACCGTCAAAAATGGAACCCCGCTCCTACTTTCTTTCGCATTCTTTTATGCGGTCTTTTGCGGTTCGCGCTCTTCGTCTCGACTGCCGGATCCTCGCCATGACCCGTGACTGACAGGAGAGAAGGAAGGCGTTACGCTTCCGTCACCGCGCACTGCGCCTCCATCGTCACGGGTTCCCACATGACGGATCTCACGCCCGCTCCGGGTCAGCAGGAACGCAATTGGGCCGTCGGCGTGCATCTGAGCGCGCTGCTCGGTCTCGTCACCGGCATCGGCGCCGTGCTCGGCCCGCTGATCGTCTGGCTGATCAAGAAGGACGAAATGCCCTTCGTGAACGATCAGGGCAAGGAAGCGCTCAACTTCCAGATCACCGTGTTCCTCGCCGCCATCGTGTGCGTGATCCTGATGATCGTCGCCATCGGTTTCCTGCTGCTGCTCCTGCTCAGCCTGGCGGATCTGGTGTTCATCATCATCGCCGCCGTGAAGGCGAGCGAAGGGGTGGCGTACCGGTATCCGGTGAATCTGCGGCTGATCAAGTAAGGCACTGGCGAGATTAAAGAGCATCTCTATTCCGACTCGTCACCTTCCTGGCACGGCAATGCGGTCGATCCGGCCCGGTCGACTTTCCCCGGTGGGCGTCCTATCTTTACGAATCGGATCAATGAATTAGAAGAGCGGGGCGGGCGCCTGCACCGCGCCTGCTCCAACGACTCTTCAAGAACGATGCCCTTAACGCTCAACCAGCTCGAACACCACCTCTTCAAGGCCGCCGACATCCTGCGCGGCAAGATGGACGCCTCCGAGTTCAAGGAATACATCTTCGGGATGCTGTTTCTGAAGCGCTGCTCGGATGTGTTCGAGGAGCGGCGGGAGGAAGTCGTTGCGCAGCAGGTCGCCGGCGGCCTCGCCAAGGCAAAGGCAGAAAAACTCGCAGACCATCCACGCTGGTATGGAGATTCCTTCTATGTGCCGCCCGTGTCCCGCTGGGAACAGCTCGTCAACGAGGCCCACGAGAACGTCGGCGGCGAGCTGAACAAGGCGCTGGGCGGCCTTGAAGAGCACAACAGCACGCTGTCCGATGTGCTCGAGCACATCGACTTCACGCGCAAGGTCGGCCAGAGCAAGATCCCCGACATCAGGCTGCGCCAGCTCATCACCCACTTCAGCACGTATCGGCTGCGCAACGAGGACTTCGAGTTTCCCGACCTGCTCGGTGCGGCGTATGAATTCCTGATCAGCGACTTCGCCGATTCCGCCGGCAAGAAGGGCGGCGAGTTCTATACGCCGCGCTCCGTGGTGAAGCTGATGGTGCGGCTGCTCAAGCCGGCGCAGAAGCATCACATCTACGATCCCTGCTGCGGCTCCGGCGGCATGCTGATCGCGGCCAAGGAATTCATCGACGAGCAGGGCGAGGACGGACGCAAGGCCAATCTGTACGGACAGGAGGCGAATGGCACCGTCTGGTCCATTGCCAAGATGAACATGCTGCTGCATGGCATCCGCACGGCGGACCTGCTGAATGAAGACACGCTTGCCGAGCCGCAGCATGTCGATGGCGGCGAACTCAGGCGCTTCGACCGGGTGCTCACCAATCCGCCGTTCTCGATCAACTGGGGCAACACCGAGAAGGATCGCGAGGGCCGCGCCCTGTGGGCGCCGAAGTTTCCCGAGCGTTTTCGTTTCGGCCAGGTGCCGCTGGGCTCGAAGAAAGCCGATCTCATGTTCGTGCAGCACATGGTGCATGTGTTGGCGGACGGCGGACTGCTGGCGACCGTCATGCCGCACGGCGTCCTGTTTCGCGGCGGCGAGGAAAGAGCGATCCGCGCCGCCATGATTCAGGAGGATCTGCTCGAAGCCGTCATCGGCCTCGCGCCCAACCTGTTCTACGGCACCGGCATTCCTGCATGCATCCTGGTAATGCGCAAGACGGTCAACGGCAGGAGCGGCAAGCCGAAGGAGCGGCGCGGCAAGGTGTTGTTCATCAACGCCGACCGGGAATACTTCGAAGGCCGGGCGCAGAACTATCTGCATCCTGAACACACCGAGCGGATCGTTAATACCTTCGAAGCATTTGCCGACGTGCCTGGCTTCGCTGCCGTGGTCGATGTCGAGACGCTGCGCGCCAATGATTTCAATCTGAACATTCGCCGCTATGCCGACAACGCGCCGCCGCCCGAACCGCATGACGTGCGCGCGCACCTGCTGGGCGGCGTCCCACGCGACGAGGTCGCTGCGAAGCAGCCGTTGTTCGCGGCTCATGGATTCAGCGCCAGCGAATTGCTCCAGGATCGGGATGCCCGCTACCTGGAGTTCCGTGCCGATGTCACGACTCGCCAGTCATTGAAGCCTGCGATCGAAAACAATCCGGGCCTCCTCGCGAAGGAGCGCACGGTGCGCGACGCGTTCGATCAGTGGTGGAAGGCCCACGCCAGCAGGATCACGAAACTGGCCGGACAGGGGAGCTTCGTCGGCGTTCGCAACGATGTGCTCAGAAGCTTCAGCGCGGCGCTCGATCCGCTGGGCCTGCTGGATGCCTTCCAGGTGCGCGGCATCGTGGCGGGGTTCTGGGATCAATCGAAATACGACTTCCTCACCCTGATGGCGCGCGGCAGCAAGGGCGTCATCGACGCCTGGCGCACGAGCATCATCACGGCCCTGGAGGACGAGGAGTCGAAGCACGATCCGCTGGATCACAAGCTGGTCCGGTTTCTCCTGAATGATTTCGTGGCGCAGCTTGCAGAGCTGGAAGCGAAAAAGGCCGAGCTCGAAGCGCAGATCAAGGCAGCGACGCCACAGAACGAGACTGGCGAAGACGACGAGGCCGCCGAAGCGGAGGACGAAACCGCGGTCGACCCGACCCAGATGGCCGCCTGGAAGAAAGACCTCGGCGCGGTCAGGAAGCAATTGAAGGGCAGCGAAGGCGAACTGGTCAGGCAACTGAACGCCGCCGTCGATGCGCTCGACGAGAAAAAGGCCGCGACCCTGTTGCTCACGATCCTGCACGACGACATGCGCACCATCGTCGAACGCTACATCACCCAGCATCGCCAGCAGATCGTTGCCGCGTTCGAGAACTGGTGGGACAAGTACAAGGTCACACTCACCGAGATCGAGCACGACCGCGACGCGGCGGCGAAGCAGCTGCAGGAGTACCTGAAGGGATTGGGGTATGTCTGAAGGAGAAGAAGCGGATAGCGGATGGCGGATAGCGGATAGTCAGAAGGGCAGTCGCGCTTCCTCCGTCCCCTCCTCCGCGAAGCGGGGGAGGGTTAGGGTGGGGGCGTCTCTGGCTGGGATTGAAACATCGATTCTCAAGGAGTGAGACATGAAAGCTCGATCGAAGAAAGTTGCAAGCACGCGAGCGAAGGCGGTGAAAGCGAAGGCGCCTGCCAGGCGTTCGGCACACCGCAAAGGACGGATGCAGCCCAGGCCGCCGGATGCAGCGCCAGAGACTGTGAGCGGCGAGGTGATTCTGTATCAGCCGCCCGGCGGCAGGATTCAGCTGGACGTGCGGCTCGAACGCGATACCGTCTGGCTGACCCAGGCACAGATGGTCGAGCTGTTTGGCCGGGATCAGTCCGTAGTGTCGCGGCACATTCGCAACGTCTTCACGGAGGGAGAATTGCCCGAGGAAAGCAATATGCAAAAAATGCATATTGCTCTGTCCGACAAGCCCGTCGTCCTGTACAGCCTCGACACCATCATTTCCGTCGGCTATCGCGTCAAGTCAAAGCAAGGCACCCGGTTCCGTATCTGGGCCACCCAGACCCTGCGCGATCACCTGCTGCGCGGCTACACGCTGAACGAAAAGCGCCTGCGTGAACGGGGCTTCACCGAGATCGAACAGGCCGTCGAACTGCTGTCGAACACGCTGCGCAATCAGTTCCTGGTCACGGAGCAGGGTCGTGCCGTGCTCGATGTCGTGCAGCGCTACACGCGCGCGTGGAAACTGCTGCTGGAGTACGACGAAGACAGCCTCCCATCGACGCCGGCAAATCCGGTCGCGCAATCCAGCGAACTCTCCCTGACGCGGGCGCGGGCCGCCATCCAGGCTCTGCGCGCCGCCCTCGCAAGCCGCAACGAATCGACCGACCTCTTCGGCCGCGAACGCGGCGATCAGCTCGAAGGCATTCTCGGCGCGATCGAACAGACCTTCGGCGGCGAACCGCTGTATCCGACGGTGCAGGCGCGGGCGGCACATCTGCTGTACTTCGTCATCAAGGACCATCCGTTCTCGGATGGCAACAAGCGCATCGGCACGCTGCTGTTCCTGGAGTATCTGCGGCGCAATCAGTTGCTGTTGCGAGCGGATGGCGAGCCGCGGCTGGCGGACAATGCGATGGTGGCGCTCGCGCTTCTGGTGGCGGAGAGCGATCCGAGGCAGAAGGAGTTGATGATTCGGTTGGTGTTGAACTTGCTGGAGGACGGGCGATGACGGACGCTAGTTTCGAAGATTTCGCAAATAATTCATCTGGCTTCCGGCAAAGCAATCCGCCGCCGAGCGGCTGGCGGTCTGTCAAACTCAGAGAGGTCAGTAGTTGCACGTTGGGAGGAACCCCTCCCACGGGAATTCCGAAGTATTGGGGTGGTTCTATCCCTTGGATGGCCTCGGGGGATGTGAATCTACGCCGGGTTTACGACGTGCCAGGTCGAATTACTGAGGCAGGCCTAGCGATATCGAACGCGACGCTGACTTCTCCGCCTGCAGTGGCAGTTGGACTCGCTGGGCAGGGAAAGACTCGTGGCACTGTGGCCCTTACGTTATGTGCTCTGAGTACGAATCAATCGATAGCGCTCTTGCGCGGTGACGAATCGTCACTGTTGACGGGATATCTTTTTCACAATTTGGATCGCAGATATGAGGAGCTGCGAGCGCGCTCGTCAGGTGGAGGACGCGGAGGTCTATCGAAGGAAATTCTAGAGTCGATTCCTATCGACTTGCCGCCATCCGGTGAGCAGAGGCTCATCACGCAGATCATCGACACCCTCGACACCGCCATCCGCCAGACCGAGGCGATCATCGAGAAGCTCAAGCAGGTCAAGCAGGGGTTGCTGCACGATCTGTTGACGTGCGGCATCGACGAGAACGGCGAATTGCGTCCGCCGCAGAGCGAAGCGCCTCACCTGTACAAGCCGTCGCGGCTGGGGTGGATTCCGAAGGAGTGGGATGTTTCCGGTTTGCAGTCGAGAGCGTCACCCGAGAGGAGCGTGATTCGGACTGGCCCCTTTGGTTCGACGTTGAAGGGTGAGCACTGGCGCCAGGTTGGAAGGCCTGTGATCACCATTGGATCGCTTGGAGATAGGAAATTCATTGAAGGCGAGCTGCTCTATATCTCGGAAGAGAAGGCCCGTTCTCTTGCCGATTTTGAGGTCCACATCGGCGACATCGTATTTTCTCGCGTGGCTGATGTGGGCCGATCTGTCGTTGTTGGGGCTGCTGAGGTTGGGTGGATAATGTCCTCGAATTTCATGCGAATCTCCATCGACTTGATGAAGGCTAGGCCCGAGTACGTGCAACTCGTGTTAAGCAGTGACCACAGATTACGAAGGCAGACGCGGGCGCATGTAAATTCAGGAGGTCGCGACGTCGCCAATAGCGCGATCTTACTCGGGCTTCTGTTAGGTTGGCCGCTTTCTGATGAGCAAGATGAAGTGTTGCGCCGCGTTGCATCCCTCAATATTGAGGTGGATGAGGAGGTGCGCAGGTTTGAAAAACTGAACTCGGTGAAGATAGGCCTCATGGACGACCTCCTCACCGGTCGCGTCCGCGTCACGCCACTGCTCAAGGACTAACGAGGCTCACCCATGGGCTGGGAACTCGAAGACGTCGAACGCCGATTCATCGAGCACCTCGCCAGTCTGGGCTGGACTCACGTTGCGGGTTCCCTCGACGATCCGGCTGCGACGCAACGCGCCGGCTTCTCTCAAGTCATCCAGGAATCCGTTCTCCGACAGAAGCTGCGCGAACTGAATCTGCGCGACGGCAAATCCTGGCTGGATGAAGGTCGCCTCTCCGAGGCTGTATCCGCCATCACGCGCATCAGCGCGCCGAAGCTGATCGAAGCGAATCAGATCGCCACGGAATTGCTGCTCAAGGGCATCACCGTCGACGGCCTGCCGGACTGGAATGGTGGACGCGGGCAGACCCTTCGATACATCGACTGGGAAAAGCCGGAAAACAATCAGTTCACGGTGATCAGTCAGTTTCGCGTCGATTGCCCGCCCGGCTACGACCGCGGCAAGGGCTTCATCGTGCCGGACCTGGTGTTGTTCGTGAACGGCATGCCGCTCGTCGTCGTGGAATGCAAGAGCCCGTCCGTGCCGGAACCGTTGGTGCAGGCGGTCGATCAGTTGCGCCGCTACAGCAATCAACGCCGCGCCACCTTCGAAGTCGAGGACAACGAAGGCAATGAGCCGCTGTTCCATACGAACCAACTGCTCATCGCGACCAGCTTCGATCAGGCACGCGTCGGTTGTATCGGCGGCCTGTTCGAGGACTATGCGACGTGGAAGACGGTTGCGCCGCTGACGGAGAGCGACGTTGCGACACAGCTTGGCAAGAAGCCTTCAGAACAGGAGTTCACCATCGCCGGAATGCTGAGCAAGGCCAACCTGCTCGACATCGTTCGCCATTTCATGCTGTTCATGCACACGCGCGGACAGACGATGAAGGCCGTGTGCCGCTATCAACAGTTTCGTGCAGTGAGCAAGGCAGTGCAGCGACTGCGGACTGGCCAGACGCGATGGCAGGACGGTGAGCACGATCGGCGCGGCGGCATCATCTGGCACACACAGGGTTCCGGGAAAAGCCTGACGATGGTGTTCCTGGTCCGCAAGATGCGCACCGATCCGCAGCTGCGGCGCTTCAAAATCATTGTCGTTACCGATCGCAAGGATCTGCAGCGCCAGCTTGCTGAGACCGCCGCGTTGTCAGGCGAGACGGTCGAGATCGCGACCAGCAAGGCGGCGCTCAGGACATTGGTGACCCGCAAGGGGCCGGGCCTCGTCTTCGGGATGGTGCAGAAGTACGGCGAGAGCGATGCGGCCGACGAGGAGCCGCTGAAGCTCGAGGATCTGCCGAAGTATCCGCACGTTTCCGATGCGCCGCGAACCGACGTGCTCAACGACGACAGCAGCATCCTGGTGCTGGTCGATGAAGCGCATCGCAGTCACACCAACGATCTGCACGCGTACCTGATGAGCAGCATGCCGAACTGCGCCAAGATCGGCTTTACCGGCACGCCGATCATCATGGGCGAGAAGAAGCGCACGCACGAGATCTTCGGCGAGTTCATCGACCGTTACACCATCCGCGAATCCGAACAGGACGGTTCGACGGTTCCCGTGCTCTACGAAGGGCGCACCGCGCAGGGCGCCGTCAAGGATGGCGCGAGTCTGGATGAGCTGTTCGAGGATCTGTTCCGCACCCGCAGCGAGGAAGAACTCGAAGCCATCAAGAAGAAGTACGCCACCCGGGGCCAGATCTTCGAAGCGCCGGAACTCATCAAGGAGAAGGCGCGCGACATCCTGCGTCACTACGTCACGAATATCCTGCCCAACGGCTACAAGGCGCAGGTGGTGGCGTATAGCCGGCTCGCAGCCGTCCGCTATCTCGATGCGCTGAACGCTGCGCGTGCGCAATTGCTGAACGATGCGGAAAGTCTGTCGCCAGCGGACCAGACGCTGGATGACGAGGCGCTGTGCCAGCGGCCGCCGAAGGTGCAGGCCGTCGTGCAGGCATGGCGTTATCGCGAAGCGCTCAAGGCACTCGAGTGCGCACCCATCATTTCCGGCGGCAACAATGACGATCCGGCGTGGAAGCAATGGACCGACGGCGCCGTGCAGGAGGGACTGATCAAACGCTTCAGGAAGCCGCTGCTTCACGACGACCCTCAGAAGCGCGATCCGCTTGCCTTCCTGATCGTGAAATCGATGCTGCTCACCGGTTTCGATGCGCCCATCGAAGGCGTGATGTACCTCGATCGCCCGATCAAGGAAGCCGAGTTGCTGCAGGCCATCGCGCGCGTCAATCGCACGGGCTTCGGCAAGCGCGCCGGCATCGTCGTGGACTACTACGGTCTGGCCCATCACCTGAAGGAAGCGCTGGCGGCGTATGCGGACGAAGATGTCGCCGGCGCATTGCAGAGCCTGAAAGATGAAATCCCGGCGTTGCGCGATCGGCACCTGCGCGCCATCCATATCTTCCGGCGCAACGGGATCGACTCGCTGGAAGATCGCGAGGCGTGCGTGGATGTGCTGCGCGATGAACGCCTGCGCGCCGAGTTCACCGTCAAGCTCCGACACTTCCTGGAATCGCTGGACACCGTATTGCCGCGCCCGGAAGGGTTGCCGTTCACGCGTGACGCCAAGACGCTCGCCTACATCCATGCCCGCGCCCGCACGCGCTACAAGGACATGCCGCAGATCGGCAAGGACGTCGGCGCCAAAGTGCGCAAGCTCATCGACGACCATGTGATCTCGTTGGGCATCGATCCGAAGATTCCGCCGATCTCCCTGACCGATGCCAACTTTGCAGCGCACGTGCAGGAGCAGGCGGGGCCAAGGGCCAAGGCGTCCGAAATGGAACACGCCATCCGGTCGCATATCCGCAAGCATCTCGACGAAGACCCGGTGCTGTATCGCAAGCTCAGCGAACGGCTCAAGGACATCCTCGAGCAGCTCGGCGACAACTGGGAGGAGCAGATCGCCGCGTTGCAGGACATCATCCGGAACCTCAAGGCCGGTCAGTCGGAAGGCGATGAAGGATTGCCGGATCTGCCCGAGCACTGTCTGCCGTTCTTTCGCCTGATGATGGAAGAAACGCAGACCGGAAATGACGCAGACGCAGAACAGGTAGGCGCTGTCATGAACCTCACGATGGAAGTCGTGGACATCATCGCTGCCGAGCTCACCGAGAACTTCTGGCGTCCCAACAAGAAGCCCGACCAGGACGCGCTTGCCACCCGGCTCTTCGAGCACCTGATGGCGTCGCGCAGGGTGGAGCTGGACGACGCGGATGCGTTGGTCGACAAGCTCATGGATCTGGCGCGCGCCAACCATCACAAGCTGATGACCGCATGAACACGCTGACCGTCGAGGATCTGAAGTTTTCGGTGAAACGCAGCAGTCGCCGTCGCACGCTGCAGATCACGGTCGACCGTCGCGGCGACCTGTTACTCGCGGCGCCGCCGCAGGCGGCAGAGGCTCAGCTCGTGAGCTTCGTGCTGGAGAAGCGTTTCTGGATCTACACCAAGCTCGCCGAGAAGGATCTGCTGCGCCGGCCGTTCCGGCGCAAATCGTTCGTGAGCGGCGAAGGATTCCTGTACCGCGGTCGCAGCTACCGGCTGAAACTCGTGGCCCGACAGAATGCGCCGCTCAGGCTGGCCAACGGCCGCTTTCATCTGGTGAAGTCGGAATCGAAATGCGCGCGCACACATTTCATTCGCTGGTACAGCGAGCGAGGCAAGTCGTGGTTTGCAGCGAAGGTCGCCGAGTATTCAGCCCGAATGCAGGTAGAGGCCGCCGGGGTCAAAGTGCAGGATCTGGGCTACCGCTGGGGTTCCTGCGGCAAAGGCAACTGGCTGTACTTCCACTGGAAGTCGGTCCTCCTGCCGACGCGCATTGCCGAGTACGTCGTCGTTCACGAAATTGCCCATCTGCATGAGCGGTTACATACGCCGGAGTTCTGGCAGCGCGTCGAGCGTGCGATGCCGGACTACGAGCGAAGGAAGCAGTGGCTGGCCGAACGGGGAATGGATGTGGAAGGGTTGTAGCCTTCCGCCTTGACTCCCCCTCCGGCCGCCGGTAATACTCCCGGCCCGATGTATACCAGCGCTCACATTCATGGTTGGTGGTGGCGGCACTCCTAGGAGAGGGCTGCTGGATTGCGCTGCGCTTAACAAAACACCGCTGAAGAACCCAGAAGACCCATCTCCGAGCGAATAGCCGGGATGGGTTTTTTATTGCCTGGATTTTCTATGAAACCGCCTTTCGACATCGCCGCCGACCTGGATACCCCGGTATCGGCCTTCATGAAACTGAAGCCGTTCCGGCCGCGCTTCCTGCTGGAAAGCGTGGAGGGCGGCGAACGGCTGGCCCGCTATTCCTTCATCGGTTTCGGCGACTGTCTCGAAGTCCGGCTCGACGAACGCGGCCTGACGGTCGACGGCAGGACGACCGCGGCCCCGCGCAACCAGCAGGAACTACTCGATGCCCTGCGCGCCGCGCTGGCGAAAGCGCCGCAGCCGCAGCCGCAGATTCCGGGCGTGCCGCTGCCGGGCGGTCTCGTGGGCGTCGCCGGCTACGATCTCGTGCGCTACTTCGAACGCCTGCCGAATCGCGCCCGCCGCATCGAATCGACGCCGGATGCGCATTACCTGGCGCCGCGTTCGATGCTGGTGTTCGATCACCTGACCCGCGGCGTCGCGTTGCTGCACGCCGGTTCCGAGAGCGAACGGCTGGCGCTGCGCAAGGAAGTCATCCAGGCGCTGCGCGGACCGGTGCCGGCGTCCGACAAGCGCATCAGCTATTCGCCTGCAGTTGGCAGTCTGAGCGAGGCTGAATTCCTGCAGGGGGTGGCGCGCACCAAGGAATACATTGCGGCCGGTGATGTGTATCAGCTCGTGTTGTCGGTACGTTTCTCCGGCCAATGCAGCCTGGAACCTTTCGAAACTTATCGCGCGCTGCGGCTGCTCAATCCCTCTCCATATATGTACTACTGCGATCTCGGCGATTGCGTGGTCGTTGGTTCGTCCCCGGAAGCATTGGTCAAACTTTCCGGCGGGCTGGCGCAGATGCGGCCGATCGCGGGCACGCGTCCGCGCGGCGAAGACGCGGCGCACGACGAAGTACTGCAGAAGGAGTTGCTCGCCGACCCGAAGGAAAACGCCGAGCACGTCATGCTCGTCGATCTCGCGCGCAATGATCTCGGCCGCGTTGCGAAGGCCGGTTCCGTCGGCGTGAATCCGTATCGTCACGTCGAGCGCTACAGCCACGTGATGCACATCGTCAGCGGCGTGAACGGCCAGCTGGCGCCGGGCAAGGATGCATTCGATCTGTTCGCCGCCGCCTTCCCTGCCGGCACGCTCGTCGGTGCGCCGAAAGTACGCGCAATGGAAATCATCGACGAACTCGAACCGGTGCGGCGCGGCTTCTACGGCGGCACGGTCGGCTACTTCGGCACCGGCGGCGACATGGATCAGGCCATCACCATCCGCACGATGGTGTTCCGCGGCGATACCTACAGCTACCAGGCGGGCGCCGGTATCGTCGCCGACAGCGTGCCGCAGATGGAATACCAGGAAGTGCTGGCGAAAAGCGCCATCGTGCGGCGCGCGCTGGCGCTGGCGGAGGAAGGTCTGTGAGCAACCCCATGAACAAGCCCCCGTTCAACAAACCACGACTGCTGTTGATCGACAACTACGATTCCTTCACCTACAACCTGGTGCAGGCCTTCCTGGTGCTGGGCGCCGACGTGCTGGTCCATCGCAACGACCAGATCACCGTCGACGAGGCGCGTGCGCTCAAGCCCACGCATCTGTGCATTTCGCCGGGTCCGGGCACGCCGCACGAGGCGGGCGTCTCCATGAAAATGATCGAGGCGTTCGCCGGCGAAGTGCCGGTGTTCGGCGTGTGCCTCGGTCACCAGTCGCTGGTCGAAGTGTTCGGCGGCAAGGTCGTGCGCGCCGGCCGGCTCATGCATGGCAAGACCTCGCTGGTGCATCACGATCGGCGTTCGATCTTCACCGACATGCCCGAACCCTTCGAAGCAGGCCGCTATCACTCGCTGATCGCGCAGCCGCAGTCGCTGCCGGACGTGCTCGAAGTCACCGCGCGCACCGACGAGGGCGAGATCATGGGCGTACGCCACAGGACGCTGACGGTCGAAGGCGTGCAGTTCCATCCGGAAAGCGTACTGACACCGCAGGGTCCGGTGCTGATGGGCGCCTTCCTCAAACAGACGTTGGCCCGGCGCGAGGCGAACGCATGAGCGCATTGCGTGACACGCTGGAGCGGCTGCTCGATCGACAGCATCTGAGCGAGAGCGAAGCCTCGCAGCTGCTGATGGCGCTGACCGATGCAAATACGCCGCCGGCGATGGCGGGCGCCGTGCTCACGGCCCTGCGCATGAAAGGCCTGACGGCCGATGAATTGCGCGGCTTCGCGACGTCGATGCGCGGACTCGCGCGCCGACCGGTATTGCCGGAAGGCTCGCCGCTGGTCGACATGGTCGGCACCGGCGGCGACGGATCGGGCAGTTTCAATCTGTCCACCGGCGCGGCGCTGCTGGTGGCCGCGATGGGCATTCGCGTCGCCAAACATGGCACGAGTTCCATTTCGAGCCGCAGCGGCAGCGCCGACGTCATCCGCGCCCTGGGCCTGACGCTGCCGCTCGATGAAGTGACCTCCGGCGAGTGCCTTGCCGCCACCGGTTTCACGTTCTTCTTCGCGCCGCACTTCCATCCGGCGATGAAGACCATCATGCCGATCCGTCAGGCGCTCGGCGTGCGCACGGTATTCAATGTGCTCGGGCCACTGCTGAATCCGGCAGCGCCGCCGTATCACCTCATCGGCGCGTATCACATCGATGCGGCGGCCCTGATGGCGGATGCGCTGAGCGGCATGCCGATCGAGCGGACCTTCGTCGTGCATGGACACCCCGGCTGGGACGAAGCGACGCCGGTCGGTCCGTTCGAGTTCTTCGACGTGCGTCCCGGCAAGGTGACGCGCCGCGTGCGCGACGCCGGGGAATTCGGCCTGTCGCGTTGCACCGCGGAAGATCTGAAGGGCGGGGATGCGGCGCACAATGCGCAGCACCTGCGCGCCGTGCTGGAAGGCCGCGACCGCGGTCCGCATCGCGACGCCATCGTGTTGCAAGCCGCACTTGTTCTGGAGTTGCTGGGCAAGGCACAGTCGCCTCGCGAGGCCGCGCAGATGGCCGGTGCGGCCATCGATAGCGGCGCCGGCAAACAGGTTCTGGACAAACTGGCAGCCTTCGGACGGACGTGTCGATGAATCGCCATTTCCGCCCTGCCTTCGTCACTTACGTCACCCTCGTCACCTCGTCACTTTCTCTATGACTGGCCTGCTCACCGAAATGACGCAAACGAGCCTAGCCCGGCTCGAACAGGCGCGCGCGAAGGAATCCGAACAGGCGCTGTGGGCGCGCGTCTCGGACCTGCCGCCGCCGCCGCGCCTCAAGCTCTGCGCCGAAGGATTCGACGTCATCGCGGAGTGCAAGCTGCATTCGCCCTCGGCGGGCGATCTGTCTGCACATACCACGGGTGTGGAAGCGCGCGTGCAGGCCTATGCGCAGGGCGGTGCTTGCGCCGTCTCGGTATTGACCGAGCCGAGCCGCTTCGGCGGCAAGCTGGAACATCTCGCGCAGGCGGCCGCGATCCTCGCGCCGCACAAGGTCCCGGCGATGCGCAAGGATTTCCTCGTCGATCCCTACCAGGTGATGGAAGCGCGCGCGGCGGGTGCCGGCGGTGCGCTCGTGATCGTGCGCATGCTCGATCGCAGCCGCATCACCGAACTGCTCGACTGCGCCGCGATGCTCAAGATGTTCGTGCTGCTCGAAGCCTTCGATGCCATGGACCTGCAGACCGCCCACGACGTGCTGGCGCTGCGCAAGGCGCATGACGAACGCATCCTCGTCGGTCTCAATTGCCGCGATCTGGAAAAGCTCACCGTCGAATTCGGCCGGCTCGAAGAACTCGTCGACCAGTTGCCGCCCGGTTACGCGCATGTCGCGGAAAGCGGCGTCGGCTCCGTCGACGACGTGCGCACCGTGGTCGACATCGGCTACCAGGTCGCGCTCGTCGGCACGACGCTGATGCATTCGGACAAGCCGCGCGAGCTGCTGGGCAGCCTGCTTGCCGCCGGTCGCGAACGCGCCATGGCGACGCGCACCCGCAGGATGCGCATCACCGGAGAAGACGAATGAGCGCCGGACTGCGCCCATGAGTCTGTGGATCAAGATCTGCGGACTGACTTCCCGGGAGACCATCGAAGCAGCGAGCGACGCCGGTGCCGATGCCATCGGCTTCATGTTCGCGCCGTCGAAACGCCAGCTCACGGTTCAGCGCGCAGCGGAGCTGATCGAGGCGATGACGATCTCGATGCAGCGGGTCGCAGTCATGCAGCACCCGACGCAGTCGCTGCTCGATGAAGTGTGGCGCGTGTTTCGCCCTGATGTGCTGCAGACCGATGCAGAAGATCTGCATACGCTGCAGATTCCGGCGGGCCTCGCCGTGCTGCCGGTGTATCGCGTTGGCCGCGCGCCGGCCTCGCCGCCGCCGCGATTGCTGTTCGAAGGTCCGGTGAGCGGCATGGGCATCGTCGCGGACTGGAATGCGGCCGCGGCGCTGGCAACGAAGACGCAGCTCGTGCTGGCCGGCGGCCTGAACGCCGCGAATGTGGCCGAGGCCATTCGCAGCGTGCGGCCCTTCGGCGTCGACGTCAGCAGCGGCGTCGAAAGCGCGTCCGGCGTCAAGGACGTGAACAAGATCGTCGAATTTGTACGTGCGGCGCGCGCCGCACACAGCGGAGCAGATCAATGAAAACGGATGTGAACTCCATCGATGCGCAGGCGGTGCTCGCCGCGGTGCTGAACGATGCCTACCCGGATCGCGCCGGCCGGTTCGGCCCCTTCGGCGGGCGCTTCGTGCCGGAGACGCTGGTGCCGGCGCTGAACCGCCTGCAGGCCGGCGTCGATCGCTACCTGCGCGACGCCGACTTTCTCGCCGAGTTTCACGCCGAACTGAAAAGCTGGGTGGGACGCCCGACGCCGCTCACGCATGCGCGCGGCCTGTCGCAGCGATGGGGCGCCGATGTCTGGCTGAAGCGCGAGGATCTGGCGCACACCGGTGCGCACAAGATCAACAATTCCATCGGCCAGGTATTGCTGGCGAAGAAGCTCGGCGCGAAGCGCGTGATCGCGGAAACGGGTGCGGGTCAGCATGGCGTGGCTTCGGCCGCGGCGTGCGCGCGACTCGGCATGCCCTGCACCGTGTACATGGGCGCGATCGACATGGAACGCCAGGCGCCGAACGTCGGTCGCATGAAACTGCTGGGCGCGACCGTGATGCCGGTGACCAGCGGCGACAAGACGCTGCGCGCCGCGGTGGATGAAGCATTGCGCGACTGGGTGTCCGATCCCAATGGCACGTACTACTGCCTCGGTTCGGCCATCGGTCCGCATCCCTATCCCTACATCGTGCGCGAACTGCAGTCGGTGATCGGCCGCGAAGCGCGCGAACAGATGCTGGCGCTCACCGGCAAACTGCCGGATATCGCGGTGGCCTGCGTCGGCGGCGGTTCGAATGCCATCGGCCTGTTCCATCCGTTCGTGAAAGATCGCGACGTGGCGCTGCTCGGCCTGGAAGCCGGTGGCATCGGCGGCGGACTCGGCCAGAACGCCGCCTCGATCGCCTACGGCACGCCGGGCGTGCTGCAGGGCACGTACTCGCTGCTGCTGCAGGACGAGAACGGCCAGATCCAGGAAACGCATTCGGTGTCCGCGGGCCTCGACTATCCCGGCGTCGGGCCGGAGCACGCGCTGCTCGCAACCATCGGCCGCGTGAAATACGAAGCCGTCAACGACGACGACGCGCTCGATGCGCTCGCCGAATGCTGCGCGGCCGAAGGCATCCTGCCGGCGATCGAATCCTCCCATGCACTGGCTGGCGCGCGTCGCTACGCGAAAGCGAATCCGGGCAAACGCATCCTCATCGGCCTCTCCGGCCGCGGTGACAAAGACATGCCGACGCTGCAGAAGACGCTGCTGAAAGGATTGACCTGATGAACATCGGTGTTTCCATCAGCACTGCGATCCGCGACGCGAAGGCCCTCGGAAAGGACAAGGGCAATCCCGCGATCGTCGCCTACATCACCGCCGGTTTTCCGACGCGCGAAGCATTCCTGCCGCTGCTGGCCAGGGTGGCCGCTGCAGTCGACGTCGTCGAGATCGGCGTGCCCTTCAGCGATCCGATGGCGGACGGCACGACGATCCAGCGCTCCAGTCGCGTCGCGCTCGAGCAGGGCGTATCGCTCAAATGGATTCTCGCGGAACTGACGCGTGCGAATCCGCGGCCGAAGGCGCCGCTGCTGCTCATGAGCTATCTGAATCCGCTGCTGGCCTACGGACTCGACAAGCTGCCGCAGGCCGCGGCCGAAGCGGGCGTCACGGGTTTCATCGTGCCCGATCTGCCGTACGAGGAGTGCGACGATCTGCGTCGCGCCCTCGAAGCGCGCGGCATCGCGCTGGTGCAGTTCGTCACGCCAGTCACACCGCTGGAGCGCGTGCAGATGCTCGCTGGCAACACCAGCGGTTTCCTCTATGGCGTGACCATGACGGGCACGACGGGCAAGAACGTCGCCGTCCCGCAGGAAGTGCTCGATTATTTCGCCAGTGTGCGGCGCATTTCTCCGGCGCCGGTGTGCGCCGGCTTCGGCATCCGCAGTCGCGAGCAGGTGGCGAAGATGGCGCCCTACGTCGATGGCGTCATCGTCGGCTCGGCGCTGGTCGAAGTGATCGAGCGCGGCGAGGATCCGGCGGCCTTCCTGCAATCGCTGCGCGGCTGATGCGTCCGTGATTCGCCGACGACGCTGATCGCGCGTCACTTCCGTCCAATGGTGGATTTGCGTTTCGCGGAACATTCTCTGCGCGCTTTCTCTTGAGCACCCGAGCGGCGGCGGCATCGCCGCCTCGGGCGGGGAAGGGGCGAGAGAATCCATGGCGTCGAAGTCACCGTGGCAGGCATTCGCAGACTGGTTCAGACCGCGCCGGGCGG
The DNA here is from genome assembly GCA_937864115.1 of uncultured Steroidobacter sp. Taxonomy (GTDB): domain Bacteria; phylum Pseudomonadota; class Gammaproteobacteria; order Steroidobacterales; family Steroidobacteraceae; genus Steroidobacter. The sequence goes on along the minus strand of CALMII010000025.1, from coordinate 215,000 downwards.
CACCGGTGAAAACCAGGAAAGCGACCACGCCGAGCACCAGCAGTCATCCCTATCGGGCCGTTTCCATCGTTGTCGGCAAGAATGCCTGCGCTGCTGCGCATCGCTTCAAGGGCATGCGTTTTCTGTCGCGCCAGGCGCCGCGCCTGCCGCTGCCGACCTGCGATGCAGCGCAGTGCGATTGTCGTTTCCGGCATCACGCCGATCGGCGCGCGGGGCCGCGGCGTCGCGGCGAACAGGGAATGATGCAGCCGCTGTGGCAGGGGACGGAGCGGCGTCGTGCCGGAGGTCGTCGGGCTGACGACGTCTAGTTCTTCCTGTGGGGCCGGCTTCAGCCGGCCTTTTGAGGAAGTCAGGCTGAAGCCTGACCTACAGAAGAGGCCGGCTGAAGCCGGCCCCACAAAGGATTCCGCTTACCGCACCGCTTCCGGCGTGAACGCCGCCAGCCGGCTCTGCGTGCGCAGCATGTCGGCTTCGGTGAGATCGGGACGTTCCGCACGCAGGCGCCGCAATAGCGCGGCGAACTCGTCCGGCGTGACCGCAGGACTGCAGTGATAACCCTGGTACTGATCGCAGCCGAGCTGCCGCAGGAATTCCAGCTGATCTGCGCTTTCGACGCCTTCGGCGACGACGCGCAGGCGCAGGCTGTGCGCGAGCGAGATGATCGCCTTGACGATGGCGGCATCGTCGGGATTCTTCATCAGGTCGCGAATGAAGCTGCGATCGATCTTGAGCTTGTCGAGCGGGAAGCGCCGCAGGTAGCTGAGGCTCGAATAGCCAGTGCCGAAATCGTCGATGGAAATGTGCGAGCCCATGGCGCTGAGTGACGCCAGCGTCTCGGCGGATTTCTCCGGGTTGTGCATGACCGAGCTTTCGGTCAGCTCCAGTTCGATGAAGCCCGGTTCGAGTCCCGCATCGGCGAGTGCGGATTTCACGATGGCGGTCAGATTGGCCTGGCGGAACTGCTTGGCCGAGAGATTGATCGCGACGCGTACCGGCGGGATGCCGGCATCGAGCCAGCGACGCACCTGCCGGCAGGCTTCGCGCAGCACCCACTCGCCGAGCGGCACGATCAGGCCCGTTTCTTCGGCGACCGGGATGAACACCATCGGCGAGATCAGACCGCGCGTCGGATGACGCCAGCGGATCAGCGCTTCGCAGCTGCGGATGCGGTTGGTCGCGATGTCGACTTTCGGCTGATAGTGCAGTTCGAGTTCGTCGTTCTCGATCGCGCGCCGCAGCTCGACTTCCAGCGCCAGGCGGTCGTCCGTGAACGCACTCATCTCCGAAGCGTAGAAGCGGTAGCCACCGCGCGCCGCATCCTTGGTGTAGCGCATGGCGGCCTTCGCCCGTCGCAGCAGCGTTTCGAAGCTCTCGCCGTCGAGCGGGAAGGTGCTGATGCCGATGCTGACGGAGGGATGCACATCCACGCCGTCGACCGTGACCTTCTCGCGCAGTGCTTCCAGCACCTTGTCGGCGATGGATTCCGCGTCGCGTGCGCTGCGCAGTTCCGTCGCGAGAATCGTGAACTCGTCGCCCGCCAGGCGCGCCAGCATGTCGTTGTGACGCAGCAGCTTGCGCAGACGGCGCGAGATTTCCATCAGCATCTCGTCGCCGGCCTGATGGCCGAGCGAGTCGTTGATGGCCTTGAGGCGGTCGACGTCCAGCATCAGCACGGCGAACTGGCCGTTTCTTTTCTGTGCACTGACGATCGCTTCCTCGGCGGCCCCGACCAGCGCCACGCGGTTCGGCAGTCCCGTCAGCGCGTCGGAACGGCTCGACGTGAAGTGGTGGGCGCGCAGTTCATCGGCGCGTTCCACCCGGTGCTGCTGCATCCATGCGTCGTACACCACGGTCAGCAGCGCAATGATCATGATGCCCATCGCCAGCAGGGCGAGGGCGACGCCGAACCAGGCATTGTCGAGACGTGCGCCGGGCAGGCAGTACGAGCCATCGGCGACGTTGGCGGCCCACATGCCCGTGTAGTGCATGCCGCTGATGGCCAGGCCCATGATCATGGCGGCGGCGATGCGCGACAGCGCCATCTGCCAGGAATTGCCGTGGCGCAGGTGAAACACCAGCCACAGCGCCGCGAAGGAGGCGGAGATCGCAATGCCGATCGAACCGATGAAGATTGCCGGATCGTAGGTGATGCCGGGGACGATGCGGATGCCGGCCATGCCGGTGTAGTGCATCGAGGCGATGCCGGCACCGAGCAGCACGGCGCTCAGCAACAGGCGCACCATGCTCAACGAATCGCGACCGGCAATCGTCAGCGCGAACGCGGAGACGACGACGGCGATGCCGAGCGATGCGGCCGTGGTGCGGATGTCGTAGGTCAGCGCGATCGGCAGGCGGAAGGCGAGCATGCCGATGAAGTGCATGGACCAGATGCCGATGCCCAGCACCGCGGCGCCGCCGATCAGCCACGCCAGCCCCCGAGCGGCCGCGGGCCACCGCCACGCGCGAGGCGAGGCTGAGCGCGGTGTAGGAAACGACGATGGCCACGACTATCGAGAGACAGACGAGCCACGGGGTGTAGGAGCCTTGCATAGAGTCGATGGACCGGGATCGACGGGCTTGCCGCACGTCAGAAGTTGTATCGGGCCCGGGGCGATGCAGCTTGAGCGGAAAATGTCGTGCAAGGGTTGCTGCAATGCGCGAACCCATGTGACCTGTGCCGCAGTTTTACGAGCGCGTACGGCCTGCAGTGATTCCCCGAGCACGCTTTGGTGCATTTGTCTGACGCAGTGCTTTACATAAACGTCGCGCGGGTAGAATCCCGCCCCCATGAAATCCCTGTGCGTTTTCTGCGGCTCGAACGCCGGCAATCATCCGCGCTATCTGGAAACCGCGCGTACGCTCGGCACCCTGCTGGCGCGACGGCATTGCACGCTCGTCTATGGCGGCGGCCGCGTCGGACTCATGGGTGCAGTGGCGGATGCGGCGCTTCAGGAAGGCGGCCGGGTGGTCGGCGTGATTCCGCAACTGCTGCTCGACAAGGAAGTCGGACACGCGGGGCTGACGGAGCTGCACGTCGTGCAGACCATGGCGCAACGAAAACAGTTGATGGGCGATCTGTCGGATGCCTTTCTCACGCTGCCCGGCGGCATCGGCACCATGGATGAACTGTTCGAAGCCTGGACCTGGACGCAGCTGGACCTGCATCGCAAGCCCTGCGGCCTGCTCAACCAGGCGGGCTACTACGATCCGCTGATTGCCTTCATCGAGCGCTGCCAGGCGGAGGGCTTCCTGCGTCCGCGGCACGCCAGCGGGTTGTTGATCGATTCGGAACTCGAACCCCTCGTCGAGCGGCTGGCGGCCGCATGCTGAGCGTCGGCGTTCCTATCTGCGGCGTCAGCCTGTAGCCTGTCGGCCCCGTTTCAGCTGATCTGGCGAATCCATGCTCCTGACCCTGCTGCAAGCCAAACTGCATCGCGTGCGCGTCACCCAGGCCGACCTCGACTACGAAGGATCCTGCGGCATCGATGAAGCCCTGCTCGAAGCCTCGGGTCTGCGGCCGAACCAGTACATCGAGCTGTACAACGTCAACAACGGCGAGCGTTTTGCCACTTACATCATCAAGGCACCGCGCGGCTCCGGCGATATCTCGCTCAACGGTGCCGCTGCGCGCAAGGCCATGGTGGGTGATCTGCTGATCATCTGTGCCTACTCGCAGTACACCGAAGCCGAGGCGGAACGGCACGAACCGGTCGTGGTACTCGTCGACGAACGCAATCAGCCGCTCGCGGCGAAGTCGCGCGCTGGCCAATCTCTTTCCATCGCCTGAGTTGCAAATGGAACTGATCCACTGGTTCATCGACTTCGTCCTGCACCTGGACCGTCATCTCTCCGAACTCGTCGCGCAGTATCACTACTGGATCTACGGCATCCTGTTCCTGATCATCTTCTGCGAGACCGGCCTGGTCGTGACGCCGTTCCTGCCGGGCGATTCGCTGCTGTTCGCCGTCGGCGCGCTCGCCGCCATCGACAGCACCGGCACGCTCAATGCCGGATGGATATGGTTGCTGCTGATGGTCGCGGCCATTCTCGGCAACGAAACGAATTTCCGCATCGGCCGGGCGGTCGGTCCGCGTGCCTTCAGCGGCAGCATCCCGTGGCTCAAGCAGGACTATCTGCTCCGTACGCAGGCGTTCTACGAAAAGCACGGCGGCAAGACCATCGTGCTGTCGCGCTTCATGCCCATCATCCGCACGTTCGCGCCGTTCGTTGCTGGCGTCGGCATGATGCAGCGGCGCCGTTTCGCCGCGTACAACTTCGTCGGCGCCTTCGCCTGGATCACGATCTTCATCTGGGGCGGCTACCTGTTCGGCAACATCCCCCTCATCAAGAACAACTTCGGCATCGTCACGATCGCGATCATCGTCGTATCGCTGATCCCGGTGGCGTGGGGACTGTTGCAACGCGAAGAGAAGAAGACCTGAGCCGATGTCCCGGATCATCGTCGCACCGCGATTCAACGGTCCGCCGAACTCAGGCAACGGCGGCTACAGCGCGGGCGTGATCGCGCAGGCGATCGGCGAATCCGTGCGCGTGCGGCTGGCACAGCCGGTGCCGATCGATCGGGCGCTCGACATCTCGACGAATGCCGCCGGCGGCTGGGACGTTCATGCGACGCAGCCGTCCGGACGCGTGTTGATTGCAACGGCCACGCCGCACGTTCCCGTCGTCGAGGTGCCGGCCGCGCCCTCGTGGGTCGAAGCGCTGGGCGCGTCGAAGCATTTCTCCGGCTTCGCACAGCATTCCTTTCCGCACTGTTTCGTCTGCGGACCGCAGCGCGCCGACGGCGACGGACTGCGCATTTTTCCCGGATCGATCCCGGGCACGAACGTCCTGGCGGCGCCGTGGCAGCCCGATGCCTCGCTGGCCGACGACACCGGCCACGTCCGCAGCGAATTCATCTGGGCTGCGCTCGACTGTCCCGGCTATTTCGCCGCCTGCAGTCCGACGCTGGCGCTGCTGGGCGAGTTCTCCGTGCAGGTCGATCGCCGGCCGCGCAGCGGCGAGACCTGCGTCGTGATTGCGTGGCCTATCGCGAATCACGGACGCAAGCACACGGCGGGTACGGCGTTGTTCGATGCGGAGGGGAGATGCAGCGCGGTCGGGATTGCGACCTGGATTGCGCTGAAGAGCTAGGAAAACCTTTCTTCCTGTAGGTCAGGCTTCAGCCTGACTCCTCAGAAGGCCGGCTGAAGCCGGCCCCACAGCAAGCAAGAAACAAGACCTATCGTCGCGCGTACCACAGCCCAACGACGCTGGCGAGCACCAGCACCACGCCCGGCCACAGCGGATCGCGATGCAGCGCGAACCAGAAAATGCCGCCGAGCAGGCTGATCGCAGCGATGACGGTGACGTCGCGTCGACGCGCATCGGCGCGGATCTCCTCGCGCAGGACTTCCAGGTCGCGCGACTTCACCGGCACATCGAGGCGGCCATCGGTCGCGCGTTGCACGACCTGCTGGATCAGCTGCGGCGCCGCGCGCAGCGCGTCGACCAGTCCCGGCAATTGCTTGCGCGTCTGGCGCACCATCGACTTCAGGCTGTAACGCTCCTGCATCCATTGCTTGAGCAGCGGCTGCGCCGTCTCCCACAGATCGAGATCCGGATAGAGCTGGCGGCCGACGCCTTCGATCTGCAGCAGCGTCTTCTGGATCAGCATCAGTTGCGGCTGCATCTGCGCATCGAAGCGCTGCGCGGCTTCGAACAGGCTGATCAGCACCTGGCCGAAGGAGATTTCGCGCAAGGGTTTGTTGGCGATCGGTTCGCAGACCGTGCGCACGGCGGATTCGAGTTCATCGACGCGCACATGCGAGGGAATCCAGCCCGAATCGATGTGCAGCTGCGCAATGCGGCGGTAGTCGTGATCGAAGAACGCCAGGAAATTCTCGGCGAGGTAGTGCTGGTCGCGCGGATCGAGCGTGCCGACGATGCCGAAGTCCACGGCCGCGTAGCGCGGATGCTGCGGGTCGTCGAGCAGCACGAAAATGTTGCCCGGATGCATGTCGGCGTGAAAGAAGTTGTGCCGGAACGCCTGCGTGAAAAAGATCTCGACGCCGTTCTCGGCGAGCCGCTTAATGTTGGCGCCGCGCCGTTCGAGTTCCGGAATGTCGTTGATGAGCACGCCGTGCACGCGCTCCATCACCATCACGTTCTTGCGGCAGTAGTCCCAGTAGATCTCCGGCACGTACAGCAGGCGTGAATCCGCGAAGTTGCGCCGCAGTTGCGTGGCGTTGCCGGCCTCGCGCATCAGGTTCAGTTCGTCGAGGATGGTTTTCTCGTACTCGCGTACCAGTTCCACCGGCCGCAGCCGCGGCGCCTGCGACCAGTAGCGATTCGCGAGCCGCGCCAGCGCGTACATCACTTCGACATCGCGTTCGATCTGTTCGCGGATGCCGGGCCGCACGATCTTGACCACGACCTCCTTGCCGTCGTGAAGCTGTGCCGTGTGCACCTGCGCGATGGTGGCGGCGGCGAGCGGTTCCTGATCGAAGCGCGCAAACACTTCGTTCAGCGGCCGTTCCAGCGCGGCTTCGGCAATCGCCCGTGCCTGCTCGCCGGGAAAGGGCGGCACTTCGTCCTGCAGCTTCTCCAGTTCGTCGGCGATGTCGCGCGGCAGCAGGTCGCGGCGCGTCGACAGCGTCTGGCCGAACTTCATGAAGATCGGCCCCAGTTCCTCCAGCGCCTTGCGCAGCCGCTCGCCGCGCGGTGCATCCTTGTTCGCGCGCTGGAACCAGGTGGCGGGCGAAAGATAGAACGCGAAGCGGATCGGCCGGAACAGATGCGTGGCGAGGATGATCTCGTCGAGGCCGTGCCGGACCAGCACGCGCTGGATTTCGAGCAGTCGGGTGAGAACGCGCAATCGCATGATGGGTGATCAGGATCCCTGTCGTTCCAGCCGCGCCAGTCGCGCTTCGAAACGATCGACGTCGTCGCGCAGCTTGTCCACGCCGGCGATGAACTCGTCGGCTTCGACGCGCGCCGGGACATCGCGGCCTTCTTCCTGCAGGAACTCGGCGACGTTCTGCGCGAACGTGTCGGCAGTGCGACGACCGAACGCCAGCACCGAACGTGCGGCATTGCCCACCTGATGAGCGGCGACGTCGCCGATGACGCGCGAGAGTTCTTCTTCGAGATCCGGCCGCGCGTGCTTCAGCAGTTCGCTGAAGGTCTGTGCCACTTCCGCATCGCCTTCGATGTGCACGGCGCCCGTACGCAATGCCGCTTCAGGGCGGGGACTAGCAAGCTGCAGCAGCGAGAGCGGCGTGCCGGTGAGCGTGGCGTTCGCGGTGGCCGTCGTCGAGGTGTCGAGTTTCATGCGCTCGCCGTCGGATTCGAACTGGAGGGCGAGCGGCAGGCCCGTGAACCGGACTGTCAGTACCTTGCCGGCGAGACGAGTGCACAGTCCGCGCGCCGCGCCGGACGCGGCGATGTTGCGATTGAGGACGGCTTCGAGCGGCGCGAGCCTCACAGCTTCCAGCCCCGATGCAATGCCACGATGCCACCCGTGAGATTGTGATAGCGGCACTGTTCGAGCCCGGCCTGTTCCATCATCGACTGCAGCGTCGGCTGATCGGGAAAGCGGCGGATCGATTCGGCGAGGTAGCGATAGCTGTCTTCGTCCTTCGCCACCACCTTGCCGAGCCACGGCAGCACGGAGAAGGAATAGCGGTCGTAGATGGGCTTGAGGCCCGGCGCGACCGGATGCGAGAACTCCAGCACCATCAACTGGCCGCCCGGCTTCAGCACGCGGGCCATCGAGTTCAGCGCCTTCTGCTTGTCGGTGACGTTGCGCAGGCCGAAGCCGATGGTCACGCAATCGAAGCTTGCATCGGGAAACGGCAGACATTCGGCATTCGCGAGCGAATAACGCACATTGCCGACGATGCCGCGATCGGTCAGTGCATCGCGACCTTCGGAGAGCATGGCTGCATTGATGTCGGTGAGCATGACGAGCCCATTGGCGCCGACCTGCTTCGCCATGCCGGCGGCGATGTCGCCCGTGCCGCCTGCGACATCGAGCGCCCGCTGTCCCGGTCGCAATCCGGTCTGCGACAGCGTGAAGCGCTTCCAGAGACGATGCGCGCCGCCCGACATCAGGTCGTTCATCAAGTCGTAGTTGCCTGCGACCGAATCGAACACCTCGCGCACGCGCGCGGCCTTCTCTGCCTTCGGCACCTGCTGGTAGCCGAAATCGGTAGTATCCGCGCCGTCGCGCTTGTCGTGTTCAGCGTTCATCGGGGATCGCATTGTAGCCATGAGTCGGGAGCCGGCCTATCGAATTCTGGTCCTTGGCGGCTACGGAAACTTCGGTGCTCGTATCGTCGACGCCCTCGCGTCGCAAGCGCGTTGTCATCTGCTGATTGCCGGCCGGGACGCGGTGCGCGCCGGGCAGGCAGCGGCCCGACTGCGCGGTGCGGCGGCCGTGGTCGAAGGCATGGGTCTGGATGCGCACGATCCGCAATTCGCGCAGTTCCTGCGGCAACAGCGCATCGATCTCGTGATCCACACGGCCGGTCCGTTCCAGGGCCAGTCGTACGAAGTCGCGCGCGCCTGCATCGAGGCCGGCGCGCACTACGTCGATCTGGCCGACGGCCGCGCCTTCGTCACCGGAATCACCGCGCTCGACGCCGCTGCCCGCGAGCGCAACGTGCTGGTCGTGAGCGGTGCCAGCACGGTGCCTGCATTGTCTGCAGCCGTGCTCGATCGCTATCGCAGCCGCTTCGATTCGATCGCGACCGTGTCCATCGGCATCACGCCAGGCAACCGCACGCCGCGCGGCCTGTCGACGGTGGAATCGGTGCTGAGTTATTGCGGCAAGCCCTTCGAGCGCTGGCAGCGCGGCCGCTGGCAGCGCGTGTACGGCTGGCAGGATCAGCATCGTGTGTTCTATCCCCGGCTCGGCTGGCGCTGGTTTGCCAATTGCGATGTGCCCGATCTGTCGCTGTTTCCGCTGCGCTATGGCGTGACCGACAGCGTGAAGTTCCACGCCGGCCTGGAGCTGCGCACGATTCAATGGAGCCTGTGGCTCATGTCGTGGCTGGCGCGATGGCGCATCGTGAGCAACTGGCGTCCGGCCGCAAGGTTCCTGCGCGCTGCCAGCGAATTGCTGCTGCGGTTCGGCAGCGATGCGGGCGGCATGCACGTCGTCGTGACTGGCACGACCGCGGGACGGCAACGACGCATCGAATGGCTACTGACCGCCCTCGCGGGTCACGGACCGCAGATCCCGTGCATTGCGGCGATCGTGATTGCGCGCAAGCTCGCCAGCGGTCGATGGACGCAGCACGGCGCCATGCCGTGCCTCGATCTGATGACCCTCGACGAGTTCGATGACGCGGTGAAAGGTATGGAGATCGGTTGGCAGGAGAAGATGATCGACGCGTAATGACGCGCGTCAGGTGTCCGGCGACTGATGGTCCGCACTCATCGGCTGCGGAGGAACCGGTCCCGTCCATCGTCGTATCACGCGCTGGAAAAACAGGCTGTTGGGAACCTGCAGCACCGAGGCGACCGTACCGTCGGGCGCAACTTCGCGCAGCGTGGTGTAGATGATGTTCAGATCGACGACCTCGCCCTGCAGTCCGCGCTTTTCGCCGTTCTCGAGAATCTCGATTCGGTCGTGCAGACGGAACAGGCGCGTGGTGATGATGAGCACCGTGCAGAAAATGTTCGACAGCACGCTCCACGCCGCGAAGAAGGCGATCGCACCGACGGCGATGAACCCGGTCAGTGCCGTCCACACCACCGTGGTCGACACGCCGAGCTGTTGCAGCGCGAGCAGCACGGCGCCGGCCGTGATCAGAAAGGAGGAGGTACGTCGCAGGCCGACGAGCAACTCGGCCGGGATGATCGATCGACCGCCCAGGTGACCGATCACGCCTCGCATCAGCCGATGCAGCAGCCAGGCGCAAAGCGCGATCAGCAGCAGGCGGATACCGATGCCGATCCATCCGGCGGCGAAGAAGGTCTGTAGCGCTGACATGATTCCAGGAAAGATGAAGCCGCCGCGATTATCGGCTCTTGCCGGCGGCGGTGGGATAGGGAATGCCCAGCTCCGCGAGCCGCGCCAGATAGTTCGCCCACTTCTGTTCGTGCTCGCGTCCGAGTTCGCGCAGATAGCTCCACGAATACAGCCCGGTGTCGTGACCGTCGTCGAACACGAGCTTCACTGCGTAATTGCCCACCGGTTCGACGGCCTTGATGCCGACGTCATGCTTGCCGAGCTGCAGCGTTTCCTGCCCCGGCCCGTGGCCGCGGACTTCCGCCGAGGGCGAGTACACGCGCAGATATTCGAACGGCAGCTCGTAGCGCGTGCCGTCGTCGAAGGCGACTTCGAGCAGGCGGGATCGGGTGCGGAGTTTGAGAGAGGTGGGGGGCATGGGGAAGAGAGCGGCGACTGGCTGCTGGCAACTGGCCAGAGAATAGAGCATCTCCGTTCTGGCCAGCTGCCAGCAGCCAGTCGCCAGCAGCCTAAAGAATGTATCGCGTCAGATCCTCATCCTTCACCAGCTCGCCCAGATACCTGTCGACATACGCCGCATCGACGGTGATGGTCGCGCCGTTGCGATCGGCGGCTTCGAAGGACAGCGTTTCCAGCAAACGCTCCAGCACCGTGTGCAGGCGCCGCGCACCGATGTTCTCGGTGCGTTCGTTGACCTGGAAGGCGACTTCGGCGAGTCGGCGTACGCCGCTGTCGGAGAACTCGAGATTCACGCCTTCGGTCGCGAGCAGCGCGCGGTACTGCGTGCACAACGAGGCGTCGGGTTCGGTGAGGATGCGGATGAAGTCCTCCACCTTGAGCGCCTGCAGCTCGACGCGAATGGGAAAGCGGCCCTGCAGCTCCGGAATCAGGTCGGAGGGCTTCGACATGTGAAAGGCGCCGGAGGCGATGAACAGGATGTGATCCGTCTTCACCATGCCGTGCTTGGTGCTGACGGTGCTGCCTTCGACCAGCGGCAGCAGGTCGCGCTGCACGCCCTCGCGGCTGACGTCGGCGCCGTGCGTTTCCTGGCGGCGCGCGATCTTGTCGATCTCGTCGATGAACACGATGCCGTTCTGCTCGGCGTTCTGCAGCGCCTGGGCTTTGAGTTCTTCCTCGTTGATCATCTTCGCCGCTTCCTCGTCGGTCAGCAGCTTGAAGGCCTCACGCACCTTCACCTTGCGCATCCTGGTGCGGTTGCCGCCGAGATTGGCGAACATGCCCTGCAGCTGGTTGGTCAGATCCTCCATGCCGGCCGGCGCCATGATCTCGACGCCCATCGGCAATGCGCGCACTTCGATCTCGATTTCGCGATCGTCGAGCTGGCCTTCGCGCAGCATCTTGCGGAATTTCTGGCGCGTGTCCTGATCGCGCGGCGCAGGATCGGGTTCCGGCGCGAAGCCCATGGATTTCGGTCGCGGCAGCAGCGCATCGAGCACGCGTTCCTCCGCGGCATCCATGGCGCGATGCCGGAATTTTTCCGTCTCGACTTCGCGCGTCATCTTCACCGCCACATCCATCAGGTCCTTGATGATGGAATCGACTTCGCGGCCGACGTAGCCGACTTCGGTGAACTTCGTCGCTTCCACCTTGATGAAGGGCGCACGCGCGAGTTTCGCGAGCCGGCGTGCAATCTCGGTCTTGCCGACGCCTGTCGGTCCGATCATGAGAATGTTTTTCGGCGTGATCTCGGCGCGCAGTTCTTCGGGCACCTGCATGCGGCGCCAGCGATTGCGCAGCGCGATGGCGACGGCACGCTTGGCTTCCGCCTGGCCGACGATGTGTTTGTCGAGTTCCTGAACGATTTCGCGGGGGGTCATGGAGGACATGAAGCAGGCCACTGGCGACTGGCGGCTGGCAGTCGGCCAGAAATATCAGGAGGGTTCGACTCCGGCCAGCTGCCAGTCGCCAGCGGCCAGTCGCCTTGCAATCTCACGCTCGAAGCTCTTCGATCGTCAGATTCCGATTGGTATAGATGCAGATGTCCGCTGCAATGTTCAACGATTTCTCGACCACGCTGCGCGCGTCGAGATCGGTGTTCTGCATCAGCGCGCGCGCAGCCGACAGGGCGTAGGAGCCGCCGGAGCCGATCGCCATGATTTCATCCTCGGGTTCGATGACATCGCCATTGCCCGAGATGATGAACGAACTCTTCGTGTCGGCCACGCACAGCAGCGCTTCGAGACGCCGCAGGCTGCGGTCGGAACGCCAGTCCTTCGCGAGTTCGATGGCGGCGCGCGTGAGATTGCCGAACTGCTGCAGCTTCGTTTCGAAGCGCTCGAACAGCGTGAATGCGTCCGCCGTGCCGCCGGCAAATCCCGCCAGCACCTTGCCGTCGTAGAGCCGGCGCACCTTGCGTGCATTGCCCTTCATCACGGTGTTGCCGAGCGATACCTGGCCGTCGCCGCCGATGACGACCGTGCCGTTGCGCCGCACGGAAAGGATCGTTGTGCCTTCGAATTGATTCATGGGAGAAGAGTAACCGCAGGAGACACAGAATCAGAAGAAGAGAATGGCCGCAAAAAGGCGCAAGAGACTCAAAGTGCAGGAATGAAAGATCAAATCCCTTTGTGATCTTTGCGCCTTTTTGCGGCCATTTCTTTCTATTCCTTGGATCCTCGAACCGCCGCTTTGCGTCGCGCCCGCGGATGAGCCTGGTCGTAGATCTTGGCGAGGTGCTGGAAATCAAGGTGGGTGTAGATCTGCGTGGTCGAAATGTTGGCGTGACCCAGCAATTCCTGCACGGCGCGCAGATCCTGGCTCGATTCGAGCAGGTGGCTGGCGAAGGAATGGCGGAACATGTGCGGATGCATGTGAATGCCGAGACCCTGTGCGCGCACCCAGCGTTCGATGCGTCGCTGGATGGCACGCTGCAGCAGCCGGCCGCCGCGCTTCGAGACGAACAGCGCGGTCTCGCCGGGCATCGCCACCGCGCTTCGCTCGCGCAGCCAGGCGGTCAGTGCTTCGATCGCGAAACGTCCGACGGGCAACACGCGCGCCTTGTTGCCCTTGCCGACGACGCGCACCGTCCGGTCGCGCAGATCGACGTCGCCGAGATCGAGATCGACGAGTTCCGACAGACGCAGCCCGGACGAATAGAACAGCTCCATGATGGCCTTGTCGCGCACGCTGAGTTCGTCGTCGGCGCGGAACGCCAGCAATCGCGCCATCTGATCGGCATCCACCGTTTGCGGCAGACGCTTGCTCGCCTTGGGCGCCTGCACGCCGACCGCGGGATTCGCCTTCAGCGCCGATTCGCGGATCAGGAAATTGAAGAAGCTGCGCAGTGCCGAGAGCCGGCGCTGGATGGTGCGCGGCGACTGGCCGCGCCGGAATTCGGTCGCGGCGAAACTGCGGATGTGCTGGCTGTCGAGCCGCGGCCAGTCGTCGACCTTCTGGTGCTCGCAATATTTCGCGAACAGCTCCAGGTCGCGCCGATAGTTGACGTGCGTGTGTGCCGAGAGCCGGCGTTCGGAAGAAAGATGGCTCAGGAATCGCGGCAGCCAGGCGAGGGCATCGTCATGCATGACGGTGCCCTCGGCCGACGGGTCGCCTCACACCGCCCCCACCGCCTCGCTCACCAGCTCGCCGATGCGTGCGAGAAATTCCGTGCTCATGGCCGGCGAGAAGCGTTCCGTGTCGGGGCTGCCGATGGCCAGCAATCCGGCCGCTGCCTGCGGACCGAGCGGTACGAGCGCGGCGGAGCCGATTTCGATCGTGCCGGTGCCGAACAGGAAATCGCGCTGGCTGTCGCGGATCTGGCCGCAGCGCGGCTTGCCACCGCTGAACAAAGTTTCGAACATTTTCAGTTCGGCGGCGGTCGGCTCGACGAGGCGCAGATGGCGGCTGGTGATCTGGTGAAAACCGGACTCCGCGGCGGGGGCGAGGACCATCAGCCATTCGGAGGCGCCGAAGTCCTCGCGCAGCGACGCTTCGAGCGCATCGACGAGTGCCTCTGCCGTGCGGGCGCGGATCAGCCGGCGGGAGAGCTTGTGGATCTTGTCGGCGAGCGCATCGTTGTCGCGGGCGACGCCGACGAGGTCATGCAGTTGCGCTTCGGCTTTCTCGTTCTTCTCGCGCAGTACGGCCACCTGGCGTTCGACGAGCGAGATCGCGGAAGAGCCGCGGCCGTGAGGCAACTTGAGACGGGTCAGCAGGGCCGCGTGGCGTTCGAAGAAGTCGGGATGGTGCTGCAGATATTCGGCGATGACTTCTTCCGGCAGGGAGTCGACTTCGACGCCGCGGACAGGTTGCTTGCTCATGAAACCTCGAGTTGTAGGGTCAGATCTCGACCGTTCCCCGGAACACGGTGACCGCAGGGCCGGTCATCCACAGGTGTTCGCCGGGACCCGGCCAGCGCACCGTCATGCGTCCACCCGGCGCATCGACGGCGACTTCTTCGTCCAGCAGGCCCAGCTTTCTCCCCACCGCGACCGCAGCGCATGCACCGGTGCCGCAGGCCTGGGTTTCACCGACGCCGCGCTCGAACACGCGCAGGCGGATGTGATTGCGGCTCACGACCTCCATGAAACCGACGTTGGTCCGCCTGGCGAAGCGCGTGTGATTCTCTACCGCAGGTCCGATGGTGTCCACGGGCGCGTCGGCGACGGAAGGCACGCGCATCACGGCGTGCGGATTGCCCATCGAGACCGCGCTGATCTGCAGCTCCGTCTCGCCGACACGAAGCGGATAGACATCGGCTTCGCGCGCAGCCTCGAAGGGCAGTGCCGCAGGATTGAAATCCGGAATGCCCATGTCGACTGACACCAGGCCGTCATTGCGCAACTGCACATCGACGCGGCCGCCGAGGCTGTCCATGTGCAATTGCTGTCGCGCCAGCTTCTGCGCGACGAGCTTGCCGACGCAGCGCGCGCCATTGCCGCATTGCTCCACTTCGGAACCGTCGGCATTGAAGATGCGGTAGTAGACGTCGGTGCCGGGCTTCCGCGGCGGCAGCAGCACCAATGCCTGGTCGAAGCCGATGCCCGTGCGTCGATCGGCGAGCTGGCGCATGCGTTCGCTGTCGGGCACGGCGTCGTCGGCAGGCGCCTCGAACACCAGAAAATCGTTGCCCAGGCCATGCATCTTGGTGAAGTTCAACAGCATGGGCGGAGTATACGGAAGGCGCCTTCCTCACCCCATCCTCATCCGCTCTACCTTGATGCACTTGTCCATGACGACGGTCATGCCGCCGGCCACGGCGCGTTCTGCGGCGGATTCGTTGATCACGCCGAGCTGCAGCCACAGGGCGGGGAAGCGCAGGCGCAGACAGTCGGCGACGATGTCGTCGACGTGCTGCGGCTGGCGGAAGACGTCGACGATATCGACGTGCTCGCCGGGGCTCAGCGCATCCGCGACGTGATCGAGATCGGGAACGGCCCGGATGCCTTCCCAGACGGAGAGCGCGGGACTCACGGGAATGATCCGGTAGCCGTAGTCGAGCAGGGCGGCAGCCACTTCGTAACTCGGCCGGTGCGGATTGTCGGAAAGGCCGACGACGGCGATGACCCGGGCCGAACGCAGGAGTGCAGCGATCGCCGCCGGTGAAGGGTTTGCGAAAGCCATGCGAATGTCTCCGCGCGTGGACATTTCCACGAGGCCACCTTAACGTAGCCGCCGGCAAAAGGCTCCTTGAAGAACAATTCGATCGCCGGGCTTTTCACGCCAGCGCGAAGCGAGGATTTCATGCGCCACGTGATGGTTATGAATTCGAAGGGCGGCTGCGGCAAGAGCACGCTCGCCACCAACATCGCCACGCTGTTCGCCATCGATGGCTACAAGGTGGCGATCGCCGACTACGATCCGCAACGCACCAGCCTCGACTGGCTCGAGACGCGTCCGGACGACCTGCCGAAGATTCAGGGCGTGCCGGCCTATGACGAAGGCGTGCGCGGCGTGCCGCGCGATACCGAAGTGCTGGTGATCGATGCGCCCGCGCGCACCCACGGTTCGGAAATGAACGAACTGGTGCGACGCGCCGAAACCATTCTCGTGCCGGTGATGCCGTCGCCGATCGACATGAAGGCCTGTGCTCATTTCATGAGCGAACTGCTCGAACTCGGCAAGGTGCAGCGCGAGCAGGCCAAGCTGGCCGTGATCGCCAACCGCGTGCGCGAGAACACGCTGATGTTCGAGGAACTCGACAAGTATCTCGGCAAGCTGAAGGTGCCGTACCTCACTTCGCTGCGCCAGTCGACCAACTATCTGCGCGCCTTCCAGCGCGGCATGGGCATTTTCGAACTGCCCGAATATCTCGCGGGGCCGGACTGGGAACAGTGGGCGCCGATCCGGAAGTGGCTGGGGAGCAGGAAGAGTCAGCCGGGCTGACGGTTGAGGTTCGCTCTTCTGTGGGGCCGGCTTCCTCCGGCCTCCTGGCTTGAAAAAGGCCGGCTGAAGCCGGCCCCACAGGAGAAGGCTCTCAGTCTTCTTTCTCCAGGCTGTCGCGTATCCCCGCATCGAGATCCGTAAACCTCAGCTTGACGCCGAGATGCTTCAGCATCCGTTCGTTGCTGACGCGCCGTGATTCGTGCAGGAACGACAGGCGTTCCGGACTGAACGTCAGCTGCGCCTCGTCCATCGAAACCCGTGGCGCGGGCGGCAGCCCGGTCAGTGCAGCGACGCGATCGAGAAAGGCAGTCGAGCTGCAGGAATTGCCGTCGGTCACGTTGTAGATGCCGCGGGCCTCGGGATTGAGGGCGGCGGCGACGCAGGCTTCGACCAGATCCGTCACATGGATGCGATTGCTGATGCCGGCTTCGTCGGGGTGCAGGGTGGCTTCGCGCTTTCGCAGCCGTTCTAGCGGCAGGCGTCCCGGACCGTAGATGCCGGGGACTCGCAGCACCACGCGACGCACGCGACGCTCGGTGCACCACACGCGCGTCATTTCCTCGGCGCTGACGCGTCGACGGGCGCGATCGGTCATGGGTTGCACCGGACTGCCCTCGTCGACGGGCGCGCCGTCCGTGTCGCCATAGACACCCGTGGTGCTCAGGTAGACGAAGGCGCGCGGCGGCACCGTCGCCAGTTGCAGGAAGCGGTCGAGCCGCAGATCGCTTTCGCCGGCCGCCGGCGGCGGCGCCAGGTAGAAGATCGCCGCCTGTTCGAGTTTTTCCGGAATCCAGGCGCCGAGCCGTACGCGGTCGAGATCGAGTGCAAAGGTCTTGATGCCGCGCGCGGTAAGTTCGGCCACGCGCGCGGGCGTGCGCACGACCGCCGTTATGTCGTATGTGTCGGCCAGGCGGCGGGCCAGACGCTCGCCGACATAGCCGCAGCCGACGATCAGCGCATGGGGCTTCGGCGCAGTCATGCTGCGGCCCCCACGGTGCCGCGATAGGCACTCGCCGCATTGACAGCCCGGTCGATCTTTCCGTAATTTTCAGACATTCCTGAAATAACCGACTTACCCGACATGAAACTCACACCCACGATCCAACGCTGCGTCCTCCACTGGGGCGAAATGGGCAGCCGCTGGGGGGTGAGCCGCTCCGTGGCCCAGATCCACGCGCTGCTGTTCCTCGCTCCCGAGCCGCTGACCGCTGACGACATCGCCGAGACGCTGGCCATCGCCCGCTCCAACGTCAGCGTCAGCCTCAAGGAATTGCAGGTCTGGGACCTGGTCAGCATCACCCACGTCATCGGCGACCGTCGCGACTACTTCCAGGCCCGCAAGGATATCTGGGAAGTGCTCACGACGATCCTCGACGGTCGCAAGCGCCGCGAGATCGACCCGACGGTGCAGATGCTGCGCGAGTGCGCGCAGGAATCGAAACGCGATACCGAGACCCCGGAGCAGGTGAAGGAGCGTATCGCGACCATGCTCGAGTTTCTCGAAGAGATGACCGGCTGGTACGACCAGATCCGCGACATGCCGCGGCCGACGCTGCTCAAGCTCATGCGCATGGGAACGCGGGTCGCGAAGATCGTGGGGTGACGGAGCGAGCATTTTTTTTGCCGCCAAGTTTCAGAAATTCCTGAAATTACGGACGACGCTGGAAGCGGAAGGACAAGAACATGAACACGACCGTTCTCGGAGATCTCACCGAGGTGCCGCTGACCGGCGGCCGCTACCCGGATTTTCACCGGCTGCTCGGCGACAGCGCCTGGTCGCGATTGCCGCCGGCCGTGCGGACGCGCTTCGTCCATGCGGCGCACGCGAACGTGATCTATCGCGGCGCCTGCAAGGTGGCTGCATCGCGCAGCGGGCGCTGGTTCGCGCAGTTGTGCCGGCTCTTCGGCACGCCGGTCGCGCCGTACACCGGCGAGGACGTGCCCATGACCGTGCGTGTGATCGATACCGCCGACGGCATCGTGTGGGAGCGCTGCTACGAATTCGCCGGTCGTGCGCCCGTCGTCGTGCGCTCGACCAAGCAACTCGATGACGACGGCACGCTCATCGAGGCATTGAACGCCGGCCTGCACATGCGCCTGAAGGTGTTCGAGGAACGGGGCGAACTGCATTTTCTCAGCACCGGTTACTTCTTCCGCGCCGGCGGCTGGCGCGTGCGGCTGCCGGACTGGTTCCTGCCCGGTGCGACCCACGTCGTGCATCGCGATCTCGGCGAGGGCCGATTCCGCTTCACCATGGACACGAATCATCACTGGTTTGGCCGGATGTTCTTCCAGGATGGGATCTTTCAGTGAGGGTGATGGACATGAACCTGCTCGTGGTCCTGCTGATTGCCGGTTCGCTGCTCGCGATGTTCCTGCCGCGCCGGCCGCCGCGATGGCTGCGCGATCCGCTGTTTGCCGGCAGCAAACTTCAACCGCGACGGATCCTCGTCACGGGCGCGACCGGCTTCATCGGCCGGCAGGTATGCCGGCGATTGATCGCGGCCGGCGACGACGTGCTGGTGCTCGCGCGCCGTCGCGAGCGCGCGCTCGATCTGTTCGGACCGCACGTCACGATCTGCACGTCGCTGGTCGAGATCGCCGCCGATGTGCGCATCGATGCGATCGTCAATCTGGCCGGCGAGCCGATCATTTCGCGACCGTGGACCGGGCGCCGGCGTCGTCAACTGATCGCCAGTCGCGTCGCAGTGACGGAGGCCGTCGTGGAGCTGATCGGCCGGCTGCAGCACAAGCCCGCCGTGCTCGTGACGGCATCGGCCGTGGGCTACTACGGCGTGCGCGGCGACGAAGAACTGTGCGAGGCCGATCGTGGCCGCACGATCTTCCAGTCGCAGCTGTGCCAGATCTGGGAACTCACCGCGCAACGCGCAAAGAGTCATGGCGTACGCGTTTGCAGCCTGCGTCTGGGCGTCGTGCTGGGACGCGATGGCGGCGCATTGCCGCAGCAGATCCTGGCAGCGCGCGCCCGGATTGCTGCCGTGCTCGGCTCGGGCCGGCAATGGCTGTCGTGGATTCACATCGACGATGTGCTGCGCCTGATCGAGCATTGTCTCGACCGCGGCGACGTCGACGGACCGATCAACGCCACAGCGCCGGTGCCTGTCCGTCAGCACGAATTCGCACGCCAGCTGGCCGCACAGTTCGGACGTTCCCTGACGGTGCGTGCCCCGGAAACCATGCTGCGTTGCCTGCTCGGCGAACGCGCGCAGCTCCTGCTCGATGGTCAGCGCGTGTTGCCGGTGAAGGCGCTGGCGTCGGGTTTCGAATTCCAATATCCGCGGATCGATGAGGCGCTCGCCGATCTGTGCATGCGCACGGATGCGCCGAGCGATGTGCTCTACGACACGTTCTGTCCGATCTGCGATGGCGAGATGAACACCTACTGTCGCGCCGCGCGGCGCCTGGGGAAGCGCTGGCAGTTCGACGATGTCGCGACCCGCCCCGAACTGATGAGTCGCTATGGAATCGATCTGCAGACGGCGCGTCGGCGCGTATATGTGCTCGCGGATTCGGGACGGATGCTGAGCGGCATCGAAGCGCTGTGCACGATCTGGGCGGCGCTGCCGTACTGGCGCGGGCTTGCGTGGTTCATCCGGCTGCCGCCGGTCGAGCCGCTCGCGGCCTGGTGCTACGACGTGATCCTCGCGCCGCTCATCTGGCGCTGGAATCGACGGCGGCGTGCGGCGCTGGCGGCAGCGACGCAGACTCGCTGAGCGCTCCTCCTGTGGGGCCGGCTTCAGCCGGCCTTCCTCTGCAGATGGCCGGCTGAAGCCGGCCCCACAGGAAGAGGAAGAGAGAGCAGATTTACTGACCCGGTTTGGTCTGCCGCAGCTTCTCCAGCGCATCCGGCGCGAAGTCGAACGAGTCGAAGAACAACTGATCGGCGGGCAGTCCCTGCTCGCTGAAGTGACGGCGGACCGCTTCGACCATCACCGGCGGGCCGCTCGCGTAGACGTCATAGTCGGCGAGTCGCGGGTGATCGGCAAAGGCCGCTTCGTGAACCCAGCCGCTGCGGCCCTGCCATTCGTCGAGCGGCGTCGCATTCGACAGCACCGGCGTATAGGCGAGGTTGGGATAGCGCTGCGTCATCTCGCGCAGCATGGCGTCCTCGTAAAGGTCGGCGCGCGTCTGTGCGCCCCAGTACAGATGCAGCGGACGTCGATCGCCGCGTTCCAGCAGGTGATGCAGCATCGCGCGCAGCGGCGCGTAACCGGTGCCGCCGCCGATGAGCAGTGCGGGCCGCGGCGATTCCTCGCGGAACCAGAACTGTCCGAGCGGACCTTCGATCCGCAGCAGCGTCTTCTCCTTCATACCGGCGAACAGCTGCTGCGTGAACTCGCCGCCGGCGACGCGACGGATGTGCAGTTCGATGAACTGGGCATCGTGCGGCGGATTGGCGATCGAGAAACTGCGGCGCCGGTTCTGCGGCAGCATGATGTCGAGATACTGGCCGGCGACGAAATTGAACGTCTCCGCGGATGGCAGCCGCAGATACACCGCCATCACGCCGGGCGCGAGTGCTTCCATGCGCTCGATGCGACACGGCAGGCTCTGAATGCGTTCTTCCGGCACCGGCGGCCGGATCTCGCGGATTTCCACCGTGAGTTCCGGGCTCGCAGCGTGTGCCTGGCACAGCAGTGCGTAACCACCTGCAGCCTCGGCCGCGGTGATGCCTAACGGCGGTCCCGCCGGATAGCGGACTTCCCCGCTGATCAGCCGCGCGCGGCACGCAGCGCAATGCCCGCCCTTGCAGCTGTGCGGCAGATTCAATCCCGCGCGCAAGGCCGCATCGAGAATGGTCTCGCCTTCCTCGACGGCGAGGACCAGTTGCGACGGCAGCAGGGTGAGGCGGGTGTAGGACATGCAGATGCAGGATGGATAGGCGAGGTGGCGGCACTCTACCCCCTCCTCCGCGACAGCGGGGGAGGGCTGGGGAGGGGGCGGTTCAATGATGCGGATGTGAGTACCCCCGCATCCTGTCCTTCTCCCCTCGCTGGGGGATCTCCGGCTCGCTTCGCGCGCCTCCTCCCCGCTGCGCGGAGGAAGGGACGCATCATCCAACGGCATCGCTAGTTCTTTCTTCGCTCGTTCTGCCGCCGGTCGAGCCAGCGCCGCGCGCGGATCTTCGGCAGCGGCGCCTTGCGGCCCACGGCGTGCGTCAGCGCGTCATTGAGTGCCTTGACGGCACGATCGCGTTCGCCCAGTTGTTCGAACAGGGTCGCCAGCAACTGCCAGGCTTCGAGCCGCGGCCGGATGGCGATGCTGGTTTCCAGGTAGCTGCGTGCCTTGCCGTAGAGCTCGGCTCGAATCGATTGCCGCGCGCACGTCAGCAGCAGCGCCGAATCCTCGCTGTGTTCGGGCAGCCAGCGCTCGGCATGCTCCAGCGTCACCAGCGGTTCGTCGCTGTCGAGTTCGCCGTAGACCAGCACGGCGGACTCATCCCACTGCTTGCCGAGGAAGCGGCGCAGCTCGGCTTCGGCGAGTTCGTCCTGATCGCAGGCCATGGCGGCACGCGCATAGGCCACGACGATCTCGGGCCGCTGCGCGAGGGTCCTGGGCAGCTCCTTCCATGTCTGTGCCAGCGCCTTTTCATCGTCGCTCCTGGCGGCCGCCTGCAGGCGATCCAGATAGATCTGCGCCACGGTCTCGTCGATGAACGCCGTGGTGATGCCGCGTGTCGCGCGCAGGCGCGGTTCCAGTTCCTGCAGTTTTTCCCAGTCGCCCGTCTGTCGCAGGATGCGCGCCGTCAGGATCATGGCGCGCGTGTTGTTCTCGCCGCTGGCGGCGAGCTGATTCAGCGCCTCCAGCGCGGCCTGGAGTTGCTTGTGCTTGAGGTGCATCTCCGCCTGCATGATCAGCGCGGGCGCGCGCTTGTCGCCGGAGACTTCCAGCGCCTTGGCGATCAGTTCATCGCGGCGTTGCGTGGCGCCCTGCAGATCGGCGGCACGCGCGGCGACCAGGTAATGAGCCGCGGGCGACTCCGCCTCGTGAGCCGAGCCCGTAAGCGTCTGTTCCGACGCCAGCCATTCGCCTTCCGACATTTCCAGCAGGCCGCGCGCAAGACTGCGCCGGGCGCGATCCTGGCGGCGTTGCAGCTGCGCTTCGCGCCATAGCTGGCGCGCATGAAGCAGCTTGAGGATCCAGCGCACGAGGAAGTACGCGCCGACGACCAGCAGCGCGAACGTGATCGCCGACATCTCGATGAGACGGCCGGCGAAACGGATGGCGACATAGCCCGGATCGGCGAGCAGCAGGTGCGCGAACAGCGCGCCGCCGATCAGGGCCGCCGCGATGTACAGCCCGGTCTTCATTCGGGACCGCGCCGCGCCGGCATCAGCCGCTGCAGCGTCTGCGACGACTTCGTGACGTCGGGCAGCGGCGGATCGATGTTGACGGGTTCGAGCGCCTGGACTTCGCGCGCCAGCGCCGCGGCCTGCGGATCGGTGAGATCGAAGAATTCGCCGAGCCACTGCCGTGCGCCGGCGAGCGCGCTGCGATAGGCGGTGCTGTCGTGACGTACCACGGCCGCGCGCGCCGAATACAGCAGCAGCTGCAGATGCTGGCGCCGCAGCGCCTGCTCCTCGAGCGTCACGACGTTGCCGCCGCGCGAGTCGATCTTGCGCACGGTCACGAGACCGGCGACGGCATTGCGCGCGACCGCCCAGGCGCGCGCGAACACGCCTTCGGGCAATTGCGTCAGTGGCGTGGTGCGTTCGATGGCGATGATGCCGAGCACCGCCGCGTTCGCAGCCTGTTCCTCGGCATTGGCGAGGCGCGCCATGATGCCGGCCAGATCCGGACGCACGGCAGCGCGCAGCGCCTGGATCTCGCGTGCGAGCTGCTGGCGCACGGTGGCGACTGCGGGATCGCGCAACGATGCCAATCGGGAATCCGCCGCTTCGAGTGCGGCGATCGCGGTGTCGATGTCGCGATCGAGCGCGAGGCGCTGCTGCGCGAGCTGCATCAGGAACATCGCTTCGGCGCGCGACCAGGCGCGTTCCGGACCTTCGGCGCGACCCTGCAGTTCTTCGAGCGCGGATGCGAATTCCTGCAGTTGCCGCGGCGCTTCCTTCAATGCATCCAGCCGCTGCTCCAGCGACTGCCGCGCCGTCTGTTCGCGTTCGGTGAGGGTGCGGATCTCCGACTGCAGCACGTCGCGCTGCGTGCTCGCCTGCGTCAGTTGCTGCGTGAGCTGGTCGACGCGGTCGCGGGTGCTGTCGAGACGCCACAACGCATACGCGCCGGTGGCCAGCGCCAGGACGGCAATGGCCGTCGTCAGTCGACTATAGGTGTGCGCGCGTCGATGAACGACGGGCGAGGTCGGGAGCGGGGGAATGCTGTCGGGATGCGTATCGGCCATGACACATCGAGCGGCGGGCGAAGCGCGGCAAGTATGGCAGTCCGTTCCGCACCCGCCAAATGCGGTGTGCGGACAGGGATGACTCAGGCCGCGGCGCGTGCGCGCGCGTGCCAGTACGCCAGCGCACCGAGGATGGATGCGTCGTCGGCGCCACCGGCGACCACGCATTCGCCGCGCAATCCCAGCTGTTGCGCGGCTTCGCGAACCCGCGGGCTCGGCACGATGAGCGGTGCGCGCAGCAGGCATTCGCGGCCCGCTGTGCCGAGCAATGCGAGCAGATTGGACAGTGTTTCCACGCTGGTCGCAGTGGCGACCTGGATCTCGCCCGCCGTCCAGTCTGCTTCGAGCCGATCGCGATGCGCTGCATCGATCTGCGGCAGGATGCGCTCGTAGGCGTCGAGCAGATCGACGGACAGGCCTTGAGCCACGAAAGTCTGCTGCAGCACGTCGCGTCCGCCGCTGCCGCGCACGATCAGCACGCGCGCGCCGGCCTGGATCGCGAGATCCGGATGCGCGAGCAGCGATTCGCTGGTGAAGCCGCGGTCGGGAACGACATGGACAGGCCATTCGATGCCCGTCAGTGCCGCGGCAGTCGCCTTGCCGATGGCAGCGACCCGCGTGGTTGCCGAGCGCACGATGCTGCGCGCGCCATGTTCGACCGCGTTGACGCTGACGAAGACCACCAGATCGTATTCGCCCGTTTGCGCCGTGACCCGCGGGCGGATCTCGATGGCCGGCAGAACGACGGCCTCGGCGCCCTTCGTGCGCAGGGTCGTTGCCAGAGCGTCGGCTTGCGGCAGCGGCCGCGTCACGAGCACGGACAGGCCGGTGAGTGGCGGGATGACGAAGGGAATCAAGGCGTCGCTCCGTGGGCTGCCTGCTGTGCACGCTGCTGCAAGAGCAGCGCATCGGCGCCGGCGCCCAGCAACTGATCGGCGAGTTCCACGCCGACGGCCTGCGGCGACGTGCCCTTGCGGCTGCCGCGATAGATCGTGCGGCCGTCTTCCGAACCGACGACACCGCGCAGCGTCACTGTATTGCCCTGCAGCTCCGCGTAGCCGGCGATCGGCGACTGGCAGCTGCCCTGCAAGCGCAGCGCGAAGGCGCGCTCCGCTTCGCAGCACCGGCGCGAGACGGGATCGTCGAGAACGCCCGTGAGCCGCACGCTGCGTTCATCGTCGATGCGGCATTCGATGCCGACGATGCCCTGGCCGACCGCGGGCAGCGAATGTTCGAAATCGATGTACTGGCGGATGCGCTGCGTATAGCCGAGCCGCGTCAGGCCGGCGGCGGCGAGGATGATGGCGTCGTAGTGGCCTTCGTCGAGCTTGCGCAGGCGCGTGTCGACATTGCCGCGCAGCGGCAGGATTTCCAGATCGGGTCGCAGCGCCTTGAGCTGGCACTGGCGTCGCAGGCTGGAGGTCCCGACGCGCGCACCGTGCGGCAACGACGCGCAATCCGCAAAGCGCTGCGACACGAACGCATCGCGCGCATCGGCGCGGGCGAGCATCGCCGACAGCGTCATGCCGGGCGGCAGTTCGCTCGGCACGTCCTTCATCGAGTGCACGGCGATGTCGGCGCGGTCCTCGGCGATGGCCAGTTCCAGTTCCTTGATGAAGAGTCCTTTGCCGCCGACCTGCGCCAGCGGACGATCGAGTACGCGATCGCCCTGCGTGGTCATCGGCACCAGTACGACCGGCACCTCGGGATGACGCTCGCGCAATAGTGCGGCGACATGTTCGGCTTGCCACAGGGCCAGCCGGCTTTCGCGCGTGGCGATGCGCAGGGGATCGTTCATTCGGCGCTCGGCGTGGACGGCGGCTGCGGTGCCGTGGGCGCTGCAGCGACGGGCGCCGCGACCGCCGGCGCAACGACGACGGTTTCGGCCCGCCGCACTTCGACGAACAGCCGCAGCAGCGCAATGATCAGCGCCAGCACGACGGGCCCGAGGAACAGGCCGATCGCGCCGAACGCGGCGAGGCCGCCGAGTACGCCGATGAACACGGTGAGCGTGCCGACATTCGCGCGGCCCGAGACCAGCATCGGCCGCACGACGTTGTCGACCAGCGAGACCAGCAGTGCGCCCCAGATCACCATGAAGATCGTCGCGCCCCAGCGTCCCTGCGCTGCGAGCACGAGCGCTGCAGGCACCCATACCAGCGCCGTACCGCCGAAAGGCAGCAGCGAGGCGAGCACCGCGATGACCGCGAACACCAGCGGCGAGGGCAGGCCGACGATGAGGAAGGCGATGCCGACGAGCGTGCCCTGGATCAGCGCCGTCAGTCCCGTGCCGAGCACCATCGCCCGCGTCACCGCGGCGAGGTGATCGAACAGGCGCGACTTCTGTTCTTCCTCCATCGGAATCAGTTCGCGTGCGGTGGCGAGGAAGTCGCGGCCGTCGCGGACGAAAAAGAACAGCAGGAACAGCATCAGCACGAAGCCGACCACGGTGCCGATGGCGCCGAGGAATACGCGCCCGCCCATGGACGCCAGCCAGTGCAGCACCTCGTTCGCGCCCTGCCGCAGCCAGTTGCCGATCTGCGTGGCATCGATGTCGAACAGGGATTCGAGCCGGGCGAGCAGGTCCTGCGCCCAGGGCCAGGGAACACTCGCGAGGTCGAAGCCGTTGGAGGAAGTCCGATTCGCGAGCAGCTCCTGTCCGTGTCTGACCAGGTCGCCCACCTGCGCCGCAAAGGCGGCGGCCATGGCGCCCAACGGACCGAGGAACAGGATCAGCACGGCGAAGGTGAGCAGCAGCGCCGAGGCCTGCGGGCGGTTGCGCAGCAGCCGTGTCAGCCGCAGGTGCAATGGATACAGCAGGAATGCCAGGAACGCCGCCCACAGCATCGGGCCGAGGAACGGTGTGAGGATCCTGAACAGCGCGAGCGCCAGCACCACGCAGGTGACGAGCACGAAGGTGCGTCGATAGAAGCGGTCGCGGTCGTTCGCCTCGTGCGACAACTCCATTGGGGATACTCCGGCCAGGGGATGACTTGAAGAACGGCGGGCGCGGCCATGCTAACACTGCGGCAACTACCGAGTTAATCGTGGACCTTTGATGCCTTCTCCCGGGTTGCTGAGTTTTACAGCCGCGGAATACCATGCCATGCCATCGAGGCCAGTCACCAGGTCGGGCCGCTCACACACCCAGGGGCGTGGCCGATCGAGCCGGGTGTCACGAACCAGGAAACGGAGCCGAGGATCCACAATGAGCAGCGAAGTCACTACAGATCGATTGGTCGAAGACCTGAAGACCGTCATGAATGACGCCGAAGCCCTGCTGCGCGCGACCTCGGCCCAGACCGGCGAGAAGATCCAGGAAGTACGCGCCCGTGCCGAGGAATCGCTTCGTCAGGCGCGGGTACGCCTCTCCGAAGTCGAAGAGGAGGCGTTGCGTCGCGCGCGCGAGCTGGCGGATGCCACCGAAGAATACGTTCGCGACAACCCCTGGCAGTCGGTGGGCATTGCCGCGGGCATCGGCCTGGTGCTCGGCATCCTGATCAGCCGTCGATGAAGATGGTTCTGACGGGACGCCGCACGCATGGATGACGCTCCGCACGATCGCGATCCGGCCCCGGTCACGGGACTGTTCCAGTCCCTGAGCAACTTCGTTGCCACGCTGGTCGCGATCGCGCACACGCGTCTGCAGCTGCTGACGACCGAGATCCAGGAAGAAGTCCAGGAAGTCGCGCAGCTGCTGATCTGGTCGTTCATCGCGTTGTTCGCCGCGATGATGGCGCTGTTCCTCGGCGCGCTGACCATCATCTTCGCGTTCTGGGACACGCACCGGATTCTCGCGGCCCTCCTCATGACCGGCGCCTTCCTGCTGATCGCCGCGATCGGCGGCATCATGCTCATGCGCCGGCTCAAGGCGAAGCCGCCGATGCTGGATGCGACGCTCGCGGAACTGGCCAAGGACCGCGATCAGCTGCGGGCACGCCTGTGAGCGAACGCACCCTCACGCTGAGCCAGCGACGCACCGCGCTGCGCGCGCACTGCGCCCTGCAGCGCGAGGAACTCGCGCACATCGTCGACAACGTCGAATCGCGACTGGGATCGGTGGACCGCGGCATCAACCTCGTCCGCCGCTACGCAACGCGTCCCCTGCTGCTCGGCGGCGGCATGGCGCTGCTGGCGCTCGTCGGTCCGCGCCGCCTGCTGCGCTGGGCCGGCCGCAGCGCGGTGTTCGTCACTGCGGGCCAGCGGCTCTTCCGGTTGTTGCGCTGAAGAGAAGAGTTGGAGTTTCACACGGAGATCACGGAGACCACGGAGTTCAAGGCAAAGAAGAAGGAGGAGTTTCCACGGGGGACACGGGGAGCACGGGGACAAGAAGAGATTTTCTGTTCCGAGACCCCGTGTTCCCCGTGTCCCCCGTGGAAAATCCTCTTCTTCCGACCTCCGTGGCCTCCGTGATCTCCGTGTGAAACTCCGATTCTTCAGGATTCCCCACGGATACGGCGTAACAGTTCGGACGCGTGCCGCCGGCTGACTTCCAGCACATCGCCGCACTCCCTGACGCGCACGTTGTACTTGCCTTCCTCGGTGCGCTCGACGGCCGAGATCTGTTTCTCTGCGACCAGTGCGTTGCGATGGATGCGCACGAAGTCGGTCGCGAATTCTTCCGCCAGCGCTTTCAATGATTCGTCGATCAGGCTCTCGCCGCCCTTGTGGCGCACGGTCACGTACTTCTGATCGGCGAGGAAGTAATAGATGTCGGCGACGGGAATCAGCTTCAGCTGATCGCCGAGCCGCGCACAGATCTGGTCGCGCCGGTGCTCGAGCCGCGCCGATTGCGCGACCTTGACGAGTCGCGACGGCGAGATGCGCGAGGCATGGCGCAAGGCATGCGCCAGCTTCTCCTTGCGAACGGGCTTGAGCAGGTAACCGACCGCTTCGGTTTCGAAGGCTTCGACCGCGTACTGATCGTAGGCGGTGGTGAAGATGACCGCGGGCGGATCCTGCAGCGTGTCGATGT
This sequence comes from uncultured Steroidobacter sp., assembly GCA_937864115.1. Taxonomy (GTDB): domain Bacteria; phylum Pseudomonadota; class Gammaproteobacteria; order Steroidobacterales; family Steroidobacteraceae; genus Steroidobacter. The sequence goes on along the minus strand of CALMII010000025.1, from coordinate 186,320 downwards.
GCCGCGCTACTTCGATGCCGGAGATGCCCGGCATGCGCACGTCCAGCAGCACGATGTCGGGCTGCTGCTCGCTGCAATACGCGAGCGCTTCCTCGCCGTTGCCGGCTTCGGCAATCGACTCGTAGTCGCCGATTTCCTCGAGCAGCCGCCGCAACCGGTCGCGGGCCGGCGCTTCGTCGTCAACGATCAGCAGATTCATGTGTCATGCGTCGCAGAGACCGAATAGAGAAGAGAATGGCCGCAAAAAGGCGCAAGAATCGCAAGGGTAAGAAATACATTTCCGACCTTTGAGCCCTTTGCGCTTTTTTGCGGCCATTCCTCTGAATCCGGGGTCCGCGCAGTTCATTCCCTTTCCTGCCCGGCAGCATACGGGAAGACGAGGCGCGCAGAAAACTCGCCGTCCTTCTGGCGCGTTTCGATGCGGGCGCGGCCGGGCCAAGCGAGTTCCAGGCGCTGGCGGATGTTTTCCAGGGCCATGCGGTTGCCCTCGCGTTCGCCGTAGCCTGCCTGTGCGGGGATCGGGTTGCGGACTTCGATCTCCACGTCGTGCTGGCGGCGGCGTCCGGTGATGGTGACGGTGCCGCCGGCCGGCAGCATTTCGATGCCGTGATACACGGCATTTTCCAGCAGCGGCTGCACGATGAGGCTGGGCACCGGCGTGTTGAGCGGTAGATCGTCGATGTGCCACTCCACGCGCAGTCGGGGTCCGAGGCGCAGCTGTTCGATGCGCTGGTGCGTGCGCGCGATGTCGAGTTCCTCGCGCAGCGTGATCATCGTGTCCGCTTCCGCGAGGCTCGCGCGGAACAGGTCGGCCAGATCTTCCACCGCCTGCTCGGCGCTGTCGGGATGGGTGCGGGTCAGTGCCGCGATCGTGTTCATGCTGTTGAACAGGAAGTGCGGGCGGATGCGCGCCTGCAACGCGCGGATGCGCGCCAGCGCTTCCATTTCGATGCTGCGTTTCCATTCCGCGCTGACGTAGAAGTAGCGCAGCGCGAGCGAGCTGACGATGAAGCCGACCACCATGTTCCGCAGCAGGAAGCCCGCGTGCGTGTTCGGAAACAGCAGGCTCGATTCGACATGGCCGGGGTTCAGCGCGCTGCCGACCTGGTACACGACTTCGGAGACGACACCGACGGTGCCGACCAGCAGCGCAATGGCGATAGACGCGGCCCGCGCCGCCGGCATGCGCTCCAGCCAGCGCCGGCTGCGACACAGCACCGCCGCGCAGACGAGCCCGATCCACAGCAGGAACAGCGATGAGCTCGCCAGATCGATCCAGAAATTCTCGTGCAGCGCCTGGCGTGCGATGGCGAAGATGATCGCAACGAGTTCGGCGATCAGCACGATGGCCAGGACGGCGGACCCCTGGCAGAAGTCGGGCAGGAACAGTCGGGTCGCGGGGCCGCGGGTGTCGGAATCGGTCGCGGACATCGCGGCTCGGCCGATTACGTTTCGTCGGCGCGTTTGGGATCGGCCGCCGCGGCGGCGAACAACGCGTCTTTCAGATGGAACAGCGTGGAGATGTCTTCATCGCCGTGTCCCTGCTCGATGAGGCGTCGATAGTGGACCAGCGTCATTTCGATCAGCGGCAGCTGCACGCCATGACGCTGCGCCATGGCGCGGCAGATTTTCAGATCCTTCTCGTGCAGGCGCACGCGGAAGCCCGGGGGATAGCTGTCGCGCACGATGTTCGGCGCGCGATTCACGAAGTACCAGCTCGATCCCGCGCCCTTGCCGAGGGTTTCGATCAGCTTGTCGAGCGGCAGGTCCTCGGCCTTGGCGAAGGCCATGGCTTCGGCGACGGCCTGGATGACGCCGGCGCACATGATCTGGTTGGTCGCCTTCGCAGCCTGACCCGAACCGGTCGGGCCGAAATGCGTGACGGTGCGTCCCATGGCTTCGAGCACGGGACGGGCGCGCTGGAACACGTCGTCATCGCCGCCGCACATGACGGCCAGCGTGCCGTCGCGCGCGCCTTCGACGCCGCCGCTCACCGGCGCATCGATGAAGTGAGCGCCGCGCTCGCGCAATCGCAGCGCGGCGGTGCGCGCGGTGTTGGCGCCGACGGTCGAGCAGTCGATGACGATGGCGTCGCGCCGGATGGTCGGCAGCAGCGCGTCGACCATCGCGAGTACGTCGTCGTCCGCGGAGACGCACATCGCGATGGCATCGCACAGCGTCGCCAGATCCGCTGGCGTCTTCGCGACGACGCAGCCGGTTTCACGGGCGATGGCTTCGGCTTTCGCGGCCGTGCGATTCCAGACCGCAGCCAGCAGGCGGTGCTTGTGAAGATTGCGCGACATGCCCAGGCCCATGGCGCCGAGTCCGATGAAACCGATACGCCGGGGAGCGGGCAGGGAAGTAGTCATCAGCAGGGAAAACTCCGGGACGGGACGCGGGGATTGTACGTCCGGGCCCGCCGGAATTTCATGGCCGGGTCGGCGACCCGGCCGCGGGAATCATTTGCAGAACTCGTCCATCGTCGACTTGGCGGAGCTGCGCGCGGCATCGAGTTCGGCATCGCTGAGGTAACGGCGCTCGCCATTGGCCTGCGTTTCGTACAGCCGCTGCGAGGTCGCGTATTTGTCGTAGCGTTCGCGCGCCTTGGTGCAGCGCTCTGCCTTGTCCTTCGCGGTCAGCTCTGCGGCCGACTGCTGATCGGTCTGCGCAGCGTTCGACTTCTGCCGGGCTTCGTCCGTGGCTTTGAGCTTTGCCAGTTCGGCCTGTTCGCGCGCCTGGACTTCGACGACGTCCGTCTTGCGCGACTGCACGTTGAGGCGTTCGGCCGGCAGGGTCGGCGGCTTGTCCGTGTACTGCACGTTGCCCTGGGCGTCCTTGAACATGTAGACGTCGGCGTGCGCAGCGCCGGCGCAGAGCACGACAGCCGCAGCGGTCAGGGTCAGTGAATATCGCAACATCGCCATCTCCAGGACGTTGATCGGATCGTTCGCGGTCGTTGCCGCGGACGGACGTGCGCATCGGCACGACAGTGGGGCCAGTGTGCCCGTGTCGCGCGCCGAATCCCTTGATGCGGGTCACCGTTATGCCCGCTGCCCGTCGTTCTCGCAGCGCCGGGTTCGTGCGCGCCGGCGTGGACATTTCTTCAATGGCGACAGGGACTTGCGTCGTCCCGGCTGCATCGGATTCGGCCCGGCCGAGTGTATCAGGAAGGTTTGCGGACTGAGTCAAGACAGGCCCGCGAGGCGCGCGGACTGAGGACTGCGTCACGCTCCGGTCGCGCAAAAAGAAACGGGCGCTTGCGCGCCCGTTTCTGCGAGTGACGGCGAGGTCGCCGCCCTCATCGACGTCAGAGGTTGTAACCGCGCTCGTCGTGCAGGCTGAGGTCCAGGCCCTCTTCTTCCTGCTCGGTCGTGACGCGCAGCCCGACGATCACGTCGACCACCTTCAGGATGATGAAGGAGAGCACGCCCGTGTACACCACCGTGAACAGCACGCTCTTGGTCTGGATCCAGACCTGGCTCGCGATCGTGGCGCCTTCGCCCGGCTCCCACACGCCGCCCATCGCCGGGAAGGCGAAGACGCCGGTCAGGATCGCGCCGACGATGCCGGCGATGCCGTGGACACCGAAGACGTCGAGCGAATCGTCATAGCCGAGCGCGCGCTTCACCGTCGTGGAGAACAGGAAGGCCATGTAGCCGGCGACCACGCCGATGACCAGCGCGCCGACCGGTCCCACCGTGCCGGCGGCCGGTGTGATGCCGACCAGGCCGGCGACCGCGCCCGAAGCGATGCCCAGCAGCGAGGGTTTGCCGTGCTTGATCCACTCGGCAAACATCCAGGCCAGTGCCGCGGTACCGGTGCAGATCTGGGTCACGAGCATCGCCATGCCGGCGCTCGCGCCTGCGGCCAGCGCGCTGCCGGCGTTGAAGCCGAACCAGCCGACCCACAGGATGGAGGCGCCGACCAGCGTCAGGCCGAGGTTGTGCGGAGGCATCGCGGTGGTCGGATAGCCCTTGCGCTTGCCGAGCACCAGTGCGGCGACCAGGCCGGCGATACCGGCATTGATGTGCACCACCGTGCCGCCGGCGAAGTCCAGCACGCCCCAGTCCCACATGAGCGCGCCATCGCCGCTCCACACCATGTGCACCATCGGCACGTAGCAGATCGTGAACCACAGCGTGAGGAACAGCAGCATCGCCGAGAACTTCATGCGCTCGGCGAACGCGCCGACGATCAGCGCCGGCGTGATGATCGCGAACGTCATCTGGAAGGTGGCGAACAGCGACTCGGGAATGGTGCCGACCAGCGAATCGAGCGTCACGTCGGAGAACAGCGCCTTGTCCAGGCCGCCGATGATCGAGTTCAGGCCGAACGCACCTGCCTCCATGCCGGTGGTGTCGAACGACATGCTGTAGCCGTAGATCGTCCACAACACCGTCATCAGGCCGGCGGTGGCGAAGCACTGCATCAGCACCGACAGGATGTTCTTCGAGCGCACCATGCCGCCGTAGAACAGCGCCAGTCCCGGAATGGTCATGAACAGCACGATCGCCGTCGCCGTCAGCATCCAGGCGGTATCGCCGCTGTCGAGCGTCGGAGCCGCTTCCTCGGCGGGCGCCGCTTCTTCTGCCGCTGCCGCCTCTGCAGGCGCTGCGACGGCTTCCGCTGCAGTCGGCTCGGCCGGCGTGTCCTGCGCCAGCGCCATGTTGGACCCGGTGAAGGTCAGTGCGAACAGCACGACGCTCCACAGGCAAGTGAGCACGCGGCTCGTGGACCAAGGTCTTTTCACTGTCGTTCTCCTACGGGAAGAATTTATTTAGTTGCCAGGAGGTGCTCGAAAAAAACTAAACCGCCTCGACGCCTGTCTCGCCAGTACGAATGCGAACCGCCTGCTCGAGGTTGATCACGAAAATCTTGCCGTCGCCGATCTTTCCGGTACGGGCGACGTTGGTGATCGCCTCGACTACCTGCTCGGCGATCGAATCGTCGACCGCCAGCTCGATCTTGGTCTTGGGGAGAAAATCCACCCGGTATTCGGCGCCCCTGTACAGCTCGGTGTGACCGCGCTGCCGACCAAAGCCCTGCACTTCCGTCACCGTGATGCCCTGAACGCCGATATCCGCGACGGCCTGACGGACGTCATCCAGCTTGAACGGCTTGATGATCGCGGTTATCAACTTCATCGCACTCCGGCTCCTGGAAGGTCATGGGCGCGAGCGGCGAAGGTTTCGTGGTGAACTCTTGAGCACTCGTTTCGCGCCGCATCGGAAATGCACTTTCTGTGCCACGAAATCGGCAAGGTGAAACGGTGTTACCGCCTCGACGGGATACAGGGAACGCACCCGATTAGTGCGAAATTTCCCGATGCCTGCCTCAGACTGGCGCAAGGCGGTTCAAAACAAGCGGCAAGACCGTCCCGCGTGGGCGACAGGGCTGCGAAAAGGGTGCAAGCGCCCGCGGTCCGCGGCCAATCGCTCGCACCTTGCCTTGCCTGTATGCGCTGCCTAGAGTTCGGCCGATTCCGTTACCAAGGCGCTCCCATGGATCCCCGCAGCATCGACGACCTCGCCCGCCGGCTCGCTTCCGCCGTTCCCGACAGCCTCCACGCCGTGCGCCGCGATCTGGAGAGCAACTTCAAGGCCGTCCTGCAATCCGGCCTGTCGAAGCTCGATCTGGTGACCCGCCAGGAATTCGATGTCCAGGCCGGCGTCCTGCGCCGCACCCGCGAAAAACTCGAAGCGCTGGAAGCGCGGCTCGCGGCGCTGGAGAAGCCGAAGAGCTGAAGACTGGAAGACCGGAAGGATTTCCACGGGGAACACGGGGATCACGGGGCAGAAAGGCAACCAAGGAAGGTATCGACGTGGCAAAGGAATGCCCGCCAGACATCATCGATCTAACGCTGACGGCCGCAACGATCGTTCATCGCAACCTCGGACCCGGATTGCTCGAGTCCGTGTATGAGGCAGCACTCGCTTATGAGCTTCGGTCGGTTGGCATAGCAGTCCGCACGCAAGTTGCGTTTCCGGTCATGTATCGGGGTGTCGACCTTGGGATTGGCTTTCGCGCAGACATGATTGTTGCGGAGAGCCTGATCCTGGAGATCAAATCGCTCCGCGCCGTCGACGCCTCGCATGTTTCCCAACTGCTGACGTATCTGCGCCTGGGTGACATGCGCATCGGATTCATACTGAATTTCAATCATCGGTTGCTGAAAGATGGGATCAAACGGGTTTCGCTCTTTTCTTCACCCCGTGATCCCCGTGTCCCCCGTGGAAATTTTTCTTAGTCTTTGAGGAGCGCCAAGGATGGCAATGGCAACGGTATTGAGCCGCGCGCAGCACGGCATGGAAGCGCCGCAGGTGCGGGTCGAGGTGGACATCGGCAACGGATTGCCTGCATTCACCATCGTCGGTCTGCCCGAGGCGGTGGTGAAGGAAAGCAAGGATCGCGTGCGTGCGGCGATCGCGAACTGCAACTTCGAGATGCCCGCCGGGCGCATCACCGTGAATCTGTCGCCGGCCGATCTGCCGAAAGAAGGCGGGCGGTTCGATCTGCCGATCGCGGTCGGCATCCTGCTCGCGTCCGGCCAGTTGCCCGACACGCAACTGCAGCGCTGCGAGCTGTACGGCGAGCTTTCGCTCAGCGGTGAAGTGCAGCCGGTGAAGGGCGCGTTGCTGTCGGCACTGGCGGCTGCACGAGTCGATCACTCGTTGATCGTGCCGCCCGCCAATGCGGCCGAAGCACAGCTCGTCACACGGTGCCGTGTCGCCGTCGCGACGCATCTGCTGGAAGTCGCGGCGCATGCAACGCAGGCCAGTCCGCTGAATTTCCAGCTCGGCGAACCGTTGCCCGACGTCATTCCGCCGGGTCTGGATCTCAGCGACGTGCGCGGTCAGCATCAGGCGCGGCGCGCGCTGGAAATCGCCGCTGCCGGTCAGCACAGTCTGCTGTTCGTCGGTCCGCCGGGGACGGGCAAAACCATGCTGGCACAGCGACTGCCCGGATTGCTGCCGCCCATGAGCGAAGCGGAAGCGCTGGAAGTGGCAGCGGTTCGCAGCATCTGCGGCGCGTCCATCCGGTTGAACGAGTGGCGCGTGCGGCCGTTTCGTTCGCCGCATCACACCGCGTCGGCCGTCGCATTGGTGGGCGGCGGTGCGATGCCGCGGCCGGGCGAGATCTCGCTGGCTCACAACGGCGTGCTGTTCCTCGATGAACTGCCAGAATTCGGCCGGCATGTGCTCGAAGTGCTGCGCGAACCGCTCGAGAACGGTTGCATCACGGTGTCGCGTGCCGCCCAGCAACTGGAATTCCCAGCCAGTTTTCAGCTGATCGCGGCCATGAATCCCTGCCCGTGCGGCCATCTCGGCGATGCACAGGGTCGTTGCCGCTGCAGTGTCGAGCGGGTCGAGAAGTATCGGGCGCGCATTTCAGGTCCGGTGCTCGACCGGCTCGACATGCATGTCGAAGTGCCGCGCGTGGCAGCCAGCGCGCTCTATGACAACGACGTGGAATGCGAATCGACCGCAGCGGTCGCGGCCCGCGTGCGCTGTGCGCGTGCATTGCAGATCGAGCGCCAGGGCAAGGCGAATTCGAAACTGGGCAACCGCGAAATGAAGGAGCATTGCCGCGCGGGTCGATCGGCAGCGGCGATGCTCGAACGCGCGACCACGGCGCTGGGGCTTTCGGCCCGCGCGCATCACCGGATCCTGCGCGTGGCGCGAACGATCGCCGATCTCGCTGGCACCAGCGAGATCGATGAACTGCAGATGGGAGAGGCGATTGCGTTGCGGCGCTTCGACCGCAACGCGAAGGCGGCGGGCTGAGCCGCCGCGTGCGAAGCCGGGACTTACTTGGCGGCAGCGACCATGTAGTCGACAGCGTTCATGATGGACTTGTCCGCCAGATCGACGCGACCGCCCTTCGGCGGCATGAAGCCGGACTGACCCTGGAAACCCTCGATCGAATGCTTGTGCAGCGTATCGAGCCCCTTGGCGATGCGCGGACCCCACGCGCCCTTGTCGCCGTACTTCGGCGCGCCGGCGACGCCGGCGCCGTGACAGGCGATGCAGGCCATGCTGTAGACCTGGTCGCCGGGCAGCTCCGCCGCCGGTTCGGCAGCCTGCGGCTTGGCGGGCGCCAGCGCTGAATTGTCCTGACCGCTCACCGCCACCTTGGCGACGGGAGCAATCCGGTCATTGACGGCGGCCTGCATGGCCGGATCCTGATGAACGTGGGCTTCCTGCGTATCCACTGCGACGTTACGGGCCAGCACCCAGATACCGAGGGCGATGAGCATCAGGATGCCCAGCACCAGGGAGAAGATATTGAAGAACTTCTTGTCGTGCGCAGCGCTCACAGCGGCTCCAAAAGCAAGGGGGGCTCAAAACGGGCGCGCAAGTATAGCGGCCCGCCGCCGGGCCTCAAACCGCAAAAAACCTGAAGGAAATCCGGCGCGAGCAATTCCGGGTTCATTCGACCGGCGCTCGGCGTGCCGTTGCGGGTTGGACCCCGCGGGCGCCGCCCCTTAATATCCCGGCCCCGCCGAAGCACGCGCCCGTAGCTCAGCTGGATAGAGTACTGCCCTCCGAAGGCAGGGGTCACTGGTTCGAATCCAGTCGGGCGCGCCATCTCCTGCTATCGTCCCGCCGTCATTCCGACGAACCGGACGTTCGTTCATGTCGACTCAAGAACAGACCCTGGCCGGCCGCACCATCGCCGTGCCCGAAACCCGCGAGCTGGACGTGTTCTCGGCGATGCTCGAGCGGCGCGGCGCCACGGTGCTGCGCTGTCCGCTGGTCGCGATCCTCGATGCGCCCGATCCGCAGCCGGTGCTCGAGTGGGTACGTCACTTCAACACCGGCACGGTTCACGATCTGATCCTGCTCACGGGCGAAGGACTGCGCCGCATCCTGCGCTGCATCGACGTCCATGCGCCCGATCATCGCGACGAGTTCATCCGGGCGCTGACGAAGGTTCGCAAGATCACCCGCGGCCCGAAGCCCGCCAAGGCGCTGCGCGAGCTTGGCCTGAAGCCGGACATCGCGGCGGAAGTGCCGACCACCGAAGGCGTGATCGAATCGCTGCGCAAGGCGGGCAGCCTTGCTGCACGCAGCGTCGGCGTGCAGCTGTACGGCACCGAGCCGAACCTGCCGCTCGTGAACTTCCTGCGCGATGCCGGCGCGACCGTGCGGACGGTGGCTCCTTATATCTACGCCGACAAGGCCGACGACGACGCAGTGCGCGCGCTGCTCACGAAAATGGCGAACGGCGAAGTCGACGTCATCGCCTTCACCAGCACGCCGCAGGTCGAACGCATCTTCGCCGTCGGGCCCCCGGAACTGGTGCAGCAGGCGCTGGAGCGCACGGAAATCGCCGCCATCGGCCCGGTGGTGGCCGAGGCGCTGCAGCGCCATCAGGTCACCGCGCGCCTCATGCCGCACGATTCCTTTTTCATGAAACCGCTGACGAGCGCCATGGCAGACGGACTCGGCCCGCGCACCTGAGCCGCCGTCGTACTTGCCACAATCGGCCCCCCGGCATTTAAGGAGTAGAACGGCCCGCATCGTCGGGTAGGGAGCCAGGCCGTGAGAATTGCATTGATCGGGGCGAGCGGAAACGTCGGATCGCGACTCGCGGCGGAGTTCGTCGCCCGCGGACACACGGTCACGGGCATCGTGCGATATCCCGAAAATGCCACGCCCAGCGAACGCCTCTGCATCGTGAAGGGCGATGCCCGCGATGCGACGGCGCTCGCTGCGCTCATTGCAGGACACGACGTCGTCGTCAGCTCGGCCCGCCATCTCGACAGCGATGCGCGTTCGACCATCGACGCGGTGAAGACCGCCCGCGTACCGCGACTGGTGGTCGTCGGCGGCGCCGGCAGCCTGGAAGTCGCGCCGGGAAAGAAACTGCTGGATACGCTGGAATTTCCCGCCGCATACAAACCGGAAGCCGTGGCCGGCGCCGCATTTCTCGATCTGCTGCGCGCCGAACCGGAACTCGACTGGACCTACGTTTCGCCGTCCGCCGAATTCGTCGCCGGACAACGCACGCAGCGATTCCGTCTCGGCGGCAACGAACTGCTCACCGACGCGCGCGGCCGCAGCTGGATTTCGATGGAGGACTACGCCCTCGCGCTCGCCGATGAACTGGAGAAGCCGGCGCACCGCCGCCAGCGCTTCACCGTCGGCTATTGACTGCTTCCTGTGGGGCCGGCTTCAGCCGGCCTCTGAGGAGTCAGGCTGAAGCCTGACCTACAGGAAGAATCCGTCATCCGTCGTAGCGTCGATGGATCGCCGCAAAGCGCATACGCAACTGTTCGACACGTTCCTCCGGCGACACCTTCGCACAATCCGCCGGCAGCGCCTACGCCAGCTCGGCGCGCTTCACCCGCCGCGTATCGAGCACGGTGCCTGCGCTCGTCATGAGATTCCGTGATCGGGCAGCCAGATCGAGTGATAGCGCCCGCTGTCGAGCGCCTCGAGCCGCGACAGATCGAGCGGCAGCGTCGTGCGCAGGAATGCGGCGCGAAGTATTTGTCGTCTGAAGTTGGAAGAGGAAGAGAGGCCGCAAGGACCGCACAAAAGAAATCGAATTCTTTTGTGAGGTCTTTGCGGCTCTCGTTCTTGCTCCTGCTCTCTTGCTGTGGGGCCGGCTTCAGCCGGCCTGCTGGACAAGAAGTCAGGCTGAAGCCTGACCTACAGGAAGAAAGTCAGCCGGCGATGCAGCGATTGCGTCCCGTTTCCTTGGCCTGGTACAGCGCCTTGTCGGCGCGGTCGAACGCGGCGCCGGCGGAGTCGTTGTCGAGCAGCGCGGTGACGCCGCCGGAGATGGTGATGGAGACCGGTGTGCCGCGGAAATGGAAGCCGATGGCGGCGATGGCATTGCGCATGTCGTCGATGACGCGCATGGCATCGTCGATGCGCGTGCCTTCGAGGATCATCACGAACTCTTCGCCGCCGTAGCGCGCCACGAAGTCCGTGCGCCGGATGCGGCCGGCAAGGCAGTCGGCAACGGCGCGCAGCACGCGGTCGCCGGCGCGATGGCCGTAGGTGTCGTTGACGCGCTTGAAGTGATCGACGTCCATGACGGCGAGGCAGGCGGGCGCGTTCAGGCGGCGGCAGCGTTCGAGTTCTTCCTCGATGCGCTTGTCGTAGGCGAGACGGTTGGGAATCTTGGTGAGCTGATCGATCGCCGACAGGCGCTGTTCGTCCTGCAGCTGGGTCTGCAGCAGGCGGGCGCGGCCTTCGAGTTCGGCGATGCGCGAGCGCATCTGTTCGTTGCGCGTCCGCATTTCGTTCGAGAATGCGGTTTCGCGCTGGCGGAAGGCCTGCAGGTGCAGATCGATCGAATCGAGCCGGTTGCGCACCAAGCCGCGGATCTGCTGCAGATCGTCGGCGGCCTCGACGCTCTCGCCCATGGCTTTCATCTCGCCGGTGAGCTGCAGGCTGAGCGTTTCGCTGCTGGCGCGCGACTGGTTCTGGGCCTGGCTCTGCTCGGCGACGAAGCGGCCGACTTCATCGAGCTTGCTCGCCATGTGCGTGAGCAGCGCTTCCAGTTCCTGCCGCGCGTGCTCGATGCGCTTGATGCGCTGGCCGACCAGATCCATCAGCGACGACAGCACGTCCGGCAGCTGTTCCGGCGACAGTGCCGCGCCGAGCCGTGCGTCGACGGCATCGATCTGGCTGACCAGCGAGCTGTCGCGTCGCAGTTCGACGAGCAGTGCCACCAGCACCACGCGGACGCGTTCGTCGATGCGGGGCGCGAGCGGCGGTGCGGCCGCAGGCCTGACCGCCACCGGTTGCGTCGCAATGAAAGACGCCGCAGGCGACAGGTCCAGCGCCTGGATCGCTTCGGTCAGCGCCGGCGTGATCTTTTCGAGTTCGTCGTGCGAGACCTCGCGCCGCAGCGCTGACTGCAGCCGCTTGATCTGTTCGTCGAGTCCCGGCGTCTGGCCGAGCGACGCACTGCACAGCCGGCCGGCGAGCTTCTTCAGCACCGCCTCCATGGCGCGGAAGCGGCGATGTTCGTCTTCGAGCGAGCTCAGGCTGTCGAAGTATTTCTTGCGCCAGTTGTCGGTTTCGGGGGCGGCCGTCTTCACGGACTGAACTGATCCAGCAGCGGGGTTGACCAAATGGATGGAATCATCCGCTCCCGCCGCGTTGGGCGATGCGGCGCGCGTCAAGGAATTCCTGCAGCTCGTCGTGCGGCCGCGCGGATGCCGGCTGCGTCACGCACGCGCGCGGGTGAACCGATTCTCGGAATGAAAAAAATCAGGGAAGCGCGGAGCTAAAGTTCCGCGCGTTGCGGCCGGTGGTTTCTCAGGCCGTGACCGGCGTTGCCGGCGGCGATTGCAGCGTCGCCAGCGCCTGCCGCAGATCGCTGCAGAGATTGTCGGCGCCGATCAGGTCGACGATGCCCGCGCGTTCCAGCTTGCCGCGCACGCGTTCGTTCGCCCCCGTCACCATCACGCGCACGCCGCGCCGCCGCAGGTTCGTGACGACTTCCTCCAGCGTCTCGAGTCCCGTCGCATCGATGAACGGCACCCAGCGCAGCCGGATGATGAGCGTCTTCGGATCGGTGTGCGTCGATGCCAGCGCGCGTTCGAACGTTTCGGCCGCGCCGAAAAAGAACGGGCCTTCGACGCGATACACCAGCACGTCCGGCGGCAGGTGGAGCGTTTCGGTGCCGAACTCGGCGTGCAGCTGCTGCACGGTCTGCTGCTGGACTTCGACGCTGCTCGCCATGCGCCGCAGGAACTGCAGGATGGCGAGGATCACGCCGATGTTCACGGCGACCACCAGATCGACGAACACGGTGAGACCGAACGTCACCAGCAGCACGACCACGTCGGCGCGCGGTGCGCGACGCACCATCTTGAAGAAGTGGCCGGCCTCGCTCATGTTCCAGGCGACCACGAACAGGATCGCCGCCAGCGCCGCGAGCGGAATGTTCGCCGCCAGCGGCGCCAGCAGCAGCACGATGAGCACGAGCGTCGCAGCATGCACGATACCGGCGAGCGGCGAATTGCCGCCGTTGCGCACGTTGGTGGCGGTGCGCGCGATGGCGCCGGTCGCCGCGAAACCGCCGAACAGCGGCGCGACGACATTGGCGATGCCCTGACCGATGAGTTCCTGGTTGGAATCGTGCCGCGTGCCCGCCATGCCGTCGGCGACGACGGCGGACAGCAGCGACTCGATCGCGCCCAGCATCGCGATCGCAAACGCGGGGCCGATCAGTTCGATGATCGTGGAGACGGACAGCGCCGGCATCTGCGGCAGCGGCAGCGTCGAAGGAATGCCGCCGAAGGCCGAGCCGATGGTGGCGACATCCTTGAAGCCGAAGATCATCTGCAGCGCGCCGGCGAACACGACGCCGACGAGCGGACCGGGTACGCGGCTCAGCTGCGGCACGCGCGGCAGCAGCACGATCACGGCGAGCGTCGCGCAGGCGAGCAGTGTCGTCGTCAGGTTCAGCTGCGGCAGTACCTGCAGCGTGTGCCAGAGCTTTTCGTGAAAGTGGGCGCCGGTGACCGCCGGCAGTCCGAAGAAGCTCGGCCACTGCCCCGTCCAGATGATGACGGCGATGCCGGCGGTGAAGCCGAGAATCACCGGATCGGGAATGAACTTGATCACCGTGCCCATGCGCGTGATGCCGAACAGCAGCAGGATCACGCCGGCCATCAGCGTGGCGACCTGCAGCCCGGCGATGCCGTACTGCGCCGTGATGCCGGAAAGAATCACGACGAAGGCGCCGGTGGGTCCGGCGATCTGGATGCGGCTGCCGCCGAACAGCGAGACCACGATGCCCGCGACGATGGCCGTGTAGAGACCCTGCTCGGGCTTCGCGCCGGAGGCGATGGCGAAGGCCATGGCCAGCGGCAATGCAACCACACCGACGACCGCGCCTGCCGCCAGGTTGCGCATCCAGTGTTCGCGCGCCAGCAACCCGGCGCGTCGGGCTTCGAGCAGGGCGATCATGAATTCACGTTTTCATTGGCGGCAGAACCGGATAGTAACGCAACGTCGGCGAAGGGCGGGCTGCCGGGCAGGATGAACACCACGATCGCACCGTTCCGCGGTTATGCTGCGTCTCCCTCGATCCGATGGAGACCGCACATGAATCGCAGAGAGACATTGCTGGCGCTGGGCGCGATTCCCCTGCTTGCCTATGGCGAGGAAAAATCGCCGCAGATCGTGCGCGTGAACAAGACGCCGACCTGCGGCTGTTGCGGCCTGTGGGTGCAGCACCTCGAAAAGGCCGGCTTCAGGACCGAGGTCCGGGATTTCGATGACCTCGCGCCGCTCAAGCAGCGTCTGGGCGTGCCGGCTTCGCTGAGTTCCTGTCACACCGCCGAGGTGGGTGGCTACTTCATCGAAGGCCATGTGCCGGCCGCGGACATCCAGCGTCTGCTCAAGGACCGACGCAAGGGCAAGGGGCTCGCAGTGCCGGGCATGCCGGCCGGTTCGCCGGGCATGGAGGTGTCGTCGGGCCGGGTCGATCGCTACGAGGTGCTGCTGGTACGCATCGATGGTCAGACAGAAGTGTTCTCGACCTACGGTACCTGAGTCGCGACGTTGCGCTCGTCCCTGATCTGGCGCCAACGACGGTACTGATCGGCTTTCCCGGGCGCCGGCTGCTCCTTGCCGGCCAGCCAGAACTCGAACCAGTCGACGATCATTTCCTGGTGCGCCAGCTTGTGCAGCGGTTTCGAGAGGACATGCTGTCCGCTGCGTAAGTACTGCAGCTCGACGGGTTTGTTCTGATCCCGCATGGCGGCGTACAGATCCCAGCAGCTGATGAGGTGCCAGGGATCTGCCGCAGAGAACAGCACGGCGGCTTCGATGCGGCCGGATGCGAGCAGGGGCACACGTTCGCCCCAGAGCCTGAGTCCTGCGCCGTACGGAGCCGCGCCGACGTAGACGTCCTGGTAGGCGCGAGGAATGAAGGAATCCACGCCTGCAAAATAACCGGTGAACGTCACCGGGTCGGTATTGGCAATCACTGCCGCAGCAAATCGATCGGGCGCATTCGCGATCGATGCGGCCGTGGTCCATCCCGTATAGCTGTAGCCGCTGATGCCGACTTTCGTCGGATCGACGAAGCCGTTCCTGACAAGCTGATCGATGCCCGCAAGATAGACGTCCATTCCCAGCTCCGTGGCGTCGCGCCACGATTCCGCATCGGCGGCACTGGGCTCGCGAACCTGCAGCACGATGATGTCGCGCGCCGCCAGCGCCCGTCCGGCGCTGGCCGTATCCGCGTCGCCGACGCGAAAGAACCGCTCCGGATCGAAGCCATGAGTCTGGACGACGAGCGGGTAGCGCCGGTCGGACTGCCAGTGCGGCGGCAACACGAGTCCGCCGCGATGCGTCCTGCCATGACGATCGCGCCATTCGTGGATGCGCACTTCGCCGAGTTCGACCTCGTCGAGCTGCGGATTGGGATCGAAGATCGGTCGTCGTTTTTCCGCGAGCGTGTCCACGGCGACCAGGACCGGTCGTTCGTTCAACGACTCCTGCACGACGAATCGTATTGGCGGAAGGAATTTCCGGTCGGCTTCGCGCGGGGCAAGCCAGCGTTGCCTGTCGCGGTCGATGATCAGCGAGCGATGCAGCTCCTTGCCGAAGGTCTTCAGTGCGACGTACAGCCGGTCGTGCGACACCCAGCGGACTTCGCGTACCAGTTCCGGTGAGTTGCGTTCAGCGGTCAGAACGCAGCGGACGGTGCCTGTGCGGAGATCTGCGACGCCAATGGTGCACGGGTCCGGTTTGCCGCCCGCTGCGACAAGATCGATTTCGGTGATCGCGATCTGCGTATCGTTCGCCGACCAGGCCGCCCTGAACAGCGCGCTGCGTCGATAGCGATACGGACGGACGCTGGCGCCAGCGACGGCCTGCAGCCGGCCGGAGTCGAGATCGACGATCGCGTACGCCGGCGCGGCGGCTTGCGGCGAGGGATACGCGGTCGTTGCGAGCCGGGCGCCATCCGCAGAGAGCGATGCGGTGAGGTTTCCATAGGCCACGCGAAGGCTGACGGGCTGTCGTGTCGCGTCGTCCACGACGGGTTGTGCCTTGTCATCGCGGGCGCGCCACAGGTGCGCCTCCAGCCGGCCGGACAGGTCGTTGCCGCGGAAGTTCGGATACAGCATCGCGATCAGCGGTTTGCCGACGCCGACTTCGATGTCCGGCACGTTCGGCCCGGCCGATTGCCAGAGTTCTTCTTCGTTCACGCCCTTCAATGCGAGGAATGCCAGCGAGCGACCGGCCGCGGCATAGACGGGTACGTCGACGTCGTCCGGAGAGATCGCCGTCCGTGCGCGCGTGGCGATGTCAACACGGAACAGCTGCCGATTCTCGCGGCCATCGCGCCCCAGAAAGGTCAGGCTGCGCGCATCGTCCGCCCAGGCGAGTTCGGAGATCGTGTTGTCGCGGTTGAACCAGTCCGCCGTCAGACCGTTGACTGCGGCAGACATGCGCACGAGAGGAATCGGCTCCGGCGGCGGGCCACCGTTGCGGATGAATGCTCGAACCTCGTCCGTTCCGAACAGCCAGATCGTTCCTTCCGTCACGCCTTCGGGAAGGCGGCCGCGATGCGTGATCTTCGTGATGTAGCGTCCGTCCGGCGAGATCAGCCCATCGTCGGACAGATGATCGCGTTGCGACGACTCGATCGTGCCGAAGTACGCCATCCCGACGGCATCGCGAACTTCGAACGGACGGTTGCCGTGTGCGTTCTCAGCGGTCCATGCCGGCTGTGCGCACAGCAGGAGAAGGAGCATCCCGCCTCCGGCGATCGATCGGGTCGTCTCGTGCGTGCGATGAGAAATGAGTCGCACCCGATCCGCGGCGACGCGATACGACATGGCTATCGCGCGTCCCGCAGGATCGCCCGCGCCCCCACTTCCGCAATCGCATACGTCGGCGCGTTCGTATTCCCGGAAGTGATCCGCGGCATGATCGACGCGTCGACCACGCGCAGGCGGTTCACGCCGTGCACGCGCAGGTCGGCGTCGACGACGGCGAGCGCATCGCTGCCCATGCGGCAGGTGCCGACGGGATGGAAGATCGTCGTGCCGAGTTCGCCGGCGGCGCGTACGAGTGACAGGTCGTCTTCGACGCTGGCGCCGGGACGGTATTCCTCGGGGCTGTATTTCTGCAGCGCCTGCGCCGCCATGATGCGGCGGGTGAAGCGGATCGAATCGACGGCGACGCGGCGGTCGTCCTCGTCCTGCAGGTAGTTCAGTTTGATCGCGGGGAAATCGGCAGTGCTGGCGCTGCGGATGCGGACCCAGCCGCGCGAACGCGGACGCAGGTTGCACACGCTCGGCGTGATCGCGGGAAAGTCGTGCAGCGGATCGCCGAACCTGTCGAGCGACAGCGGCTGCACGTGCCACTCGATGTTCGCGCTCGGCTGAGACGGATCGCTGCGTGCGAACGCGCCGACCTGCGACGGCGGCATCGTCAGCGGACCGGTGCGCAGCGCGAAGTACTGCATGGCCATTGCCGCCTTGCCCCACAGCGTGCCGGCCATCTGGTTCAGCGTGCGCACGTTGCTGACCTTGTACTGCAGGCGGATTTGCAGATGATCGTGCAGGTTCTCGCCGACGCCGGGCAGCGCATGCACGACGGGAATCTGCAGCGACTGCAGCAGATCGGGCGCGCCGATGCCGGAGACCTGCAGCAGTTGCGGTGAACCGATGGCGCCGGCGGCGAGAATCGTTTCGCGGGTGGCGCGGACTTCATGCACCTGATCGCCGCGCCGGAAGCGCACGCCGGTGCATTCGCGTCCGGAGAACAGCAGGCGTTCGACGTGGGCGTGCGTCAGCACCGTGAGATTGGATCGCTGCAGCACCGGTTTCAGGAAGGCATCGCTGGCGCTCCAGCGCCGGCCGCGTTTCTGGGTGACCTGGAAGTACGCGCTGCCGGCGTTGTCGCCACCGTTGAAGCAGCCGATCTGGTTGATGCCGCACTCGGCGGCAGCAGCGCGCCAGGCATCGAGAATGTCCCAGCGCACGCGCGGATTCTCGACGCGTACTTCGCCGCCCGCGCCATAGCCGTCGACCGCGCCGCCGGCGAAATCTTCGAGCGACTGGAAGATCGGCTGTACCTCATCCCACGACCAGCCGCGATTGCCGAGCGCGGCCCAGTGATCCCAGTCCTCGCGCTGGCCGCGCATGTAGATCATGGCGTTGATCGAGGAACAGCCGCCGAGTCCGCGGCCGCGCGCGTAATGGATCGAGCGGCCGGCGAGATGTTCGTCGGGATCGGTCTGGTAGCACCAGTCGGTGCGCGGATTGGCGATGGTGTAGAGGTAGCCGACCGGGATGCCGATCCAGAAGTAGTCATCCTTGCCGCCGGCTTCGAGCAGCAGCACGCGATGCCGCGGATCGCGCGACAGCCGGTTCGCCAGCAGGCAGCCGGCGCTGCCGGCGCCGATGATGATGTAGTCGAATCGGTCGAAGTCGCTGCTCGGTGCGGTCATGCGCGAGGATGGTGACCTGCGGGATCTTTATCTTCTGTGGGGCCGGCTTTAGCCGGCCTTCTGAGGAGTCAGGCTGAAGCCTGACCCACAGGAGAAAGGATCACAACCGACGAGGTTGCCCGGAAAGGTGAATACGAGTGAGAATACTTCTCATCTGTATTCGCACTGAAGCCGCTTTCCGAGGTAAAGACGATGCGTTCCAGAGTGAAAGGCGTTGCCGTAGTCATGGCAGCGGGGATGGGCTGTGTCGTACCGGTGTTCGTATCGACGGCCCTGGCCGCGGACGATGCGACGCTGGAAGCGGTGCTGGTCACGGCCAAGCGCGCCGACCGCGTCAGCAAGGGCGCCACCGGTCTCGATCTCGCGATCGAAGACACGCCGCAGTCGATCAGCGTCGTCACCGCGGAACAGATGGAGAAGTTCGGCACCGACAACATCAACGACGCGCTGCGTCTCGCGACCGGCATCAACGTCGAGGAATGGGAAACCAACCGCACCAACTACATGTCGCGCGGTTTCGATATCAAGAACACGCAGATCGACGGCATCGGCCTGCCCAACAACTGGGGCATCGTCACCGGCTCGATGGATTCGTTCGGCTACGACAAGATCGAAGTCATCCGCGGCGCCAATGGCCTGCTCACCGGCGTCGGCAATGCCGCCGGCACCATCAACTACGTGCGCAAGCGTCCGACCAACGACGTGCAGGGCTATCTCGGCGTGACGCTCGGTTCATGGGATACGAAGCGCATCGAAGCGGACTACTCGACGCCGTTCACCGAAAGCGGTTCGTGGGCAGGACGCGTCGTCGCGGCCGCGGAGGAAGGCGATTCCTGGCTGCGAGGCAAGAGCGACGAGCGCGCCTATGTTTATGGCGTGATCGACGGCCAGATCGGCGAGCGCGGCACGCTGACGCTCGGCTACTCGTACCAGGACGCGAACACCGACGGCAACATGTGGGGCGCCATCGTCCTCAACTACAAGGACGGCACGCAGGCCGAATTCCCGCGCAGTTCCTCGACCACGCAGGACTGGAGCTTCTGGGACACGGAGAACCAGACGGCCTTCGCCGAGTTCACGTACGCGCTGTCGGACTCGTGGGACGTCAGGCTCAGCTACAACTACCGTTCGTACGAAGACGACAGCAAGCTGTTCTACGTCTACACGGATTACTTCGACCGCGGACTGAATTCCGACGACACCGGCCTGCTCCCGTGGCCGGGCAGCTGGCCCACGGAGGATGAATCCAGTCTGGTCGACCTGACGGTGAACGGCGAATTCGACGCGTGGGGGCGCACGCACGAAGCGATCCTCGGCGTGAGCTATTCGCGCAGCCAGGGCACGCAGTTCTACCGTCCATTTCCGGATGACGATCCCTCCTGGTACGCGGACCTGGGCGCGTTCCCGTATGCGGGCAACGTCGTCCCCGAGCCGCAGTGGGAGTCGGCCATCGTCGACAGCACCATGAACCAGCGCCTGAAGCGCGCGTACGGCGCAACGCGCCTTGCGCTCACTGACCGCTTCACTGCCATCGCCGGTTTCAACTGGGCCGAGTATCACCGCGACGGCGAGAGCGGCGGCGCACGCTTCGATCAGACCGAAAGCGAACTCAGCCCGTATGCAGGCGTGACGTACCAGCTCACCGACAACCTGCTGGCCTACGCCAGCTACTCGGACATCTATCAGCCGCAGGACCAGGACGACGTCAACGGCAACTACATGGATCCGTCGAAGGGCGTGAACTATGAAATCGGCGTGAAGGCCGACTGGCTCGACAAGCGCCTGCTGACGACGCTCGCGCTGTTCACAGCCGAACAGGAAAACCTCGCCACCTACGCGGGCCAGGATCCCGAAACCGGCCAGTACTACTACGTGGGCCTGGATGTCGAATCGAAGGGCGTCGAACTCGAAGCGACCGGACGTCTCAACGACTACGTCGATGTCGTGTTCGGCTTCACGGCGCTCCAGCTCGAAGATCCGCAGGGCGCCGATACCTACACGTTCGTGCCGCGCCGCACCGCGAATCTCGCGATCAGCACCACCGTGCCGGGTCTGACGCAGCTCGAACTGGGACTGTTCGGTCGCTGGCAGAGCGACATCCGGACCATCGACACCACCAACGGCGGCGCCGAAGGCAGCATCAACACCGGCGTCGTCCGCCAGGACAGCTACGCAACGCTGAACTTCTTTGCCGGCTGGGACATCACGTCGCACGCCAGCCTGCGTTTCAACGCCAACAACCTCACCGACGAGAAATACATCTCCAGCCTGTACCAGGTCGGCTACTACGCGGCGCCGGCGAATTATTCGGTGACGTTCGGCTACCGGTTCTGACGCAGGACTATCGTTCGCGCGGCGCCTCGTAGTGCTCACCGCCGTAACGCACCGTCACCCGCTGTGTCTTGCCGTCGTGCAGGTCGTCGAACCAGACCTGCGCATCCAGACTGAGGGCGAAGAATTTCGTGGCCGCTTCAGGGTAGAGCCGCACCGGCGGCTGGTTTCCGAGTCTCGCCAGCAGCTCGTCGCCCTCGGCGCTGAACTCCAGCGTGATTCCCGGTGCCCATCGGTAGCGGCCGACGAAAGGTTCGACAGCGCGAGCATCGAGCCGGATGCGTCGGCCGTGCGTCGGGATGCGCGCGGGTTGACCGAACACGATGGCAGCCAGATTGCCGGCGACGTCTTCCACGTTGGTGTTGACCACGTTCGACAGCACGATGATCGTGACGCGGTCATCGGGGAAGCGGAACAGACCGGCAATGAATCCGGGCACGCGGCCGCCATGCATGACCTGTCGATGCCCGGCGGTGGCTTGCGAGATCGCGCGAACCCCCCACCCCAGGCCATAGTGTTCCCGGACCGGTGTCCACATGCGTTCGAGTACCTGCTGCGGCAGCAGGCGATCCGTGTAGAGGGCCTGGTCCCAGCGCAGCAGGTCTGCCACGGTGGAATACATCGCTCCTGCCGCGTAGGCGCGGGTGGGTTCGAAGTCCGGGGCGAGATCCGCGCCTCCCGCGTCATTCGCGACGTAGCCGCGCGCCAACGCCGGCCCGGATGTACCGATGCCGCTGGCCTGCATGTCCAGAGGATCGAGGATGTTCTCGCGCAGCACCTCGGCATACGGTTTGCGCGTGACCTGTTCGATGACGGCGCCGAGCGTGTTGTAGCCGGCATTGCTGTAGCGGAATTCAGCGCCGGGTTCGAAGTCGAGCGGCTGCTGACCGGATTCGCGAAGGAGTTGCCCGGGCGTCGCCTGTTCCTGCATCCGCTGCAGGTAGGTGTCGTCGACGCGATCTGCCGGCATGCCGGAAGTATGCGAGAGCAGGTGCGCGATCGTGATCGACCGCCAATGGGCGGGACAGTCCTGCAGGTAGTCGCAGACGGAAGCGCCGGTGTCCAGTTTTCCCTGCTCGGCGAGCTGCATGACGAGCGTCGCAGTGAAGGTCTTGGTGATCGAGCCGATCTGAAAGACGGTCTGCGCGTCGTTGAGGGTGCCGCGCTCGTGATCCGCCTGGCCATAACCGCGCTCGAAAAGAATTCGTCCGTCGCGTGCGATCAGCGCGGTTCCGCTGAAATAGCCCGCGGCGAAGACGGCATCGAGATACGTGGCGGCGGCGCGTGCGACCTGGGTGTGGGCGCGGTAGGCGAGCCACGCGCCGGCACCGACGATCGAACAGCACAGGATGACGATCGCGCGTGCATGAGCAGGAAACCTGGACGTCATCGACGACAGATCGACCAGTCGAGCGCGGACCAGCGCCGGACCGCCAGTGCACGCAGCGCGAGGGTGGCCACGGCCAAGGCAGCTTCGATGCCTGCTATCGCTGCGAGCGGTGTCGATTCTTTGGCGGCCAGCAGCGCGATCGACATGGCAGCCAGCATGAGCGCGACCGCGGACACAGCGTCGCCGAACCTGATGCCGCGCGTCATGGCGAGCCCCAGGTACATCGTGGTGGTGCCGGACAGAAGAATGAGCGGAATCCCCGCGCCGAGGAATCTCGTCGGCAGATCGATGAACGTGCCGACAGCGACCATGAGCGCAATCAGCGCCGCGAGCTGATAACCGGTGTGCGTCCAGAACGCCTTTTCGACCCGGTCGAAGAGCGCGCGGCGATCCGCATCCGATCGCAGCCACAGGGTGCGGCTCAGCATCGCGGCGCGCCCGGCTCTGGCGCCGGCGATCACGCCGAAGATCGTGAGATAGAAGAGCCACGCCGCAGGTTCGCGGATGAAGAGCGCCGCGACCGCGATCGGCACACTCTGCGCCAGCGCGAATCGCCAGGGACGGTCCAGTTCCAGGATCAGATCGACTTCGCTCGCAACCCGCCCACCCTTGCTGGTCGTTGCCGTGATGCCGCCGAACCGGCGGGTGAGGCGGGCCGCGATGCGCGGCCACCAGAGCAGGTAGGCGACGATGAGAAACCACGTCGCGAGCAGCAGGCTCAGGGGCCAGGCCAGCGAAATCGTCGGATCGATGCGGACGAACCGGGGCGGAACGAACAGGACGGCAACGGGTATCAGCAGGCTCTTCAGCATGCCGGCGACGCCGCGCTCGTGGGTCGCGAACCACAGAACGATGTAGAGGCTGGTGCATTGCCACGCACAGACGACATACATCTGCCAGAAGAAGGTGGTCGTAAGGAACTGCGCGAGCGAATTGCCGTTGCCGTAGAAGGCCGCCTCCAGGGTTGCCTTTGGCGCCACGGTCATCAGCGCAATGACGCCGAGCAGCGGCAACGGGAAGGCGACGATCGCCGTGGTCAGCAGCGCACTCAGGAGAATGCGCGCCCGTCCCCAGGGCAGCAGGGCAGCCTGTTTGCTGCGGGCGAGGCGGCCCACCATCAATGGCATCAGCGCCGTGCCGAAGAACAGCGCCATCAGTCCCGCCACGGCGAGGCCCTGGACCGCGAACGGCTGCGCGATGAACAGCAGGTACAGAGCGCTCAGAACGAGTGTCGCGACACCGGCCAGGCTCAGCCAGCGCAGCCAGGGCACGGCGAAGAAGTAGCCGTACAGCAGTCGGAGGACGGGCTTCATCGATGCAGCGCCAGAAAGATGTCTTCCAGCGACAGCGGTTCGACCTCGATCGCCTCGCCGAACTGACTGCACAGCGCGGCATGGCGCGCTTCGCTCCAGTCGTCGACGACGGCGCTGAGGTGGCCGGCGGAGCGCGTCACGTGCAGCGCCCGGAAAGGCAGAGCCTCCGCTGCGCCGGCGTTGCGGATGCGGATACGGACCACGGATTCCTTCAGCGCATCGAGCCCGCCCTGCCAGCGCAGCGCGCCGTCCTGCACGATCCAGATCCTGCTGGCGAGACGTTCGACGTCGCTGACGATGTGCGAGGAGAACACCACGGCCCGATCGGCCTCGGCAGTCACTTCGACGATCTGTTCGAGAAAGCGGCGGCGCGCGATCGGATCGAGACTCGCGACCGGTTCGTCGAGCACCAGCAGATCCGGCCGATGACCCATGGCGAGCAGGATCGAGAGCTTCTGCCGCTGGCCGACCGACATCGACTGGATGCGTTCGTCGAGGTCGAGTTCCCATGCATTGCAGAGGCGCTCGATGAGCGGCGCATCCCAGTTCGGATAGAAGGCGGCCACGGTGGCGACCTGGTCGCGCGCGGTCAGCGGCGCGAGCAGTTCATCCTGCTGCGGAACGAAGCCGATGCGCACTTTCGACGCGGCGGACAGCGCAAAGCTCTCCTGGCCGAACACGCTGACGCGCCCGTGCGATGCCGGCGAGAATCCCAGCATGATTTCGAGCAGCGTGGTCTTGCCCGCGCCGTTCTTGCCGAGCACGCCG
Source organism: uncultured Steroidobacter sp. (assembly GCA_937864115.1). Taxonomy (GTDB): domain Bacteria; phylum Pseudomonadota; class Gammaproteobacteria; order Steroidobacterales; family Steroidobacteraceae; genus Steroidobacter. Next base: position 162,074 of record CALMII010000025.1, on the reverse strand, counting down.
ACGACGTCGCCGGGCTCGACCGTGAAGTCGAGATCGCGCAGCACGCATTTCGGACCGAAGGATTTACCGAGATCCCGTGCGACGACGTATGCCTGCATCGGCTGCCTCCCATTTTTCCCGCAATGCCTTGATCACTTCGGTCGGCGTGAGATCGAGCTGCCGTGCGGCGAGCACGAGCCGGTCGAGTTCGCTGTTCAGTGCGTTCAGCCGCTGCGACGGGCCTGCCTGCAGGCGCGGACGGCTGGCCACCGTCATCGGCCGTCCGCGATGACGTTCGAGCAGACCTTCCGCTTCCAGCAGGCTGTAGGCCTTGGAGATGGTCATGGGATTGACGGCGTGCTCGATCGCCAGGTCGCGCACCGAGGGCAGCGCGGCGCCGGCCGGCAGCTGGCCGCCCGCGATCATGCGCCGCACCTGCTCGCAGAGCTGGCGGTAGATCGGCACGCCGGAATGGGGGTTGAGCTGGAACATGGGGTGTATATGTGTATTACTGAGACTATACGCTTGGCGGCGAGGAGCGCAAGCGGGCAATCGCTTTCATCGCAATCGGGTCTTCGAGCGCGAGACGTCTGCCTTTGTTTTCGTGGACAATCGCGCCTCCCAAAGCCCATCCGCCTCCGTACCGGAGGTTGATCAGAACAAAGGCAGTCATGTCAGCCAAAGGCAAATTCGCTCGACTTCTCGGCAATGCATTGCTTCGACGCGGACGCGTCGTGGAGGTCGGCGACGTCGCGCCGGGCTTCCGGCGACTGGTGTTCGAGAGCGATACGCCAAAACCCGCGGCGGGCATGAAGGTGCAGGTCCTGCTGCCCGCTGATGACATGCGGACCTACACACCCGTCGCGCTGGAGCGCGGGATCGCCCTGCTTTGCCGGACACACGGCAGCGGACCGGCGGCGCGCTGGCTGTCGCAGATCAAGATCGGCGACGAACTGCGATTCATGGGGCCGCAGCGCTCGCTGTCACTCGATCCGGGTCCGGTCATCCTGGTCGGCGATGAGACGAGCATCGCGACCGCAGCCGCGTTCGGCATCGAGCGTCCGCAGCAGGTTCACGGCGTCTTTCTCGTGGCATCACCCGAGGCTGCACGTGAAGCGGCCAAGGCCGTTGGGCTGCAGTCGGCGGACTTCGTAGCGACAGACGACAGCACAGGCGCCGTGAACGCCATCGTCGCCAGGCTGGCGGAAATGCCTGGCGCCACGGTCGCGCTGACCGGTGGCTCACCTCTCGTGCTGGCCGTGCGCGACGCGCTTCGCGAGCGCGGGGTGCGCAACCTCAAGACCAAGACTTACTGGATTCCCGGTCGGGCGGGACTCGACTGATGAACATCCTGTTCGATCTGGACGGCACGCTGACGGATTCCCGGCCGGGGATCATCGCCTGCATCCAGCACGCACTCGACAGGGCGGGCGTACCCAGCCCGGCCGAAGCGGAACTGCAGAAGCTCATCGGTCCGCCGTTGCGCGATTCCTTTGCAGCGCTGCTGGCCTCCGAACGCGATGCGCCCTGCGTGAGCGCCGCCATCGAAGCCTATCGCGAGCGCTTCACGGCGATCGGCATGTTCGAGAACGCCGTGTACGAAGGCATTCCCGTCGCGCTCGACGAGCTTTCACGCAGCGGTGCGCGCCTGTATGTCGCGACGTCCAAACCGCGTGTGTATGCGCAGCGCATCCTCGATCACTTCGGCCTGTCGGGACGCTTCGCGGCAATCTTCGGCAGCGAGATCGACGGCCGGCTGGAAGACAAATCCGAACTGATCGCGCACGTGCTCGAACGAACGGGCATCGATGCCGCCGCCACGGTGATGATCGGCGACCGCGAGCACGACATGCTGGGCGCGACGCGCAACGGCGTGTTCCCGGCGGGCGTGCTGTGGGTCTACGGAACGGATGAGGAACTGCGCGGCGCGGGAGCGAAACGGTTGTTGAGTGCTCCCGGCGAGATTTCTCGTATCTCATTTCGCGACTTCTGAAGCGCATTCCCGGTCTTGCCCTTGCGGCGAATCGGACGCCTAATCTCCGCATGAATAGCGGAGAAAAGCCGTACATCTGGCAGGCTGACGACCGGCCTGCTGGAACTGGGCATATTGAGGAAGTCGCCGGGCGGCGGCCGCAGCACCGGCTACGAACTGGCGGATCAGTGACGGTCCTATCTTCGACGGCATTTCCAATTGGACGTTGCCGCGTCGCGGTTTAGCATCGGTCGCTATTTGAGGCGCATCCAGACGTGTCCACTCCAGAAGCCACGCTTGCCCAGGCCATTGCCGATCATCAGGCCGGTCGTCTGTCGGAAGCGATCGACGGATATCAGGCGGTCCTGAAACAGAATCCGGATCATCCCGACGCGCTGCACTTCTACGGCATGCTGCATTTCCAGCTCGGCCGCGGCATCGATGCGGTGCGCTTCATTGGCCGCTCGCTCGATCTGCTGCCGACCAATCCGCACGCGTGGAACAACCTCGGCAACATTCTCACCTTCCAGGACAAGTTCGCCGAAGCGCGCGAAGCGTGGCGGCGCGTGATCGCGCTCGCGCCGGACATGGCGGAGGCGTGGTTCAACCTCGGCGTCAGCCTGCGCGACTCGGGCGACTACGACGCTGCCGTGAAGCATCTGCAGATGGCGGCCCGGCAGCAGCCGACATTCGCGCGCGCCTACGAAAGCCTCGGACAGCTGTTCTATCGCCTGGGCGATTTCGCGCAGGCCGCGGCCGCGTATCGCGAATGGCTGGCGCTGGCGCCGGACAATCCGATGGCCCGTCACATGGTGGCGGCCACCTCGGGCATCGATGTGCCCGAGCGCGCCGACGGCGAATACGTCACGAAGCTCTTCGACCGGTACGCGCGGCACTTCGACGAGAACCTGCGCGAACTGGGCTATCGCGCGCCGGAACTGGTGACGGCGATGCTGTCGACGGTGATCGATCCGTCCGCGAAGCTCGACATCCTCGACGCCGGTTGCGGCACCGGTCTGTGCGGACCGCTGCTGCGGCCGCTGGCGAGCCGGCTCACCGGCGTCGATCTGTCGTCGAAGATGGTCGAACTCGCGCGCGAACGCGGCGGCTACGACGAACTGGCCGTCGGCGATCTGTGTGCGTTCATGAACTCGCACCCGAAGCAGTTCGACGCCGCCATCGCCGCGGACACGCTCGAATACTTCGGCAGTCTCAAGGACGTGTGCGAGACCGCGGCCGTCGCGCTGCGCCCGGGCGGACTGTTCCTGTTCACGGTCGAAGCGCTGCCCGACGATGCGGCGGAACCGTACAAGCTGGAAGTGCACGGACGTTACGTGCATCGGCCGAGCTACGTGAGCCAGTCGCTGCAGGAGGCGGGATTCGACGTGCTGCGGCTCGGCCTGGAAACGCTGCGCGTCGAACGCATGCAGGATGTGAAGGGGCTGGTGGCGCTGGCGCGGCTGGCTGGGTAATTGGAGTTGCCCCCACCCTAACCCTCCCCCGCTGCGCGGAGGAGGGGATCAGAACGAGCCTCGCTTGCCGGTCCCCTCCTCCGCGCAGCGGGGGAGGGTTAGGGTGGGGGCAACTCCGAAAAAGCACTCACCATGAAGAACGTCTGCCTCGCCACCCTCGCCCTGCTGATTTCTCACCCGCTCGCTGCCGCGACACCCGGGCCGCATCCCTCCGAGCGCTTCGGCACACTGCTGCACCAGGACGACTTCCGCGAAGGTCTCGGGCAATGGCACGTCGAGTCGGAGCGTCCCGGAAGGATCGTGGCGCAGATGGGCGTGCTCGAAATCGACGTGCCCGGTGGCGCGACGCTGTGGTTCAAGCCGCGGCTGCAAGGTCCCGTTGCGATCGAGTTCGAAGCGACCGCGGTGAAGGCCGGTGGACGCAACGATCGCGGCAGCGACCTGATCTGCTTCTGGATGGCGAGCGAAGGCGATGCGGAGACACCGGTGTTCGCGCGTCGCCGCACCGGACGTTCCAGCGAGTACGACGTGCTGCGCGCGTACTACGTGAATCTCGGCGCCGACCACAACACGCGCGCACGCTTCCTGCGCTACGCGGGCAATGCCACTCCCAAACCGCTCGCAGCCGAACATGAACTCGGCAACGCCGATGCATTGCTGCCCGCCAATCGCAGCCAGACCATCACCCTGATCGCGAGCGGTCGCCAGATCGAGTACTGGCGCAACTCGCAGCGGCTGTTCGAGTACGCCGATCCCGAGCCCTATCGTCAGGGATGGTTCGCGATCCGCACGGTGCAGAGTCATCTGAAGATCGCGCGCCTGCGGATCCATGCGCTGGAGCCGGCGCGGTAGGGAGAATCTCAGCCGACATTGCGGCGGAGATCCCGGCGGTGTCGTGAGCGCTCTGGCTTCTTCCTGTGGGGCCGGCTTTCCCGTGGGATTCCCTTCGGTCACAGCCGGCCTTCTTCCTGTAGGTCAGGCTTCAGCCTGACACCGGATAAAGAGGCCGGCTGAAGCCGGCCCCACAGGGAGGACGGCTTGCGCAAATCCGGACACCGCGCGCCCTCCGATCCATCGCACCCTCCGTCACGCGGTGATCGGCCCGTGACTTCCTCCGCGCCCTGCAGTCTTCATCCGGTCACAACCACCCTCTGAATTTCCTCCATCGAGTGACCCCACGGTCACATTGCTCTTCGCTGCCTGCAGATGCCAATCCGGCATTGGTGAGCAGATCGGTGCATCCGTAGTTTTCCGCGCCCATGACGACTCGTGTCGTCATCGTTCTTTATATGGGGAACTACGCCATGGATCGCACCGCTCTTTTCGATCGCCCTGTTCTCGTCACCGCGCTGCTGGCCGCGAGCTGCACGCTGCCGGCGCAGGCACAGAACGTCGCGCACGACAAACCGCTGGTCGAAGAAGTCATCGTCACGGCACGCAACCGTTCCGAGAAGGCGCAGGACGTGCCGATCCCGATCTCCGTCATCGGCGGCGATGCGCTCGATCGTGATCGCGTGCTGACGCTCGCCGATCTCACGCAGCGCGCACCCGGTCTCACGGCGACGACGCCCAATGCGCGCCGCACCGGCGTTTCGATCCGCGGCATCGGCAAGACCAGCGGCAACGACAACATGGAGCCGGCGGTCGGCGTCATCATCGACGACGTGTTCCTCGGTCACGTCGGCATGACCTACCAGGATTTCACAGACCTGGAGCGCGTCGAGATCCTGCGCGGTCCGCAGGGCACGCTGCTCGGCAAGAACACTTCGCTGGGCGCGATCAAGTACACCAGCCGCGCGCCGTCGTTCACCTCCGAGGGACGACTGGAAGTGGAGGGCGGCGTCGACCGGCCCGCCCTCAAGGCGCGCGGTTCCTACACGGACGCCATCGTCGATGACGTGCTCGCGTATCGCGCCTCGGCCTTCGTCGATCGCCAGCAGGGCGATCTCGACAATCTCAACGGCGGGCACTGGCACGAGCGCGACCGCTACGGCGGCCGGCTGCAATTGCTGCTGCAGCCATCGCAGGATCTGTCGGTGCGATTCAATGCCGACGGCGCCTTCGTCGACGAGAACAGCAACACCAAGCCGTTCATGGTCGATCCGGCCACGCTCAACGACGGCTCTGTTAGATCCACCACCTACAGTACGAGGCTGGCGCGCGACTACTTCGGTGGCTACGTGCCCATCATCGGTTCGTGGGATCAGGTCGATCTCGACATGGCGAAGCCGCTGGTGACGAAGAACTACGGCGGCTCCATCGTCGTCGACTGGGATGCCGGCGCATTCGAGCTGACCTCGATCAGCGCGGCGCGCTGGTTCCACTTCGATGCCAACAACGACCAGGAGCAGACGCATTTCCCGATCTCCCGCAGCGGCACGCTGGTCGACACGCGGCAGCTCTCGCAGGAATTCCGCATCGCCGGCAATGCGACCGAGCGCATCGACTACCAGACGGGTCTGTACCTGTTCACCATCGACACCGACACGACGGGCCGCAGCACCTACGGCCAGGATGCGGGCGCGTTCTTCGCCAGCGATTCGCAGTACCGCACGTTGAACACGGTGCAGGGACGGCCGCTGCTGCAGGCCGCGCTGCGCGATGTGTTCGTCGCGACCCGCCAGCGTCCGGTGTCCGACAGCGCCGCCGTCTTCGGCCAGGTGAACTGGCAGGCGACCGATCGCGCGCGTCTGACGCTCGGCCTGCGGCAGACGTGGGAACACAAGACCAACGATGTCGCGCGCACGTCTTCGCTGCTCGACGGTTCGCCGCTGGTATCGACCGGCAATGCCACGGCCGATGCAATTCGCGCCGCACAGGTCGGCACCGACTTCGGCGTGAACCGGGGCGAGACCATCGACGACAGCGCCATCGCCTGGCTGGTCAATCCGAGCTACCAGCTGTCGCCGGACGTGCTGCTGTATGTCTCGGCGAGCGCGGGAGAAAAGTCTGGCGCCGTGGCGTTCGACAACAGCGGCCGGCCCGCAAACGTCGCACCGGAGAAGTCGCTGAACTATGAACTCGGCATCAAGAGCTACCTGCTGGATCGTCGGGTCACGCTCAATGCCAACGCGTACTACACGAACGTCCGCGACTATCAGAACGTGACCAGCGAACCCGATCCCACCTCGCCGACGGGCTTCAGTTCGCGGCTCGGCAACGTTCCGGAGTTGCGCGCCGTGGGTGTCGAGTTCGACGCGCTGGTGCAGGTGACCGATGGCCTGCAGATCACGGCGGGCGGCGCCTATAACGACGCCGAATACACGGACTGGTCCACGGCCACCTGCCCGCGCTCGTATCCGTCGTCGGTGGCGGTGTGCAACAACACCGGCAAGCAGCTCGTCGGCGCGCCGCGCTGGACCGGCATCGTCGGTTTCGACTACGAGCTGCCGCTGACGCAAGCCATTTCGGCGCACTTCTTCGGCAATCATGTGTACCGCTCGAAGCACAATCTCGAACAGCTGCTGTCCGAGTACGGCGAGCAGTCCGGTTACTCGCTGACGGATCTCGGCGCGGGCGTGCTTTTCGACGGCGCCAATGCGGACTACGAGCTGAGCCTGGTCTCCAGCAATGTCTTCGATACCCGCTACACCACCAGCGTCAACGATTTCAGCAACAGCGCGCCGGTCGGTTACGACGGCATCGGGCCGCGGCGTTATGTGGGGGTCGTGCTGCGGGCGCAGTTCTGAGCAGGGCTCTTCTCCTGTGGGGCCGGCTTTCCCGTGGGATTCCCTTCGGTCACAGCCGGCCTTCTGAAGATGTCAGGCTGAAGCCTGACCTACAGGAAGAAGCCGGCCCCACAGGCGGCGGAGGAGGAGGCTTACTCCGCCGCCTGAGGAAAATTGCAGGCTTTTGTGCGCTGTGACTCGCACGAGGGCGCCGAACTTGGCAGGATCGGGACGGTCCGACTCCTGCCAGTGGCGTTCCGAGACAGACACAGACCCATGCACCGCCCCTTTTCACGCAGACGGTTTCTCGGCGTCCTCGCCGCCGGCAGCATTCTCGCAACTGTTCGTCCGGCGCTGGCCACGGGCCGGTCGGCCCCGTCGCTGCTGGACCATGCGCGCCGCGAACTGACGCGGCTGGGCGATGCGATTCCGCGGCGGGATGTCGTCGGCATCGCCGACTATTCGCTGGCCTCGGCCGAACCGCGTTTCCATCTCGTCGATATGAACAGCGGCGCCGTCCGCAGCTTTCTGGTTTCGCACGGCCGCGGTTCCGATCCGGCCCACCTCGGCTTCGTGCAGCGGTTCTCCAATGCGCCCGGTTCCAATGCCTCGTCCGAAGGTGCCTACCGCACCAGCGACTACTACTCCGGCAGGCACGGCCGCTCGATGCGCCTGGTCGGTCTCGATGCGACCAACTGCAATGCCGAGCAGCGTGCCATCGTCGTGCACGGCGCGTGGTACGTGAGTCCCGCCATGGTGCGCGAGCGCGGCGTGCTCGGCCGCAGCCAGGGCTGCTTCGCCTTCGCCGAAGCCGAACTCGACACCATCCTCACGCGCCTCGGCCCGGGGCGGCTGCTGATCTCGACCAAGCTCTGACTTCCGATCCCCTCTTCCTGTGGGGCCGGCTTTAGCCGGCCTGAATCGAAGAGTCAGGCTGAAGCCTGACCTACAGAAATTCGATCCCATCCCGATCGTTCAGCGCCTGGTTGCCGCTTCCATTCACTCGCAAGCACAATCGTTGCTTCTACAACAACGACGGGAGCAGCGATGGACAGTGCAGCACAATCGGCCGGAATCAGGCCGCCGACCTGGTACTGGGTGGTCAGCGGCATTGCATTGGCGTGGATGCTGATCGGCGTGATGTCGTGGGTCATGGATCTCCTGACCGACGAAGCCGCCCTGGCGCAGATGAGCGAAGCGCAGCAGCAGCTGTATCGTGCGCGGCCTTCCTGGATCTTCGTGCTCTATGCGATCGCCATCTTCGGCGGACTGGCCGGCGCCATCGGCCTCTTGATGCGCAAGCGCTGGTCGGTGACGGCGCTGGCCGTGTCGCTCGTCGCCGTGATCGTGCAGTTCGGCTACGTCCTCGGCGTCATGGATGCGATCAGGCTGCTCGGGTTCGCCGGTGCCGCGGCGTTTCCGATCGTCATTTTCCTGATCGGTGCCGCGCTGCTGTGGTTCGCGAGTCATGCGAAAAAATCGGGCTGGTTCACGGCATGAGATGGCGGCGGTGAGTTGTACTGAAGCGGAGGACAGGATTCGCCCGATCGCCGGATCGGGCCATCTGCCTTAGTCTTCGGTGCCCTTCGCACGGGTGAAGGATCTCTTGTCGGGTGATGAGCGCGTGACCGGTTCGATTCGATGCCTTTCCACCGCACTGGCCGCGCTGTTCGTCGCGGGTTGTGCAGCTCCCGCAATGCGCGCGCCCGAGTCCGTGGCGCTGAACACGCGCACCTTCTCTCCCGCGTATTCCTCGTTCAACGCGCAGGTCCTGAGCGATGCCGGCGCGCTCGACGCCAGCTTCCGCACTTCGCTCGACCGCAACATGGAAGCCGCGACCCGTCTCGAGTCGGCCTATACCTACCGGTTCGAGGATTCCAGCGAACAGCTGCGGGTCGGCGATGCCGTCAGCAGCAGCGGCATGTGGGGCTCGACCGTCCGCTACGGCGGGATGCAGTACGGCACCAGCGGCGCGGCGCGCGCCGATGTCATCACCAGTTCGGATCTGGCCACCGGCGGACTTGCGGTGCTGCCGACCGTTGCCGATGCACTCTTCAATATGGGCGGCGCCACGCTGGGCCCGCAGAATCTTTCCGTGACGCGCGCCTGGCGGACGGGCGCGCTGGTCGCAAGCGACGCGCTCGGCCGTTCGGTCGCCATCGATGCGCCGCTGATCGCGCGAACGCGCCTGGCCGAGCCGGGCTGTGCCGAGGTCTCCATCGGCGCCGGTCGGGTGCGTCGCGACTATGCGATCACCAGCAACGAATACGGACCGACGTTTGCCAACACCACCGTCACCTGCGGCCTGCCGCTCGGCTTCACCGTGGAGGGTCATGGCGAATATCTCGCCGACAGCGTGACTGCGATCGGCATCGGCATTGCGCGACAGCTCGGTCCGTTCGGCGTGGCCTCGCTCGCGTACGCATCGAGCCAGACCGCGGATCGATCGGGCTGGTACACGAAGGTCGGTTTCGAGCGTGAAGGCGAGCTGATCAACATCGCGCTGCGTTCGCGCCTGCAGAGCCGCGAGTTCCGCAGTGTCGACGGGCTGGCGAACGACGATCCGATCATGCAACGCGACCTCGCCAGCGTCGGCGTCAACGTCATGGACGGCGCGCGGCTGTCCGTCGCCTACGCGACGCAGGTCACCTGGTCGCGCGAGCGCATGAACTTCATCGCCCTGCAGCAGAGTCTTGCCCTGGGACGCGGTTCGCTCTCGATGAACGCCGGCCACTCGCTGACCGACGATCTCGGCTCGTCGGTGTTCCTGTCGTACAAGCGTCCGTTCGGTTTCGGCCTGCGGCGTTCGCTTTCCTCGATCGAGGAGTTCATCCCGCTGTTGCCGGAGGGGCCGTCGTTCGACTGAGAAGACCAGGAGAGCCGCAAAAGACCGCTCGCCTTCTCCCTCGCATGATCCGCAGTCGATGGCGTCGCATGGCCCGTCTATAGTGGGTCGATGACCCAGCAAGTCCCCGCCGCGCCGACTTCCGAAATTTCTCCATCGGCACTCTCGCCGATGCGCTTTCCGGTGTTCCGTTCGGTATGGCTGGCGAGTTCCGTCTCCAATCTCGGCGGACTGATCCAGTCCGTCGGCGCGTCGTGGATGATGACGTCCATTGCCACGTCGGTCGGCATGGTGGCGCTGGTGCAGGCATCGATGACGCTGCCCATCATGCTGCTGTCGTTGCTGGCAGGCGCCATGGCCGATGCGCTGGATCGCCGCAGGATGCTGCTGTACTCGCAGATCTTCCTGTTCTCGATCTCGATCGTGCTGGCGCTGTGCACCTGGCTGGAACTCATTACGCCCTGGCTGCTGTTGCTGTTCACGTTCCTGATCGGCTGCGGTGCGGCGTTCAACGCGCCGGCCTGGCAGGCATCGGTCGGCGACATGGTGCCGCGCGCGCATCTGCCCAATGCCGTCACGCTCAACAGCATGGGCTTCAACATCGCGCGCAGCTTCGGTCCGGCGCTGGGCGGTGCGATCGTCGCTGCCGCCGGCGCCGCGGCGGCGTTCTCCGTGAATGCCGCCAGCTACATCGCGCTGATCGTCGTGCTGTCGCGCTGGCGTCCGCCCGTGGTGCCGCAACTGCTGCCGCGCGAGTCGCTGGGCATCGCCATCTCCGCCGGCGTGCGCTACGTCGCCATGTCGCCGGCGATCGGCCGGGTGCTGCTGCGCAGTTTCGTGTTCGGACTCGGCGCCAGCGCCGTGATGGCGCTGATGCCGCTCATCGCAAAACATCTGGTGGCCGGCGGACCGCTCACGTACGGCATGCTGCTCGGTGCGTTCGGCATCGGCGCCGTCGGTGGCGCGATCGGCAACGCGCGCCTGCGTCAGCTGACGTCCACCGAGAACATCGTGCGCGTGTCGTGCCTGGTGTTCGGGCTCATCGCCGTCGTCAGCGGCTTCTCCGCGAATCTCGCGCTCACCCTGCTGGCGCTGCTGTTCGGCGGCGCGTCGTGGGTGCTCGCGCTGTCGACGTTCAATGTCACCGTGCAGCTTTCCGCGCCGCGCTGGGTGGTCGCCCGCGCACTGTCGCTGTACCAGATGTTCGCGTTCGGCGGACTGGCGCTCGGCAGCTGGCTGTGGGGCGAAGTCGCCGAAGGTCCCGGCATCGCGCCGGCGTTGTACATCGCCTCGGGCATTCTCGTGTTCTGTGCCGTGCTCGGCTGGCGCTGGCCGCTGGCGCAGGCCGAGGCGCTCAATCTCGATCCGCTGCGACCCATGCACGAGCCGCAGACCGCGGTGCCCGTCGAGCCGCGCACCGGCCCGGTCGTCGTCACGATCGAATACCTCATCCGCGAGGAAGACGTGCTCGAGTTCCTCGGCGCGATGGCAGAGCGCCGACGCATCCGTCGTCGCGACGGCGCACGCAACTGGATGCTGTTGCGCGACCTGGGCAATCCGCTGGTCTGGACCGAGCGCTACACCACGCCGACCTGGGCCGAGTACCTGCGTCACACCAGTCGCATGACGCAGGAAGATGCGCTCGTTCCCGAACGGCTGCGTGCGCTGCATTGCGGCTCCACGCCGCCGGTGGTGCGTCGCATGATCGAACGCCAGACCGGGTCGTTGCCGGTCGCCAGCGATTCGGATGCGCATGATCTCGCCGAGCCGAGGATCGATCCGGGCCGGTCTTCCTGAGAGCCGCATCGTGCTGCGCAGCGGATCATCCGCGGTTGCCTCGTCAACGTGACGATTCTGGCCCGCATCGCGGGACAAAAAATACGAATAGACATTTCTTACCCTTGTTGCGATAGCAACGAGTCTTGACCGTCGTCGGCACCTTCACGTAAAACACTTGCGTGATCGAGAGATACGCACGTGCGAAGAGCATCTTCGTTGTTGCGGTCGCATCACTGAGAAACATGGAAGGCTTCTGCTGAGTGGAATCCACCGCAGCGGCTGAAAGGTTGACCGGCTCCGCGCCGGATACGAACAGAGGAACACAAGGAATGCACAGACGGGGGTCGGGCGGATGCTGCGCGCCGTATCCGGGCGTGCGACTGTGCCGCGGCGGTGTGCCGATCTCCCGCCGTGCCGATTTTTTTCTTCGGGCGAATATCCGCCCGCCTCATCTCCTGTCTTTCCGCGCAACGCGCGCTCCCGCGCATTTCCAAAGCCTCGGCCTGCACGCATGGGCCGGGATATCAGCAAGTCCACCGGTCATGAACCGGTTCAGGGGGTCCAATGAACGTTAGACGCATGCTCATCATGTCGGGCGCCTGCGGGGTGCTCGCTTCGGCCATCAGTACTGCACTGGCGCAGGAGAAGAGTGCAGTCACTGAGGTCGTGATCGTCACGGGTTCGTACATTCGCGGAACGCCCGAGGATGCCGCGCTTCCCGTGGACGTCATCACGGCCGACGATCTGGCGAAGCAGGGGTCGCCGTCCACACTCGATCTCATCAAGTCATTGACGGTGAGCAACGGCGTACTCGGCGACACCAATCAGTTCGATGCGAGAGCGCAGGGCTCCGAAGGCACCGGCACAGTGAATCTTCGCGGATTTGGCCCGACACGAACGCTGGTGCTGCTGAACGGCCGTCGTCTCGTCAACAGCCCCTTTGCCGGCGGGCCGGTGGATACCAATCTCATTCCCACCTCGGCCATCGGTCGTGTCGAGGTCCTGAAAGATGGCGCCGCGGCAACCTACGGTTCGGACGCCATCGCCGGCGTGGTCAACTTCATCACGAAGGAGAATCTGCAGGGCTTCGATATCAGTGCGGACTACAAGGGCATCGCCGATTCGGACGGCGACTATGGCCTCAGTGCGTCGTACGGATGGAGCGGCGATCGTGCGCACGCAATGATTTCCGCGGGCTGGCAGCATCGCTCGGAACTGCTCGTTCGCGAGCGAGATGGCGCAGCGCGTGCCCGCAATGTGAATCCGGAAGGCGGCTGGTCGGCTGCGGGCAACCCGGCGACGTTCATACCGCTCGTCGGCGGTGCACCGGTACTTGCCGCCACGACCCGCGATCCGCAGTGCGCCACGTTGGGAGGCGATCCCGGCCTGTCCGGCACGACGCCGGTCTGCTATTGGCAATACACGCAGTTCGACGCGTTGACCGAGAAGGAAGACCGCTTCCAGGTCTACGGCGAGTATGACTACGACATCACCGATACGACGACGCTGCACATGGAGGCCCTGTGGGCGAAGACGGAAGTCCCCATCTACCGGACTTCGCCATCCTATGCAGCGCTGCAGGCGCCATCGTCGATCGCGAACGGTGGTACTTCGCCGGTGCAGGGACAGTACGTCGTCACGGCGGCCAATCCGGCGTTCCTGGATTTCGTGTCGAAGAATCCGGGCGTCTTTCCGGCGGGCACGACGGCGGCACTGGTCGTCGCCAGTCGACCCTTCGCGCTGGGCGGCAACCCGTTGTTCGGCTACGACTCCTCGGAAGGTCCACGCGACTACGACGGGTTGCGCGTGTCGGTCGGCCTCAACGGCGAGTTCGGCAACGATGTCGGCTGGGACGTTGCGGCGACCTACATGTATCAGAACGCCTCGCGCGAGGGCCGCGATACCGCAGTCAATCGCTACCAACTGGCGTTACGCGGCCTGGGCGGACCCAATTGCAACGTTGCAGCCAACACGCCGGGAGCCAATGGCTGCTTCTTCATCAATCCCTTCTCGACAGCGATTCCGTCGCAGGCCTTCGGTGGCCCGGACAATCCCACGTACAGTCCGGCCTTCGCCAACGACAACCTGGAAGTCATCGACTGGATGTTCCCGCTCGTATCGACCGAACAGAAGACGACCATTGCCGTGTTCGATGCCGTTCTGAATGGCACGACCGGCCTGTCACTGCCGGGCGGCGAGGTAGGCTGGGCGGCGGGCGTGCAGTATCGCGATTCGACCTTCGAGTCCGAGTACAGCGATCTCAACAATTTCGCCGTCACGCCCTGCGTCAATTCGATCGCCACGGGAATTGCCGGTCCGTCGGCCTGCACGCAGGCGCAGATCGACGCGCCGACCGGCGGCTTCATGTTCCTCGGCGGCGGCAACAACGCCGATCTCGATCAGGACGTGTACGCGGCCTTCGGTGAATTGAGCCTGCCGATCACCGACGACTTCCAGGCGCAGCTCGCGGTACGTTACGAAGACTACGGCGGCGATATCGGATCCACCTTCGATCCGAAGCTGTCGCTGCGCTGGCAGGTGGTCGACGCGCTGGCATTGCGCGCATCGGCGGGTACCACTTTCCGCGGACCCGGCCTGACTCAGATCGAAGACGGCAGCGTCACGACCCTGCAGAACGTCAAAGGCACCTTCCGCGCAATCCGCACCTTCGGCAATCCGGAACTCGATCCCGAGAGCGCAACGACCTACAACTTCGGCGTGCTGCTGAAGGGCGGCGGTTTCAACGCATCGCTCGACTACTGGAGGTTCGACTTCGACAACCCGATCGGCAACGAGCCGCTCGGCGACCTCGTCAACGAAGTGTTCGGTGCGGGCACGACCTGCGACATCAACAATCCGCTGACGGCGCGTTTTGCGTTCCAGGATACGAACTCCAACCAGGTGACCGACGCCAACGAGTGCGTGAGCACGGGCATCCAGCGCGTCGACATCCAGGTGGTCAATGGCGCGGCGGTAAAGACCGATGGTCTGGATCTCAGCATGCAGTATGAATTCGACGTGCTGGGTGGAACGGCCGGGCTCGGCCTGAACGCGACCTACATTCTTTCCTACGACGTGGGCGCGCAGCTGATCGATGGCATCCAGGTGGCCGATGCCACCGACGCGGTCGGCAAGCTCAACTATCAGACGTCCTCGTATCCGCTGCCGCAGGTGAAGGGCAATCTGTTCGCCGAGTTTTCCCACGGACCGCACAACCTGCGTTACGTGATGAACTACATCGACAGCTATGCCGACCAGCGCGAGAGCATCTTCCAGCCGTCGTCCGCCACCAACAACGTTGCCATTACCAACGGCAAGACCATCGACAAGTGGGTCACGCACGACCTGCACTATCTGCTCGATCTGCCCTGGAACATGTCGGTGAGTGCTTCGGTGGAGAACATCGCTGACGAGGCCCCGCCGCTGGCGCGGCTGGATCTCTCCTACGATCCCTTCACGGCCAATGCGCTGGGTCGCATCTACAAGATCGCGGTGCGTGCACGTTTCGGCAACTGAGCCGCTGTCGAGTCCGGGGCGGCGGGTCGTCAGACCCCCTTCGACCTGCCGCCTTCCCCTTCTGTCGATGTCTCAAGGGCGCTGCTCGCGGGTAGCGCCCTTTCTTTCTACTCTGGAAGAAGAGGAGGAGAGGCCGCAAAGGACCGCATAAAAGAAAAGATCTTTTTCTTTCAGATCCTTTATGCGGTCTTTGCGGCCTCTCGAGTTTCTCCGGATCACTCCGCCGCCGTCTCCGCCAGCAGCATCTTGATCTCCGCCACGCACGAACCGCAGTTGGTGCCCGCTTTCAGTTTCTGGCCGACCTGCTGCGGCGTGCGCAGGCCGTGCTGGCGGATGGCGGTGCAGATGGTCTTGCGGCCGACGCCGAAGCACGAACACACGACGGGGCCGGCGTCGGCGCGCGGGTCGGCGGACTGGCCCATCAGCAGGCCGGCGCGGTCGCGCTCGGTCACGCGCTCCTTTGCAAAGAGGCTCGCGAGCCAGGTGCGGGTCGGCAGATCCGGTCGCGGCGACAGGAAGACGCAGGCGGCGAGGCGGTCGCCGACGAGCCAGGCAGCGCGATAGATGCCGGCGTTCGGATCGGCATATTCGAGCCAGTCGGCGCGTTCGTCCTTCGCGCCGAACAGGTGGCGCGCCCAGCGCGACCAGTCGCCGAACACGCGGCGGCCAGCAATTTCGTAGCGGTGGAACTGCTCGCCCTGCGCGGTCGTCCACCAGGTCACGTCGAGATCGGCGAGACGTTCACGCGACAGGATGAATCCCTGCCAGCTCACGACGAAGGGCTGCACGCGCGCCGGCGTGTGTTTCAGTTCGGGTTCGCCGGAGACCGGATCGACGATCGGATTCACCAGCGCCCCGACGCGCGCGTCCGACGAGAACGCATTGCTCCAGTGGATCGGCACGAACGTCATGCCGCGCGGCATTTCGCCGCTCACCTTCAGGCGCGCGATCAGCGAACCCCAGCGCGTCGATACGCGCACCAGTTCGCCTTCGCGCGCACCGGAGAGCAGCACGTCCTGCGCGTGCATGTCGACGTACGGTTCGGCGATGTGCGTGTTGAGTCGTGCCGCCTTGCCGCTGCGGGTCATGGTGTGCCACTGGTCGCGGATGCGGCCGGTGTTGAGGACCAGCGGAAATTCCTGGTCGGTGTGCTTGACCGGCGCGCGCGGCGGTGTCGCGACGAAACGCGCCTTGCGGTCCGGATGATAGTAGCGGCCATCGTCCAGCAGCCGTGGCGTGCCGGGATGCTGCGATGTCGGCACCGGCCATTGAATGGGCGCGAGCGCGTCATAGCCCGACCGGTCGAGATCCGCGAGCCCCGCGATGTTGAAGGCGCGCGCACCGTCGTTTTCCGCGCCCGACAGGCGTGCATGCTCGCTGAAGATGTCATGTGACGACGAGTAGTCGAATGCGTCCGCGAAGCCCAGCCGCTTTGCGACTTCGCTGATGATCCACCAGTCCGGCTTCGCCTCGCCCGGCAGCGGCAGGAAGGCGCGCTGGCGCGAGATGTGGCGATCGGAATTCGTGACCGTGCCGTCCTTCTCGCCCCAGCCCGCGGCGGGCAGCAGCACGTGTGCGCAGTCGTTCGTGTCCGTGCGCGCGACGCAATCGGAAGCGACGACGAGTTCGCAGCGCCGCAAGGCCTCCTTCACCTTGTCGGCATCGGGCAGGCTGACGACCGGATTGGTCGCCATGATCCACACGGCCTTGACCGTGCCGTCGTGAATCGCATCGAACAGATCGACGGCTTTCAATCCCGGACGATCGGCGATGACGGGGCTGTTCCAGAACTGCTGCACGATGCGGCGATGGTTCGCGTCGTTCAGTTCCATGTGCGCGGCGAGCATGTTGGCGAGTCCACCGACCTCGCGCCCGCCCATCGCGTTCGGCTGGCCGGTGACGGAGAACGGCCCCGCGCCGGGCTTGCCGATGCGGCCGGTGAGCAGATGGCAGTTGATGATGCTGTTGACCTTGTCGGTGCCGGACGAGGACTGGTTCACGCCCTGCGAGAAGACCGAGATCGCCCGCGCCGTGCGCGCGAACAGGCTGTAGAACTCCTGCAGCAGACGCTCGTCGACGCGACAGGTCTTCGCCACGGAGCGCAGATCGCCCGCGGTGTTCTCCGCGACGAGCAGCGTGCGCGTCAGATCGGTCGTGTGCTGTTCGACGAACGCCGTGTCGACGATGCCGTGCTGGTGCAGGTAGGCCAGCAGTCCGTTGAACAGCCAGACATCCGTGCCGGCGCGGATGGGCAGATGCAGGTCGGCGAATTCACAGGTGGCGGTGCGGCGCGGATCGATCACCACGATCTTCATGTCCGGCCGTGCCTGCTTGGCCGCCGTGATGCGCTGGAAAATGATCGGGTGACACCAGGCCGTGTTGGAGCCGACGAGCACGACCAGGTCGGCGTGATCGAAGTCGTCGTAGCAGATCGGCACGAGATCTTCGCCGAACGCGCGCTTGTGCCCGGCGACCGCGGAGGACATGCACAGCCGCGAGTTGGTATCGATGTTCGCCGTGCCGATGAAGCCCTTCATCAGCTTGTTGGCGACGTAGTAGTCCTCGGTCAGCAACTGGCCGGAGACGTAGAGC
Organism: uncultured Steroidobacter sp.; assembly: GCA_937864115.1. Taxonomy (GTDB): domain Bacteria; phylum Pseudomonadota; class Gammaproteobacteria; order Steroidobacterales; family Steroidobacteraceae; genus Steroidobacter. The sequence goes on along the minus strand of CALMII010000025.1, from coordinate 144,251 downwards.
GCAACCGAGCCCGGTCCGTGCGTGTCGATGATGCGGCGAAAGCCCTGCGCGACGTGATCGAGGGCCGTGTCCCACGACACGCGCTCCGCGCCGATCTGCGGATGCAGCAGGCGGCCGTCGAGATCGAGCGTGTCGCCGAGGGCCGAGCCTTTCGAGCAGAGTCGGCCGCGGTTGGCGGGGTGTTGCGGATCGCCGCTGATGTCGACTGCGCTGTCGCGGACTCGTGCGAGTACGCCGCAGCCGACGCCGCAGTAGGGGCAGGTGGTTCTTACGGCGGTGGTCAAGAGACAGCCCCCACCCTAACCCTCCCCCGCTGCGCGGAGGAGGGGACCGGAAGGCCGAGGTGATTCGCTGTTCTTTCCCTCCTCCGCGCAGCGGGGGAGGGCAGGGTGGGGGTCTTTCTCCTCACGCCTTCCCCGCAAACGCCGCCCCGAACAGCAGCTTGTCACGCAGCGGCCCAACATCGCGGCCCTGCGTCATCAGCTCCAGATACCAGGCGGCATCCTTCACATCGCCGTACAGCACCGCGCCGCGCACCTTGTTGTTCTCGATGACGATGCGCTTGTAGATGCCGCGCCGCGCATCGCGCATGACCAGCGCCTCGCTGCTCGGGCTGCCGATGAAATCGCCGGCCGAGAACAGGTCGATGCCCGTGACCTTGAGCTGCGTCGACACCATCGAGCCCATGTAGTGGCCGATGCCGAACTCGGCGAGGTGCGTCGCACACACGCGCGCCTGATCGAACAGCGGCGCGACGAGTCCGTAGGTGCTGTTGCGATGCTGCACGCATTCGCCCACGGCATAGATGCTGGGATCGAACGTCTGCATGGTGTCGTTCACCATCACGCCGCGTTCGCAGCGCAGCCCGGCGGCCTGCGCGAGTTCAATGTTGGGACGGATGCCGACGGCCATGACGACCAGGTCGGCGGGGAGTTCGGTGCCGTCGTCGAAGCGCACGCCGGTGACTCTGGGGGAACCGAGAATCTCCGCCGTCTTCGTCGCCATCCGGAACTTCAGCCCGCGCTTCTCCAGCGATTCCTTCAGCAGCGCGCCGGCCGCGCGATCGAGCTGCCGCTCCATCAGCGAATCGAAGATGTGCACCACCGTGACGTCCATGCCCTGCTTGAGCAGGCCGTGTGCGGCTTCGAGTCCCAGCAATCCGCCGCCGATGACCACGGCCTTCTTGCGCGTCCTGGTCGCTTCGAGCATCCGGTCGACATCCTGCAGATCGCGGAACGTCACGACGCCCGGCAGGTCGTTGCCGGGAACCGGCAGGATCACCGGGTTCGAACCCGCGGCGATCAGCAGCCGGTCGTAGCGCATGACGATGCCGCTCTTCGAGCGCACTGTGCGGCGGATGCGATCGATCTCCACGATCGGATCGCTGGTGTGCAAGGTCACGCCCTTGTCGCGATACCAGTCGAGCGAATGCAGGATGATGTCTTCGACGCGCTTCTCGCCGGCGAGTACGGGCGAGAGCAGGATGCGGTTGTAGTTCGGATGCGGCTCGGCGCCGAACACGGTCACGCGATACGCATTCGGTGCGATCTGCAGCAGATCTTCGACCACGCGCATGCCCGCCATGCCATTGCCGATCACGACCAGATGACGCGTGCGCGCGACGGGACGCAGCGGCGTGCTGCGCACCCACACGCGGCCATCGGTGACGCGCGCCGGATACGCCGCCACCGACATGTCGGCATCTTCGATGCAGCGGCCGGTGATCAGGCTGAAGTGATGCTTGTAGATCGGCGAGGCGACGACCAGATCGCCCTGGATGTCGCCGACCAGGCCGCGCGCAAGCACGTTGGCCTCGCTGTTCGGGTCGTAGTTGTCGAGCGCGTAGACCGCATCGCCGCTGCGGAAGACGGCGATCTGGCGTTCGTCGATCAGTGCGGCGACGCCGGCGCCCGGCAGGATGTCATCGAGTTCGCAGACGAATTTCCAGTTCGATGCGGGCTTCATACGGCCTCCTTCTGGCGCTGCTGCCGCTCTTCGGCAGTGGCGGGGCGGATCTGTCCGCGTTCCTGGATGAACACGACGTTGCTGTCGGTGCTGTCGCTGTTGACGAAGTGGCGGAAGCGCTTGAGCGTCTGCGGATCCTCGACGGCCTTCTTCCATTCGCATTCATACGTGGCGACGACGTGCGCCATGTCGGCTTCGAGATCGGCGGCGATGCCGAGCTTGTCGTCGATGACGACCTGCTTCAGGTAGTCGAGCCCACCTTCCAGATTGTCGAGCCACACCGACGTGCGCTGCAGGCGGTCGGCGGTGCGGATGTAGAACATCAGGAAGCGATCGATGTAGCGGACCAGCGTGGCCGAGTCGAGGTCGGAGGCGAGCAGGTCGGCGTGCCGCGGCTTCATGCCGCCATTGCCGCACACGTACAGGTTCCAGCCTTTCTCGGTCGCGATCACGCCGACGTCCTTGCTTTGCGCCTCGGCGCATTCGCGCGTGCAGCCGGAGACGGCGAACTTGAGCTTGTGCGGCGAGCGCAGGCCCTTGTAGCGATTCTCGATGTCGATGGCGAAGCCGACGCTGTCCTGCACGCCGTAGCGGCACCAGGTCGAACCGACGCAAGATTTCACCGTGCGCACCGACTTGCCGTAGGCCTGGCCGGTTTCGAAGCCGGCGGCGATCAGCTCCTTCCAGATCAGCGGCAGCTCGTGCACCTGCGCGCCGAACAGGTCGATGCGCTGGCCGCCGGTGATCTTGGTGTAGAGGCCGAACTTCTTCGCCACTTCGCCGAGCACGATCAGTTTGTCGGGCGTGATCTCGCCGCCGGGCACGCGCGGCACCACCGAATACGTGCCGTCCTTCTGCATGTTGGCGAGGAAGTAGTCGTTCGTATCCTGCAGCACGGCCTGGTCGCGCTTCAGCACGAACTCGTTCCAGCAGGAGGCGAGGATCGAGCCGATGGTGGGTTTGCAGATGTCGCAGCCGAGACCGCGGCCGTGTTTCTCCAGCACCGCGCCGAAGGTCTTGAGCTGTCCGACCTTCACCAGGTGGAACATCTGCTGGCGCGAGTAGGGGAAGTGTTCGCAGAGGTGATTGTTGACCGCGACGCCGCGGCTCGCGAGTTCGGCCTTCAGCACCATCGTCAGCAGCGAGGTGCAGCCACCGCAGGAAGTCGCGGCCTTGGTCGAGGACTTGAGCGCGCCCACGGTCGTGCAGCCGGCATCGATGGCGGCGCAGATCGCGCCCTTGCTGACGTTGTTGCAGGAACAGATCTGCGCCGTCGCCGGCAGCGCGGCCACGCCGGTGGCGGCGGATTTCTTGCTGCCTTCGAAGGCCGGCACGATCATTTCTTCCGGGTGTTCCGGCAGTTTCGTGCCGTCCATCATCATCTGCAGCCAGATGCCGTAATCGTCGGCTTCGCCGATGAGGATGCCGCCGAGCAGGCGCTCGCCGTCTTCGCTCACGACCAGTTTCTTGTAGACCTGCTTGCGTTCGTCGACGAAGGTGTACGAGCGCGCATTGCTGAAGGTGCAGTGCGCATCGCCGAGCGAGGCGACGTCGACGCCCATCAGCTTCAGCTTGGTGCTCATGTCGGCGCCGGTGAACGAAGGTTCGTCGCGACCGAGCAGGCGCGCGAGGCAGGTCTGCGCCATCTGGTAGCCGGGCGCGACCAGGCCGAACAGCTTGCCGTTCCACAGCGCGCATTCGCCGATGGCGAAGATGTCGGGATCGGAGGTCTGGCAGTGGTTGTCGATGACGATGCCGCCGCGCTCGCCGAGTGCGAGTCCGGCGTTGCGCGCCAGTTCGTCGCGCGGGCGGATGCCGGCCGAGAACACGACGATGTCGGTGTCGAGCGCGCTGCCGTCGGCGAACTGCATGCGATGCCGCGTGGTCTCGCCGTCGACGATCCCGCTGGTGTTCTTCGCCGTGTGGATGCCGACGCCGAGATCGGAGATCTTCCGGCGCAGCACGCGGCCGCCGCCGTCGTCGATCTGCACGGCCATGAGCCGCGGCGCGAATTCGACCACGTGCGTTTCGAGACCAAGGTCCTTGAGCGCCTTGGCGGCTTCGAGGCCCAGCAGGCCGCCGCCGATCACCGCGCCGATCTTGCTGGTCTTCGCCGCCGCGCGGATCGCTTCGAGATCCTCGATGGTGCGGTAGACGAAGCAGTTCGGACGATCGCGTCCCGGCACCGGCGGCACGAAGGCATACGAGCCGGTCGCGAGCACCAGTTTGTCGTAGGCGATGGTCTGGCCCGTCGAGGTGGTGACGGTCTTCGCGGCGCGATCGATCGCCGTCGCCGCTTCGCTGAAATGGATGGCGATGCCGTGGTCGTCGAAGAAGTCGCGGCTCACCAGCGACAGGTCGTCGGCTGACTTGCCGGAAAAGAAACTCGTGAGCTGCACGCGGTCGTAGGCGGCGCGCGGCTCTTCGCACAGCACGGTGATGTCGAAGTCGGGCGATTCGGCGACCAGCCGGTCCAGCAGGCGCTGACCGACCATGCCGTTGCCGACGACGACGAGTTTCTGACGAATGCTCATGGCGGACTCCATTGAGTCAGAGGCGATTGCCGCATCGCTGCGGCAACCCGGATTCGAGTTGGTGACGGTTACGGTGGCCGGCCGCGACGTTGCGGTGGACACGGGCGCGTGACGCGCCTCAGGTAACCGTTGCTGCACCCAACGCTGGAGCAGCGGAGAAATTCACAGACGTATCAGGTGGCGCCTTCCGGCAAGGCATCGCCCTGCGCGGTCGCGGCGCGGCTGGCCATCGCTTCGTCGAACAGCCGGCGTTCTTCCGCTTTCTGTTCGGCGGTGAAGCGCACGGCGACGGCGCAGATCGCACTGGCGACGACGATGCCGCCCAGGATCAGCAGCGCCTGCTGCGTGCTCGACGTGCCCTTGACCAGAAAACCCGCGGCGACTGCGCCGACATTGCCGCCCGCGCCCACGATGCCGGCCACGCCGCCGAGCGCCTTGCGATTGACGAAGGGCACGAGCGCATAGGTCGCGCCGCAGGCCATGTGCGTGAAGACGCCGAAGGCCAGCATGGCGAGCACGGCAGCTTGTGCGCTGCCCATCTGCGAAAAGATCAGGAGGCCAATGCCTTCGGCGAGGATCAGCAGGAACAGCAGATCGACGCGCGAGTCGAGACCGCGATGGCGTGCGAGTCGGTCCGACACGATGCCGCCGAGCGCACGCGCGAACAGCGCCAGCAAACCGAAGCAGCCGACATAGAAGCCGGCCGTGGCCACCGACAGGCCGAAGCGGTCGACGTAGTAGACGGCCGCGAGATTGTGGATGGTGAGTTCGACGCCGAAGCAGGCGCCGTAGGTGATGAACAGCAGCCACACGCGATAGTCGCGCGCCGCCGCGAGGAAGGTGGTCATGCCCTTCACGCGCTGCGCCTGGCCGCTCGCCAGCCGCACGCCGGGCTCATCGAGATTGCCGAATGGCGTGTCCTTGGCGAAGCGGTAGTACACCACCGACATCACCAGCATCAGGATGCCCGGCACGAACATGGCGATGCGCCAGCCCATGGCCTGCTCGACGCCGACCGACACGATCGCCGCGAGGATCAGCGGCATCAGCGCCTGCGTCGCGCCGCCGCCGGCATTGCCCCAGCCGGCGGAGGTGGCATTCGCGGTGCCGACGACGTTCGGCGCGAACATGCTGGAGGTGTGCACCTGCGTGATGACGAACGACGCGCCGATCGCACCGATGCACAGCCGCCCGAACAGGAACGCCTCGTAGCTTTGCGCGAAGGCGATGCCCATCACCGGGATCGAGCCGACCGCGAGCAGCCACGTATAAGTGAGTCGCGCGCCGAAGCGGTCGCACAGCGGGCCGATCAGCAGGCGCACGAAAATGGTGACGCACACCGCGGCGATGTTGATGTTGGCGATCTGGTCGCGCGTGAGACCGAGATCGTCGCGAATCACCGGCATCAGCGGCGCAACCGCAAACCAGGCGAAGAAGCAGATGAAGAACGCCATCCACGCCAAGTGGAAGGTCCGCATCGGAATCGTCGAGAAATTCAGCAGCTGAAGTCGGGTCGCTCGTCCGTCCATCGATCGCTCCATCGAAACACGAAGGAGCATTGCAAGGCGGATGCCAGCGCGAAGATCAGGATCTTCGCGAGTTCGGTGGATGCGGATGCTCAGCGATGGTGCGTCGGTGCGATGGCGGATGCCGTCGTAGTGCAGGCGGCGTCTCTGCCTGTGGGGCCGGCTTCAGCCGGCCTCTCTAAGGAGTCAGGCTAAAGCCTGACCTACAGGAAGAAAGTAAGAGGGGTCAATCCAGTGGGCAGCCTTTCTCCCACGCCGGCTCCGGTCCGAACGTCTCGGCGAGGAAATCCACGAACGCGCGCACCTTCGGCGACAGATTGCGACGCTCCGGATACACGGCATAGATCGCGAGATCGACCGGACGGAACTTGCACAGCAAGGGCACGAGTTCGCCGGAGCGCAGCTGATCGCCGAGATAGAACGACGGCAGCATCACGATGCCGGCGCCCGCCAGACACGCGGCGCGATTCACCAGGCCATTGTTGGTCTGCAGCGGTCCCTTGAGCGGCACGACGTGGGTTTCGCCCTGTTCGTCGACCAGCCGCCATTCGCGCGCGTGACTCAGGAACGAGTACAGGATGATCTTGTGTTCGAGCAGATCCTCGGGCCGCTCCGGCGTGCCGTGCTTCGCGAGATACGCGGGCGAGGCGCACAGCACCTGCCGGCAGGGCACGATCTTGCGCGCGACCAGGCTCGAGTCGCGCAGGTGGGCAATGCGGATCGCGACGTCGAAGCCTTCTTCGACCAGATCGACCTGGCGATCGTCGAGGTTGAGTTCGAGGTTGACGCCCGGATGGCGATCGAGGAACGCCTGCAGCTTCGCACCGAGTTGCAGGATGCTGAACGACATGGGCGCCGACACGCGCAGCGTGCCGCGCGGCTCGATCTGGAAGCGCGCGAGTTCCGATTCGGCATCGGCGATTTCTTCGAGCGCGCGCACGCTGCGGCGATACAGCTCCGATCCCGCCTCCGTGAGACTCAGCCGCCGCGTGGTGCGATTGAGCAGCCGCACGCCGAGCTTTTCTTCGAGCCGCGTGACCGCCTTGCTGACCACGGGCTGCGACATGTCGAGCGCCTCGGCCGCCGCCGTGAAACTCGACAGCTCGACGACCTTGACGAAGATGGCGATGTCGGTGAGGGATTGCATGGGGAGGCAGGCTACAGGCTACAGGCGACAGGCGACAGCCAGGAGGGCCGTGGCTTTTTCTGGCTGTCGCCTGTTGCCTGTAGCCCGCCCAAAGAAAAAGGCCCACCCGCTTCCGCAGGTGAGCCTCTTCGATACAGCGATTCCGCCGCTTACTGCTGCTGTTCGAACCTCAGCCGCACCATCGCGCGCTGGGGCACTTTCTGGCCGTTGCGTTCGACGGGTTCGAAGCGCCACTGGCGGATCGCGCGGGTCGCGGCGTCGTCGAAGATTTCAGCCGGGCTCGAATTGCGGACCTCGACGTCTTCCACGCGGCCTTCGGTGGTCACAGTGAACGCCATTTCCACCCAGCCTTCGACGCCGCGCTTGCGGGCCGATTCCGGGTACACGGGGTTGACCGTGCGGGTGCGCTTGAGTGAGGCCGCCGAGACGACGGCGGTCTGCGCCGCCGACTGTTCGCGGGCCGCGGACAGCTCGGCTTCGGCCTGGGAGATCGCGGGTCCGTTGTAGCGGGCGCCGACGTCGCGGGCGCCGGCGAGCAACTGCGCCGAACGATCGTAGGCCTTGGCGGCCATCGCCTGCTTGCTCGAATTGAGCAGGCGGGTCGAGAGCGCGCGCGACAGTTCTTCCACTTCCGGACGGTCCGGCGTCTGGGCGATGAGCTGGTTGAGCGAATCGCGGGCGCTGGCGCCGGCCGGATCGATCAGCTTGCCTTCGTTCATGCGCTGACGGACTTCGGCAACGAGACCGTCGGTGTTCGGACCGGCCGGCGTCGTGCCCGGACGCCGCGCGGCGGCGGCACCTGCCGTCGTCGCAGCGGCCGCCGTGGCAGCCGGACGGTTCGCTTCGGTGATGGAGCGCTGCACCTGCGCCAGCGCCGCATCGGCGGAACCGAGCTGACGCGCGCCGTTGACGTACGCCTGGGCTTCGTCGAGCCGGCCCGCGGCCAGCGACTTGCGCGCTTCTTCGGTGAGCAGCGAGCTCAGCTCGCGCATGCCCTGCACGACGGTCGGATCGGTCGGGTCGAGCCTGCGCGCTTCGAGCAGCGCATCGCGCGCATTGCTGCTGGCGGGCGAAATGAGCCGGCCGTTGGCCATGCGGTCGTTGGCCTGTGCCACCAGGGTGCTGACGCGATTGCCCACGTCGCGGGCCTGCGTCAGTTTCAGACGCTCGCGCTCGCGGGCGATCTGGGTGTCGAGGAACGCCAGGCGCGGATGGGTCGGATCGATGGAGCGGGCCTGCTCGATCGTGCGCACCGCGTCTTCGAGCTTTTCAGCCGTCAGCGCCTGTTCGGCGCGGCCGAGGATCCGGTCGACGACGGAACGCACGCCGTCCTTCGCGGCCTGGCTCTGCGGATCGAGCGCCAGCGCGCTGCGGTAGTAGTCGAGTGCGCTTTCGCCCGCGGGTTCGAGGAACCTGCCCTGGTCGAAGGCTTCCTTGGCGAGGGCGAGTTCGGCCTGCACCGGATCCTGTTTCGTGGGAATGCTCGGCGTGGCGGACGGCGCCGCGACCTGGGTTTCGACCGGCGGTGCTTCCTTGCCGGTGAACTGCTTGACGCCGAACCAGATGGCGCCGATCAGGATCAGCAGGCCCGCGGCGAGCGCGCCGTAGGTCATCACATAGTTCTTGCTGCCGCCTTCGCCCGAGGCGCCGGACGACTGACGGCTGGAGGCCGCGCTCAGGTCGGCGTGCTGCGTGATCGCCGCTTCGAGGGCGAGACGGGTCTGGCCGTGCGACAGCGGCGTGAGCAGGAATCGGAAAATACGGCCGGCGGCCGTGAGCTGCATGAGCGAGGCGCTGTCTTCGCGCTTGCCGGCGACGACGACGACGAGTTCGGGGAAGTGCTGGGTGAGCTGGGCCACCAGCGCCGCCACGTCCGAGGTGCTGGCGGTGTCGACGACCAGGACGCCCGGCTTCAGGCTCGGCAGCCGGTCGGCGACCTGATCGAGATCGGGCGCGTGCGTGGCAGAGCTGCCGCGCGGCGCGGCCTTGCGGACCGTTTCCACCAGGGCCGCATCGCGGCTCAGGACCAGGATGGGCGTGTGATGGGCGTCGGATTCGCCAAGAATCCGCGCGCTCTGGGTGTCGTCGATTTCCAGGTTCACTTCCTCGCCGGGACGATTGTGCTGAGCATTCGCCATGGACCCACTCCTCGGGGTTTTCATGCTGGTTCGCTAATACTTACTTATGCAAAGTCGACCGACTGAGACCTGCATCTGGCTTTTCCGGGAAGGTCGCGTGAACTGCCCCCCAGAAATCGCATGGTCCGCCTGTCTTCGTGTTCGAGTTCCTGCGGCGTCGCAGCGCCGACGGGATGCTAGCCCACTGGCGGCGCCATCGCTGTTCCAAGCTGGAAATGATGCGTTATCGACGTGGCGGCGTTCCTCCGAACGCATCACTTTTTTGCAGCGGCTGGATCTCGCTTCACATGCAGCAATTGAGGGAGATGACGATTTACCCGCCCCGCAGCGACGGCTATAAATCGGCGCAAACACCCGCCGCGGACTGCCGCGACGGGACATTCACGGAAGCCGTCCGCCGGCAATCCTGAGGGGACCGACGTGCCGCTACCGCCCAGCCGACCTCCGCGACCCGCGCAGCGCAGTCATCGGGTCGAATCGCCGCACGGCTCGCGCGACGATCCGTACTACTGGTTACGCGACGACACCCGCACGGACCCGGACGTTCTCGCGCATCTGCGGGCGGAGAACGAGTACACCGCGGCGATGCTCGCGCCGGTGCAGCCGCTGATCGATTCGCTGTATGCCGAGATCGTCGCCCGGCTCAAGCAGGACGACAGCTCGGTGCCGTCGCGTTATCGCGGCTACTGGTACTGGAGTCATTTCGAGACCGGCCGGCAATACCCGATCTACCTGCGCCGTCGCGACGGTGCGCCGGAAGCCGAGGCCGTCGTGCTGCTCGACTGCAACGCGATGGCGCAGGGTCATGCGTTCTTCCAGCTCGCCAACTACGAGGTCAGCCCCGACAACCGCTTGCTGGCATTCGCGGTCGATACGGTCGGCCGGCGCCAGTTCCAGCTGCGCATCAAGGATCTGGCGACGGGCGACCTGCTGCCCGACGTCATCGAGAACGCCGAGGCCGATCTCGCCTGGGCCGACGACAACCGCACGCTGCTGTATGTCGAGAAAGACCCGGTGACCTTGCTCGGCCGGCGCGTGCGCCGTCATGAACTCGGTTCGACGGCGCCCGATGCGCTGGTCTACGAAGAGCCGGACGAGAGCTTCGGCATCGCGCTGGAACGCAGCAAGTCGGAGCGCTACCTGTTCATCGGCTCGGAGAGCACGACGTCGTCCGAATGGCGTTACGCACGGACCGATGATCCCGCGTTCGCGTTCACGGTGTTCGCGCCGCGCGCCGAGGACCACGAATACCAGCTCGATCATCTCGACGACCGCTTCCTGGTCCGCACCAACCATCAGGCGCAGAACTTCCGCGTCGTGTCCGTGCCGGTCGCCGACCGGCCGGCGCAGCAGCAGCCGCAGCACTGGCGCGATGTGATCGCGCACGATCTGCAGATCTTCGTGCAGGACTTCGAAGTGTTCCGCGACTTCCTCGCCGTCAGCGAGCGCTCGGGCGGCCTGAGCAAGATCCGCGTGCAGCGCTGGGGCCAGGCGGCGGAACTGCTGGCGGCGGACGATCCCGCTTACACCATGCACCTCGGCTCGAATCCGGAAATGGATTCGACGCGGCTGCGCTACGTCTACACCTCGCTCACGACGCCGGCGACGACGTACGACATCGACATTCACAGCGGCGAGCGCACGCTGCTGAAACGCGAACCGGTGCTGGGCGATTTCGATCCGGCGCGTTACGCCAGCGAATTCCTCTGGGCGACGGCGCGCGACGGCGAGCGCGTGCCGGTGTCCATCGTGTATCGCAGGGACACGCCGCGCGACGGGTCGGCGCCGCTGTTCCTGTACGCCTACGGGTCGTACGGGCTCAGCATGGATCCGGCTTTCAGTTCGGCGCGCCTGTCGCTGCTGGATCGCGGTTTCATCTATGCGATCGCCCACATCCGCGGCGGCCAGGAACTCGGACGGCGCTGGTACGAGGCCGGCCGCCTGCTGGCGAAATGGAACACGTTCAACGACTTCATCGATGTCACCGACTTCCTGATCGCGCAGCGTTATGCGACGGCCGGAAACATCTACGCTTCCGGCGGCAGCGCCGGCGGGCTGCTCATGGGCGCCGTCATCAACACGGCGCCGGAAAAATACGGCGGTGTGGTGGCGAACGTGCCGTTCGTCGACATCGTCACCACCATGCTCGACGAATCGATTCCGCTGACCACGCTCGAATACGACGAATGGGGCGATCCCAACGAGCCGGAGTTCTATCGCTACATGCTTTCCTATTCGCCCTACGACAACGTGCGCGCGCAGGCGTATCCGCCGCTGCTGGTCACGACCGGCCTGTGGGACAGCCAGGTGCAGTACTACGAACCGGCGAAATGGGTGGCGCGGCTGCGTGATCGCAAGACCGACGCGAATCCCACCCTGCTGCATACCAACCTGGAAGCCGGGCACGGCGGCCAGTCGGGTCGCTTCGAGCGACTGCGCGAAGTGGCGCGGGAGTATGGTTTCGTGATCGCGCTGGCGGGCGGCGGGCTAGCGCTGCGCGCCTGATTCTGGGGATGTCCATGACGAATACCGGCTACGTTCTCCTCGCCGACGACAACCCCACCGACGCCGAACTGACGACGCACGCGCTCGCAGTCAGCGGCGTCAGCCGCAACGTCGTCTGGGTCCAGGACGGCCAGGCCGCGCTCGACTACCTGATGTGCAAGGGCGCCTATGCCCAGCGTCCCCCGGGCCTGCCGCGCCTGATGCTGCTTGACCTGCACATGCCCAAGATCGACGGCCTGGACGTGCTGACCCGCATCAAGAACGACCCGCAGCTGCGCCCCATCCCGGTGGTCATCATGTCCTCGTCGGATCAGGAGTCCGACATGCTGCGCAGCTACGAATGCCTGGCCAACAGCTACATCGTCAAACCCGTGGATTTCAGGCAATTCACCGAGCAGGTGTCGATCCTCGGGCAGTACTGGATGAGGGTGAACCGGGCGATGGGGTAGGGGCCGGCGGAGCCGGCGGGCTACAGGCTACAGGCCACAGGCCAGAAGCAGCACGCACCCTTCTGGTCTGGCCTGTCGCCTGTCGCCTGTCGCCCGTCGCCCGTCGCCTGTCGCCTGTCGCCGTCCTCCTCTGTGCTCCACTTCTCCCTTCCGGCATCCCGCCTGCCCGTCGGTCTTCCAATCAACGACTTAGTCGGCATACTTCGCTCCTGACATAACTACTATCGGCTGGCAGGCGGGCCTTCGGGCCGGCCATCGACCACCACGGTTCGTGCACCGCGTCCACCGGCGGATGGGGCAGGAGTTTTCGATCATGGGTGTGATTCTGGTTGCGTACGAGCGCGAGTCCGAACAGCTGGCGCTGGAGAAGCTGCTGACGCCGCGCGGTCACCGCGTCGTGCGTGCCGCCAACGGGCTGGAAGCGCTGGACGCCGCGCGCCGCGAGCCGCCGCAGGCGGTGGTGTCCGACATCGTGCTGCCGCGCATGGACGGCTTCGCGCTGTGCCGCAAATGGAAACAGGACGAGCGGCTGCAGTCGATTCCGTTCCTGTTCTACACGCGCCGTCACGACAATCCGAAGTACGAAAGCTTCGCGCTCGAACTGGGCGCCGAACGTTTTCTCGCCCGCACCGAACAGCCCGACGCGCTGGTGAAGGCCATCGACGAACTCGTCGCGGCTGCGCCGGCGCCCGCGGCGAAGCCTTCGCCGACCGTCAAGCTGCCCGCGCTGGATGCGGGCACTGTGCAGCGTTCCGAAGCGCTGGAACGGGCGCAACAGGCGCTGGCGCTTGCGACCGAACGCGCGCAGCAGGCGCAGGCGCGGCTGCGCAACCAGATCGGCGAACTGGAAACGACCAACCAGCGGCTGGCGGCGGGCGAGGCGCGTTTCCGTCGCATCTTCGAGGCGAATCCGCTGCCGATGTGGATCGCCGATCAGGCCACCGGTGGCTTCATCGCCGTCAACGACACGGCGCTGAGCGTCTACGGTTACACGCGCGCCGAATTCCTCGCGCTCAAGAGTGCCGCGCTGAGCGATGGGTCTTCGCCGCCGGCGGGCGAGGGCATCGTCACGCATCTGCGCAAGGACGGCTCGAAGCTGCACGTCACGCTCGCCACGCGCCCGATCGAGTTCGACGGCCGTGCTGCGGACGTCGTCAGCGTCTGCGATCTCACCGAGCGCGTCGCCGCCGAGCGCACGCAACGCGAAGCCGTGGCTGCGAGCCGTTCGGTCGTCGATGCGCTGACCGACGGCTACTGGATTCTCGATGCCGACAACCGCATCGTCGAAGTCAACGACGCGTACTGCGCCATGTCGGGTCACGCGCGCGAGGAAATCGTGGGCACACCCGCTGCGGAGATCGAAGCACAGGCACAGGATTCCGCCCCGACGGCGGGCCGCTACGAGGCGCGGCACAAGCGCCGCGACGGGTCGTTCATGCAGGTCGAAGTCAGCGCCGGACGCTTCGAGGGCAGCCGCGGCGAGACGCTGCTGGTCATCCGCGACATCTCGCAGCGCCATCAGGCGGCGCAGGTGCAGCGTCAGGAACAGCAGCAGCAGGAATTCCTCATCGACCTGTTCCGCCAGGCCGAGAGCTTCGATGAGTCGGCGATCATCCGCCGCGTGGTCGAACAGGCCGCGGCCATGACGGGCAGTCCGCTCGCGTACTTCTTCTTCGTGCAGCCCGCCGAGAAGACGCTCGCACTCGCGGCGTGGCGCGATCACGAGAAATCGCAGACCACGATGGCCAATGCCGAACCGAGGCCGCTGGCGCGCATGAGCGTGTTCACCGAATGCGTGCGCGCCTGCCATGCGACCTCCAGCAACGATCTCACCTGGAAGCCGCAGGCCGACGGCCTGCCGGATCTGCAGCGCTACGTTGCCGTGCCGATGGTCGACAACGGCCAGGCCGTGGCGGTGCTGGGCGTGGCGAATCGCGATGCCGGTTACGGCGAGCAGGACCAGAAGGCGCTTGCGGCACTGAGCGATGGCGTCTCGCGCATGCTGCACGCCAAGCGCGCGCACGCGCAGACGCTCGGGTCGCTGCAGCGGACGGATGTCGCGCTGCAGGGAATGATCGATGCGCTGCTCGCCATGAGCGAGCGGCACGATCCCGCGACCGCCGGCTCGGCTCGCCGCGTCGCCGCGCTCGCCGTGGCGCTCGGCCGCGAAGCCGGACTCGATGGCGAACGCCAGCACGCGCTGCGCATCGCCGCACTGCTGCACGACGTCGGCAACGTCGCCGTGCCGGCTTCCATCCTGTCGCGCCCCGGCAAACTCACCGAGGCCGAGACGGCATTGATGCGCACGCACGTCGAGGAAGGCTGCAAGCTGCTGGCGAACATCGACTTCGGCGCGCCGGTGGCCGAAATCATTTTCGAACACCACGAACGTCTCGACGGCAGCGGCTATCCGCGCGGCCTGAAGGGCGAGGAAATCCTGCTCGAAGCGCGCATCCTCGCCATCGCCGACACGGTCGAAGCGATGTCATCGCCGCGACCGTATCGCGCAGCGCTCGGCATCGATGCGGCCATCGACGAAATCAACCGCGGCGCCGGCGTCGCCTACGACCTGCATCTCGCCACGGCCTGCACGCGCCTGGTGCGCCAGCACGGCTTCCGCTTCGACTGACTGACTGGTTGTCGGCACCCATGAATGCGCATAGCATGCGCATTCATGAAATCGACCTACGATGTCACGGCACGCAAGCGCCCGGTCAATCTGACGCTGAACGAAGACCTGGTCGACCAGGCGAAGAAGATCACCAGCAACCTCTCCGGTGTCGTTGAATCCCTGCTTGCAGACTATCTGGCGCAGGAAGCCCAGCGCCGGGCGGCCGACGCGGCACTGGCAAGGGCCACGGTCGCGACCTGGAATCGCTTCGCCGAGCGACAGGGCTCGTTCGCCGACGAATACTCGACGCTCTGATGGCGCAATTCGATGTTCATCGAAACCTCGGAAACCAGCGCGACAGCATCCCGTTCGTCGTCGTGGTCCAGTCTTCGCTCTACGACGACTATGGGCGCCGGATCGTCGTTCCGCTGGTGAAAACCGCGCTGCTCGGCAAAGTCGCGAGCCGTCGTTTCAATCCGGAGTTCAGGATCAAGAACCTCTCCGTCACCCTGCATCCGCTGGAAATCGCTTCGGTGCCGGTCGGCAAGCTGGGCGAACGAATCGGCTCGCTGGCCGACGAGGCCGACCGGATCATTGGTGCACTGGACGAATTGCTCACGCGCGTCGGCGGATAGTGCGGATCGCCGCCGGGTCCCGCGTGTGACCTGCGTCAGCGGACGCACCTTCCCTCATCCTTCGCCTCCCCCGCGTCGCTAGTTTCCGCCCGACCACCGATCGCCTGCATCGCCCGCGCGTCGATGCGGGGCCGTCCGATATGTCATGTGCGCCTGCGGCCGCACACTGTGACGGTCGAACAAGGGCATAACCGTCGAAAGACGGCGACGCAAAGCCTCCGGTCCCAACGGCTCCAGACGAGTCGCGGATAGCGGGGTTGCCGTCGGGAATCATCGTCCCGGCGTGACGCTGCCGCTGCGCCTTCGCGCAATCGCAATGACTCCTTGTCAGACACGGCTTCCGTGCGTTCGCGCGCCGGAACGACATGGTCCTGCATGGAGATTCGATTGCAATGACTGGTCTGCACGCGTTCTTTCGTCGCGCTCTCGTCGTCGCCGTACTCGCGGCCGGTGGCGTCTCCGCTGCCTGGGCGGCCAATACCCAGCGTCCCGTGATTTCCGGAACGCCGCCGACCTCGGTCAAGGTCGGCCAGTCCTATGCGTTCACGCCGACGGCTTCCGATCCGGACGGCAACACCGTCACCTTCGGCATCCGCAACCAGCCCTCGTGGGCGAGCTTCAATCGCAAGACCGGCAGGCTCAGCGGCACGCCGAACAGGACCGGCACCTTCGCGAACATCAACATCTACGCCTGGGACGGCAAGTACGGCACCGACCTGCCGCGCTTCACCATCACGGTGACGGCCGCCAACCGCAGCCCCACGCTCTCGGGCACGCCGCCGACCACCGCCACCGTCGGGACGAACTACAGCTTCCGGCCGACCGCCAGCGATCCCGACGGCGACGCGCTCGGTTTCAGCATCAGCAACAAGCCGGCCTGGGCGAGCTTCAGCGCCTCGAACGGTGCGCTCACCGGCAGGCCGACCGCCGCAGGAAAGCATTCGAACATCGTCATCCGGGTCAGCGACGGCAAGGTGACGACGTCGTTGCCGGCCTTTGCGATCACGGTGAACGCCGCCGCCGTCAACCGCGCGCCGACGATCAGCGGCACGCCGACGACGAGCGTGAACGTGGGCAGCGCCTACAGCTTCCGTCCGACGGCCGCCGATGCCGACGGCGATACGCTCACCTTCAGCATCAGCAACAAGCCGGCCTGGGCCGCCTTCAGCACCTCGAACGGCCAGCTTTCCGGCACGCCATCGGCGAGCGATGCGGGCAGCTACGCGAACATCGTCATCAGTGTCGGCGACGGCAAGGCATCGACTGCATTGCCTGCGTTCTCGATCGCCGTGAATCAGGCAGCGACCAAAAGCGCGACGCTGTCGTGGGCGGCGCCGACCCAGAACACCGATGGCACGACGCTCACGAATCTCGCCGGCTTCCGCATCTATTACGGCACGTCCGCGAGCGCGCTGAACCAGACGATCCAGGTGGCCAATCCGAGCGTGTCGACCTACGTGCTCGATGGACTGACGCCGACGACGTACTACTTCGCGGTGCGTGCGTACACGAGTGCAGGAACGGAGAGCGCGAATTCGAACGTCGCGAGCAAGACGCTGCAGTGATGCGCGGAAAATTGCCGTCGTGTTACGAAGCGCGAACCCGACGGATGCAGTGCGATGCGCGAGTGCGCACGCATTGCATAAGCGAGCGCCTTATGTTTTCTGACGTTCTTATGTGAAGCTCGAAATCACTTGAGCTGTCTGTAGCCAACGACAATTGCAAAGGTGTTTTTACTGGGGTCTACTCGACCACGCTTCACAAGGGCAAACCCGCTGCAAGGCGGGGACGCAAAGCCTCCGGTCCGGTGAGCGCAAGGGCGCAGGATAGCGGGGTTGCCGGCCAGAGGACTGTTCGTTCCTCCGTCGTCATACCCGAACGCTTCCCTTCCTTGATGCCACTCGCTGCAGGTTTGCTCCGGTGAACCGATCGTCGCGATGCGTGCCATGTCAGGCGCGAATCGCAACGCTCGTGAAATAACGGCGAAAAAGTTCAGGAGTTGAAAAGGGCAAACCCGTCGAAAGGCGGGGACGCAAAGCCTCCGGTCCGACGCGCACTGCGCGGGATAGCGGGGTTGCCAGCAAAGAATCTGCGACTGCATCGGATGCCGATGGATTTGCAGATTCGGGCCGTCGATCCGTGACGCACCAGCGTCAGCGCACACATCGACGTCAGCGTCATTGCCTTGGCCGATCGTCCGCAACGTTCGCGATTCGCTGTCGCGACGTGCTGAAGCAGGTGCAAGCAATGAAAACGAGTTTCGGGAGCATGATGATTCGACGGCTGGTCAGGGCGAGCATCGTTCTGTGCGCGGTTGCGACGCTCGCAGCCTGCGGCGGCGAAGGCGACGACGCCGTGGCCGCTGCTCCGCCGACGTCGCCCACGTCGCCGACCACGCCGACGCCTCCTCCCACGGCGAACCATGCGCCCGAGATCACCGGCACGCCGGCGGCTGCGATCGAAGCCGGGCAGGACTACTCGTTCACGCCGACGGCGAGCGACGCCGACAACGACTTCCTCGAGTTCTCGGTGACCAACAAGCCGACGTGGGCGACCTTCAGCGTCGACACCGGCGCATTGACCGGTTCGCCGCAGGATGCAGACGTCGGCGAAACCCAGGACATCACCATCACGGTGACTGACGGACGCGATCAGCGCTCCATCGGTCCGTTCCGTATCGTCATCCGTTCGCGCAGCGCCCCGCCGCCGGCCGCCAACAATGCGCCGACGATCAGCGGTACGCCCACGGCTTCAGTCGATGTCGGAGCCGCCTACAGCTTCCAGCCGAGCGCCGCGGACGCCGACGGCGACGCGCTGCGGTTCTCGATCTCGAACCGTCCCTCGTGGGCGAGCTTCAGCACCTCCTCGGGCACGCTGAGCGGCACGCCCGCGGCGGCCAACGTCGGCAACTTCTCCAACATCGTGATCAGCGTGAGCGACGGCGTCGCGACCACGGCGCTGCCCGCGTTCGCGATCAGCGTGAAAGGACCGGACAACAGCGCGCCTGCGATCGGCGGCACGCCGATGACCTCGGTGCAGGCGGGCCAGGCCTACTCGTTCCAGCCGACGGCCACCGATGCCAACGGCGATGCGCTGACCTGGAGCATCCAGAACAAGCCGTCGTGGGCGAGCTTCAGCGCGTCCACCGGCCGCCTGACCGGCACGCCGGCGGCGTCCAACGTCGGTTCGTTCGCCAACATCATCATCAGCGTCAGCGACGGCAAGGTCTCGACCGCGCTGACGGCGTTCACGATCACCGTGCAGGCGGCCGCCAATCGCGCGCCGACGATCAGCGGTACGCCGGGCACGAGTGCGACGGTCGGCACGGCCTATTCGTTCACGCCGACGGCAGCCGATGCCGACGCCAGCGACACGCTCGGCTTCAGCATCCAGAACAAGCCGACCTGGGCGAACTTCACCGCGTCGACCGGCCGGCTGAGCGGCACGCCGACGGCGGCCGGTACGTTCGGCAACATCATCATCAGCGTCAGCGATGGCAAGGCGTCGGCCTCGCTCGCGGCGTTCACCATCACGGTGAGCGGCGGCAGCACCACCCCGCCGCCCGGCAATGCCGCGCCGACCCTTTCCGGCACGCCGGCGACTTCCGTGACCGTGGGCGCCAGCTACAGCTTCCAGCCGACGGCGAATGATCCGGAAGGCGCGACGCTCGCGTTCAGCATCAGCAACAAGCCGGGCTGGGCGACGTTCAGCACGACCACCGGCCGACTCTCGGGCACGCCGAGCGCGACCGGCACGACCTCGAACATCGTCATCGGGGTCAGCGACGGCACCCATTCCGTGTCGCTGCCTGCCTTCAGCATCGCCGTGAATGCGGCACCGGCCACGGGCAGTGCGACGCTGTCGTGGGTCGCACCGACCCAGAACACCGATGGCACCGCGCTGACCAATCTCGCCGGCTATCGCATCGTCTATGGCACGAGTTCCTCGGCGCTCAACCAGACGATCACGATTTCGAACCCGAGCGTGACGAGCTACGTGGTCGACGGTCTGGCCTCGGGCACCTGGTACTTCGCCGTGAAGGCCTACACGGGGTCGGGTGGCGAGAGCTCGCAATCGAACGTCGCCAGCAAGACGATTCCTTAGAAGTTCGACGGGAGCCCGGTGCAGCCGGGCTCCCGCATCGGCCGCTCGTCGCAGCCCGCCACCGCTGACCGCATCGTAACTGCGACGGTCGGCATCCTCCGTTTAGAATCCCCGCGCCGCGCCTGCCATGGTGCGCGATCGATCCATGAGACGGCGAGGGCATTCGATGACCACGACTTCTTCAGGTTCCCTGCTCGGCAATCTGCTGGGACGGCTGGCACCCGTGGAGCCTCGCGAAGTGCGCGCCGTCGTGGCGGCATTCGGTCTGTTCTTCTTCATGTGGGCCGGCTACTTCGCCGTGCGTCCGTTGCGCGAGACGATCGGCACCCTCATCGGCCGCGACCAGGTGGCCGACCTGTGGATGGTGACCTGGGCCGCCTCGCTGCTGATCATCCCGCTGTACGGGATCATTGTGGCCCGCGTCCGGCGCAGCGTGTTTCTTCCCGCCATGTACGGCGTCGTCGCCGTCGTGCTCGGCCTGATCGGCGTGGCCCTGCAGGGCGATCAGATCAATCCGGCGGTCGGCAAGTTCTTCTACGTCTTCATCAGCGTGGTCAACCTGTTCCTGCTGTCGATCTTCTGGAGCTTCCTGCTCGAGCTGTTCGACAGCGGTCAGAGCAAGCGGCTGTTCGGCGTGATCGCTGCCGGCGGCAGCGCCGGTGCGCTCGTCGGGCCGCTGGTGTCCGACTTCAGCGTCGCCTCGATTGGCAACAACGGCCTGCTGTTTCTCGGCGCGGCGCTGTTCGTCGCCGCCATCGTCTGCCAGCGCCTGCTGCTCAACATCTGGCGCGACCGCACCGAGTCGGTGGAGGAGGATCGTCCGCTCGGCGGCAACATGTTCGCGGGCGTGACGCTGATCCTGAAGTCGCCCTACATCCTCGGCATCGCCTGTTTCGTGGTGTTCATCTCGGCCGTGAATACGCTGCTGTACTTCGAGCAGCTGCGCCTGGTGGAAGTGAACTATCCGGAGATCACCGATCGCACGCGCATCTTCGCGCGCTTCGACTGGATCGTGCAGACGCTGACGGTGCTGTCGCAGATCTTCCTCACCGGCCGCATCGCGCAGCGCTTCGGCGTGATCGCGTTGGTGACGGTCGTGCCGCTCATCATGGTCGGCGGCTTCGTGGCGCTGGCCGCGACTGGAACGCTCGGCGTGCTCGCCGTGGTCTTCATCCTGCGCCGGGCGATGGAATACGCCTTCGTGCGCCCGGGCCGCGAAATGCTCTGGAGCCCGCTCGACAAGGAAACCAAGTACAAGGCCAAGAGCACCGTCGACGTGCCTGTGTATCGCGGCGCCGATGCGCTGTCGGCCCAGCTCAACAAGGGACTGGAAGGCATGGGCTGGGGACCGGCGGCACTGGCCCTGCTGGGCGCAGGCGTCGCGGCGCTGTGGGCGCTGCTGGGCTACTGGCTGGGGCGACGCTTCGACAGGGGCGTCGCGAAGACGGGATAGATCTTCTCTGCCTGTGGGGCCGGCTTCAGCCGGCCGCGACTGCATCCAGCAGCACAGGCCGGCTGAAGCCGGCCCCACAGGAACAGGAAGAAGCCGCGAGGCGGCTCCTACTTCAGCGCGAACCGCACCCGCAGGATCGCGCGCTGTTCCACGGTCTTGCCGTTGCGCGTCACCGGCTCGAAGCGCCACTTCGCCAGCGCATCGAGCGCTGACTTGTCGAAGACGCCGGCTGGCTGCGATTCGCGCACGATCGGGCTGCGGGTCGTGCCGTCGGTGGCAATGACGAATTCGATGTCGACCCAGCCTTCGATGCCGCGGCGCTCGGCATCGTTGGGATAAGCAGCCGCCACTTCGCGCGTACGCGGCAGCTCGCGAGCCTGGACGACGCGGTTCGCAGCATCGCGTTCTTCCTGGGCCGCTGCGATCTGGTCGCGCAGCGTGCGCGCATTCGTCATGCGCGGTACCAGCGTCTCTGCCCTGTTCGTGAGCAGGCCGGCGCGTTCGAGATCGCCCTGCGCCAGCGCCGTGCGGGCGTGATCCAGCAGGGTGAATGCGAGTCGCTGTTGTTCCGTCCGAACCGCTGCTGCGTCGGGCGACTGTTCCGCCAGTGTCTGCAAGCGCTCGAAGGCATTGTCGCCGGCCGGTTCGATGAGGCGCCCGTTCTCGCGCAGCTTGATGATCGGCGCCAGTTGCTCGTCGATGACGGCACGCGTCGCGGCCGTCGTCAGTGCATTCAGTTCCTGTTCGACCTGCGGCAGGTCCGGCAGCGCGAGTTCGAATTCGCGATCGAGTGCGGCGGCGGCTGCGAACTGCGTGCGCGCCTGCGCCATGTCCTCATTCGCCATGGCTTGCCGCGTTTGCGCGAGCAGGCGCGAGCCGACGTCGGTCGCCAGAATGCGATTCACCGTGTCGTCTTCGCCCAGATCGCGCGCGGCGCGCAGATGGAACACGGCGCTGTCGTCTTCCGGCTCCAGCAATTGACCCGCCGCGATACGGCTGCGCGCCAGCTGCGTGTTGGGCGCGGCAGGCGCCGTCGGCGCACTGACGGCAGGTGCTTTCGCCGGCGCCTGCCGGACCGAGCGCGACAGTGCCAGCAGTTGCGCATTCAGCGTCGGGAGTTCCGGATGATCGGGCTGGGCCTTCTGCAGCGTCGTGAAAGCGCGCGCGGCGGCCGCGGCATCGCCTGCCTGCAACGCCTGCGTGACCTGTGTTTCGAGCGCATCGAGCACGTCCTGGACCCCGGCGAGTGCTGCGGCATTCGCCGGCTCGACCGTCAGCACCGCGCGATAGCGTTCGAGCGCATTGTCGCCCGACGGCGCCGACAGCTTGCCCGCGGAGAACGCGGCCTGTGCCGCCGCGAGCGTCGGCGTCGTGTCGAGCGCGGGTGTCGCCACTGGCTGAGTTGCCACGGACGCAGGGGTGGGCAGGGTCTCGACCGCGGGCTCGCGTCGCGACAGAAAAATGACTGCGCCGACGATGAGCAGCAGAGCGCCTGCGCCGGCGCCGATCAGCGGCACGCGATGGGCCGGCTTCGTGAGTTCCCGGACGCTCGCGAGCGCCGGCGATACGTTCTGGGCCAGTTCGTGATAGCGGCGCGTGGCCGTGGCGAGGAACAGATTCGCGCGCGCCGGCGACACGGGCTTGTGCAGGAAGCGATAGACACTGCCCCTGCTGATGAGCCCTGCGACACGACCTTCCTCGTCGCGACGACCGGTCGCAAGAAGGACGAGTTCGGGAAACTGGCTTTGCAGCTTTTCGAGTGCGGCGGCGGCTTCACCGCGCAGCACCTGCATGTCTGCGATCAGGATGCCGCAATGGCCGCCGACCAGCAGTTCGACGGCGGCGTCGATGGAGGGGGCGTGCCAGAGGGTGTGATCAGCGCCGGCAGCCTGCTGCAGCGTCGCGATCAGCGCCTCGTCGGTGCTGATCACGATGACGTCTACGGAATCGCCGGTCAGGGTGCCGGCAACGTGAAGGGCGCCAGGATTTGCGTCCGGTTGCCGGCGTTGCATTGCATCGTTGCATCGGGGTTGCAGCGGGCGGCGCGTACGAATCGCCGCTGGCTGGCCCGATTACTCCAGGCAGACGACCAGCTGGGCAGAGTGACTGCGCCAGTTGATCGGAATCACGAAGGAACGCGTGTTGTCCGGGGTGACGACTTTTTCCGGTTCGCCGGCGACGACCGTCGGCACGGAAATCATGAAGTCCTTGCCGAAATCGCGGCGCGCGTTGCCGGAGATCGTGTTGGCGACTTCACCCACGAGATCGCACATGTTTTCCTGGGTCAGTTCGGTTTCGCCCATGCGCATCAGCATGACGGTGAGCATGGGACGCGAGGCGGTGAAATAGACGATGCCGCGACGTTTGCCGGCGATGCTGATGAGGCCGGTGAATTCCTGCACGGTCGGACGTCCTTCCTGGACGATGTACGGCGAGCCTACCGACGCCGGCTGGTTCGCAGCCGTGGCGAAGTAGTTCGTCGTTCCTTCGACGAAGGTCTCGAGTTCGACTTTAGTCATCATTGCCGGCGCCCCTCAGCAGCTCTTCGAGCGCCTCAGTCAACTGTCGGTCGGTGAAGGGTTTGCACAGGAAGCCGTTCGCGCCCTTCTTCAACGCTTCGATCGCGGTGGCCTTGTCGGACAGTGCGGAAATGACCAGGATCAGCACGTCGGGCTTGATCTTGACCAGGTTTTCGACGCACTCGATGCCGTCCATTTCGGGCATCGTGATGTCCATCGTCACGACATCCGCGGGTTCCTTGCGGAAGGCCTCGACGGCCAGCTTGCCGTTCGCCGCGGTAGCGATGACCTGCAGACGGTCGATCTTCAGTTCACGCTCGATTTTGCGACGGATTATGTTCGAATCGTCGCAGATCATGAGCTTGAGCTTACCGTTCGTCAACGGTTCAGCCTTTGCATTCGCCGCCATTGAATGACCTCTTGATGTCCTTGTTCGGTTTGTAAGAGACGCTTATGCGGCTGCGCGCGCCGAGGCCGGCAGCCAGATCTTGAACTTCGAGAAGCGTCCGCCCGCCGAGGCGAGACCGACGCGACCGCCGAGTTCGGCGACGAGGATGCGCACCAGATCCATGCCGGCGCCGCGGCCCGCATCGGTCGTGACGCGATCGGCCGTGGAGAAGCCCGGGCGGAAGATCAGCGCCATGGTCTGACGCGGATCGAGCATCGCCGCCTGCGCCGGCGTGATGAGGCCGCGTTCCACCGCGACCTCCTTGATGCGATCGAGCTGCAGGCCGCGACCGTCATCCTGCACGACGAGTTCGAAACCTTCGTTGCCGCGCTGCGTGAATTCGACGCCGAGGAAACCCGTTGCCGATTTCTGCGCCTTGGCGCGATCTTCCGGCGACTCGATGCCGTGTACCACGGCATTGCGCACGAGCTGGATCGTGATGTCCTTGACCGCACGACGATAAGCCTCGGGGACTTCGGCGAGGCCGGTGCACTTCACCGTGACCTGCTTGGAATGCGACGAGGCGACTTTCGCGGCGAGATCTTCCAGCGTGCGTTCGAGACCGCCGGCGCCTTCGGCTTCGGCCTGCGGCTGCTGCGACAGCGCCTGCATCTGCATGGTCTGGTCGTGCTTGCCGGCCAGCCATTGATCGACCTTCGCGGCTTCGACCGTGCCGCCCGCGGCGCGACGCGACGCGATGGCGTGGTGCAGGTCAACGAGTCGGCCGAGCATTTCGCGAACCTGCGCGAGGTGGTTGAACAGATCGTCGAGCTTCACGACCAGCGGCAGGAAGTCGCTGCCCGACAGCGTCGGCCGACCCTTCAGATCGCTGAGCGATTCTTCGAAGGCATGCGCGCGCTGTTCGACGGTCTTGAGGCCGAGCGCCGCGGCTTCGCCCTTGACCGCGTGGACCTGGCGGTAGATGCCGTCGATCTTGGCGCGGAACGCCGACTCTTCGCGCGCCGGTTCCTTGAGGATCGAGTTCACCATCTTCAGCGACACATCGGCGTCGGTGAGGAAGCCGGTGAGGCTGTCCGGTTCGACGTGCAGGATGCGCAGCAGCAGATCGAGCTGGGCCTGTGCCTTTTCCTGCGACTCCTGCAGTTCGCGCGACAGCATCACGCGCTTGGTCACGTCGTTCACCGTCACCAGCAGGTGGGACAGCGAGCCTTCGGATTTCACGCGGTTGAAATCGAATTCGAGGTAGTGCGTGTCGAAGCCGCCGGCCGGATTGTCGAAGTGCACTTCGACTTCGTTCAGCGGATTGATGGTCTTGACCAGCTTTTCGTTGACGCGCTCGCCCCACAGCAGCGCGACGTAGTCCATCGCGGTCTTGAGCGTCTTTTCCGGCACGATGTCCTTGAGCAGATTGTCGAAGGACAGGTTGGTGAAGTCTTCGCGGCGGAAGATTGTGTTCAGCGCCATCGAACGTTCGCTGCCCAGCTTCAGGTCCTTGTCGAGCAGGAACAGACCTTCGTTCACCGTGCGCAGAATGTCCGCGGTTTCCTTGCGGGCGCGCAGGGACACCATTTCTTCCTTGCGCAGGTTGCGCGCGAAGTAGAAGAACAGCATGCCGAGCAGTGCGAGGGCACCGACCAGACCGACGATCTGGATGATGCGCAGTACGCTCGCTTTGCCGTTGCTTTCGGTTTCGACCTGCTGCGCGAGTTCATTGGCCACGCGCGTGAGCGGAGCCTGCGATGCGGCGGCATACGTGTTGAGTTCTTCCAGCGCGCTGCTCAGGCGACGGCCGCGCGGGCTGAGCTGCACGCCGGGTTCCTTCTCGACGACCGGCGCAGGCGCGGCGTTCTTGCCGGCAGGTGTCGGGGCCGGCGCGGGCGCCGCTGCCTCAGCGGCATAGGGAGAACCGGAGAAGCGCAGCACCGGATCGAGCTTGGCCTTGTAGCCTTCCCACACCTTCTTGCCGTCGGCGACCAGCGTGCGCGCCTGCTCGGAGTCGAGCGCCGGCACGCTGAGGGTGGAGCCTGAACTGTCGGAGACCATGCCGCCGCCGAGTCCGATGATGGCGTGGTCGAACGAGGTGGCGGTGGTACGCAGGGCTTCGATGGCCTCGTCCACCTTCTCGCCGTTCGCGAGGCGCGCGCTGATCGCAGCGGCATTCGCCTGGATTTCCGCCGGCTGCGACTGCAGGCTGGACAGGAATTTCACACCCGCGACGTTGTCGGCGAAGCGGCCGGCCATGCCGTGGTTCAACGCCAGGATGGCGATGAACGCGATCAGGAAGCCGGTGATCGCGAAGACGATTCCCTTGTATCGGCCGAGATCTAGGATGCCCATTGACGATTCCCCTGTGACCTTGAGTTTCCGGCGTCGAGCGCAGCGTTACGCTGACATACGCCAAGAGCCTGCCGCACCCATGCAAACGGCCGTGAAATGCCGAACGCGAGGCCAGCGGCGGGCAAGCTGTGCGTGTATATGACAATAAGGCGAATCCCGACGCTCGAACCAGTTCCCGTTTTTGAAGATCGGGAAGTTGCGCCAGTTCAAAGTTTTCGGCCCGCTGTCGGTGCCAGACGACGCGAAAACCGTGGGCCGGCGGGCCACTCTGGACGTGACATCGCCGCGACATCGCTGTCGCCAGCCTGCGGCCGATGTCGAAATTGCGTTTTTCGGACCGGGACTTAGTGCGCCACCAGCGATGTCCTCTTTTGGCAACATGTGCTGATTTTTGTTGTGGCTGCAAGGAGTTACGCCCGGCGGGAGGTCGCGAAGCTGCTCGACAAGCGACCCGCGGCGCGTTCATGATCGGCCGGGGTTGGGGATTCCTCACCGTCGGGGCAGGCATGAATCACGAAATAGAATTCCGCTCCCACGTCGTCGCCAAACAGCGCGGAGCGCTGGAGAGGCTCGTTTTCTTCAATTCGTGCCAGGAACGCGTCGCCGCCGGGATTGCCGACGCGGTCGAAATGTTCGGTGCGCCCGAAATCGTGGCGGACGCGCCGGACCGGCTGCGTCTGTCGATCGCGCGCATGCCGGATGCGCAATGCCTGCTCGCCGTGGAGAAGGACACGGGCAAGCCGGTCGGCGTGACGGTCCATATCCGTCCCGACCTCGAACACATCACGGTCCTGCATCTGAGCATCGCGGCGGAATATGCCAGCGGCGGAATATTTGCCGATGAACATCTGCTGTTGCGCCTGCTGCGTGAAGTGCGCCAGTCGACGCGCCGCGTGAAGGGTGTCCGCCGGCTCGAGCTGTACTACGGCCGCAGCAGGGCACCGCGCTGGCGCGACGAAGGTGCGGTCTTCGCCTCGGAGCTGGCGAGCTAGAAACTGCCCTTCTGTCGCTGGCGACTGGCGGGTCGCCGAGCTATAAGCCGTTCCCTTCTCATCGAACGGCCCGTTCTTCGTGAATATCCCTCGGCCACGCCACCCGCGACCGTCCACGGCTGCGACGCAGCTCATCGCGCTGATCGTGGCCGGCGTGCTGCTCGCGTTCGGGCTGGGTCTGTTCGGCAGGCACTTCTGGGTGCTGGATCTGTTTGCGCATTTCCGCGTCCAGTACACGGTAGTACTTGTGGTCTGTGGCCTGGGCCTGTTCATGCTGCGGCATCTGCGCAGCGCCGCGTTCGTGCTGGCCGCTGCCGCGGCGATGGCGATCAGCATTCTCGGTTACACCGGCTGGCCCTCGCAGGAAGCGCAGGCCGCGACGGGCGGATTCCGCTTCGTCACGTTCAATCGCTACTTCCACAACGACGACTTCGCGAGCGCGGGCCAGTGGCTGCAGAAAGCCAGCGCCGATGTGATCGCCTTCCAGGAAATCGATTCGCCGCAGGACGTGCAGCAGCTCGCGGCCGTGCTGCCGCAATACCCGCACGTCTACGCCGATCTGAATGCCGAATCCGACGTGGCGATCTTCAGTCGCTGGCCGATCCGCAGCAGCGAGCGGATCGAACTGGTGCCGCAGGGTGCGCAGGTCGCGAAGACGGTGATCGACTGGAACGGTCAACCGATCACGCTCATCGGCGCGCATCTGCACTGGCCGATGGGCGCGCGCAACACGCGTCTGCGCAATGCGGAGCTGCGCGAACTGATCACGCTTGCGCGCGCGACCGAGGGGCCGCTGCTGATCGGCGGCGATTTCAACATCACGCCGTGGTCGCCGGTATTTCGCGAGGCGATGGCGGGGTCCGGTCTGACCGATTGCGCCCGCGGTCACGGATTCGTGCCGAGCTGGCCGTCGTGGTTCGCGCCGGCCGGCATCCGCATCGATCACTGTCTCGCCAGCGATCACTGGCGCGTGCTGGACTTATCCGCCGGTCCGTCGCTGGGATCGGATCATCTCGCGATGATCAATGACCTGGAACTGAAGCGCTGAGCGCGATCACTCGCTCAGACGCTTGATGATGTAGCCGCCGGACTTCTGATCCAGCTCCAGATCCAGCAGGCGATGTTTCTGCGCGTCCTCCAGCAGATCGCTGAAGGTGCGGAAGCCGAAGTAGGTTTCGTTGAAGCCGGGATTGCGGCGCTTCAGGGTCTGCTTGACCATCGAGCCCCAGATCTTCTCGTCCTGATCGCGTTCGCTGGCCAGCGCCTCGATGGTATCGAGCACCAGGTCGAAGGCTTCCTGGCGGCGATCCTCTTCGGTCTTTTCGGCCTTGGGCTGTTCCTTCGGCGCCGCTTCGGCGGTGGCCTGCTGCTTGGGCGAGGTCTTGCGCCGGGCGCGCTGCTGCTTCTTCTTTTCGTTCTGGCGCACGAGATCGTCGTAGTAGATGAACTCGTCGCAGTTCGCGATCAGCAGGTCCGACGTCGAACTCTTCACGCCGACGCCGATCACGGTCTTGTTGTTCTCGCGCAGCTTGCTCACCAGCGGCGAGAAGTCCGAGTCGCCGCTGATGATGACGAAGGTGTCGACGTGTTCCTTGGTGTAGCACAGGTCGAGTGCGTCGACGACCATGCGGATGTCGGCGGAGTTCTTGCCCGACATGCGTACGTGCGGAATCTCGATCAGTTCGAACGAGGCCTCGTGCATCGGCGCCTTGAATTCCTTATAGCGTTCCCAGTCGCAGTACGCCTTCTTCACCACGATGCTGCCCTTCAGCAGCAGCCGTTCGAGCACGCGATCGATATCGAACTTGGCGTACTTCGCATCGCGCACGCCGAGCGCGATGTTCTCGAAATCGCAGAAGAGGGCCATGCTGGTGATGGGATGGGACATGGTGCTTACAACCATCCTTTTCGTTTGAACAGCGCGTACGTGACTCCCATCGACGCAAGCATCAGGCCGAGGGAGAAAAAGAAATTGCTGTAGTCGCCGGGCAGGTTCGGCAGCAGATGGAAGTTCATGCCGTAGATGCTGGCGATCAGCGTCGGCGGCATGAACATCACCGCGGCGACCGAGAAGATCTTGATGATGTTGTTCTGTTCGACGTTGATCAGGCCGAGCGTCGCTTCGAGCAGGAACGACACCTTCGAGCCGAGGAAGCTCGCATGATCCGACAGCGACGTGACGTCGCGGCTGATCGAGCGGAAGCGGCCGCGCTGTTCCTGCGTCATTTCCAGCATGCCGGTCTGCTGCACGAACATCACGAGACGCCCGAGACTGACGAGACTTTCGCGCGCCTTCGAGTTCAGCTCGCCGTTGAAGCCGATGCGTTCGATCAGTCCGCGCAGATCGCTGCTTTTCGGCGTGCTGCCCTGGCCGTTGATGACGAATATCGTGCTGGAGACCTGGTCGAGATTGTTGCCGACGCGTTCCAGGATGTCGGCGATGCGTTCGATGAAGGCTTCGATGAGTCCGGCGAGGATGGCCACCGCGGACTGGCAGGAATTCGGATGCTTCTCCGCGTAGGCGATGAACTGCTGGAACGGCTTGGTATCGATGTAGCGGTTCGTGATCAGCCGGCCCTTGGCGAGGATGAACGTCACCGCGGCGATCTCGGGGCGTGCGGTGTCGAGCTTCGCGGCCACCGTGGCCGTCATGTACAGCGCGCCGTTGTCTTCGTAGAGACGATTGGAGGTCTCGATCTCCTTCATTTCTTCGCGGGTGGGCACGTCCACCGCGAGCAGCGATTCGACCGATTTTTCTTCTTCGATCGTCGGCTCGAGCAGATCGATCCAGACGACGTCCGCCGGAACGATCGCCTGGGCCGACGCGTCGAGGCTGGTCAATCCCTGCGGGCCGGAGGCGAAGACTTTCAGCATGAGGGCACGGACCTGGAAGCCGCAGACATGTCCGTCAGTCTACGCGCGGCGCGCGCTTCCCGTCCGTGGGAATCGCCCGTCAGCCGCCGTGTTCGGAGGCGGCGAGTTCGCCGATCAGCGAGAACAGTTGCGGCTCGCCGCCGGCCATGCCCACGTCGGTCTTGTACTTGCCGTTGACGATGACGGTCGGCACGGATTCGATGCGATAGCGGCGATTGAGGAAGTCCGCACGCTGCAACTTGCTTTCCACGGAGAACGACGAGAACGCCTTCTGGAATTCGTCGCTGCCGACACCGTGTTCGCGAAAGAAGGCAGTGATCTTGTCGACCGTGTTGAGCTGGTTTCCGCCGACGTTGATCTCGCGGAAGATCGGCGTGTGCAGCGCTTCGAGTTTGCCCAGCAGTTCGGCGGTGTAGTAAAGCCGTGCGTGCATGCGGGTGGTGTCGTTCCACATGGCCGGGACGCGCACGAATTCGACGTACCCCGGCTTGCCCTTGCCGCGCCAGGATTCGATCGCCGGATCCAGCGCGAAGCAATGGCCGCAGCCGTACCAGAACACTTCGACGACCTCGACCTTGCCCGGCGGCACGCTGGTCGGCTGTGCGGGCACGAGCCTGCTGTAGTTCGACCCTTCCCTGAATTGCGACGATGTCGGCGGCGTTGCTGCCGGACCGCCCAGTCGCAGCGAAGGCTGCGTGGTCGAGGGCGTGTTGGCGGCGATGGTTTCCTGACCGCCATCATCCGTCTCGCTGATCGTTTCGGTCGGTGTCTCGGTGGCAGTGGTTTCGGTCGCGGGTTCGGCGGCAGACGGTTCCGAGGGCGCAGCACTCTCTGCGGGTGCCTGGGCCGCAGCAGGAGCGGACGCTGCAGGCTGCCCGCTCGGCGCCGGTTCCTGTTTGCTGCTGCAGGCGGCGAGCAGCACGAGCATCAACAGGGCAGCAGATGAGGCGCCAGGTCGTTTCACGGTAAACCCTCTCAGAGCGGATGAATCAGCGCAGGCCCTGCACGTAGGCAGCGACCGCGGCGATCTGGTCATCGGTCATCGACTGGGTGACGCCGCGCATCATCTGATTCTGATCCGTCTGCCGGGTTCCGCTGCGATACGCCTTCAGCTGCGCTTCGACGTACGTGGCGTGCTGGCCGCGGATCGAGGGGTACTGCGCAGTCGGGTTGCCGTGACCCGACGGGCCATGGCACGCGCCGCAGGCGGCAATGCCTTTCTCCGCATCGCCGCCGCGATACAGACGCTGGCCGAGCGACACCTTGCTGGCGTCGGCCTCACCACCGTTCGCGGTCTGCGAAGAGTAGTACGCCGCGAGATCGTCGATGTCCGCTTCCGACAGGCCGGCGGCCATCGGGCTCATCAGCACGTTCTGGCGCGCGCCGGACTTGAATGCCTTGAGCTGCTTGACGATGTACTCGCTGTGCTGACCGGCGATCGACGGCCATTCGGGATTGACGCTGTTGCCGTCGACGCCGTGGCAGGCCACGCAGGTCGCGGACTTTGCCTGGCCCGCTTCGGCGGAACCTTCGCCAAACGCAGAGGTGCTCAGGCACAGCGCAGACAGCAGAACGATCGGCTGAAACTTCATCAGTCAGACTCCAGGACCATTTATTTGGAGGGCGCGGCGGCCAGGCACGCGCGCCGAGGCTTAAAAGGCGCGGAATTGTACACTACCGTCCGCTGCGGCCAACGCGGCGCCGCCATTGTCCGCGAAGCCGTCCGCCGCGAAATAAGCCATGCCGCAATTCCCTGAATCACGATTCCTGCTGAGTGCCTGGCAGCCGCGTCAGTTTCCCCCGGAGGAAACCGGTCGCGAGCTGGCCTTTGTCGGGCGATCGAACGCGGGCAAGTCGAGCGCCCTGAACGCCATCACTGGTCGCAAGGATCTGGCACGGACCAGCAAGACACCCGGTCGCACCCAGCTCATCAATTTTTTCGGACTGGGCAACGGTCATCGTCTCGCAGACCTGCCCGGCTATGGCTACGCGAAGGTGCCCGCGGAAATGCAGCGCCACTGGCGCGAACTGCTGAGCCGGTACGTGGAAAAACGCCAGTCGCTCGCCGGCCTGGTGGTCGTCATGGACTCGCGTCGCGGCATGACGGATTTCGATCGCCAGATGCTGGCGTGGAGCAGCGAGCGCGCCCTGCCGACCCATTTGCTCCTCACGAAGTCGGACAAGCTCAGCCGCAGCGAGGCGGCGCGAACGCTGAAAGCCGTCGAGGCCGAGGCGGCGGGGGTGGCCAGCGCGCAGTTGTTTTCGGCCGTGACGAAGCTCGGCCTCGATCAGGCGCGCGGCTGGGTGCTGGGGGCGCTGGAAAACTGACCGCGGAAAAAAAGAACCCCGATGGCAGAGCCATCGGGGTAGTTGTTACCCGGCATGGGGATGGACCGGGCCAACTGTTCGCTCAGGGAGGTCAGCGAACAGGAGCGTCCTGGCCGACGCTCGATTGTTCAGACGCCTCGGGCACGTGAAAGTTCCACGCGCAATTCGGCTCGAAGAAATTAAGAAACCGTCAGCATTTCAGATGCTTAGTCGTGCGGGCAGGGCCACAGAAAAGCCTCGGTTTTCGCCGCGGCGAAAGGGCGTTTGTTGCCGTTGCGCAACGATTTGGCGCAATGAATGGGCCGGACGGGCGCATGGTCCGCCCGGTCCGAAGCGATCAAAGGAAGGTGTAAGTCAGCCCCAGGGTCAGCAGGTTGAGATCGTCGACGTCATCGAGATCGAACTTCTCGTACTCGAGGCGGGCGCTCAGGCTGAGGAACCGGAACTGGACGCCGACGCCGTAGGCGAAGTCGGTGCCGTCGCTGTCGGCGCGCAGGGCGCCAATGCGCGCTGAAGCGTCCGAGTCGGCCAGCCCCGCCTTGGCGTACAGATCGACCGGTCCGACCGGCAGGAAACCGACGGCAAATGCAGCGATCGCGTCGGCATCGACCTTCGCGCCTCTGTCCTCGACGCTGCCGAAATCGATGTAATTCAGTTCGACGGCAAAGAAATCGAGCGGCCGGAATCCGGCGATGGCCTTGAAGCCGGTGTCATCGCCGTCGACGCCGATGGCATCGACATCCACGTTGGCCTGACCGACGCCGGCGCCCAGATAGAAGCCATTGTCGGCCGCCCGGGCGCCCATCCCCGTCAGGAGTGCCGGGCCAAACAGAGCCGCCGCCAATAGAACCGACTTGCGCATGTGATCTCTCCGTGTGGTGATGTAGTCAAAAGACGCTCGCGCCTTCAATGCGCGGCGGGATGAAAGGGTTGCATGGGGTGCGCGGGCCGGACCAACTGCCCGCGATTGGCGACAGTCAGTGGGCTTCGTCCCAGTTGCGGCCGGTGCCGGCGTCCACCTTGAGCGGGACGCGCAACTCGGCGGCAGCGCTCATCAGGGCCCGGACCTGCGTCATGAGTTCGTCCGTCTGCGCCTCGCGCACTTCGAACACCAGTTCGTCGTGAACCTGCATGATCAGTCGCGCGTCGATGCGCGATTCGATCAGCCAGCGGTCCACCGCGATCATCGCGCGCTTGATGATGTCCGCCGCCGTGCCCTGCATCGGCGCGTTGATGGCGGCGCGCTCGGCGCCCTGACGCAGGGCGGCATTGCGCGAGGTGATATCGTTGAGATACAGCCGGCGCCCGAACACCGTTTCCACGTAGCCGCGAGTGCGGGCGAGTTGTCGCGTCTCCTCCATGTAGCGCCGCACGCCGGGATAGCGTTCGAAGTACAGATCGACATATTTCTGCGCCTCGCCGCGCGCGATGCCGAGCTGTTTCGCGAGGCCGAAGGCCGACATGCCGTAGATCAGGCCGAAGTTGATCGCCTTGGCCGAGCGCCGTTCGTTCGCGGTGACTTCGGCGAGCGGCTTGCCGAACACTTCCGCCGCCGTCGCCTGATGAATGTCGCGATCGTCGGCGAACGCCGCCAGCAGACCTGCGTCCGTCGACAGGTGCGCCATGATGCGCAGCTCGATCTGCGAATAGTCGGCGGCGACGATGCAGTAGCCGGGCGGCGCAATGAACGCCTGGCGGATGCGCCGGCCTTCCTGCGAACGGATCGGAATGTTCTGCAGATTCGGTTCCTGCGACGACAACCGTCCCGTGGCCGCAACGGCCTGCTGATACGAGGTGTGCACGCGACCCGTCGTGCGATTGATCTGCAGCGGCAGCTTGTCGGTGTAGGTCGACTTCAGTTTCGCGAACGCGCGGTAATCCATGATGAGCTTCGGCAGCTCGTAGCTCGCCGCCAGTTCTTCGAGCACGGCTTCCGCTGTCGAGGGCTGTCCCGTCGGCGTCTTGGCCAGCACCGGCAGACCGAGCTTGCCGAACAGCACTTCCTGCAACTGCTTCGGCGATTCGAGCGAGAAGGGTCCGCCGCCGGCGGCATGCGCCTGCGCTTCGATTTCATGCATGCGCTGCGCGAGTTCCTGGCTCTGCTGCCGCAGCTGCGCGCCGTCGATCATCACGCCCGCATGCTCCGCGCGTACGAGCACGTCGACCAGCGGCTGCTCGATGGTCTCGTAGAGTCGCTGCAGTTCCGGAACACCGGCGATCTTTTCCCACAGATGACGGTGCAACTGCAGCGCGATGTCGGCTGCCTCGCCGGCGTAGTCCCGCGCCTGTTCCAGCGCGACCTGGCTGAAGCTGATCTGCTTCGCGCCCTTGCCGGTGAGCGATTCGTATTCGATCAGGTCGATGCCGAGATACTTGCGCGCGACCGCATCGAGATCGTGACGCGTCGCCGTGCTGTTCCAGACGTACGATTCGAGCATCGAATCGAAACGCATGCCGCGCAACTCGATGCCGTGGCGTTTCAGGACGTGCGCTTCGTACTTGAGATTGTGGCCGAGCTTGGCGAGCGACGGATTTTCCAGCAGCGGCCGCAATGCCTGCAGCACTTCGGTCGGCGATAACTGCGCTGGCACGCCAGCGTAGTCGTGACCGACGGGCACATACGCGGCCCGACCCGGTTCGACGGCGAAGGCGACACCGACGATCTCCGCCGTCATGTAATCGATCGCGGTCGTTTCGGTGCGTATGGAAACGACTTCCGCTGCCTGCAGCCTGCCGATCCAGTCGCGCAATGCTTCGGACGAAGTGATCAGTTCGTAATCGTGCGGCGGTCGCGGCAGCACCGGAATATCTGCGACAGGCGTCGCCGCCGTTGCATCGCCTTCGGCGGCGGCCGGCTCGACACCCGCCAGGCTGCGCAGCAGCGAGCGCAATTCCAGGCGCGTGAACAGTTCGCGCAACTTCTCACGATCGGGTTCGCCGGCGACGAGCGATTCCGGCGTCATCTCCAGCGACAGATCGCAATTCAGCGTCGCGAGCTTGCGCGACAGTTCGAGTGTCCCGAGGCTCGCACGCAGACTTTCGCCGACCTTGCCCGCCACCGAATTGGCACCCTTCACGAGCGCATCGAGCGTGCCGTATTCGTTCAGCCACTTCGCCGCCGTCTTCGGGCCGACTTTCGGGACGCCGGGAATGTTGTCGATGGTGTCGCCGACCAGCGCGAGGTAGTCGGCGATCTGTTCCGGGAACACATCGAACTTCGCTTTCACGCCCGCGCGGTCGAGGCGCGAACCGGTCATCGTGTTCACGAGCCCGATGCGTTCGTTGACGAGCTGCGCCATGTCCTTGTCGCCCGTCGAGATGAGCACGTCGATGTCCTGCGCCGACGCCTGTTTCGCCAGCGTGCCGATGACGTCATCGGCCTCGACGCCCTCGATGCGCAGCAGCGGCAGGCCCATCGCCCGCACACAATCGAGCAGCGGCTGCAATTGCACGCGCAGGTCGTCGGGCATCGGCTGACGGGTCGCCTTGTATTCCTCGAACAGATCGTCGCGAAAGGTGCGGCCCGGCGCATCGACGACGACGGCGATGAGCTGCGGCGACTCCTCTTTCAACAGCTTCTGCAGCATGTTGATGACGCCGAACACCGCGCCGGTCGGTTCGCCGCGCGAATTGCTCAGCGGCGGCAGGGCGTGAAAGGCGCGATACAGGTACGACGAGCCGTCGACCAGGACGAGCTTGCGACGATCGTTCATGCGTCAGGTGCCCGGCGGATCGGCAGGACGGGCGGGATCCACCGCGGGCGGCGTCGAAGGCTCGGTCGGCGTCGGGACTTTCTGGGATTGCGGCGCCGGCGGCACCGTCGGGCCGGACTTCTTCTTGCCGTTCGTACTGGATTCTTCGCCGACCGTCTGCGCCTGTTCGTCAGGGCGATACAGCGGGCCTTTCTGGCCGCAGCCCTGCAGCAACACGGTGGTCAGCAGCGACAGAAGGGCGAATCGACAAAGAGCGGTGCGCATCGCCGCAGTATAGCCACCAACGGCACCGCACCTGTAGATCGGAAGGTGGGCTATGCGATGTCGAGAATCGCCATCGTGATGCGCGAAATGCAGACCAGCCGATCCTGCTCATCGACGATGCGGATTTCCCAGACGTGACTGCGACGGCCGAGATGCACCGGCCGCGCCGTGCCGATGACGAAGCCTGCCTGGATGGCGCGTATGTGATTCGCGTTGATCTCCTGGCCGACGCAACGGTAGCGGGCGTGATCGATCGCAAGCGCCGCGCCCGTGCTGCCGAGTGTCTCGGCGAGTACTACGGAGGCGCCGCCGTGCAGGATGCCGAACGGCTGACGCGTGCGCTCGTCCACCGGCATGCGCGCACGAATGAAGTCGTCGCCGATTTCGGTGAACTCGATGCCGATGTGCTTCGCCATGCCGATGCTGAGGCCGCGGACCTGATCGAGCGTGACGGGTTGGAACCAGATGGACATGGTGGGGATCCTGGGTGATGGAGTGATCGGGCAAGACTGGTTCGGCTCTTCCCTTGCGTGATCACGCGATCACCTCTTCTTCAGCCTGTCTCCAACTCTCCGATACGCCTCGCGAAACGGAATGCCTTCCTTCACCACCATTTCGTTCGCCTCGGCCGCGGCGTGAATGGATGGATCGAGCCGGATGCGATCCTGGCGGAAGCGCACGCCGGCCAGCGCGGCGGGAAGAATCGCCAGCGTATCGAGACACAGATCGATACCGCGGAACAGCGGCACCTTGATGAGTTGCAGGTCGCGCTGGTAGCCCGACGGCAGTTTCGCGACGATGCCCATGACTTCGAACAGGCAGGCCTGCGCCGTGGCCGTGCGGCCGCGAATCAGCTCGAAGACATCCGGGTTGCGCTTCTGCGGCATGATCGACGAGCCGGTGGTGAACGCATCCGGCAGTTCGACGAACGAGAATTCCTGCGTGTAGAACAGCATCAGGTCGGACGACAGCCGACCGACGTCCTGCATCACCAGCGCGATCTCGAACAGCAGCTGCGCTTCGGCCTTGCCGCGCGAGAGCTGCACCGCGGTGACGGGATCGTGCACGGATTCAAATTCCAGGCGCTTGCGCGTGTCCTCGCGATCGATGGGCAGATTCGGCGAGCCGTAACCCGCGGCGGAACCCAGCGGGCTTTTCTGGACGCGGCGTTTCACGGCGGCCAGCGCTTGCGCATCGTCGCGCAATTCCGTGGCGAAGCCGCCAGCCCACAGTGCGACGGAACTCGGCATCGCCTGCTGCATGTGCGTGTAGCCGGGCAGCGCTACGTCGCCTTCGCGCGTCGACAGTTCATCGAGCGCATCTGCGGCTGAAGTCACGCCGCCGTGCAATTCGTCGATCGCATCGCGCAGGTAGAGGCGCAAAGCCGTCAGTACCTGGTCATTGCGCGAGCGACCGAGATGCACGCGCTTGCCGGCTTCGCCGATGCGCGCCGTCAGCAGGTTTTCGAGCGCCGTCTGTCCGTCCTCGTGTTCGAGCACGACGCGCCACTCGCCGCGGGCATGCTCCGCGGCGATGGCGTTCAGGCCGTCGCGGATGGCTTTCAGGTCATCGCCCGACAGCAGTCCCTGCGCGTTCAGCATCTCGGCGTGCGCGATGGACGCGCGCACGTCGTAAGCGACGAGCCGATTGTCCAGCGCATGATCGTCGCCGGCGGTGTAACGCAGGACGCGTTCGTCCAGCGGCGCACCCTTGTCCCACAGACGGCTCATGACGCGACTCCGTCGCGAGGGCTACGGGCTACAGGCCACGGGCCACGGCAAGAAGAGATCGCTGTTTTTTTCCGGCTGTCGCCCGTCGCCCGTCGCCCGTCGCCCATCTCATCCTCCTGCCTGCTGCTCGGCTTTCGACAGCGCGCTGATGTTCTCGACCACCAGCGTGCCGGTGCCTTCGTTGGTGAAGACTTCGGCCAGGATACTGTCGGGCGACTTGTACGAAATCACGTGGACGCGGCGCACGCCGCCGCGGATCGCATCTTCGATCGCCTTCGCCTTCGGCAGCATGCCGTCCTTCAGGCTGCCCTGGTCCTTCAGGCGTTTGAGACCGGCGAGGTCGGTGTAGGAAATGATCGAGCGCGAATCTTCCAGCGATTCGAGAATGCCGGGCGCACCCGTGCAGAGCATCAGCTTCTCCGCCTTCAGCGCGGCGCCGATGGCTGCGGCCACGGTGTCGGCGTTGATGTTGAGCAGCTGGCCGGAGTCGTCCGCCGACACCGGGCTCACGACCGGCATCAGGCCGTCGTCGAGCAACTGCTGCAGCACTTTCGCATCGATCAGGTCGATGTCGCCGACGAAGCCGTAGTCGACCACATTGCCTTCGACCGTCACCGGCGGACGCTTGTGCGCGCGCACCAGCCCGGCATCGACGCCGCTGACGCCGACCGCGGCAATGTCGAGTTCGCGACAGATGCCGAGGATCTGCGTGTTCACCAGCCCGTTGAGCACCATGCTCGTGACTTCGATCGATTTCTCGTCGGTCACGCGCCGGCCGGCAATCATCTGCGGCTTGATGCCCAGCGTTTCCTGGATCTGCGTGAGCTGCGGCCCGCCGCCGTGCACGAGCACGACGCGGATGCCCACCTGGTGCAGGATCGCGACCTGTTCGATCAGCGTCCGCGTCGAGGCCGTGTCGGCGAACACGCCGCCGCTCGCCTTGATGACGAACACCTTGCCCTTGTACATGCGGATGTACGGCGCTGCGCTGCGCAGTGCGCGGACGGCGACGGAAGGATCGGTACGGAGCACGGGAGGGAACCTCGTAGTTGGGAAATACCGGACGGGGCTGCAGAGAACAGGCTACAGGCGACAGGCTCCAGTCAGATTCGGGCTGTCGCCTGTGGCCTGCTCCTCATCCTCGCAGCAGGCGATACAACACCGCCATCTGCACCACCATTCGATTGAACGCTTCGCGGATCACGACGCTGCGCGGGCCGTCGAGCACTTCGTCGGCGACGGCGACGTTGCGCCGCACCGGCAGGCAATGCATGAAGTGGCAGTTCGGGTCCGCGGTCTTGAACCAGCTTTCCTTGATGCACCAGTCGCCCAGGTATTCGCGCAGGCGCGTCTCGGCTTCGGCATCGCCGTAGTGCTGCGGCGAGCCCCATTCCTTGGCGTAGATGACGTGCGCGCCCTGCAGGGCTTCATTGCGATCGCTGGTTTCGTGCACGGCGCCGCCGGAAGCCTTCGCCGCTGCGCGCGCCTTGTCCATGATCTGCTCGGGCAGCGCGAAGCCATCGGGGCGCAGCACCACCACTTCCATGCCGCGCTGCGCCGCCATGTGCACGGTGGCGGCGGGCACCGCGAGAGGCAACGCGCGCGGATGATTAACCCAGCTCAGCACGAACTTGCCGCGCTCGGGGACGCGCAGTTCATCCATCGTGTGCCAGTCGGCGAGCGCCTGGCAGGGATGGTTGACGGCGGATTCCATGTTGACCAGCGGCTTGTCGCACAGGTCGGCCATCATCCTGAAGCCGGACTCGGCGAGGTCGGCGCCGAGATTGCGGCCTTCCGCGAACATGCGGATGCCGATGGCATCGCAATAGGAGGCGAGCACGGGCACGGCCTCGCGCACGTGTTCGGCGGCCGCGCCGTTCATGATCGCGCCGGAGCGTGTCTCCATCTGCCAGGTTCCCTGTCCCGGCGTGATGACGACCGACGTGCCGCCGAGTCGCATCATCGCGCTCTGGAACGAGGCGAGCGTGCGCAGCGACGGATTCAGGAACAACAGCCCCAGCACCTTGCCCGCAAGCGCCTGCGGCTGCGGATGCTGCTGCAGCCGTGAGGCGAGACCGAGCAGGTCCTTGACGTGCTCGCGGGGAAAATCGGCCAGGTCGAGAAAGCGGTTCATTGGAGTTCTTTTTTCTGGTGGATTACTTGCCGATGCGCTTGAGGGCGTCGGCCAACTGATCGACGTGTTCGCTGCCCAGCACGAACGGCGCCAGGATACGCACGATGTTCGGATCGCCGCTGGTGCCAGTGAGAATATCGAGCTTCAGCAGTTCGGCCTGAACATCCTTCGCGGGCCGCGTGGTGCGCAGGCCGAGCAGGAACCCGGCGCCCTGCGTGCCGACGACGGGACCGACGACACACTTCTCGCGGATCTCCGCCGAACGCAGGCGTACGTTCTCCAGCAGGTTCTCCGATTCGATGATGTCGATGACGGCTTCGACGACGGCGCATGCCATCGGTCCCGCACCGAAGGTCGTGCCGAGCGAATCGATCTTCATGTACTCGGCGACGTGATCGGCGACGAGCACCGCCGACACGGGGAAGCCTGCGCCGAGCGCCTTCGCCGTCGTGATGATGTCCGGCGTGATGCCGACCATATTGGCGGCGAACGGATAGCCCGTGCGACCGACGCCGCACTGCACTTCGTCGAAGATCAGGATCGAGCCGTTCTCGCTGCAGCGCGTGCGCAGCGCCTGCAGGAATTCCTTCGGCAGGTCGACCGCGCCGGCCACGCCCTGCACGGGCTCGACGATGACGGCGGCGGTCTTGTCATTCACCAGCGTCGCGAGCTTGTGCGCTTCGGTCGGCTTGATGAACTTCACGTCGAACGGCTTGCCGGGAAAGCCATACCACTTCTTCTCCGCGCCCCAGGTCACGGCGCCGGCCGCGGCCGTGCGACCGTGGAACGAGCCTTCGACGGCGATCACTTCCGTGCCGCCCGTCATCTTGAAGGCGAGCTTCAATGCGTTCTCGTTCGCTTCCGCGCCCGAGTTCACGAAGAAGATCGTGTCGAGGCCGAGCCCGCAGAACTTCGCGAGCTTCGCCGCAGCGCGACGCCGCACGTCGAGCGGCACGGCATTGCTCTGGAAGCAGAGCTGGCGCGCCTGATTCGTCAGCGCCTCGACCCAGCGCGGATGGTTGTAGCCGAGCGCGGCCACGGCGTGACCGCCATACAGGTCCAGCACCTTGCGGCCGTCGGGCGTGTGCAGGTACACGCCCTGCGCGTCGACGACTTCGAGCGGGAACTGCGCGAAGACGGGGGCGAGGTGATCCTGCAGCGGCGCTGTGGGTTGTCTCGGATCTCTCAGTTGAACGACGTTGCTCATGGTAGGTACTCAGGTCCAGCCCGGGGCCGGCGTCGTAAGGCCAGTGGTTTCTTCGAAACCGAACACGCGATTCAGCCACTGCATCGCACCGCCGGCCGCGCCCTTGGTGAGATTGTCGATCGCACAGGTGGCGACGACGGTGCTGCCATTCGTCGCGCCGCTCAGGAAGGCGTAGTTGCTCGTCGCGACATCCTTGATGTGCGGCATCTCGGCATTCACGCGAATGAATGGCTTGCCGGCATAGAACTGCTTCAGGCTCTCGACGACATCCGCCGTCTTGAGCGCACGCTTCGCGGTGGCCTGCACGGTGACGTGGATGCCGCGCGCAAACGGCCCCGAGTGCGGCACGAAGCTGAACTCGGCAGCGACATCGCTCGCCGCCTGCGCAAGCGCCGTGATTTCCGGCGTGTGCCGGTGCGACAGCGGGTTGTAGGCGTACAGATCGCTCTGGCGCTGCGGATGATGCGTGCCGGCGACCGGCGTGCGGCCAGAACCGGTGCTGCCGGTGATGCCGCTGACGAACAGGCGCGGCTCGGCCAGGCCCAGCTTGAGCAGCGGCACGCTCGCGAGCAGCACGGCGGTGGAGAAGCAGCCGGGATGCGCGACATGCGGCGTCGACACCCTGTCCAGATGCTCCGGCACCGCACAGGTGAATTGCGCCAGTCGCGACGGCGCGCCGTGCGCATGCTTGTACACCGCTTCATAGGCGCCGGCCGTCGTGTAGCGATAGTCGGCGGAAATATCGATGACGCGCGGCTTCGTGCCTTTCGCTTCGGCGACTTTCAGCAGCTCATCGATCAGCGCCGCGGCCACGCCGTGCGGCGCTGCGGAGACGATCGCGGACTGCGGCAGCGAGCCGACCAGTTCCTTGATCTGATCGAGGCTGGAGAACTTGAGATCGCCGTACACCGGCGCGAGATGCGGAAACGACTTCGCCACCGACTCGCCCGGCTGGCTGTCGGAAAGAATCGCCTTCACTTCGACGAACGGATGCGCCGCGATCAGGCGCAGCAGTTCGCCGGCCACGTAACCGGTGCCGCCGAGGACAATGGCTGGAATTTTCGACTGACTCATTTCGTATGCTCGCTCTGCTCACGGAAGCGCCCCCACCCCAACCCTCCCCCGCTTCGCGGAGGAGGGGGTTTCCGATCCCCTCCTCCGCGAAGCGGGGGAGGGTTGGGGTGGGGGCGCTCCGATACTTACTCCGCTGCAGCCACCGCCGCCTTCGGCGCCAGCTGCAACGACTCGATCACGCGATCGCCCAGCGCCGCGCCATCGGTGATGGCGTTGAACGCCGGCACGCCGAACTTGTCGCGGATGATGTTCACGCCGACGGCATTGTCCGTCGCCGGACCGGTGACGACCGACGGCTCGATGCCGAACTGTTCGCGCAGCAGCTTCACGCCGCCCCAGGCCGCGACCGGATCGTTGGCCGACAGCACGACGCTCGTCAGGCATTTGCGGATGTCCTCGGACGACAGGATCGCTTCGACGCCATAGGCGCCGAGGATGCCGTCGCCGAGTTCGAACACGATCACGTCCGGCTCGCCTTCCGACATTTCCGTCAGCAGCGCGCGCGTGATGGCCGGACCGGTCTTCGCCGTCGTCGTCACGACGCCGAGGTCCGTGAAGATCATGCTGCGCCGAGCGCCGGCGTCTTCCATCGCCAGGATGTCACGACGCAACGACACACCCGTCGCCTTGAACGCGTGGACGTTCAGGCCGCGATGACGCATGCGCGAGACGATGGCGCAGGCCGCGGCCGTCTTGCCCGCCTCCATGCAGGTGCCCGCGAGAGCGACCACGGGAACGTTGCGCGTATTCACGGCAACGTTGTAATCGAGACGCCGATAGCCGACGCGCGCCGGCACGCCGATGCGCTCGCCCAGATACGGAAACTGCAGCACCACGCCGATGACCTTCGCATCGAACGGCCGGCCCTTCTCCGGATTCGCCGAATCGCACAGGCCCAGCACGCCGCCGATGTTCAGCACCTGGATGATGTCGCCTTCCTTCACCGATTCCGGCAGGTGGCCGGAATAGCCGAAGAGCGCCTGCCGGTGGCCGAGCGCGCCGACGATGACATCGCCCTTCGCGACCTTGGCCATGCGACCGCTGGTCAGCTCGAGCGTGTTGTACGTCGACTTGTTGGTGAGGATCTCGCACACCAGCACCACGCCTTCCTCGCACGGAATGTCCGTGGTGGCGACGCGCAGTTCATGACCCAGGTTCAGCGCCTGAGTGATGGAAGCGATCTTGTCGACGACGACTGTCTTCATTGCAGGATGGCACCTGTCAGGTTGGGAGAAACGAACTACTTGCCCTTGCCGGCGCGGGTCCAGAACATGCCCGGCAGACCGACCATCTTCGAGAAGCCCAGCGCATCGGCCGCGGTCCATTCGCCGGCCGCTTCGCCATAGACGCCCTTCGAGGCGGCCATGATGGAGTAGGGCGAAGTCACGCCTTCGACGAAGGCATTGCCCGGGCGATACAGCACTTTCACTTCGCCCGTGACGCGCGCCTGCGAATTCACGAACAGCGCCTCGATGTCGCGGCACACCGGATCGAGATGCTGGCCCTCGTGCACCAGATCGCCATACGGACCTGCCACTATTTCCTTGATGCGCTGCTGGCGGCCGGTCATCACCAGCTTTTCCAATTCGCGATGCGCGCTGATCAGCA
The DNA here is from genome assembly GCA_937864115.1 of uncultured Steroidobacter sp. GTDB lineage: Bacteria > Pseudomonadota > Gammaproteobacteria > Steroidobacterales > Steroidobacteraceae > Steroidobacter. The sequence continues at coordinate 99,995 of CALMII010000025.1, read as the reverse complement.
CGTCGGCGGCCGGCGCTTCGAACGCCACGCGGCCCTTGGTGCCGATGATGGTGTCGCCTAGGTGAATGCCGCGGCCGATGCCGAACTTCGCGCCAATGGTTTCGAGCTTCTCGATCACGGCAACGGCGCCGAGCTTCGCGCCGTCGAGACTGACGGGCACGCCCTGTTCGAAGCCGATGCTGTGCGACTCCGGCGCGCTCGGCTTCGCAAATGCATCTTTCGACAGCACCCAGGCGTGATCGGGAATGCTGCCGTCGGAGGTCAGCGTTTCCTTGCCGCCGATCGTCACGCCCCACAGGCCGCGATTCACGGAATACGCAGCGCCGTACGGCGGCACCGTGAGCTTGCGGTCTTCGAGATACTTGAGCTGTTCCGGCCGCTTGAATGCCTTGTCGCGCACCGGCGCGAGGATGGTCAGTTCCGGCGCGAGCGTGCGCAGCGCGACTTCGAAGCGCACCTGGTCATTGCCTGCGGCCGTGCAGCCGTGCGCCACGACTTTCGTACCGATCTTGCGCGCGTACTCCGCGATGGTTTGCGCCTGCATGACGCGCTCGGCGCCGACGCACAGCGGATACATCTGGCCGCGCTTGATGTTGCCGATGATCAGGTACTTGAGCACCTGGTCGAAGTAACCCTGCTTGGCTTCGACGAGCACGTGATCCTGCGCGCCGAGCGCACGCGCGCGCTGATCCAGCACCTTCGCTGAGTCGGCATCGATGCCGCCGGTGTCGACGGTCACCGTGATGATCGGCCGGCCGTAGTTCTCCTTCAGCCACGGCACGAGGAAGGACGTATCGAGGCCGCCCGAGAAGGCGAGCAGGATGGGTTCGGAGCCGGGTGCGAGTGTGTCGGTCATGTCGATGATGCTTCGGTGGTCGTTGGCCCCCTCCCCAACCCTCCCCCGCAAGCGGAGGAGGGGGGCAGAAGGTGCGTGTCTTGGATGTCGGTTGTTCGGTGAATGATTCTTCCCCTCCCCCGCTCCGCGGGGGAGGGCAGGGAGGGGGCTGTTCAGATCCTGAAGTTTTCGCGCAGGCGCTCGCGCAGCTTGCGCTGGGCGCGGGCATCTTCGGTTGCGATGAAAATGGTGTCGTCGCCGGAAATCGTCCCGACGACTTCCGGCCAGTCGGACCTGTCGATCGCCACCGCGACGCTCTGCGCCGTGCCGGTGGTCGTCTTGACGACGGTGAGCGAGTCGCCCGCCGTGCGGACACCCATGACGAAGCCGGCGACCGCGGCGAAATGATTCGACGGCAGCGGTTCTTCCGTGGCCAGAATGTAGTGATCGCCCGCCTTGGCGACGCCGAGTTCACGCAGGTCCCGGCTGACGCTCGACTGCGTCGCCTCGATGCCCTGCCTGTGCAGCGCCTTCACCAGTTCCTCCTGATTGCGCACGGTCGAATCCCGGATGATCCGGACGATCGCGGCGCGGCGGGAAACGGATTGGCGGATGTCGGCGGCCATGGCGGTCAGCGGTGCGGAATAGCTCTTTGCATAAAAACGCGCGTACTCTGCATAAATATGCAGAGCATGTCAACGGCTCTGTGCTTCCTGTAGGTCAGGCTTCAGCCTGACATTCCCGGAAAGGCCGGCTGAAGCCGGCCCCACAGGCGGAGGAGCAGCTACCGGTTCCCCCGGCTCCGCCGCACCCCGTCGATCGCGTAGATCGCCAGCGCCGACCAGATCAGCGCGAAACCGATCACGCGCGGTCCCGAGAACGGTTCGTGGAAGATGAAGACACCCAGCAGCAACTGCAGCGTCGGGCCGATGTACTGCAGCAATCCGACCGTCGAGTACGGAATGCGCCGCGCGCCGAAGGCAAACAGCACCAGCGGAACCGCCGTGATCGGACCGCTCAACACCAGCAGCAGGTTGGTGAACCAGTTCGTATGGGCGAGCACGCCGCTGCCGGCGGCTTCGCACCAGAGGAGATAACCCAGGCCCAGCGGCAGCAGCAGCAGGGTTTCGCTGCCCAGTCCCGCCAGCGAGTCGACCTGGACGACCTTGCGCACGAAGCCGTACAGGCTGAACGTGATCGCAAGCGCCAGTGCGATCCACGGCGGATGGCCGGCGCTCCAGGTCAGGTACATCACGCCGGCCGCGGCGATGGCGACAGCGGTCCATTGCGCGCGGTTCAGGCGTTCCGACAGCAACACCACGCCCAGCAGCACGTTCACCAGCGGATTGATGAAGTAGCCGAGACTGGTTTCGATGACGCGGTCGTTGGCGACGCCCCAGACGTAGATCACCCAGTTGCTGCCGACCAGCGTCGCGCTCGCCAGCAGACGCACCAGCACGCGCGGATTGCCCAGCGCCGCGCGTACATGACCGAGTTCGCCACGCAACGCGAGCCAGCCGAGCGCGAACAGGCAGCCCCACGTCAGTCGATGCGCAGTGACCTGCAGCACCGGCACGGCGTGCAGCAGCTTGAGATAAAGCGGCAGCAGGCCCCAGATGAAGAATGCGCCCGCGGCGGCAGCCAAACCGCGAGTGTCGGTCTGAGGGGTCGTAGCAGGAGTGCTCATGGATCACGCATCGGCGGGGCGCGGAGATGATAGAAGAGAATGGCCGCAAAAAGGCGCAGAGGACTCAAAGGAAATCTTTTCTCTTCCCTATTTGTGTCCCTTGCGCCTTTTTGCGGCTATTGCTTTTCCTTGCCCCGATCCGCCACGACGACATCGACCGTCGAGGTGGCCGGATAGAAGAGAATCCGCGCCTCGCTGCGTTCGAGCTGGCGCATCACATGCGCGACTTTTTCCTCGAGCGAATATTCGTGTGCGCCGTAGTCTGTGCCTTCGCGCAGCACGAACGATTCGATCACGCCCCGCAGGGCGTCGGCGGACAGTTCGGTATAAGGGACGGGAACGGGATCGGGCGTCGGACTATTCATGAATCGCAGCGTAACGCGCAGGATGCCGATCGTCATGCCAGCGTATTTACGCCGCAGGCCGCCTGTGCTTTGCTCGGCCTCATGCCTACCTCGCTCGATCACGCCCGCCGCCTGCTGGCGCTGGCGCAGTCCGGACTGCATTTCACGCACGAGGAATACGATCGCGAGCGTTATCGCGAGATCGTCGAGATCGCGACGGGCCTGCTTGCGATCGAGTCCGGCCTGCCCGCGGAACAGCTGCGCCAGACCTGGTTCGTCGAGGACGGTTACGCGACGCCGAAGATGGACGTGCGCGGCGCGATCTTTCGCGACCAGCGCGTGCTGCTGGTGCGTGAAACCATCGACGGGATGTGGACGCTGCCCGGCGGCTGGGCCGACATCAACGACACGCCGTCACGCGCCATCGAAAAGGAAATCGAACAGGAGACCGGCTTCACGGCGCGCGCCGTCAAACTCGCCGCCGTGTACGACCGCAACCTGCACGATCACCCGCCGTACCTGTTCCACTCCTGGAAGGCGTTCTTCATCTGCGAAATCACCGGTGGTGAGCCGCGCCTGAGTCACGAAACTGACGGCGTGGAGTTCTATCCGCTCGATGCGCTGCCCGAACTATCGACGGGACGCTCGACGGCGAAGCAGATCCATCGCATGTACGAGCATCACGTGCATCGGGAGTGGGCGACGGAGTTCGACTGACGGTTGCGCCCTTTCCCCGCCTGTTCCCCGCGCCGGCTTTGAAGCTATACTGAGAATCATTCTCAATTGATGGGTTCGCCAGGACCGTCGGAGTTGCAGGCTTCCGACCGCTGTATCCGCAGTTGAAGCCGGTACGCCACCGCTGATCGGGCGGCGCCGCTTCCATCCAAGCCCCTGACAAGAACAACAGCGTCCAACGCCGCCGCTTGGCCGCCGCTTGGCCGCCGCTGGCTGGATTTCATTACTTCTGTCGCAGGTTCACCGTGAAAAAGATGGTTGTTGCCGGGTGCGCGGTCGCTCCCTGGTTGTTGCTGAACGGCTCATTCGCCAACGCACAGAGTGCGGAGGCGTCCGCGGGCGCCATTGCGCGCGGCGGGCTCGTCGATGAGGTGGTCGTCGAAGGGATTCGCGACAGGCAGGCCGCAGAACTGCTCGAGCTGCCATCGCAGGTCGACAGCGTCGGTCGCGAGCTGATCGAGAGCATCGGCGCACAGTCGGCCCAGGAAATCCTGCACCGCATGCCGGCGGCAATGCAGTCGACGACCCGCGCCGACAGCGTCGTTTTCGGACTGGACTTTGCCAACGGCTCCGGGGTGCCGTTTCCGACGTCGCTCGCGAATCTGCGCGATCTCGGTCCCGATCGCACGCTCGTGCTGGTGAACGGCCGGCGGCACGTCGCTGGTTCGGCGGATTCCTCCGCGGTCGACACCAATGCCATTCCGGTGTCGCTCATCGAACGGGTCGATCTCATCACCGGTTCGGCAGCGGCGCTGTATGGCGGCGATGCCGCCGCAGGCGCACTCAACTTCGTATTGAAGGAAAACTTCGAAGGCATCGAAGCAGCGGCGCAGGCACGCCAGTACGAAGGCGGACTGGGCCGCGAGTACTCCGGATCGCTGCTGAGCGGCATCAATTTCGGCGCCGACGACCGCGCCAACGTGACGTTGGCACTCGATTTCACCAAGCGTTCCGAAATCAACGCCCGAAACTCCGGCGTCGGCGTCAACAGCACCTACCAGCCGGTCGGCAATCCGAACCTGTATGCGCAGACCGCGGATCTGACCCCAGAACTGATCGCCGCCGGCGTGCGCGCGGGCGACTTCATCGCGACGCTCGATCCGCAGGTGCAGCAGCTCTTCTCTGCCGAGCGTCTCGCGGCCGCCAACGATCCGCGCACCATCGCCTACCTGCGCGGCTACAAGTGGGCCGAATACAACCGGACCGGCAGTTTCGGATTCGATATCGACGGTGATGGACTTGCCGACGCCATCGGAGGGGATCTCAACCACGACGGTGTCGATGACTGCGAAACGGCATGGCCATTCACCGGCGGGCGGCGCGAGAACTGCTGGACGCTGGATGAGCATTCCGGGCAGCTGCGCGCCTATCGCAACGGCACGTTCTTCGGCGGCTTCTCCACGCCGGATGGCGATGGCGATCTGTATCCGCCCGATGACGTGACCATCCTCGATCCGAAGTTCGAACGCGTGGTGGTGGCGCTGAATGGCGGCGTGCGCCTGAGCGATTCCGCGCGCGCATTTCTCGAGACCAAGTTCGTGACGGCCGAGGCGGCGAATCGCGCCGACAATGCCTTCAACGTGATTCCGCGCTATCAGCCGCTGGGGCTGGACAATCCCTTCATTCCGCAATCGCTGCTCGATCTGTACGAAGATTTCGTGGCGGCCAATCCGGACGTCGAGGTCAGCGCGGCGCGCGTGCTGTCGTCGCGCGATCTGTTCACCTACTCGGGTCGCGACAAGCAGACCTCGCGCACCGTCCAGCTGGTGGGCGGCGTGGAAGGCACGCTCGGCGAGCGCATGCACTATGAAATCTCCGGCCAGTTCGGCAGCACGCGGCAGAAGAACACGCGCAGCGTCGTCTACACCGATCGGCTGTTCGCGGCGCTCGATGTCGTTGCCGATCCGGTGACGGGCAAGCCGGTGTGCCGCTCGAACATCGATCCGACCGCGGTGCCGCCGGGCGGCATCGACTTCGTCACCTTCGCGGCGGGCGATGGCCAATGCCAGCCGCTGAATCCGTTCAGTCCCGGCGGCTCGTTTCCGCAGCAGTCGGCCGAGACGCTGCGCTTCCTCAACTTCCCTGCCGACCTGTCGACCGATCTGGAACAGGTGGTGTTTCGCGGCGCCTTGAGCGGCGAACTGGATGAGGCGCTGAGCCTGCCGGCGGGGCCGATCGTCTACACGGCGGGCGCCGAATACCGGCGCGAATCGAGCCGCTCGTCGGCGTCGCAGAACATCATCGATGGCCATGCCTATGGCATGTCGCTGACGCCGATTGCCGGCTCGATCGACGTCAAGGAAGTGTTTGCAGACTTCGCGATTCCCCTGCTGCGCGAGGTGCGCGGCGCGGAGGAGTTGCTGATCACGGCCACGGGTCGCTACTCCGACTACTCGCGTTCGGGCGGCGCCTTCACCTTTGGCAGCGGCCTGGTCTGGGCGCCGGTGCAGGGCCTGCGCGTGCGCGGCAGCGTGTCGCGCGCCATCCGTGCGCCGACCGTCGGCAATCTGTTCGTGCCGACGACATCGACACTGACGCCGGGCATGACGGGCTACGATCCGTGCGTCGTGACCCAGATCGACCAGGGTCCCGCGCCGAACAATCGCCGTCGCAACTGTGCCGCCGACGGCATTCCCGCAGACTTCGTCGAAGAGAGCAGCGCCGGTTCATTCGAATCGGTGAGCGGCACCAATCCCGATCTCACGCCCGAAGTCGCCCATACACTGACCGCGGGCCTGGTCATCACGCCGGCGAAGCTGCCCAATACCTCGCTGACCCTGGACTACTACCGCATCGAACTCGACGACGACATCGAGTTCGTCGACTACGGCACCGCGATTGCCGCGTGCTATGACGCGGCCTCGCTGGACAATGCCTTCTGTGCGCAGCACCAGCGTGATCGCGATCCGGCCTCGCTCGCCTACCTGCGCGTGACGCGCGGCGCCGATCTGCTGGTGAACTACGGCTCGATCGTCACGTCCGGCATCGACATCGCCTTCCAGCAACGCTTCCCGCTCGCGTCGGCGGGCACCCTCGACTTCGCGCTGAATGCCACCCGCGTGCTGCGCTATGACGAGTACCGCATCGCCGGGCAGCCGTCGGTCGGCAACAACCGGCTCGGCGAATATGGAACGCCCGAATGGACGGCCACCACGAGCCTGAGCTGGACGCGGGGACCGTTCGACGTGACCTGGAATTCGCTGTGGTACGGCTCGCAACTGTCGACGGACGAAGAAAGCGTGCCGTTCATCACCACGCAGTTCGGCGGTCCGCCGATTCATCTCGATGCGGTGTGGGTACACGACCTGTCGGCCGGCTATCGGATCGACACCGGCCTGGGCGTGCGGCTCGGCATCAGCAACTTCACCGATGAACAGCCGCCGCGCTTCCTCGTCGATACCCAGCCCGTCAATGCCTTCGGGCCGATGTACTTCGTCAGCCTGAACTGGCGGCCCGGCGCGGCGGGCGGCCGATAGCGCACGTCACTGGCGGGCGGTCAGATCAGCACCGCCCGCAACGCCGACACCAGCGACAGCGGCTGGTCGAGCAGCACGTGGTGATGCGATTCGGGAATCTCGACCGGGCCGCGGCCCTGGGGCAGGTACTTCGTGACCCGCCGTGCCAGCGCCCGCGGCATCACGACGGTGTGCTCGCCGTAGATGATGCTGACGGGGCACGCCACGCGCTGCAGCTTCGCCGCGGAATCCGCCGCCTCGGCGACGGGATCGGCGTGATGGGGCTCGTAGTTCTCGTCGAACTTCCAGGTCCAGCCACCGTCCGTCCGCTTCAGCGAATGCTCGGCGACGTAGTCGAGCACATAGCCGGCGGAGCAGTTGCGTTCCGGAATGAGCCGGAAACGGGCGCGGGCCGCTTCGTAGGTGGCGTACGTCTTCTTGGTCCGCGGCGGATTGGGCGGCGGTTCGCGGCGCGGCATCTCCGGCACCGGAATGAAACTGTCGATCACCACGGCGCGTCCGATCCGCTGCGGATAGTCGACGCAGGTACGGATGACGCGCGAGCCGCCGAAGCTGTGGCCCACGAGCGTGACGGAATCGAGTCCGATGTCATCCAGGACGCCGATGATGTCGCGCGTGAACAGCTCAGAGCTGTAACGCGGCCGGCTGCCGCTGTCGCCCATGCCGGCGAAGTCGAGCGCGAAGACGCGGAAGCGATCCGTCAGGTACGGCGCGGTGAACGACCACCAGCGCGCATGCGCGCGAAAGCCATGCGCGAGCAGCAGGCCGGGCTTGTCCGTCTCATGCGCGTTCCAGCTCAGATAGTGGATCGCCGTGCCGTCGACATCGACGAAGCGGGATTGCGTGGGTTGCGCGATGGCCTTGCTGAACCAGGCGGGAGTGAGTTCTGACATGAGTAATCGATGCTGCGTAGGGAGTGCGCAGTGTGACGGGAGCGCCGCCAAGATGCACTCATCCACCCGCCGTTCTTCCATGCGGTCTTTACCGCTCGATCGTGTATTCCGCGTCCGCGCTCTGCACTTCGCCCGCTTCCATCTTGAGAATCCATTTATCGCTGATGGTGTAGCGCAGTTTGAAGGTGTTGATGGATTCCGTGAGCGAGATGCCGTAGCTGATGAACAGGCGCGGCGACAGGAATTTGCCGAGCACCAGCGAGGTGTTGGTCTGGCCTGCGGAACTGGTGGTGCTCTCGACGCCGACTTCCTCCAGGCCGAAGCGCCGGCCGAGCTGCGAGGCGAGCAGGCCGCCGCCCTGCACGGCGAGCGTGTCCTTTGCGGAGCTCATGGTGACCGCATCGCCGCTCTGCATGTCGTCGATGCCCTTGCCGACCAGCAGGTAGGACATGATCGAGGTCTGCGGCATGGACGGCTCGGAGAAGAACGTGAGCCGCGGGTCCTTCAGCGTGCCGCGCACGTTGAGGCCGACCTTGATGCTCTCGATCTTGCGCTGCGCTTCGATGTCGAGCCCGGGATCTTCGAGCGGCGAGGCGTCGAACAGCAGACGGCCGCGCGTGATGTCGAGCTTCTGGCCGTAGGCTTCGTAACGGCCGTCGGCGACGCTGAGTTCGCCGCGTCCGACCGGCGTGTCGCCCGTGCGCACCGTGGTGCCGACGCCGCCGACGATGCGTCCCTGCAGGCCGAACGCATCGACGCGCACGTCGTCGCCCATCTTCACGCGCACGTCGCTGTGCACGACGTAACGGCCTGCTTCCTCGGCCTGCGTTTCCCCGACGTAGCGCGCATCGTCGGACGCCTGCACGGCGCCGCCGAGATTCACGGGCTTGATGCTGGCTTCGGGAATGACGAGGTCGCCGGCGACGTCGATGTCCTGGCCGTCGATGACGAATTTCAGGTCGGGCGAGGCGACCACGCGGTATTCGGGCAGGTCCGCCACCAGCAGGTTCTGGCCGCCGAGATTCAGGTTGCCGCGCAGTTCGCCCTGCGACCACGCGAACTTGCCGTCGACGCTCAGCCGGCCTTCGCCCGCAAGCCCCGCGCCGCGGAAATCGAGTCCGTTGTTGGCGAGATCCGCGACCAGGTTGAGCTGCCGCAACGCCAGGTTCACGCGATAGGAATCGAACGCGCCGTTCGCCAGTTCGACGCGGCCGTCGATCTGCGGCTGCGCCAGCGTGCCGCGCAGGTCGACGTTCGCCGTCAGCAGGCCGGCGGCATTGTCGATCTCGGTGAACAGGATCGGCAGGATGTTCGCATCGGCGGCGCGCGCCCGGAGGTCGCCCGTCAGCGGCAGGTGCAGCAGATCGTTGCGGCCGTTGCGTTCCAGGGCGGCGTTGGCGTACAGGAACGTGTCCTCGAAGGCCTGCACGCCGAGCGAGAAATTGACGCGTTCCGCGGTGGCGGTGCAGGAGAGACCGCCGTTGCCGAGATTCAGCGTTTCCGGATCGGCGCCCGGCGGCCGATAGATGACGGCGGCGTCGATGATGCGCGCGCCGGCATCGACCAGCCACGGCCGGTTCGGCGCGCCGGACAGATGCACGCGGCCTTCGATACGTCCAGAGTATTCCGCTTCCGCGCCCGCAGGCGGCAATACGGCCGCGAGCGGAATTTCGTAGCCGGAGACGGTGCCTTCCCACGGCCCGTTGCGCTGCCATTTGCCGTCGGCGCAGAACTGGCCGTTGCCGATCGCGATGCACAGTTTCTCCAGCAGCAGCCGCTCGCGCGACACGATGAAGTTGCCGGGTTCCTTCATGACGAGCGCTTCGCCGCTGCGGCGTCCGTCCGTGATCTCCGTGGCCTGCAGCGTGCCGGACCAGGCCGCATCGGCATAACGACCGTCGATCTGCAGTGTCGTATGCGGTGCCGCGGTACCCGCATCGCCGACACCGATGACGTCGACAGCGACGCGATGCTGCGCGGCGTCGCCGTTGCCGGTGACGCGCAGCGATTCGATGACGGTTTCCGCCTGACCGATGGCCTGCGCCGTGATCGACAGTCGCGATGCGTTCTGACCGCCGAAGTCGAGATCCGCGTCGGCCAGCACGGCGCTGGCGCGCCATTGCGCGTACTGGGGATCCGTTGCCTGGATCTTCGCGACGATGCGCGGCGTTTTCACCGGTCCATGGGCGCTGGCGCTCAGGTTCAGGCTGCCGCGCGCTTCCGGCAGGAAGGTCTGCAACGATCGTGCGTGCAACGCGACCTCGGCATCGATGCGCCCGTCGAGCGTGCCGTTGGCCGACAGGCTCGCATCGCCCATCTGCAGCGCGACGTTGCGCGCGGCCCAGCCCTGTCGATCGCGCCGCACTTGCGCGTTGCCGCTGATGCGTTCGCCGCGCAAGGTGCCGGAAAGATCCGCCAGACGCGCGTCGAAAAGCGCGTGCTGGTCGAAGCCTTCGCCGGTGGCCTGCAGCCGGAACGTGACCTTGCCCGGGAACTCGGCATGCATGCCGGCGGGATCGATGTCGCTGGCGTTTGCCACCAGCGACCAGCGGCGCGGCACGGCGAACTGCAGCGAGCCTTCGCCCGTCACGGCGCCGTCGAGCGTCTGGATCGTGTAGTCGTGCAGGGTGAGGGTGTCGCTGCCCAGCACGCCGGTGGCCTGGGCGTCGCCTTCGATGGGCGCGGCGGTGCGAGCGACTTCGGTCGGCACGAGCAGGTGCGCGTTCAGGGCGTAGTCGTAGGGCAGCGGACCGCGCAGCGTAAGTGTGCCCGCGGTGCTGGCGATCATGGGCGCGGCATCGAGCGGCCACTGCAGCTGCGTCCAGTTGGCCTGCACGTCCAGCGTGGGTTTGTCGCCGTCGAAGGTGGCCGTTCCCGTCGCGTGCAATCGTGCGGACGTATCGTTGACGGCGATGTCGCCTTTGCGCAGCGTCAGGACGCGCTGGGCGAACCAGCCGGCGACGTCGATCGTCAGATCGCGGCCGGACAGTTCGGGAATGCCGACGTTGCCCTGCGCGAGTATTTCCTGCGGCTGCACGTCGACGGTGAGCGCGATGTTGCGCAAGGAGAACGGCGGGTTTTCCATCCACGGCTGCAGCGACACCGCCGGCGAAGCGACGCTGCCATGCAGATGCCAGCGGCCTTCGGGTCGCGTGAACAGGCCTTCGACGTTGATCACGTCGGGTTTCAGCACCGTCGCCTGGATCGCAAGCTGCTCGATCGTGCCGCTGGTCTGCACGCTCGCTGCGATCTGCGTGCCGCGTTCGAGCGTGGCGCTGCCATCGACGCGCAGTTCGAGTCCCAGCGGACGATCCGCGCGCAGACTGCCATTGCCGGCGAGCTGGAACTGCGGCGCGTCGATGCGGAAGTCGCGGATGCGCAGTCGCCGCGGACCGATCCGTACGCTGCCGCGCAGCGAGGTGGCATCGACCGCGGTGCCGTCGATGTTCACGTAGCGCAGTCCCGTCAGCTCGGCGTTGCGGACGTCGACGCGCATGAAGTTGGGCAGGAATCGCATTGGCTTCGTGGAGGGCGGCGTCGGCGGCGCATCGCGGATTTCGACCACGGTGTCGCGCGCCGCGAGCGAGGAGGCGCGAATCGTCTGCAGCAGCAGTTCGCGCGCATCGATCGTGGCGACGATGTCGTGCGAGACCACGCGTACGTTCTCATGGTCGAGTTCGAACCGGTCGATGTGCAGGGTGCCGAGCAGCGTGCCGCTCAGTCCCTCGATGCGCACGCCCAGCGGTTCGAGCCGATAGAGCTGCGCGGCGATCATCGACAGCCCGAGCGGCGTGTACAGCAGCGTCGCGATCAGCGTGACCGGCAGCGCGATCAGCACAATCAGCAGGATGATGAGGATCCACTTCCGCACGGCGCTTGCTGGTCTCTGTTTCGTGGCGTCCGTTCAGAACATCGTGGACATGTACAGGTGAACGCGCGGGCCGCGGCCGGATTCGGACAGCGGCTGCGCCACGTCGATGCCGATGCTGGCAATGGCGATATGGAATCGCACGCCGAGTCCGGCGGAATATTCGAGCATCGGATCGCTCCAGGAATTGAAGGAGTTGCCGAAATCGGAGAACGCCGCGACGCCGAAGTTCTTCGGCAGGGCGCGCTCGAATTCGACCGTGCCCGTCAGCAGGTTGCGTCCGCCGATGACGTTGCCCTCGTCATCCGTCGGGGCGAGCGAGTTGAGGCCGAAGCCGCGCACGCTGCGATCGCCGCCGGCGAAGAAGCGCTGCGAGGCCGGCAGCTCCGAGAATTCGTCGACCCAGCTCGTGCCGATTTCCAGTCGCCCGCGCACGCTCCACTTGTCGGAGAGCTGGTGGATGCGTTCCAGTTGCGTGCGGAACTGCAGGAACGAGGAATCCGATCCGAGCGTCGCCGGCGAGCCGCGCAGTTCTGCATAGACGCTGTAGTCCCGGGGCTTTCCGCCCAGCACGTAGCTTGGCAGCGTGGAGAAGCTGATGCCCGGAATGATCAGGAACGCCGTTGGCTTGGTCTCCGGCTGCGTCGTATTGGCCGGGATCGTCGTTTTTTCCTCGGAGAGACGCAGGAACAGGACGCGCTGCCAGCGCCCCTTGACCTGCGTCAGTCCCGCGCCCACTTCGGCACGCTCGCTGCGCGTGTCGCCCAGTTCTTCGTCGCGCAGGCCGGCAGTGAATTCGAGTTTCTCCAGCGCCACGTCCATCACCGGAATCACGTAGCGGCCGGCGATCTCGTTCAGCACCGACGATGCCGTGAGTTCCACCTTGGCGCGATGACCGTGTTCGTTGACGCGCCGATCGTCCCACGTGAACTGGCCGCGGGCGCGCGTATCCGTGGCGTAGCCGATGCTCGCGCCGTAGCGATGGCGGCGGTTGGGCGTGGCGCTGACGGTGATCGGCACGGTGTGCGTTGCGGGATCCGCATCGCCGCTGTCGATGTTCACGGCGCGGAAGTACTGGCTGTCGTCGAGCACGTACTGCGTGCGCAGCAGCGAGTCGAGCGTGTACGGATCGCCTTCCTTCATGCGCAGCATGCGGCGCATCGCATCGTCCGTGATGACCTCCTGCTCCGTCGTGATCCTGCCGTAGTGATAACGCTCGCCGGTGTCGACTTCGAGTGCGACAGTGGCGCGACGTTCTTTCTTGTCGATCAGCAGGTCGTTCTTCGTCAGTTTCGCGTCGAGGTAACCCTCGTTGCGCGCGGCGCGGATCAGTGCGCCTTTGACGCCGTCGTACGTGCCGTGATTGAGCCGCAGTCCGGGTTTGAGGTCCTGCGCTTCAATGACTTCCCGCAGCGCGCGTTCGTCCTTGCCCGCGCCGATCGCGTCGATGGACACCTCGGACAGCCGCACCGGCCGGCCCGGCGTGACGTGGATCGTGACTTTCCAGTCCTCGCCGTTGCGGACCGTGTCGTAGCTCACTTCCGGCTCGTAGTAGCCGAGGGGTTCGAGCGCGCGGCGCGCCTCCGACACGATGCGCCGCTGCAGGCGCGCCATCACGTCGGGCGTCACATCGGTGCGGTCGGCGTAGCGCGTCAGGCTGAGGAAGGCGCGGACATTGGTTTCGATGACCGGCGTCGTGTCGGGGATGTCGATCGCGATCTTCGCCTGGGCGCCCGTCATCGCAAGCATGAGCGGCAGTGCGAGCCATCGCGCGCGGGTTCCGGTCATGCGCATCGCCGCGAACCAGGGCCGTCGCAGGATGCGCCGTGGACTCATTCGGGAGAGGAGTCGAACGAGGTGTCGACCGCCGCGGCGGCGTTCGGATCTTCGGCTTCGAACCACACTTCCGGCACTTCGGCGCTGGTGAACTCGAAGCGCGTCGTGCCGGTCTGCACGCCCATGGCATCGAAGCGGCGTTCGTGCAGCACCGTGCGGCCGGTGCGTTCCACCAGCAACAGGCTCGAGCAACGCGTGCCATAGCGTTCGTTGACGATGAAGGGCGCCGAGACGACGCGCTCCCAGTCGGTCGGCAGCCCCGTCGAGGGCAGGTTGTCGACTGGCGCCTGTTCGCGGTCGCCCAGCATCGCGAACACATCGTCGGCCGCCAGCTCCGGTTCGGCCAGCAGCTGCGCGAAACGCGAGCGCGTGCGCGCCAGTTTGGGCCAGGGCGTATCGAGCAGATGATTGCTCAGACCGTAGACGCCGGGCGCGAGCGCCGTCGGCGCCTTGGCGCCGCGGTTCGAGAAGTAGTACAGCGCGCGGGTGCCGCCCACCAGCAGGTTGAATCCGGAGTAGCGCAGCGCGGCGCCGCGCAGGTCGTCGAGGAATTCCTTCGGCGAGGTCGCGCCGGTGAGAAAGCGCGGGACCAGGTTGCCGCGCGACGGCGCGCCTTCGACCGGCGCCTGCAGGTCGCGGTAGTTCGTCACGATGCCGAAACGCCCGGAACGCGCCACGCCCAGCCAGGTGCCGCTGGCCTTCAGGTCGCGGCCGCCCAGGATGCGCGGATCGTCCTGCCACCAGTTGAGCGGCGCCGCGGCGCGATCGTGAAATTCATCGCGATTGCCCGCCAGGATCAGGCGGTAGCGCGGGTGCGATTTCCAGGCAAGAACGAGCAGGCACATGAAAGGGATGGCTGGCTGACGGGCGATGGATGATAGGAGGGGAAAACGGAACGCAGCGTGAACTGGCGCGCCGCGATTCTACGGTACCGACTGCGGGCTGTGCAGCGCAGGAGGGGCGCTGCTATCGGCCGGCACGCGCCGGCGAGGTCCAGAGCCGCGCCGCGGGTTCTTCGCGAAGAGGAATCGCCGACGCGGCGTCATACCAATCCTCGATCAGGCGGAAGGAAATGGAATGCGTGGTCGGCAGGGCCACGTCCCCGGCGGCGATCTGGCCGCGGGTGAACCAGCGGGCGTCCTCCAGTTCGTCATCCATGCGCTGGATGCCGGTCGTCGCGGCGCGGGCGCTGAAGCCGAGCATCAGCGACGAGGGAAACGGCCAGGGTTGCGAGGAGTGATAGTCGACGGACGCGATCTCGATACCGGTCTCCTCGAGCACTTCGCGCGCCACCGCGTCTTCGAGACTCTCGCCGGGTTCGACGAAGCCCGCGATCGTCGAGTAGCGACCGGGCGGCCACGCTGCCTGCCGGCCGAGCAGCGCCCGGTCGCCGTCGGTCACCAGGACGATGACGGCCGGATCGATGCGGGGAAACTGCTGATTGCCGCAGCGTTCATCGCTGCAGCGGCGCACGTGACCGCCTTCGGCCGCGACCGTGGGTGCGCCGCAGCGGCCGCAGAAACGATGTCGTTCGCGCCACAGCACCATGGCGCGCGCGTAGGCCAGCAGGCCGGCTTCGTCGCGCATCAGATCGCCGGCGACGCCGCGCAGATCGACGAACTCGGCACGGGCATCGACGGCCGGTGCTGCGGCCGACGGCAGTTCGGCGGCGAAACACAGCTGGCCGCGGAACTCGCCGAGCAGGATCAGTTCATTCGGTTCGATGTCGCCGAGATGGGCGAGGCCGGAGACGAACTGCGCACTCAATCCCTGTTGCGCACGCGCGATGAAACTGTGGGTGCGCCACACCGGCACGAACAGCGTGGCGGGACTGTCCAGCGCGGCCCGCAGGCGCGCCGCGTCCTTGCGCAACTGCGCCAGCCGCGCCAGATACGGACCGGCCAGATGGTTCGGTGCGGAACGCGGCAGTGCCATGACCGCAGTCTAGCAGCGGTCATGGCCTGCTTCCGTTACGCGCTGGCCGTCACGCGGCGATGCGCGTTCGCAGCGGTGCGTCGCGATTTGCGTGCAGGCGATCGACGGGCCGGCCGGCCGATGCACATCGGCTCGTAGGCTTTCAGTTCGCAGAACGGACAGCGTCTGCGCGTTGCGCTGAAACGGTCGCGCAGATAGCGGCTGCTGCAGTGACGACAGCGATTGGCGTGCAGCGTGGCGCCGCGACTCAGCAGGTTCAGCAGGAACCACGCGTGCTCGAAGGAAATCCGCGGACCCTGTACCAGCTGGCGATGGGTTTCGTACGCATCGCAGAAGCGCTCGCCGTATTCGAGTTCGTCGGCGCCCGATGTCGTCTGCAGCAGATCGAACGCTGCGAAGACATTGCCGAGGCAGGAGGCCTCGAACTGCATGCGGGTGCTGCGCGTGAAGTACGACGCCTGTCGCGGCGACTTGCCGCGGTGGCGGCGGACCTCGATGTGCGCCTCGTGGTGCGTGAACGTCTTGTAGAGCCGGCGGATGCGATCGTCGGTGAGGCCGGTGCAGGTGCGAATCGTGCACGTGCGCGCTTCGTGACGAATCATGCGCAGCGCGAGATCGTGGCGCTGGCGATCGAGAAAATAACAGTCGTTGCTGATTTGCATGGACTCCTCCGTGTCCGTCGTCGTGATCCTGCGATGTATCGACGTCGCCCATCCTGGGCGCGTGCGTCTCGAGTGGACGCGGGGCTAGTGTGCGGTGCGATTGACCGCGACGTAAAGCCTCCTGTTTAATCGAATCGTCACTTTTCTCCTGCAGGGATCTGCATGTCCGATCGCAACAAGGATGTTGTGCCCGGTACACGGGCACCCGTGCTGAGTCGCGCCCTGTTGGCGCGCACGCACGAACTCAATCGGGATTATGTCGAGCTGATGCTGGCCGAGCGATCGCTGCCCGTTCCGGGCGTCGGCGGCGAGGCCTTGCCGGTGAAGACGCTCGCTGCACTCGAAGCGCTGGACGGCGCAGCGCGCAGTGCACTGGCGGCGTGCCCGTTCACGCTCTACACGCTGGGCTTCGACGACCAGCGGTTCTGGGATGCCGCATTGGGCAACGAAACCCCGCGACACGGCGACTGCGGCATCGAAGCGCGTTACGGCGCGATCAGCCCTGCGCCGATGCAGGCCGCGTTCTGCGAGATCGCGCTGTTCCTCGCCTGGCATACCGCGCAATCGCAACGGCTCGCGGCCCGCTTCCTGTTCGGCATGCCGGATCCGATCGTGCGGGCGTTCGCGCACGCGCCGCTGTGGCGGATCCGTCGCGTCGCGCTCGACTATCCCGGGCTGATCGCGCCGCGCTGGCCGCGCAATCCGGCGTTCTGGCCGGACCTGATCCGATTCGCCGATGCGGACGATGCGCGGCTCGAAGCGGCGCGCCTGCTGGGAAATCAGCTCATTGCCTCCGAGCTCGATGGCACGCTGCCGCGTCCCGCGCGCCGGCGGGTTGCAGTACGTACCAGACGTCGATGACGTCAGGACTTGCCGGGGCGCAGCGAACTGCCGCGTGACAGCGCGGCATTGCCGAAGCGCTGGCGGATGTGGTCGATGGCGGCGTCGAGATCCTGATTGCGGCGCGACTGCGGCACCGCGAACAGATCGAGCTGCGAGGTTTCCGTCAGATCGCGTGCGCTCACGCCGAGCAGGCGGATCGCGGCGCGCGGCTGCTGTTCCAGCCATTCATCGAGGAGTTTCGCGGCGGCTGCGGCGAGCGGCCGTGTTTCCTGCGTCGCGGGTTTGACGGTGCGCTGTCGCGTGTAGGTGCGGAAGTCCTTGCGCCGGATCTTCACGACCACCCGTCCCGCCGTCCAGCCGCGTGTCCGCAGTCGCGCCGCCATCCGGTCCGCCAGTTGCGCGAGCTGTGCGTGCAGCTGGCGCCGGTCGGTGAGATCGGCATCGAACGTTTCTTCGGCGCTGATCTGCTTTTCGTCCCAGTCCGCGATGACGGGACGATCGTCGATGCCGGCGGCGCGCGCTTTCACGCGAGCGGCGTAGCGACCGAAGATCGGCAGCAGCACCGATTCGGGCGTGCGCCGCAACTCGCCCAGCGTGCAGATGCCGATGCCTTCGAGATGCGGCGCCGTCTTGTTGCCGATGCCGAAGAGGCGGCGCACCGGCAACGGATCGAGCAATGCCGTGACCTCGTGTTCGTGCACGACCACCAGTCCATCCGGTTTGCGCAGATCGGAGGCGATCTTCGCGACCAGTTTGTTGGGCGCCACGCCGACCGACGCCGTCACGCCGGTGCGCTCGCGAATGAGCTGCTTGATCCGCGTCGCGATCGCTTCGGCCGAGCCCATCGCCGCCTGGCTCGCGGTCACATCGAGGAAGGCTTCATCGAGAGACAATCCCTCGACCAGCGGCGTGAACTCGTGGAATACCTCGAATACGACGCCCGACACGCTCCGGTAACGCTCGAAGCGCGGCGGTACGCAGATCGCATGCGGACAGCGGCGCAGCGCATCGCGCATCGGCATCGCCGAATGCACGCCGAACCTGCGTACTTCGTAGCTCGCGGCGGCCACCACGCCGCGATTGCCCGTGCCGCCGACGATCAGCGGCTTGCCGCGCAGCTCCGGACGATCGAGCTGTTCGACGGACGCATAGAACGCGTCCATGTCGACATGCAGGATCGTGCGGGCGGGGTTCACTTCACGGTGATCGTGATCTTCTTCGACGCCACCGCCGGGTCATGCGGCGTGTGCAGCTGATCGCCGAGCAGCAGCTGCAGCGTGTGCTTGCCCGGCTTCAGTTCGAGCGTCGTTTCCGTCTGGCCCTTGCCGAAGTGCACATGGTTGGCATCGGCCGGAATCGGCTTGTCGAGCGGCGGCAGGTCCGCATCGACGATCAGGTGATGATGGCCTGCGCCGTCGAATGCGATGCCGGCCGGCGCGACGCCCATGCCTTTCAGTCCGAACTTCACCGTGACCGGGCTGGCGACGGTGGCGCCATCCGCGGGCGCGATGAAATACACCTCGGCGCCGGCGGGCGAGGATGTGCGCTTGATCTGGGCGACGGCAATGGCGGACAGACCGAGCGCGATGGCGCCCGCGATGACGAGACGTTTCATTCGAATTCTCCGGGTCGGATGGGAAGGCCCGGGGATTCTAACAAGAAGAAATTTCACACGGAGATCACGGAGCACACGGAGGTCTGAAGAAGAGAAATTTTCCACGGGGGACACGGGGAACACGGGGTTCGGAACAGAAAAGATCTTTCTCTTGTCTCCGTGCTCCCCGTGTCCCCCGTGGAAATTCTCTTCTCTACTTTTCCGAACTCCGTGTCCTCCGTGATCTCCGTGTGAAACTCCTCTCCGAGGATCAGGCGTTCCCCGCCCGCGCGAACCGGACGTCCTCGCGCGCCGAGCCGGCGGCGAGATCGCTGGTATCGAAGTCGTCGACGTGGATCAGGTCCATGACGCGGCGATCGTAGTCGCGCAGCACCGCGGCTTCGGTTTCCGAGAGGATTCCCGCGGCGAGCGCCTGCTGGATCTGGCCCGGCAGATCGAGCGCGGTGATGCGGCCGGTCTTCACGCCTTCGACGCGGACGCGCTTTTCGAGCGGTTCGGCGGTGTCGGCCAGCACCAGCGCTTCGTGCAGCAGGCCGAGCGGATTGTTGGGTTCGACGGTGCGATAGATGCCGTGCGTCGCGCGATCGCGCAGCGACGTCGGATGCAGGATCGCCTCGACGACCTTCTGGCCGAGAGGATCGCTCGGTGCGTGATAGGTCTGACCGCGCGGGAAAATGAAGAAGCGCATGAAGGCGGCCAGGAAGCGCACCGGGAAGTTGCGCAGGAAGCTGTGCAGCTGTTCCTGTGCCCGGTACAGCAGCGTGCGGCAGGCCCATTCCACCAGCGGCAGGTCTTCCTCCGGCTCGCCCTGGTTGTGATAGTGCTTCAGCACCATCGACGCCAGATACATGCACGAAAGCACATCGCCCAGCCGCGCCGACAGGCTCTCCTTTTTCTTCAGATAGCCGCCAAGCGACAGCATGGCGACATCGGTGGCGAACGCGAACGAGGCACTGAAGCGGTTGATGTGCTGGAAGTAGCGCTGCGTCGCGCCGCTTTCCGGCACGCTGGAAAAACGCGCCAGCGTCAGCGCCATCACCAGCGAGCGCACGGCATTGCTGATCGTGAAGCCGATGTGGCCGAACAGCGCCTGGTCGAATTCCTTCACGCCGCGGCGCTTGTCCTTGTCGCGTGCCGCTTCCATTTCCTTCAGGACGAACGGATGGCAGCGGATCGCGCCCTGGCCGAAGATGATCAGGCTGCGCGTCAGCAGGTTGGCGCCCTCGACGGTGATCGCCACCGGCACCATTTCATAACCGCGGCCGAGGTAATTTTTCGGTCCCAGGCAGATGCCCTTGCCGCCGTGCACGTCCATGGCGTCGTTGCCGATGCTGCGGGCCATTTCGGTGGCGTGATACTTCAGCATCGCCGCCGGCACCGAGGGCTTCTCGCCGCCGTCGATGGCGCCGGTGGTCACGGAGCGCGCCGCATCGATGATGTACGCATACCCGGTCATGCGCGCGAGCACTTCGGCCACGCCTTCGAAGTTGCCGACCGAGGTATTGAACTGCCGGCGGATGCGCGCGTACGCGCCCGAGGCGAACACCGCGGCCTTCGCCGCGCCCGTCGCGCTCGACGGCAGGGAGATGCAGCGGCCGACGGAGAGCTGCTCGACCAGCATGCGCCAGCCTTGCCCCGCCATCTTCACGCCGCCGATCAGGAAGTCGAGCGGCACGAACACGTCCTTGCCGTGGATCGGGCCGTTCTGGAACGGATTGTTGAGCGGGAAATGCCGCCGGCCGATCGATACGCCCGGCGTGTTGCGCGGGATCAGCGCGCAGGTGATGCCGTAGTCGGTGCGCTCGCCGCCGAGCAGCTTGTCGGGATCGAACAGCTTGAAGGCGAGCCCGATCACCGTCGCGATCGGCGCCAGCGTGATGTAGCGCTTGTCGAAGTTCAGGCGCACGCCGACGATCTCGCGGCCTTCATACATTCCCTTGCACACGATGCCGGTGTCGGGAATGGAACCGGCGTCGGAGCCGGCGCGCGGACCGGTCAGTGCGAAGCACGGCACTTCTTCGCCGCGCGCGAGCCGCGGCAGGTAGTAGTTGCGCTGTTCGTCGGTGCCGTAGTGCAGCAGCAGCTCGCCGGGGCCGAGCGAGTTCGGCACGGCGACGGTCGATGCGAGAACGCCGGAACGGCTCGACAGTTTCACCAGCACGCAGGAATGCGCGTAGGCGGAGAATTCGAGGCCGCCGTACTTCTTCGGAATGATCATCGCGAAGAAGCCCTTGCTCTTCAGGTAATCCCAGAGGTGCGGCGGCAGATCGGCGCGGCGATGCGTGATGTCCCAGTCGTCGGCCAGGCGGCAGAGTTCTTCGCACGGTCCGTCCAGGAAGGCCTGTTCTTCGGCGGACAAACGCGGCGGCGCGGCCGCCATCAGCTTTTCCCAGTTCGGTCCGCCGGTGAACAGTTCGCCGTCCCACCACACGGTGCCGGCTTCGAGGGCGTCCTTCTCGGTCTGCGACATCGACGGCAGCATGCGGCGATAGGTGCGCAGGAAGGGCCGGCTGATGAAACGGATGCGGAAGGCGTCGATGTTGAGCAACACCAGCAGCGCGAGCACGACCCACAGCGTGATCAGCCAGCCGAAACTGCCGGCGCCGAACCACGTATAGATGAGCAGGCCCGCCGCATACGTAAAAGTCGCAGTCAGCAATGACACGCGCTGATAGGCGAGCACCAGCGCACCGAGGGCAAAGCACAGGAACCAGATGACGCTGCTCACGGATGAAGACCCTCGGATTGGGCTGCGGGCTACTGGCGGCTGGCAAGCTGGCCAGAGCGAAAAGATGAACGTCGCGACACTAGCTCGCGAAGGACAGCACATCAAGCGCGTGAGCTGTCGGACAATCCGTCCGGATGCTGTTGATGCGCAAAACAAAAACGGCGAGGTGACTCTCGTCACGCTCGCCGTTGTGCGTTTCTGGCCAGCTGCCAGAAGCCAGTCGCCGCCTCAGATCAGCTCTTTCACTCCATCGCGCTCTTCCAGCAGTTCCTTATGCGTCGCATCCATGCGCTGGCGGCTGAAGTCATTCACGCTCAGGCCCTGCACGATCTGGTAATCGCCGTTCTTGCAGGTCACCGGATAGCCGTAGATGACGCCGGCCGGAATGCCGTAGCTGCCGTCGGACGGCACGCCCATGCTGACCCAGTCGCCTTCCGGCGTGCCGTTGACCCAGTCGCGCACGTGATCGATCGCGGCCGATGCGGCGGATGCAGCCGACGACTGACCGCGCGCCTTGATGATCGCCGCGCCGCGCTGCTGCACGACCGGAATGAACGTATCCGCGTACCACTGCTGATCCACCAGCGACAGCGCGGCCTTGCCGTCGACGGTCGCATGATGCAGATCGGGATACTGCGTGGCCGAGTGATTGCCCCAGATGATGGCCTTGCGGATCTTGTTGAAGTGCACGCCGGTCTTCTCCGTGAGCTGTGACAGCGCACGGTTGTGATCGAGGCGCACCATCGCGGTGAAGTTGCGCGGATTCAGGTTCGGCGCATTGCGCTGCGCGATCAGCGAGTTCGTGTTGGCCGGATTGCCGACGACCAGCACGCGCACGTTGCGATCCGCGACGGCGTCGAGCGCCTTGCCCTGCGCCGAGAAGATCTGTGCATTGGCGAGCAGCAGGTCCTTGCGCTCCATGCCGGGGCCGCGCGGACGCGCGCCGACCAGCAGTGCGACATTGCAGTCCTTGAAGGCCACTTTGGCGTCGTCGGTCGCGACGATCTTGTTGAGCGTCGGAAACGCGCAGTCGTTGAGTTCCATCACCACGCCCTGCAGGGCGCCCAGCGCCGGCGTGATTTCCAGCAGGTGCAGGTTGATCGGCTGATCGGGACCGAGCATCTGGCCCGAGGCCACGCGGAAGGCGAGGGCGTAACCGATCTGGCCGGCGGCGCCGGTGATCGCGACATTGACGGGACTCTTCATGGGACTTCAGCTCTCCAGCGGTTGTCAGGTTGTATACGGGGCGTCGAAGGGGCGCGAATTCTAACCAACAATGCGCCGATCCGGGCCGGCAAAGGCGGGGGCCCATTCAGGCTCTCGCCCACCGCCGACATTGCGCGGGAAGGGCCATCTGCCGGCGTCCGGCGGACTTCCAGAGGTGTCCGAGGCAAATTTCTTGAAGGGAATGTAGTCGCGATCTGTCGCGTTCTGCGGTGAAACTGCACGCAAATGAAGGTGAAACGCCAACAAGCGCGCTCTATCTGTCGGCATTCGGGAACAATCCCGGCGTCTGAGCCCTTACTCTCGGTTGTCACGGATGCCCGGCGGGGGCATCGGCGATCCCTGGGAGAGCGTCACCGGCATGAGTCGACTCGTCTGCGTTTCGAACCGAATCAGTCTGCCGCGCAAGTCCGCGGCCCCCGGCGGCCTGGCCGTCGGCGTTCTCAGCGCCCTGAAGCGCACCGGGGGGCTGTGGTTCGGATGGGGCGGCGAGACCACCGATGAACCGCCCGGCGATCCCGATCTGCACATCCGTGAAGGCGTCACCTACGCCACCGTCGATCTGCGCAAGCGCGAGTTCGATCTTTACTACAACGGCTACGCCAATCAGGTGCTGTGGCCGCTGTTTCACTACTTCCTGCGCGGCATGCGCTACAACGTCGAAGAGCGCGATGCCTACGAATCGGTCAACCGGCT
Organism: uncultured Steroidobacter sp.; assembly: GCA_937864115.1. Lineage (GTDB taxonomy): Bacteria > Pseudomonadota > Gammaproteobacteria > Steroidobacterales > Steroidobacteraceae > Steroidobacter. Next base: position 76,618 of record CALMII010000025.1, on the reverse strand, counting down.
GTTCGCCCAGAAGCTGCTGCCGCTGCTGCAGCCGCGCGACCTCATCTGGGTGCACGACTACCACCTGATTCCCCTCGGCCGTCACCTGCGCGAGATGGGCGTCAGCGGCCCGCTGGGATTTTTCCTGCACATCCCGTTTCCGAACATCGAGATGCTGCGCGTGCTGCCGCCCTACGCGGAGCTGCTGCGCGATCTCACGCACTACGATGTGGTCGGATTTCAGACCGAGAACGATCTCAAGGCCTTTTACTCGGGCATCGAACACCTGTTCGGTGCGGAGGCGATCCGCGGCGACGGGCGCGTGCGCGTCGGCGACAGGACCCTGCGTGCGGAAGTGTTTCCAATCGGCGTGGACGTTGTCACCGTCCAGAACGAAGCGATGGAAGCCATGTCGTCCGATGTCGTGCGCCGCATGTACGACAGCCTCATGGGACGACAGCTGATGGTCGGCGTCGACCGGCTCGACTACAGCAAGGGACTGGTCGAACGCTTCTCCGCCTATCAGCATTTTCTCGAGACCTATCCCGAGAACGTCGGTCGCATCACCTACATGCAGATCGCGCCGCTGTCGCGCTCCGACGTCAAGGCCTACGTCGAGATCCGGCAGTCGCTCGAACAGGCCGCCGGTCGTACGAACGGCCGTTTCGCCGACACCGACTGGACGCCGATCCGCTATCTCAATCGCAATTTCCCCCATGCCACGCTGATGGGACTGCTGCGGTCGGCGCACGTCGGCATCGTGACGCCGCTGCGCGATGGCATGAACCTGGTCGCGAAGGAATTCGTCGCCGCGCAGAACCCGGACGATCCCGGCGTGCTGATTCTTTCGAACCTGGCCGGCGCGGCGCGCGAACTCGGCTCGGCGCTGCTGGTGAATCCCTATGACTCGCGGGCCGTGGGCCATGCGATCCAGGCAGCGCTGGCGATGCCCCTGCCGGAGCGGCGCGAGCGTCACGCAGCCATGCTGCAGATCCTGAAGCGCAACGACATCGCTGCGTGGTCGCGCCGCTTCATCGAAGCACTCGAGAAAGCCGGCGGCTCGGAGCCGCGCGTGCGTGCCGTCGGGAAGGGCAGTTGAGAGCGGGAGATTTCACACGGAGCGGCGGAGATCACGGAGGACAGAAGAGAAGAAAAAATTTCCACGGGGGACACGGGGAACACGGGGCTCGGAACAGAAAATTTCTTATCCCCGTGCTCCCCGTGTTCCCATTCTTCTCCCCGTGGAAATTCTTTCTTCTTCTTCTGACCTCCGTGAGCTCCGTGTGAACCCCGTCTCCGCTTCCGGCTAGGTCTTTTCCGGACCTGCCTCCAGCCCTGCAGTTGCCTGCTGCCATACGCGCTGCACCGGCACGGCGAGTTCCAGTTTTTCCTTGTCCAGCATTTCGATGATGCGCAGGTTGATGTTCTGCTGGATGTCCATGTACGTGCCGTAGTTGGCGGTGGTCACGTAGTACACCGTCTCGAAATCGAGCGAGCCGGGGCCGATGCGCGCGAAATGCGCGCGGTCGAAGCGCGTGCTTTTTTCCGATTCGACGATCGAGCGCAGTGCCGCGGGCAGTTTCTGCAGTTTCGCCGGCGGAGAATCGAGCGCGACGCCGACGGTGAAGGCGACGCGACGCTCGCGCATCCGGCCGAAGTTTCGTACGCGACTCGACAGCAGGTCGGCATTCGACATGACGATCTGCTCGCCGTTCACGCTGCGCAGGCGCACGCTCTTGATGCCGATCTGCTCGACCGTGCCGTTGAAGTCGCCCACCGCGATGGCATCGCCGACGACGAAGGGCCGGTCCAGCGTGATCGACAGCGAGGCCAGCAGATCGCCGAGCACGTTCTGTACGGCCAGAGCGACCGCGATACCGCCGATGCCGAGACCGGCCACCAGCGTGGTGATGTTGACGCCGAGATTGTCGAGCGTCAGCAGCAGCACGATCGCCCAGATCAGCGCGCGGGCCACGAAGGTGATGATCGCGAACGAGCCGGCGGCCGCGCGATCGTGCGCCAGCGCCTGCTGCTGCTTGAGCGACAGCCACGAGGTGATCGCCGTGCTGATCCAGACGCCGGCCTGCCAGAAGGCGCTGATGGTCAGCAGCGTCAGCAGCAGCTTCGCGAGCTTGGGCGGCAGCGACAGCACCGAGCAGGCCGCGTACACCGACACGATCACGAGGAACAGCAGGCCGGTATGGCTGGCTACCTTGAGCGGCAGTTCCATGAGTTCGGTTTGAGGCGTCGCCGCCAGCCGCTGGTAGCGGCTGCGGATCACGCGCCGTATCAGCAGCGTGACCAGCAGGACGCTGACCAGCACCGTGGCCGCGATCGTCCACTGCCACAGCGAATTGCCGTAATAGCTGTGGTCGAGGAATCTTTCGACCTCGTTCATTCAGGGGTCTCCGCAGGGATTGAAAGCAGGTCCGGGATCATAAACTCGAAAGACGGCGTTACAAGGCACGACGGACGCGCCCTGTTCCGGTCGTCATGAGGGACTCTGTTACGATCCGGCGCAACGTGCTGCTCGAATCACAACAATCCGGCGACACCCTGAGCCTGCGCCTCGGCGGCGACTGGCGCATCGAGAACATCGGTGAGGTCGAAGCGGCGCTCGACAGCGTGAAGGCCGCGCGCGGACGCGTGCAGGTGGACTGCTCGGGCGTCAAGACGCTCGATCTCTCCAGTGCATGGCTGCTGCAACGCTGGCTCGAGGCGACACGCGCCGCGGGCGGGCAGGTGGAATTCGTCGGCGACGAGCCCGAGCATTTCCGTTTCATCGCCGACATGGCGGAACGCGGGCAGGGCAAGGCCCGGCGCAGCGAAGAGGAACCGACCACCCTGCTGCACGGTGTGGCATGGATCGGCCGCCGTGCGGTTCAGCAGGCCATCCAGACGCGCGATGCCGTCGGCTACTTTGGCCGGATGGCCACGACACTGATGCGGTCGCTGCGCAGCTTCCGGCATCTGCGGGTGCCGTCGATCGCGCGCCATGTATACGAAACCGGTATCCAGGCCATTCCGATCGTCTCGCTGATCGCGTTCCTCATCAGCGTGATCGTGGCGTATCTCGGCGCGCAGCAGCTGCGGCAGTTCGGCGCCGAAATCTACACGGTCGATCTCGTCGCCATCGCCGTGCTGCGAGAGATGGGCGTGCTGCTCACCGCGATCATCGTGGCCGGCCGTTCCGGCAGTGCCTTCGCGGCGGAGATCGGCGTGATGCGTCTCAACGAGGAGGTCGACGCGCTGCAGTCGATGGGCGTGGATCCGTACGAAGTGCTGGTGCTGCCACGGCTCATCGGCCTCGTGATCGCACTGCCGCTGCTGACGATCATCGCCGATGCGATGGGGCTGGCGGGCGGCGCGCTGCTGTCCTCGACGCTGCTCGATATCTCCCTCTCGCAGTTCATTCCGCGCGTGCAGGCGGCGCTCGCGCCGACGACATTCTGGGCGGGCCTCATCAAGGCGCCGGTGTTCGCACTGCTGATCGCGATGGTCGGCACCTATCGCGGACTGCAGGTGCGCGATTCCTCGAAGGAACTCGGCCGGCTCACGACCGTGGCCGTCGTGCAGTCGATTTTCCTGGTGATCTTTGCCGATGCGATTTTCGCGGTGGTGTATGTCCAGCTCGACTTCTGAGAAGGGCCACTGGCGACTGGCTGCTGGCGACTGGCCAGAACAGGGCCATTGAGCAGCCGCATGCCTACCTCAGTCCACGACACTCGCGCGTCCTCGCTCCGGCCAGCAGCCAGCAGCCAGCAGCCAGCAGCCGCCCCCATCATCTCCGTGCGCGGCGTGGTCAATCGCTTCGGCCGGCAGGTGGTCCACGACGGCGTCGATCTCGATGTCTATCCAGGCGAGGTCCTCGGGATCGTCGGCGGTTCGGGCAGCGGCAAGTCGGTGCTGCTGCGGACCATGCTCGGCCTGCACCGGCCGAGTGCTGGTCAGGTGCTGATCGAGGGCAAGGACATCACCCAGATGGCGGGCGAGGAACTGCTCGCGGTGAAGCGTAGTTACGGGGTGACGTTCCAGCAGGGCGCGCTCTTCAGTTCGCTCACGGTCGCGCAGAACATCCAGCTGCCCATCAATGAATTCTTCCATGTGTCCGAATCCGCGCTCGCCGCACTCGCCGAACTGCGCCTGCGGATGGTGGGACTGCCGCCGGATGCGGGCGCCAAGCTGCCTTCGCAGCTCTCGGGCGGCATGATCAAGCGCGCCGCGCTGGCGCGGGCGCTCGCACTGGATCCGTCGCTGCTGTTCCTCGACGAGCCCACCGCCGGACTCGACCCGATCTCGGCCGCCGAATTCGACGAACTGGTGCTGTACCTGCAGCGGGGACTGAAGCTGACCGTCGTGATGATCACGCACGACCTCGATACGCTGGTCACCACCTGCGACCGGGTGGCCGTGCTCATTGACAGGAAAATCGTGGTCGATACGCTCGAAGGCATCATGGCGAACCCGCATCCCTGGATTCAGGAATATTTCCACGGTCCGCGCGCACGGGCGGTGCAGGCGCCGAAAGGGGAGAAAAGATGAGGAGGCGACTGGCGACTGGCGACCGGCAACTGGCCAGAAGAAGAGTCACTTGCGGCGCGCATCGCATTTCTGGCCAGTCGCCAGCCGCCAGTCGCCAGTAGCTCTTATGGAACGCGAAGCCAACTACGTAGCCGTCGGCGCCTTCATCCTGCTCGTCATCGCGATGGGCGTGGGCTTCGTGCTCTGGTACACCGACGCGCGCGATTCGCGCGACTACGAAACCTACGAGATCTATTTCGCCGGCAGCGTCAGCGGCCTGGAGCGCGGCGGACCGGTGCGCTATCTCGGCGTCGACGTCGGTCGCGTGCGGCGCATCGACATCGATCGCGACAATCCCGGGCGCGTGGTCGTGACGGTCGACATCGATCGCGCCACGCCGATTTCTTCGGCGACCCGCGCGAGTCTTGGGCTGCAGGGCGTCACCGGTCTGCTGTACATCAATCTCAAGGAAGTGCCGGACATCGACAAGACCGCCCAGCTCAAGCAAGGCAAGCGCTACCCGGTGATCGAATCCGTCGCCTCCGACTTCGATGCCTTCCTCGCCAGCGTGCCGGAACTCATGTCGAAGGCGAACGCGTTGCTGGAGCGCGTCAATCGCGTGCTGTCGGACGACAATCTGAATGCATTGTCGAACACCCTGGTGAGCCTGCGCGACGCATCGGCGGGCCTGCCGCAGAGCGCCCGCAACGTGGAGAAGCTCATCGCAGAAATGCAGGCAACCGTGGTGGAAATCCATGGCGCGGCCGAGAGCCTGCGCGGCATGACCACGGATGCGCGACCGGAGCTGCGCGCCGCCATCGAGCGCATGGGACGCATCGTCCAGAATCTGGAAGACGTATCGAAGCGCGTCGACCGCTTCGCCGCCGACAGCGAAGTGCAGCTCGGTCACTTCGCCAACACCGGCCTGTTCGAGATGGAGCGCCTGATTCGCGAGACGCGCTCCGCGGCGCGCGAATTCCGCGATCTGTCGCGCAGCCTGCAGGAAAATCCGTCGCAGATTCTGTATGAGCCGCCGGTGAGCGGCATCGAGATAGCGAAATGAGAGAGCGGGCTACGGGCTACGGGCTACGGGCTACGGTCAGAAGGAGTTGCCGCGCCGCCGCGACGATGGGTGCCGCGCTGCTGATCTCCGCCTGTGGCGGTTCGCTGCTGGAGAGCGACCTGCCGGTGCCGACGCGCTACGTGATCGCCACGCCGCCGCCGGCCACGGTCGCCAGCACCAGCGCGGCGTCACAGATCGATCTCGCCATCGGCCGACCCGACGTCGCACCAGGCCTCGATACCGATCGCATCGCCGTCATTCGCGGTCACGAACTCGACTACTACCGCGGCGCGCTGTGGCGCGGCACGGTGCTCGACACCGTGCAGTCGTATCTCGTCACGACCCTGGAGGATCAGAAACTGTTCCGCAGCGTCGCGGCCGAGCAGGCACGCGTCGGCGGCGAGTATCTGCTCGACATCGAAGTGCGCGACTTCCAGGCCGAGTACAGCGCCGGCAACGCCATTCCCACGGTGCGTGTGTCGCTCACGGGCCGTCTGATCCGTATCCGCGACCGGCATCTGATCGAGACGATCACGTCCGGGACGACGAAGCAGGCGGGTGAGAATCGCCTCACGTCCGTCGCCGCCGCTTTCGAAACGGCGATGCAGCAGGTGTCGCTGGAGCTGGCGAACCGGACGGCTGCTGTCGTCGCGGCGGATCGCGGGTAAGAAAAGACAGAAGAGCCCTCTTCTGTAGGTCAGGCTTCAGCCTGACTGTTTTCAGGCCGGCTGAAGCCGGCCCCACAGCAAGAAAGGGAAGCCATCACCCGCTGTTGCGCAGCGCTGTCGCCACCGCATTGATCGACAGCTGAATGCCCTCACGCACGCGCGCGTCGGTTTCGCCGGCGCGATGGCGCTTCAGCAGTTCCACCTGCAGCAGGTTCAGCGGCTCGATGTAGGGCAGTCGCAGGCGGATCGATTCGTCCAGCACCGTGTTCTTTTCCAGCAAGCGCGACTGGCGCGTGATGGCCAGCAGGCAATCGTGCGTTTCGGTCCAGGCGGCGCGGATCTGGTCGAAGATGCGGGTGGCGAGACTCTGATCCTGCACCAGCGTCGCGTAACGCTGCGCGATCGCCATGTCGGATTTCGCCAGCACCATTTCCAGGTTGTCGAGGGTGGCCCTGAAGAATGGCCAGCCCTGCGCCATCTCGCGCAGCAATGCCTGATCGGGGAAGCTCTTCAATGCGTGACCGACGCCGTACCAGCCCGGCAGCATCACGCGTGCCTGCGCCCAGCTGAACACCCACGGAATCGCGCGCAGGTCTTCGATGCGATCCGATTTCGTGCGCGAGGCGGGACGCGATCCGATCTTCAGCTCGGCGATTTCCAGCAGCGGCGTCATCTGCCGGAAGAAGGTCTTGAAGCCGTCGGTTTCGTACACGAGGCCGCGATAGCTCTTGAACGCGGCGGCCGAGATCTGATCCATCGCCTGCGCGAAGCGGCCGCTTTCCTGGGCGGCAGCCACGGGTTGCTTGCAGGAACTGAGCAGCGTCGCCGAGGCGATCGATTCGAGATTCAGCGCCGCTCCTTCGCGCGTGCCGTACTTGGCTGCGATCACCTCGCCCTGCTCGGTGATGCGGATGCGGCCCTGCACCGTGCCCGCCGGTTGCGCACGGATCGCGGCGAACGATGAGCCGCCGCCGCGACCGACCGCACCGCCGCGGCCGTGGAAGATCTGCATCGCCGTCTTCGTTTCCGCGAAGGCTGCCGCGAGTTCGCGCGTGGCGCGATTGAGGCTCCACACCGACGTGAGATAGCCGCCGTCCTTGTTCGAATCCGAATAGCCGACCATCACTTCCTGATAGCCGCGTCGATCGGCGGCCTGGCGGATCTCGGGCAGCGACAGCCACGCGCGCATGATGTTCGCGGCGCGCTCGAGATCGCCGATGGTTTCGAACAAGGGGACGACCATGATGCCGGCCGCGCCCGGATCGCCCAGTCGATACAGTCCGGCTTCCTTCAGCAGCACGTTCACTTCGAGCATGTCCGACACGCTCTCGCACTTCGAGATGATGTAGGTCGTGATGGCCGCGGCGCCGTACATTTCGTGCGCCTGTGCCGCTGCCCGCACGATCGCGAGTTCCGAGCGGGTCTCCTCGGCGTAGCTGGCGAACGGACTCGCCAGCAGCCGCTCGCTGGCCAGTTCCTTGCGCAGCAGCTCCACGCGCTGCGCTTCGTCGAGCGCGAGATAGTCGGGCGCGACGCCGGCGACCTTGAACAGGTCGCCCACGACGCGCGCATGCACATCCGAGTTCTGACGCAGGTCGAGCGTCGCCAGATGAAAGCCGAAGGTTTCGACGGCGCGAATCAGGCGACCCAGCGCGCCGCCGGTGGCCAGCAATCCTGCACCGCCTTCGCGCAACGACAGTGCGATGGCGACCAGATCGGCGCGCAACGCGTCCGCATCCTCGTAAGGCTCGCCGGTCGACGAGGCGGGGCGCGGCGGCGTGTGGCCAGTGAGCTTCGTGTAGGTCGCAGCAAGCCGCGCATAGACGGCGATCACGGCGCGACGATACGGCTCGTCCGCCCGACCGGCATTGGTGTCGCCGCTGTCCTGCGCCAGTTTCAGCACCGCCTCGCTGGCGCTGGCGAGTTCGGTGGACAACGACAGTTCCTGGCCGAGCGCGTGCAGGTGATCCAGATAGTTCTCGATCACGGACTGCGATGCGCGCCCCAGCGCAAGCCGCAGCGAATCCGCCGTCACGTTCGGATTGCCATCGCGATCGCCGCCGATCCAGCTGCCAAGCCGCAGGAAACTTTTCGGCCGATGCGCCAGCGCGCGTTCCCAGCGCGCATACAGGCCGGGCAGCACGGGCAGGAATACATCGCGCAGATAAGTGAGTGCGATCTCGACTTCGTCCGCCACGTACAGCCGCTCGCGCCGCAATGGTCGCGTCTGCCACAACAGCGCGATCTGGCGCAGGATCGCGGCCTCGACGCCGTCGCCTTCCGGCGTTTCCTGACGTCCCAGATCGCGCTGACGCATCAGTTCGGCAATGTGATTGCGGTGATCGATCATGCTCTTGCGCATGACCTCGGTGGGATGCGCAGTGAGCACGGGCACGATCAGGGCGTGATCGAGCAGTTCGCCGGCCTGCTCGCGCGAGATTCCTTGCGCGGCGAGTTGCTGCAGCGCCGAGGCGATGTCGTTGCCCGATTCGTTCAGCCGGCCCTGCCGGTCTTCGGCGAGATTCGCCAGCATCGAGAACAGCATGAAGCCGCGCACGAAGGCGAGCGTGTCGTCGAGCGTCAGCGCTTCCAGCCCACGCGTCAGCGCCGTCGCATCCGCGATGCCGCGATGCCGGTCGACCGAACTCGCACGGATGTATTCGATGCGCTGGAAGATCTCATTGCCGCCGTAGGCGCGGATGACATCGCCCAGCAATTTGCCGAGGTAACGGATATCGGCATTCTGGGTAATCGGTTTGACGACGGTATTCATGGCGACGCTGCTCGAGGAGATGCCCGCACATTGTGCATCGTCATCGGCCATGCAAGAAACCGACCGAATCGGATTTCACACGGAGTTCACGGAGGTCGAAGACAAAGAGCCGGAATATTTCCACGGGGGAGGAAGGGGGACACTGGGAGCACGGGGAAGGAAAACTTTCTCAATTCTTAAGACCCCGTGCTCCCCGTGTCCCCCGTGGAAATTCTTCTTCTCTTCTCCTACTCAGAACGTACTGAGCCCGGTGGCTTCCATGAACCGATACCGCCAGTAACGACGGAAGTCCGCGTCCTGATACACACCGAAGGCCGCGGTGTATTCGGTGCCCGGCGGACCTTCGTTCGTCCACAGCCGCGTGAAATACGCCTGCATTTCCGCGGCCAGCGGCGATTGCTTGTCGAGCTCCACGGCGATATTGGCTTCCAGGTTGTAGTTGCCGATGTTGCGACGGGTCAGGTTGGCCGAACCGAGCGAGGCGATCAGCCGGTCGCCGTGCGTGATCAGCGCCAGCTTGGTGTGGAACTGCTCGCCGTGCGTGCGATACCAGCGCACCTGGATCTGTTCGCCGCTCTGCGTCACGAGTTCGTTCGCGACGGGGCGATTCGGCACACCATCCTTCTGGCGCCCGAACGCATCGCGATTCGGATCGAGGATGAGCTGCACCGCGACATTGCGTTTCGCTGCGCGCAGCAGTGCCGTCACGATCTTGCGATCGGCGAGATAGAACGTCGCGATCCGGATCGAATCGCCGTTGCGGGTCGTATCGATCGCATCGAGCAGATGATTGCGGATCGCCGCTTCCGTCAGGTACGACAGCTGCACGGCCTGCGCCGGATCGACCGGCGGCGTCTCGGGCGCGGCAGCCAGGATGTGTCCATTCCAGCCCGAGAACCGCGCGATACCCAGTTCGCTCGCGACGAGATCGAGCGCCGGCGCGCCGACGAAGCGCAGCGCGACGTTCGAATGGGCGCTGCTGGCATCGTGCGGATTGGCGGAGGTCACGAGGGCCACGAGCTGCGAGTCGGCGCGATCGGCCACGATGAGCTTGCGATGGTTGGCCTTGAAATTCAGCAAGGCCAGCCAGCTGCGCAGGCTGATTTTCTCCGGCTCGGTATCGAACGGATTCGGCAGCGCACCGCTGCCCGGCGCATTGCCGAACCATTGACCGAACAGGCGCCACAGCGCCGAGTACGCGGGATTCGAATCGCGCAGCCGACGCAAGTCCGTGGTGACGACGTTGACGCCAGCATTGCGCAGCTCTTCGAGCAATGGCGACGGCGCGCCGCCGTAGACATCGTTGATCGGATCGGTGACGAGCAGGAGGGTCAGCCCGGGCTGCGCCGCTTTGCGTGCGATCAGACGATCCGCGAGTTCGCGGCTCAACGTGCGATGAGGCGGGTCGGCCGCGCCCATGAGGTCGTTGAACAGGAAGAAGTCGGCGACGATGAACGTCTCGGCCTCATCGACGATGCGCAGGACCTCATCGAAGATCCGCTGCTCGCGCAGGCTCTGTCCGCGCGGATCGTTCCAGGTGAGATCGGTCAGGAACTGCACGCTGGCCGGATCCAGCGCGACCGGCGCCGTGCGCACGTCCGTGCCCGGCGGCATCGGACGTACCGTATTCCACAGGCCCACCGCGGACCACAGTCCCACGAACCCCCAGAGGATCCAGCGTTTGCGGAACCTGCGCCGGGGCGCGGCATCCGCTTCATTGTTGTTGTCCATGGACCGGATTGTAGAGGAGCCGCGCGGACGCGCCCGAACGCAAATCACGGCACGGCGAGACAATCGCGACGCCTGGTGGATGCGCTAGAGTCGGGCATCCCCATGCAAGGAGCCCGCGGCCATGATCGATCACACAGGCGTCGGCGTCAGCGATTTCGCCCGCAGCAAGGCGTTCTATGTCGCCGCGCTCGAACCGCTGGGCTATCGGGTGGTGATGGAAGTGACGGCCGAAGAAACCGGCGGATTTCAGGGCGCGGGCTTCGGCGTGCCGCCCAAACCCGACTTCTGGATCGGCAGCGGCCAGCCGAATGTTCCACCCATCCACATTGCGTTTCGCGCGGCCGGCCGCGACGTGGTCGACCGCTTCTACCAGGCCGCCCTCGCAGCTGGTGGTCGTGACAACGGACCGCCGGGAGTGCGTCCTCACTACCATCCGAACTATTACGGGGCATTCGTGCTCGATCCCGACGGGCACAATGTCGAGGCCGTGTGCCACGACCCCGCCTGATCATCGACGGCATCGCTGCCATCGATTGCCAGCAGCTGTTGCGGGCGACAAAGCGGACGGCGTACGGTTGAGTCATCCAGAAAAACGATCCAGGAGATCGCTCGTGAAAATCGATATCGGCATTCCGGAAAAACAGCGCGTCAAAGTGGCCGAGGGCCTGTCGCACCTGCTGGCCGACAGCTACACGCTCTACCTCAAGACCCACAAGTTCCACTGGAACGTCACGGGACCGATGTTCCAGACCCTGCACCTGATGTTCGAGACGCAGTACACCGAGCTGTCCACGGCGGTGGACCTGATCGCGGAACGCATCCGCGCGCTGGGTACGTTCGCGCCGGGCAGCTATGCCGAGTTCGGCAAGCTCTCGACGATCAAGGAAGCCACGGACGTGCCGAAGGCCGAAGACATGATTCGCCAGCTGGTCGAAGGCCAGGAAGCGGTCGTGCGTACCGCGCGCCGCATTTTCCCGGTGGCGGAGAAGGCCGGCGATGAAGCGACGGCGGATCTGCTCACGCAGCGCATTCAGCTGCACGAGAAGACGGCGTGGATGCTGCGTAGTCTGTTGGAGAAGTAAGACCAGGAGAGCCGCAAAGACCGCATATAAAGAGGTGAAGGGTTTCAGAAGAGAGCCTGCATCTTTTTTATTCTTTTATGCGGCCTTTCGCGGCTCTCGATTCTTCATCTATCGCCACCCGCGATCCCGCGCGATCGTCTCCTCCGTCGCATCCAATGCATCGCCATCGATGGAATCCTGCACTGCCTGCAGGATGATCGGCGCGACGGTCGTGCTCGCCATCCGGTAGCGTTCGTCCGATTGGGAAGGTTCGCTGCTGGCCAGTGCGACGACGCGCCATGCGTCCGGCGTGCGGCAGGCGATGCCGGAGATATCGGATGTTTCCGACATCGCGAACGTGCGGCAGAACTCGCCGGTTTTCGCGCGATAGCTCAAGCCAATGTGGATGCCGGAGCCTTCGACGCGTACGCCGGAAAGCTGCCGGTCGAGCGCGGCGGCCAGGGGGCCGCTCGCGGTCATGCGGCCATCGCCGGCCAGGAGCGGTTCCTCGCCTTTCCACGGCAGGCGTGCGATGACGACGCCGAGCAGCAGGCTCGCGGCGATGGTGCTCCATTCGGGAAGCGACCAGCGGCGCCGGGCCGGTGCGATGCGTGCGCTGGCGATGTCGGTCACCGTCGCGGCAGCGGCCGGCGCCGTCCGTGCGGCGGTAAGCAGCCGCTCGGGAACATCGCCATCGAACTGCGTATCGAACGCCGCCTGCAGCTCGCGCTTCAGATGCTGGTGTTTCGCGATGGTCTCCGCAATCGTCGGATCGCTCGCCATCGCCGCTTCGATCCGGCGGCGCGTATCGGCGTCCAGTTCGCCGTCCGCGTAGGCCATCAGGGTTGCATCGTCGAATGTCATCGCAGTGTTCTCACGACAGGCTCTTCTGCAGCGCTTCGCGTCCGCGTGCCAGGCGACTGGTCACGGTGCCGATCGGCACTTCCAGCACGTCGGCCGCCTCCTTGTAGGAAAGCCCTTCGATCAGGACCAGTGCCACCGCCATCCGCTGCTCCTCGGGCAATGCCAGCAATGCGCGCTGCATCGATAGGCGGTTGAGTTGCGCCTCGCTGCTCGCATCGCCCACGCGCTCGCCGCTTTCCTCCGGCAGAAAAACACGATCGTGACGTTGCCGCGAACGCACTTCATCGATCCACGCATTGCGAATGATCCCGAACATCCAGCTCTCGAATTTCGATTCCGGCCGCCATTGCTCGAACCGCAGCAGGGCCCGCTCGATGGCGATCTGTACCAGATCGTCGGCATCGGCCGGATGGCGCGTGATCGTGCGCGCAAACCGCCGCAGGCGCGGCAGCGTCGTGACGATTAGGTCGCGGATCTGGTCGACCGAAGCGGGCATCTGTCTCGAAGGAATACGAACCGGGTGGGCGATTTGATCCGGAAGGTAGCAAATCGAATGCAGGCGGTCGCGGGGCGGATGGATTCGGCAGTCTCGTGCGTATAGTCGAATGATGTCGCCGAAGTTCCTGCCCATCCTCGCACTGAGCCTGGCCTGCATGAGCCCGCGGCCGGCGGACGCCCAGGTCGCGCTGCCGCAGGTGCAACTGCCGCAGTTGCCCGTGCAGTTGCCGGTCGATGTGAACCGCACCCTCGATGCGGCCAGCCCTGAACAGCTGCGCGAACTGCGTCGCCTGCGGATTCGCGATCTGCTGCGCACCAACCGGACCGTCCTGGAGGCGGATCCGCGCGGCGCGCCCGTCGTGCGCAGCGAGATCGTCGCGCTGTCGCCATCGCCGGAGGCACTGCGCAAGGCGGAAGCTGCCGGCTATACCGTGGTCCGCCGCAACGAGATCGAAGGGCTCGACATCACGACGGTGGTGCTGCGTGCGCCCGCCGGGATGTCGACCCGTCGCGCCCTGCGCGAACTGCAGCGCAACGATCCGCAGGGTACGTATGACTTCAATCATCTCTATATGGAGAGCGGCGCGGCAGAGACGACTGCAGTCGACGGTCCGCAGTCGCCGGCCCTGCGGTTTCCGGATACGCGGGTCGGACTGATCGATGGCGGCGTCGACGGTTCGCATCCCTCGCTGGTTCATGCGCGACTGCAACAGCACGGCTGTGCAGCGCCGATACCGAGCGCGCATGGCACTGCCGTGGCCTCGCTGCTCGTCGGTTCCGCGAGCGATTTTCGCGGCGCTGCGCCGGGCGCGCAGCTCTACAGCGCCGATGTCTACTGTGGGCTCGGTACCGGCGGCGCGGTCGACGCCGTCGTGAATGCTTTCGGCTGGCTGGTACGCGAGCGCGTGCCCGTCATCAATGTGAGCCTCGTCGGTCCGGCGAACAGGATGCTGGAGCAGGTCGTGCGCCTGGTGATCGCCCGCGGGCATCTCATCGTTGCCGCCGTCGGCAATGACGGACCAGCTTCGCCAGCGCTCTATCCCGCGGCCTATCCCGGCGTCGTTGCAGTGACAGGCGTCGATGCACGCAATCGCGTGCTGCTCGAAGCGTGTCGCGGCTCGCATGTGAGGTTCGCCGCACCGGGTGCGGACCTGCGTGCAGCGACCTTGCAGCAGACCTATGCAAGCGTGCGCGGTACATCGTTCGCTGCGCCGCTCGTTGCCGGTTTGCTGGCGCGGCGGTTGTCGACGCCCGATGTGAAGCAGGCAGGACAGGCGCTCGCGCTGCTCGCATCGCACGCACAGGATCTCGGAGCGAAGGGAACCGACCGGATTTATGGCAAAGGCCTGGTCGGCGCAGAACTGCGCATCGACGAAAATTGATTCGTCCGGGAAGAAATCGCCGTCGCCGGTCGTCCTCTTTGCAAAGGCTGCAGATTGGCTGCAGCCATCGAGGAGGAACTCATGAAGAACTTCATTCGTGTCGGCGTTTCGATGGCAGCGATGCTGGCGGCCGTATCAGTGAATGCTCAAGTGCTGGGTGGCAGTCTCACGGGCGGACTGGGCGGCACCCTGTCCGGCGGCATGCGCGATGTGGGCGCGATGACGCAGGGCAGCGGCAACGGCTCGTTCGGCGGACGTCTCGATACCGGCGGCCTCGATCGCGCCACGCGCTTGCCCGATCGTGCGACCGAACGCGTGCGCGACACCGCGGGCACGGTCCGCGAGCGCAGCGCATCGACGGTGCAGGATGTGAAAGCTCGTACGACATCCGCTGCGACGAACGCCAGTTCGACGCAGGCCGCGCTGAAGGGTTCGGGTACGTCGAACCTGTCGACTCTCACATCCTCGTCGCAGGAAAGTGCGACACCGGCCGCTGACGGTGCGCCGCTCGACGTCCTGCGGACTCCGTCCAGCACGACGGAACCGTCCGCACCGTTGACCTCCGTCATCAGCGGTTCCGGCGAGGGCTCCGCCAACGGCCGCGCCAATGCATCACGCGGGGGTCTTGCCGTCGATGCCGGCGCGAACGCCAACGGCTCGGCCTCCGCTTCGGTTCAGCGCTGAGAGTTTCGGACCAGGAAAAGAACCTCGGAAAAGAAAACTCTCCACGGGGAGCACGGGGGACACGGGGAATAAAGAATCTTCTTCTCCGACCTCCGTGTTCTCCGTGATCTCCGTGTGAAACTCTTGTTCTGAAACTCTTGTTCTGAAACTCTTGTTCTGAAACTCTTACTTCCTCGGCCGCGCAAACACCTGCGCCCAGTAAATCCCCGCGTCGCTTTTTGGGTTGGTCGCAAACGCGATCCCCATCTCGGTGAACTTGTCGCTCATGAGGTTGGCGCAATGCCCGGGACTTTTCAGCCAGCCGTCGACGACGCTCTCGGCCGTGCCCGGACCCGCGGCGATGTTCTCGCCGACGCTGCGCCATTCGTAACCGACGCGCGTGACGCGGCTCGAGGCCTGACTGCCGTCCGAGCCTTCGTGCTCGAAGAAATTTCGCGAGGCCATGTCCTGTGCATGGATGAGTGCAGCGCGCGCCAGCAACGCCGATGCCTGCAGCGGCGTCGTTGCCGGGAAGGCGGTGCTGCCGCACTTGCGCGGCTTGGCCCGCGCTTCATTGACGAGATCGAGTGCGCGGCGTGCGATGACATCCGCGTCGCGAATTGCGGGGGTAGTGAGGGGCATGGCGACGACGATGTGAACTTCGCCGCGACGTTGTACGAGCCCGATGGTGGTGAACGAGGGGTCCGTCAGCGTTTCGCAGTAGTTGTCGATGAGCGCGCGCAGCAAGGCGGTTTCATTCGGGGCACCTTCGATCCGCATCGACGCCGAGTTCTGTGCCCGATAGCCCGTGCTCGCCAGCGCATCGCGCAGGCGTCCGCCGCGCGACCATTCGCGGGCCACGGCGTCCAGTTCGCGATCGGCGCGCAGCGGCGTATCGACCGAGCGTCCCTTGCAGCCCTTGCGTCGCAGCTGATTGATGTCGTCGACCAGGCCCGCCGCGGCGGCGTCGCAGGCGAATGCGCAAAGAAGGATCAGAACGGCGGCGTACTTCAAGGGGATGACCGGACGATGCAGGCGATGAAGGAATGCGTCGATCAGGCGTGAGTATGCCGTGTCGCCTCGCGTGACCGCGCTTTCGCGACGCGTCGCGACGGCGCCGGTCGTTGCAGGAGTTGCCTGATCGCCGGCCTCAACGGCCGCGCGGCGTCGGCGTAGTCCCGCCAGGCTGTCGAGCGCTTCAGCAGCGCGGGCGCGGTCCGCAGCGTGTACCGCAACGGATCGAGACCGCTTTTGACCTGAGCCCAGGTGAGCGGCATCGAGACGGGCGCGCCTTTTCGTGCCCGCGGCGACAGCGGCGCGACGGCTGTCGCCATCCGGTCATTGCGCAGGTAGTCGAGAAAGATTTTTCCGGCACGCAGCTTCTTCGACATGTTGATGAGATAGCGATCGGGTGCATCCTGCGCCATCTGACCGCAGACGGTCTGCGCGAAGCTTTTCGCCTGTTCCCAGCTCGCGGCCCGTCGGCCCTTGCTGTCGAGCGGCGTCACGACGTGCAGTCCCTTGCCGCCGGTGGTCTTGCAGAAGGCGACGAGGCCGAGCGCATCGAGTCGCACGCGCAGTTCCTTGGCGGCCTCGATCACCCGGTCGAAGTCCACCTCGGGCCCCGGATCGAGGTCGAACACGAGGCGGCCCGGCGTTTCCGGGTCGTCCGGGCGACAGTTCCAGGGATGCAGTTCGATGCCTGCCGTCTGCGCCACGGCAATGAGCGCGTCGGCGCGATCGATCTGCAGATAGGGCCTGGGGTCGTCGGCGACTTTCTTGAGCGTGAGCAGTTTCGAAGTCCCTGGCATCGCATGGCGCTGGAAGAAGATCTGGTCGCCGATGCCGTCGGGCGCGCGGATGAGCGAGCACGGTCGTCCCTGAAGGTGCGGCAACATCCAGTCGGCGACCTGCGCGAAATAGTCGGCGAGATCGAGCTTCGTCACGGCGCGTTCCTCGCGCGCGCCGGGCCATAGCTGTTTGTCGGGACTGGAAAGCGCGACGCCGAGGACGACAGTGCGATTCGCAATCTGTGCGATTTTTCCCTGCGGCGATTTGCGAGTGCTGCGAGCGGCCATGCGAGGCTCCCCGGGTGTGCGATGCTCCGGTGGGAAACGTCTGCGCGGACCCGGGCGTTCCTCGGCAAGGCGTCGCCTTCGGTGGCTCCGATGACGCATGAAAGTACTCGCACCCTCGCCGACAATGATCGCGTTCCTTCAGTTCGGAGATTCAAGATGACTCGCAAACCTGTTCTGGCCGCTGCGGCGTTCGCCTGTGTCTCGCTCTCGTTCGCTGCGGCGGGGGCCGAGCGCCTCAACGTGAAGACGGGACTCTGGGAAATCGAATCGCTGACCCAGATGGGCGGCACGCTGCCGCTGTCGAAGGACCTGAAGGCGCGACTGACGCCGGCACAGATCGCGAAGATGCAGGCCGACTGGAAGGCGGAGGCCGCCAAGGGGCCGGAGCGCGATGTCTCGCAGGAATGCATCACCGCGAAGGACATCGAACAGCCGTTTCATGCCGCCAATGCGGACGGGTGTCGCCAGACGTTCGTCAGCACCTCGCGCACCGCGCAGGAAGTGCGCCTGGTCT
This sequence comes from uncultured Steroidobacter sp., assembly GCA_937864115.1. Lineage (GTDB taxonomy): Bacteria > Pseudomonadota > Gammaproteobacteria > Steroidobacterales > Steroidobacteraceae > Steroidobacter. The sequence continues at coordinate 58,823 of CALMII010000025.1, read as the reverse complement.
GCGAAGGCGAGCGCAAGGGCAGCGGCGTCCTCGAGATCAGCACGCCGACGCCGCAGTCGATGACCGGCACGCTCGACATGAAGTTCGGCGAAGGCGCCGAGGTCTTCACCATGAAGGGCACGCTGAAAGGCCGCTGGCTGGGTGACGATTGCGGCGATGAAGCGGACGACAGCGACGTCGCGTCCGATGAGGACGACGAGCCGGCGGACGATACCGAAGAGGAAGAAGAGTAGGTGTAGGTCAGGCTTGTAGGTCAGGCTTCAGCCTGACACTTCTTAGGCCGGCTGAAGCCGGCTCCACAGGCTAAGCTCCGCCTACCTCAGCGGAGACCTCACATGACGCAGATCAATCATCAGTTCCGTCTCGCAGCCCGACCCGTCGGCCTGCCGAAGCGCAGCGACTGGAACTACGTCGAAGAACCGGTGCGTCAGCCGGCCGACGGCGAAGTCCTGGTCCAGACGCTGTACCTGTCGCTCGACCCGGCGATGCGCGGCTGGATGAACGAAGGCAAGTCGTACATCGCGCCCGTCGGCATCGGCGAAGTGATGCGTGCGGGCGGCGTCGGCAAGGTGATCGCTTCGCATCATCCGGGATTCAGGGAAGGCGATGAGGTCTACGGCACGCTCGGCATCCAGGAATACGCCACTGTCCCGGGCACGTTGCTGACGAAGGTCGACAGCCGCCTCGCACCGCTGCCGGTGTATCTCGGCACGCTCGGCATGCCGGGCATGACGGCGTACTTCGGCCTGCTGGATATCGGCAAGCCGCAACCGGGGCAGACGGTCGTCGTCTCCGGTGCCGCGGGCGCGGTCGGCACGGTGGTCGGCCAGATCGCGAAAATCAAAGGCTGTCGCGTCGTCGGTATTGCGGGCGGCACGGAGAAGTGCGAATACCTCGTGAAGCAGCTCGGCTTCGACGCGGCCATCGACTACAAGTCGCAGGATGTAAAAAAGGCGCTGCGCGAGCACTGCCCCGACGGCATCGACGTTTACTTCGACAATGTCGGCGGCGACATTCTCGATGCCGCGCTCACGCGACTCGCCCGCAACGCGCGCATCGTCATCTGCGGCGCAATCTCGCAATACAACGCCACCGCGGGCGTGAAGGGCCCGTCGAACTACATGTCGCTGCTGGTGAATCGCGCCAGCATGACCGGCATGGTCGTGTTCGACTACGCCGACCGCTATCCGCCGGCCATGCACGACATGGCCGGCTGGCTCGCCGCCGGCAAACTGAAGACCCGCGAAGACATCGTCGCGGGCATCGAGACGTTTCCCGAGACGTTGCTGAAGCTGTTCAAGGGCGAGAACCTCGGCAAGCTGGTGCTCAAGGTCGCTTAGGGAGGGGAAGAGTTTCACACGGAGATCACGGAGGCCACGGAGTTCAAGGCAAAGAAGAAGAGAATTTTCCACGGGGGACACGGGGAGCACGGGGTCTCGGAACAGAAATTTTCTTTCCCCGTGCTCCCCGTGTTCCCATTCTTCCCCCGTGGAAATTTCTTCTTCCTCCGACCTCTGTGCCCTCTGTGTGAAATCCGAACTCTTCAGATCCCCGCCATGCTCGGCGCACACGATTTCAGGACGCATGAATTCGGCGATTCGGTGCTGCTCGAAAGCAGGCGAATGCGCAATCGCGGGCCTGCGCCGCCGGCCCCGCGTCTTCGATCTCCACGCGCAACCTGAGAGCGAGACAGGAAAAAATTCCCGGGTGCTGCAGCGCGTGACGCGCATCGCCGGCATCGCAGACCCGGCGCGCGATTTCAAGTAGTCGACGGCGCGGCCGGGGTCCGTATACTCGGCCGCTTTTGCGCAGGCCGTCATCTCATGTGGTTCAAGAATCTCATCATCTATCGCCTGCCCGACGGCTGGACCATGCCGCTGGTCGAACTCGAAAGCCGGCTGTCGAATCGTCCGCTGCAGCCCTGCAACAGCTTCGAGATGTTCAGTCGCGGCTGGGTGCATTCGAGCGTGGCGCAGCGCTACGTGCATCACACCAACGGCCAGTACCTGATCGCGCTCGGTGTCGAACAGAAGCTGCTGCCGTCGTCGATCATCAAGCAGGTCGCCGTCGAACGCGCCGAAGAACTGGCGCAGCAGCAGGGATTTCCGGTCGGTCGCCGCCAGATGCGCGAACTGAAGGAAAAGGTGACGGAAGAACTGCGTGCGCGCGCACTGTCACGTCGTCGCATCACGCGTGCGTGGATCGATACCGTCAACGGCTGGTTCATCGTCGACGCGGCCGGCGGCGCGCGCGCCGACGAACTGGTCGAGACGCTGCGCGACACGCTCGGCAGCCTGCCGGTGCAGTTCATGGAAACGCAGCTCGTGCCGCATTCGTCGATGGGCGCCTGGCTCGCGCTCGGCGATGCCCCGCTGCGCTTCGTGCTCGATCACGACCTCGAACTGCAGACGGCCGACAAGACCAAGGCCACCGTGCGCTACGTGCGCCATCCGCTCGAAGGCAAGGAAATCCAGGAGCACGTCGCCGGCGGAAAGTACGTCACGCGCCTCGGCCTCACCTGGAACGATCGCGTCTCCTTCGTGCTGACGGACAAGCTGCAGGTGAAGCGGGTCGAGTTCCTGGAGATCGTGAAGGACAAGTCCGAGAACGAGGGCATCGCGCCGGAGGAACAGTTCGACATCGACTTCCTGCTCATGACCGGCGAACTGTCGCAGCTGCTGACCGATCTGCGCGAGGCGCTGGGCGGCGAGCCGAAGGAACAGAAGCAGGCGGCGTGAGAATTTCTTCCTGTGGGGCCGGCTTCAGCCGGCCTTTTTCCGACCGTCAGGCTAAAGCCTGACCTACAGTCAGACAGCCGGCTTCAGCCGGCCCCACAGTCGGAAGTCATGTGCCGCTCGGTGTCCAGTCCGCCGGCGGCTCCACCGGCTGCTGACCCCAGCGCAGCACGGCGAGGTACACATCCTGTTCGCGGCGCAGGTTGGCCATCAGCTTGATGAGCTCGCGCGAGAATTTTTCCCGATTCTCCTGAATCGCGATGATCTGGCCCGCGGTGTCGCGCTGGTAGCGGGAGCGGCGGATGTCGCGGGCGACCGCAGCTGCGTCCGGCGAACCAGGCGCGGCGAGACTTTCGCGAATGCCAAAACCGAAGCTTTCGGCCACATAGCTGTCGCCGCGCAGCAGGACGTCGGCAATCGCACGGCAGCGCTGTGCGGCGATGGGATTGCTGCCGCGTTCGCGGATGCAGGCGTCGCCCAGGGGGCGGAACACCGGGAGCGACACGGCGGACAGCCAGCCGATGGTGTCATTGAGACTGCTGGTGACCAGGTCCGGCGTCGTCGGGCCGAGCTGTGCGGCCGTGTCGGCGCTCAGCACCACGGCAATGCGTGAGACCAGCGCGTTCCAGTAGATGTCGAAGCGTTCGCTGCGACTCATCGCGTCCAGGACTTCGTTGGCGGCCGCCACGTCGTTGCTGCGCCGCGCACGGTCGAGTGCGCCGAGCCAGGCAGCGGCATTCTTCGGATCGACGCGTCGCAGCCGCGCTTCCGCGGATTCCGGCTGGCAACCCGCGACCCGCGCGCACAGTTGCACATACAACCAGGCGATGTCCGGACGGTCCGGCGCCTTGTCGAGCGCGGCCTTGACCAATGGCAATGCCTGAACCACATCGAAGTGCCCCTGCTGTCGCCGGACGGCGTCAGCCAGCAGCACGTCGGCCGGTTCCGCAGGCTTCCTGGTGCGGGCGGGTTCCTGCGGCGGCGTCGCGCCGCAGGCGACGAGCCCCAGCATCAGGGCGATCCCGAGCAGGCGTGAAGGAATATGTCTGATGTGCATGACGCCGTTCAGTCTAGCAGCGCGCCATTCACTTGGAGTTCACTCGTTCGGATCGATGATGCGCTCGAACCCCGCACTGTCGAAAAGCGTTGAGTCTGCAGCGATACAATCCGGTGAACCATGCGTAGCCTGCTGCTCCTGTGCCTGCTGTCACTGTCCTGCGCGTCCCTTGCCGAAGAGGTGGCGGACGCGCCGGGCCGCGTTGCGCGACTCGGCCTGATCGAGGGTGAGGTGACGCTGGCGCCGGCCGGCACGGAGGAGTGGGCCGAAGCCGTTCTGAACCGGCCGCTCACCAATGGCGATCGCCTGTTCGTCGAGAACGGCGGCCGCGCCGAACTGCAGGTGGGCTCCTCGAAGATCCATCTCGATCAGGGTACCGGCCTGTCCATCATCGAACTCGACGATGACGTGATGCGGCTGGAGCTGTCCGAAGGCAGTGCGGTCGTGCGCGTCCTGCGTCGCCGCGACAACGAACGCATCGAAGTCGAGACACCGAACGCCACCGTCGATCTGCGGCATCCGGGCGAATACCGCATCGATGCGAATCCCGCCGGCGACCGTACCGTCGTTGCCGTGCGCAGCGGCGGCAGCGAAGTGATTGCGGACGGCAAGTCCTGGCGCGTCGATGACGGTGAAGAAGGTACCTTCACCGGCACCGGCCAGCTCGGCGCGAGCATCGTGCCGCTCGGTGCGCGCACCGCGTTCGAAGACTGGGCCAATGATCGCAACCGCGTCGCCGAGAATTCCGAATCGGCGCGCTACGTCTCGAACGAAGTCATCGGCTACGAAGATCTCGACCGCCACGGCCGCTGGATCAACGAGCCGACGTACGGTTACGTGTGGACGCCGAGCTACGTCGCCGCCGGCTGGGCGCCGTATCGCTACGGCCGCTGGGTGTGGGTGTCGCCGTGGGGCTGGAGCTGGGTCGACAACTCACCGTGGGGTTTCGCGCCGTTCCACTATGGCCGCTGGGCCTACGTCAGCAGCCGCTGGTGCTGGGTTCCCGGTCCGCGCCACATCCGCCCGGTATATGCGCCGGCACTCGTGGCCTGGGCGGGCAGCCCCGGCGTGAGCGTGTCCGTCGGCATCGGCCCGGGCGTCGGCTGGTTCCCGCTCGGTCCGCGCGAAGTCTATGTGCCGGGCTATCGCTACTCGCGCCGCTATCTCAACAACGTCAACGTGTCGAACACGGTGATCGTCAACAACACGTTCATCACCCATGTCTACAACGGCCGCAATCGCCATTTCGACTATCGCTACGGGCGCGATCCGCGCGCCGTGACGATCGTCGATCGCGATCGTTTCCGCGGCGGCGGCAATCTCGACGGCCACTGGTCGCGCGTCGATCAGAACGATCTGCGTCGCTGGCATCACGATCCGCGTCCGCCGGCGCTCGCGCCGAATCGCGACAGCGTGTTCGCGGCGCGTACGCTCGGTCGCATTCCGGGCAGCGCCGATCACGTCGTGCGTCAGACATTCGATCAGCGCAATCGCGCTGCCGACACGCGGCGTCCGGCGCGGATTTCCTTCGACGCCGAACAGCGCGCCATCGAAGCAAATGGCGGTCGCCCGATTCCGCGTTCGCAGCTGCGAGCCGGCGCGACCGGCAATCTCGCCGCACCGGGTCGATTGCAGACGCGACCGGACGGCGACGGTCCGCGCGAACAGCAGTGGCGCGCAGATCGCCAGCGCGCCGGCAGTACCGCGAATCCCGCTGCAGTCGATCGTACGCAGCAGCCACGGCCCGAGCGCAGCGACCTGCGCCGCGAACGCGAGGCGGCCATCGATGCGCGTGATCAGTGGCGCAGCTCCGATCGCCCCGCGGTGACGCGACGCGAAACGCCGCAGCGCACGGAAGTGCCCGCCGTGAATTCATTGCAGCAGGGCAGTGCCCCGGCGCGTTCCGTCGAGCGCACGCGCGAACAGCCCCGGCAATGGCGCGGCAATGACGCGCAGGACCGCCTCAGGCGCAATGCCGAACCGCGTGAGCAGCCGCGCTCGTGGCAGTCATCGGGCGATGCCCAGCCGCGCCAGCGCAGCGAATCGCGTGAACCACCGCGAGCACAGCCGCAGCCGCGCGTCGAACAGCCGCGTTCCCAGCAGCGGCAGGAACAGCCGAGCTTGAATCGCGGCAATCAGGAACGTGCCAGCCGGCCGCAGGCCGGCAACGACAACAATGCCGGCCGGTCTTCGCGCCCGGAGTCGGGCGGACGCCCGAATTTCCGTCAGCAGGAACGCTGATCGCCGCCCTGTTCTGCCTGTGGGGCCGGCTTCAGCCGGCCTCCGAAGAAGAGCCGGCTGAAGCCGGCCCCACAAGTGACGGTTCCTTCACCGGTCCGGCCCCGCCGTTTGCCGGTGTTGGCTGGCCTGCACACCTCCCCGCTCGTAAGGTGGCTCCCATGGCGCAGACTGTCTGCCCGGAGTCCTATCTCTTGAGTCCTTCGAAACATCCGTCCCGACGCTCGCCGCTGGCGACGGGCCTATTGCTGATCGTGCTGGGCGGCATGCTGCTGGCCTTCAATCTGGGCTGGAGCCTGCCGCGGTTCATCTGGGATTACTGGCCCGTGGCGCTGATGGTGCCCGGCCTGATCGCGATCGTGGCGCCGTCGCGGCACCTGACCCGCAGCGGCGGCATCTGGCTGCTCGCCACCGGCATCTACTGCCAGATCGGCGTCAGCGATCTGTTCAATCTCGGCTGGTTCAGCGCCTGGCCCATTTTCGTCATCGCCTATGGCGTGGATCTGGTGATCGGCGGAAGTTGCGGGTCGGCCGAGTGCGGCAATCGTGAAGATCGGGTGTCGCATGAAGGATGAATCCTCACGTCGCGATCCGCTGTTCACGACCCGCCTGCTGGTCGGGCTGTGGATCATCGCGCTCGGGCTCGTCTTCCTCGCCGGCAACCTCGGCTGGATCGATACGCGTCACGCGTTCCGGCTGATCTGGCCGATGGTGTTCGTGCTGGTCGGGGCGAGCATGGTGATCCGGCCCACCAACAAGCGCATGAACGGCGTCGGCTGGGTTTTCATCTTCATCGGCTCGTGGATCTTCATCGACAAGCTCGGCTGGATCGATCTCAACTTCTGGCAGGTCGCCTTTCCGCTCGGGCTGCTGGCGCTCGGCGGCACGCTGGTATGGCGCGCCTTCGCCGCGCGCTCCGGCGCCGAGGCGACACCGGTGGTCGACGATCATGCCGAATACATCCGTTGCTTCGCCGTGATGTCGGGTACCGAACTGCGCCCCGTGTCGCGGCCGTTCCGCGGCGCCGATCTCAGCGCCGTGATGGCCGGCATCAAGATCGATCTCGCCGACGCGCGCATGGAAGGCGATGTCGCCACCATCGAAGTGTTCGCCTTCTGGGGCGGCATGGAAATCTACGTGCCGCCGGACTGGACCGTCACCAGCAAGGTCGCCACGCTCATGGGCGGCTTCGTCGACAAGCGCCGGCCCACCAGCACCGTGCCGACGAAGACCCTGATCATCACGGGCTTCATCGTCATGAGCGGCATCGAAGTGAAGAACTAGGCCGCGCGCCGCCATGCATCCCATTCTCATCAGCCGCGGCAGGATGCTGGGATACCTCGCGGTGTGGATCGCCTTCGGTCTGCAGCTGTCCGGCGTGATGTTCTTCGGCGGCGGTGCCGGCGCGCGCTGGTCGGTGCTGTTTGCGGTGCCGCTCGCGGTATTGCTCGGCCTGCAGTCGCTGTCGTTCTGGTACCTGGTGCAGCTCATGCCGCCCGATCGCACGCCGGCGACGCGCATGGCGTGGATGTGGACCGTGGCCGGCCTGATTTCGCTGGCGATCTGGCTGACGATGGCCTACGGCTGGGCGCAGTTCCTGCTGCCGCCCGGCGAGGAATATCCCGCCAGCGCGATGGGCGCGGTGCCCGTGATGATCTTCGCCGGCGGCGTCGCCATCGTGCTCGCCATTCTCGGCCACTATCTTTTATGGGCATTCCAGCGCTCGCGCGAAGCCGAACGCCAGGCGCTGGAATCGCAGGTGCTGGCGCGCGAGGCCGAACTGCGATCGCTGCGTGCGCAGCTCGATCCGCACTTCCTGTTCAACAGCCTGAACTCGGTGGCCGCGCTCATCGGCAACGACACGGCGGCCGCGCGCCACATGTGTTTCCTGATGGCGCAGTTCTTTCGCAAGAGCCTGACGCTCGGACGCGAGCAGGCGATTCCGCTCGCCGAGGAAATCTCGCTGGCGGAAACGTTCCTGGCCATCGAGCGCGTGCGCTTCGGCGAGCGGCTGCGCACGAACTTCAACATCGCCGACGACGTGCGCGAAATCTCCGTGCCGCCGCTGATGCTGCAGCCGCTGGTCGAGAACGCCGTGCATCACGGCGTCGCGCACATGCTCGAAGGCGGTGAAGTGACGGTGCACGCGCGGCGTCGCGACCGCTTCATCGAGCTGATCGTCGAGAATCCCTGCGATCCGGACCGGCCGCCCTCGCGCAGCACCGGCGTCGGCCTGGTGAACGTGCGCTCGCGCGTCGAGAAGCTGTGCGGCCATCGCGCCAGCGTCGACGTCGACGCGGGTGAAACCCACTTTCGCGTGTCCATCCTGCTGCCCGCCGCGGCAGCCGCAAGTTGAGGAGTCAAGCCGTGCGAGTCATGGTCGTCGACGATGAAACCCTGGCGCGATCGCTGATGATCGAGCATCTGACCAAGATGCCGAACGTCGAAGTGATCGGTCAGGCGGCCAACGGTTTCGAAGCCGTGAAGCTGTGCGAGGAACTGAACCCCGAACTCATCTTCCTGGACATCCAGATGCCGAAGCTGTCGGGCTTCGAAGTGCTGGAACTGCTGGCCGACAAGGCGCCCGCGGTGATCTTCTGCACGGCGTTCGACGAGTACGCGCTGCGCGCGTTCGAAGTCCACGCCGTCGACTATCTGCTCAAGCCCGTCGAGCCGGCCCGGCTCGTGGCGGCGGTGGAACGCGCCGGCGAACGCCTGCGGACGCGTGCGCCGCAACCGTCTGCGTCCGAGCTGTCCGTGGCCGCACGTCCGCCCGGCAAGACGCTGGAGCGCGTGCTGATCCGCCACGAGGGCCGCGTGCACGTGCTGCCGGTGGAGAAGATCGACTACATCGAGGCACAGGACGATTACCTGTCGTTCGCGTCCAGCGGCAACCATCTGCGCAAGCAGCAGACCATGAGCGACATGGAGTCGCAGCTCGATCCGACGCGTTTCGTGCGCATCCATCGCTCGTTCATCCTGAACATCGAGCGCCTCGCGCGCATTGATCTGTACGGCAAGGACAGCTGGCTCGCGATCCTCGCCGACGGCAAGAAACTGCCGATGTCGCGCACGGGCCATGCGAAGTTGAAGGAGTTGATTGGTTGAAGGTCACGAGAGTCACGAGAGTCACGAAAGTCACGAAAGTGACGAGGATTTTCATGGACTGCAGGATCTTCCGACCTTCGTGACCTTCATGACCTTCGTGACTTCCCTCACCCATTCCGGAGGAATCATGTCCGAATTCAAATCCGAAGAATTCCAGTTCAGCGGCGAGACGCTGCTCGGCAAGATCAGGGAGATCATCCACGCCGGCAACGTGCGGCGCGTGATCATCAAGAACGAGGAAGGCCGCGTGCTGATCGACATGCCGCTGACGCTCGGCGTGGTCGGCACGCTGCTCGCGCCGCAGCTCGCCGCGCTCGGCGCCATCGCGGCGCTGGTGCTCAAGGGCACCATCGTGATCGAAAAGGACGTGACGCCCGACAAGGAGCCGACGCCGGGACCGTGATGGACCTGCGCAGTCCGCTCGTCGCGCTGCTGGCGATCTGCGCCGGTACGGCGAGCGCCGGATCGTGCATGAGCGAACGCGGCATGCGCCAGCAGTTGAATGCACTGGCGCGGCCGCAGGGCGAACGGATCGTCGCCGCGCTCGACCGCATCGACGGCACGGATCGCCAGTTGCTGGCGCTGCGCTCCTATCTGCGCCTTCGCTCGCTCGATGACCGCTGGAGCTGGACGCAGGCGCAGATCGATGCGTATCGCGAGTCCGACGAATATCGCGCGCTGCTCGCCGAGATCGAGAAGATCAGCGCGCGTTTCGCGGCCGACAATCCCGGCTACACGCTCTATGCCAATACCGAGGTACGCAGCCTCGACACCCAGATCGAGCGCTGGAACGAGAATCGCAGCGTCGGCGCGATCGCGGCCGATCTGTATGCCGCCGTGTGCGACAGCGGCGCGACCAGGCCGCAGGCGTTGCGCAGCTTCCTGCTCGAATGGCAGCCCGAATTCCCGGCGCCGCTGGCGGCGCCCGGTCTGTCGCCGCACGGGCGTGCGCGCGCCATCGATTTCCAGGTCCAGCAGGGCGCGCGGCTGGTGGCCGGGACGAGTACGGCGGCGATCGAAGGCGAGTGGGTGGCCGGCGGCTGGGCGCAGAAGCTGCAGGCGGCGATTGCGGCGGCCAGTTCGAAATTCCACGGGCCGCTGGCCTCGCCGAACGAGCCGTGGCATTACGAATACCGGCCGTAAGGGCGCTGTGTTTCCCTGCTCTCCCTGTAGGTCAGGCTGTAGGTCAGGCTTTAGCCTGACTCCTGAAAGGCCGGCTAAAGCCGGCCCCACAGTAAGAGTCCGAAACCGCTAGAATCGCGCGCCTTTCATCGGCCGACCGCCGTCGCCGAACCCTTCCCGAGGTTTTTCATGTCCGCCCAATCCCCCGCTGACGGTGCGAGCCCGGTCAGTTTCAATGACCTTTCCCTGAGCGCCGCCGTCGTAGCCGCGCTCAACGACGTCGGCTACGAGTCGCCGTCGCCGATCCAGGCCGCGACCATTCCCCACATCCTGAGCGGCGTCGACGTCGTCGGTCAGGCGCAGACCGGCACCGGCAAGACGGCCGCGTTCGCGCTGCCGATCCTGTCGAAAATCGATCTCGAACTGCGCGAGCCGCAGGCGCTGGTGCTGGTGCCGACGCGCGAGCTGGCGATCCAGGTGGCCGAAGCCTTCCAGCGCTATGCCACGCACATGCCGGGCTTTCATGTGCTGCCGATCTATGGCGGCCAGAGCTACACGCCGCAGCTGCACAGCCTGCGGCGCGGCGTGCATGTCGTCGTCGGCACGCCGGGCCGCGTGATGGATCACCTGAAGCGCGAAACGCTGAAGCTGCAGTCCGTGCGCTACTTCGTGCTCGACGAAGCCGATGAAATGCTGCGCATGGGTTTCATCGACGACGTCGAATGGATTCTCGGCCAGGCGCCGCAGTCGCGTCAGATCGCCCTGTTCTCCGCGACCATGCCGGCCGAGGTGCGGCGCATCGCGCAGAACCATCTGCGCAAGCCGGCGGAAGTGACCATCCGCAGCAAGACGAGCACGGCCAGCAGCATCCGCCAGCGCTTCTGGATGGTGAGCGGCGTGCACAAGCTCGACGCGCTGACGCGCATTCTCGAAGCCGAAACCTTCGACGCGATGATCGTCTTCGCGCGCACCAAGCAGGCGACCACGGAACTGGCGGAACGCCTCGAAGCGCGCGGTTTCGCCGTCGAGGCACTGAACGGCGATATCCCGCAGAACCTGCGCGAACGCACGATCTCACGACTCAAGGCAGGCCAGATCGATATCGTGGTCGCCACCGACGTCGCGGCGCGCGGTCTGGACGTCGATCGCATCAGTCACGTCGTGAACTTCGACGTGCCGTACGACCCGGAATCCTACGTGCACCGCATCGGCCGCACCGGACGCGCCGGACGCAGCGGCGAGGCGATCCTGTTCATCGCGCCGCGCGAACGCAACATGCTGCGCGTGATCGAACGCACGACGCGCCAGCCCATCACACAGATGCAGTTGCCGACGGTCGAAGACGTGAACGAACAGCGCGTCATTCGCTTCAATCAGCGCATCACGGATGCGCTCGCTGCCGGCGAGGCCAATGCCTTTCGCGGACTGATCGAGCGCTACGAACAGGAACACAATGTGCCCGCCATCGAGATTGCGGCCGCGCTGGCCAGCATGGCGCAGGGCAAGACGCCGCTGCTGCTGGACGCGCCGCAGCGGGAGAAGCGGGACGAGCGGGAGTCGGCAGGGAAGGTCGAGCGCAAACGCGAATCCGCTGCAGTCGACCATTCGCCGCCGCCAGCCGATCGCCCCGAACGCCGCAGTCGCGACGAGCGTCCGGCGCGCCGCGAGTTCGAACCCGACGGCGAGCGCCTACAGCACGGCAAACGCGAGCGTCACGACGATTCGGACCTGCAGACCTATCGCGTCGAAGTCGGCGCGGTCCACGGTATCAAACCGTCCAACATCGTCGGCGCCATCGCCAATGAAGCTGGCCTCGAAGGCAAGTTCATCGGGCGCGTGGTGATCCGCGAGGATCACAGCTTCGTCGATCTGCCCGGCGGCATGCCCAAGGAGATTTTCCGCGCGCTGCAGAAGGTGCGGGTCGGCGGCCAGCAGTTGCAGATCAGCCTGGCGCTGAAGACGCAGTCGGATCGGTTGAAGCGCGAGCGCGAGTTCGTGCCGGGGAAGAAGCCGGTCGGGAAAAAACCGGGCGGCAAGAAAAAGCCGCACAAGGATCACAAGCGGCGCAAGCCGTAGCGGTCTACTCTTTAATCTCTCCTGTGGGGCCGGCTTTAGCCGGCCTCTGGGAGTCAGGCTAAAGCCTGACCTACAGGAAGAGGCAGCTGCGCTATTCCGCAGTCGCGGATCCTGCAACGCATCTTATTCGTTGAGTTCTCGTCATTCCCGGAGAATCCCATGCCGATGCGAGTCACTGCGAACCCCTGGACCGCCCTGCTGACGACGATGGTGCTCAGCGGTTGCGCGACGTCGTCGGCGCCGGCCGTGCGCGTCGACAGCATCGAAGGCACATTGCCGAACTGCCAGAGCTTCGCGTGGAATCCGTCGCCGGGAACCGACGCAGCATCGTTCACGGATCAGCGCGTGCAGGGCATCGTGATGCAGACGCTGGAGGCCAAGGGCTACACCCAGTCGGCGGACAAGCCCGACTGCCGCATCGCCTATCACCTGTCGACCCATGAGAACCCGCAGTCGAAGCCGCGCGTCGGCGTCGGCATGGGCGGCGGGTCCGGCGGCGTGGGCGGCGGTGTCGGCATCAGCCTGCCGATCGGCAAGAAGAAAGCGCAGAGCGGCACATTCACGCTCGACGTCATCGATGCCAACAAGAACGCGCAGGTGTGGAGCGGCTCGATCGACGCCAGTTTCGATTCGGCTGAACTGAGCGACGCCGACGCCAGGGCGGTCGTCGAGCAGGTGCTGGCGAAATACCCGGACCGCAAGTAGCGCGGCACGGCGACGTCGTCCGGAATCGTCCGGCACGTCGCGAATCTGCGAATTGACACCTCCGCCGGGCCGGCTCACCGTGGCCGCCGGTTGACGTCGCAACGGCCGTCCGTCCGGACGGCAGGAATGACACTGGAGGTTGCTCATGAATGCGCGCATCGGTGCCGCCTTCCTCGCCCTCGTTCTGTCGCTGTCCGCCGTGTCGGCGCGGGCCGAACCCGGCGACTACAACGCCTTCCAGACCCTGCTGAACCTCGCCTTCCCGCCGGGACCCGACAATCCCGTGACGGCGGCGCAGCAGCAGGGCATTTATCCGCTGAAGCCGAATCCCGCGGGCTTTGCCGACGGCTTCAATCGCGGTGCGTACTACCAGTGGCAGACCGTGAAGCTCGCGGCATCCACGCAGGCGGTGTGCGGCAACGGTTCGCAGTACAAGTTCTTCGTGAATCGCGTTCCCAACACGCGCAACACGCTCATCTACATGGAAGGCGGCGGCGCCTGCTGGGACTACGCGAGCTGCAGCGGCCAGTCGGGCATCCGCGGTGCACGCAATCCCAACGGCATTCCCGACGACTACATGAGCCTGGTGAATCCGGGCAGCAGCCTCGTGAGTCCCTTCGTCGTGCGGCTGCATCCCTGGACGTCCGTGAAGACCCGGAACTGGAACCTGGTGTACGTGCCGTACTGCACGGGCGACGTGTACGGCGGCGATCGGGTCGCGGTGTACGGCGATCCATCGGGACAGAACCAGCCGCTCATCTGGCATCACAACGGCGTGCGCAACGTGCGCGCCGTGGTCGCCTGGCTCAAGAACAATCTGCCGCGTCCGACCCAGATGCTGTCGACGGGCTGCAGCGCCGGCGGCACGGGCAGTCTCGACAACTATCCGCATCTGCGCCGCGATCTCGCGCCGACGCGCGGCTTCCTGATCGACGATTCCGGCCCGCTGTTCTTCGCGCCGGAGGGTGCGGATGCGCAGCAGTATCCGTCCGTACGGCTGCACGCGGCGATCCGCCAGGTCTGGGGACTCGATCAGGGACCGCTGCCCTATCTCGAATCGCTGCTGCCCGGTTTCACGCGCGCAAATCTGGGTACCTTCTATGCCGCGCTCGCCGCCAAGCAGCCGACCGATCGGCTCGGTCACGCGCACTTCTGGCAGGACCTCAACTATTCCTCGTACTCGTACGAACGCTTCTTCCCCGAGATCCAGCAGGCGCCGGATCTGGCGACGAAGCAGGCGCTGATCCATGCGAAGTGGGCGACGGACACGACGCGCCTGAAGCAGGCACTGGATACGTTGCCGAACTTCGGCGGCTACTTCCCGCAATATCGCGCGCTGAATGAAAGTCACTGCACGACCATCGTCGACTTCGAGAACGGCGACGTGCAGGAACGCGGCCTGGAGCTCAGCAACTTCATCGACAGCGTGCTCGAAGGCAATGGCCCGGTGCTCGATGCGTCCGAGTCGAGCGATGCGGCCGATCGCGCCAAGCCGCTGAACCTGATCTATGCGCTGGTGGACGGCCTGCTGTGAAACCGAAGCGCGCATGGATGATTGCGGCGGCCACGGGCGCCGCGTCGTTGGCCATCCTCTACTGGCAGGTGCACACGCGTCAGGCGATGACGACGCCGGCCAGCGTACCGGCCACGCAGGAGCTTCCGGTGGCGACGATCGAAGACACGGTCGCGCCGGGCATCGCCGCCGCGGCGGCGGTACCGGACGAACAGCAGGCACGCCTCGCATTCCATGCGCGGACGCGGACATTCTTCGCGCAAGCCGCGGCGCTACCTGCGGAGGAACGCGCCGCGCGTGCGAAAGAGATCGAAGCGGATGTCGAGGAGTACGAACGTCGCGGCGAACTGTCTGCGGGCGAAGCGTTGCTGCTGAAGATCGCGCTGATCCGCGAATCCGTCGCCGAGGCGACACGGCAGACCCAGCAGATCGCCGCGCTCGAAGAACGCTACCGGGTCGATACCGAACGCCGCCAGGCCGCCTACGCCGCGCAGCGCGATCCGATGTTCGAACTCTACAAACTACGTGAGAGCGCCATCGTCACGAACGTGATGGCGATGAGCGAGATTCCCGGGGGACTCAGTCGCGATGAATACCTGCGGCAGCGGCTGCAGTCCGAGCGCGAACTGCTGCTGGGCGGCGGCTGAGTTCAACCCCGGCTGATGTACCAGACGACGATGCCGGCCAGGACCAGGCCGATGAGGAGCTTCGGCCATGACAGGCTGGCGAGCGAAGTCGTCGTTCCGGCGGGGACGTCGCGCTTGCCATGGATCATGGTCGCGATGAGGTTCTGGCGGCGGAACAGCAGGTAGTACAGCACGGCGATGATGTGCAGCCCGATGAGCCCGAGCAGCACGTTGAACAGCGTCTCGTGAATGTCGGCGCAGGCACGGCCGGTGTCGAAGCTCACGAGATGCGACAGCGGGCCCGATTCGATGCCGTCGACATCCACCGCGAACAGCCCGAGCGTCACCTGCGCAATCAGCAGCAACAGCAGCAGGATCACGCTCAGCGCGCCGAGCGGATTGTGGCCCGGCCGGGCAGCGCCTGACGCATCCCGCACGTACGACCAGACTGCCCGCGGACCTTTGACGAAGTTCGCGAAGCGCGCCGTTTCGCTGCCGAAGAATCCCCAGTAGACGCGGAACACCAGCAGTCCCAGCAGCGCATAGCCGCTGTAGCGATGCCACTCGAGGTTGTTGTTCTCCGCGGTCCACCACGACAGCGCGACCAGCGCGACCATCAGCCAGTGAACGAGGCGGATCGGCGCGTCCCAGATGCGGACGCGGGTGAGCGGGGAATCAGGCATGGCGGAATTGGGTCGTCAGGATGAGGGTTTCACACGGAGACTACGGAGACCGGAAGAGAGAAGAAGAATTTTCCACGGGGGACACGGGGAACACGGGGTCTCAGAGAACAAGAGTTTTCTTTCCCCGTGCTCCCCGTGTCCCCATTCTTGCCCCGTGGAAATTCTTCTTGATCGCTGGCTCCGTGATCTCCGTGTGAAATGCCTTTGTCAATCTTCCGGCGTACGGAAGTTGTCGTGGCAGTTCTTGCAGGCCTTGCCGACCTCGCCGAACTGGGCACGTACTGCGGCGACGTCGCCGGCGGCGGCGACCGTGTTGAGCTTGCCCGCCTGTTCCTGGAACAGTTTCTGCGCGGCGTTGAAGTCCTGGGGCTTGCTCCAGATCTCGGCCTTGGCGCGGGTCTTCACGCCCTCTTTCGGACCGGAGTCCGCGGGGAACCAGTTGAACTGTTCGTTGGCCGCGTTGTTCACGACGACGGCCGCATTCTTGATCGCTGCCGCATCGGGCGCGTTGGCCCGGGTCTGGTCGCGGATGACTTTGAAGGCGTCGCCGAGCTTGTGATATTCGTCGTGACGAACCTTGTAGATGCCGGTGGCGTGATCGTCGTGGGCGAGGATGACGCCGAGCGGCGCTGCGACCGCAGCGGTGGCAATCGTCAGCAGGATTCTGCTTCTGAGGCTATTCGACATGGGGGTGTCCGTGGCTTGGGAAGACCGGCCTAGTGTCGACGCAAGCCGCGGATCACCGCAAGCACAAGCGGGTAACGAACCGCAAACGCAGGCGCGCCGTCCCGGAGGGCCGCTTGGCGTATCTTTTCATTCGGGCCGCAAGCAAACGCCGCTGCGACCGTCGGCGCCGGCAGGCATACTTGCCGGCGCCCGGCATCCGATATCGACAACACAGCAGCGCGATGCCCGCTGCGCGACCAACCGATGGGGAACTTCGCATGCGCAAGCTACGTGTAATGGCCTTGGCCGCCGCCGCAATCCTGATCGCGGCCTGCTCGTCCACGCCGTCCAAGCCCAAGGGTCCCGATCTGTCGGGCAACTGGGTGCTGACGACCGAAAGCCCGATGGGCGCACAGGATGCCGACATGACGGTCGCCCAGAGCGGCACCGCCCTGAGCGGCAAGGTGTCGAGCCAGATGGGCTCGGTCGACTACACCGGCACGCTCGAAGGCACGGCGGTGGCCTTCGGCTTCTCGATCGACGTCCAGGGCACCGACCTGCGCATCGATTACACCGGCACCGTCGAAGGCGACACCATGAAGGGCAAGGCCGTGTTCGGCTCCTACGGCGAAGGCACCTTCACGGCGAAGCGCAAGACCTGAGACCGGATTCGGAAGAGAAGAGATTTTCCACGGGGGACACGGGGACCACGGGGATCCAAGAGAGAGAAAATTTTTCTTCCCTGTGTTCCCCGTGTGTCCCCCCTTCCTGCCCCGTGGAAACTCTTCTTCTCCGGCCTCCGGGTGAAACCTTCTCATTCTCCCAGCAGATCGCCGCGAGGCGGCAGCCACGGTGGCAGCGGCGACGAACAGTGCGCCGCATCTTTCTTCAGTTCGATTTCAGCAAATCCCAGCGCCGGTTCGCGGTCGTAACGCAGGTCGCCCACAATCCAGGTGTTCTCGCGCCGCAGCGCCCACGGCACGCGGGCGAAGTGCATCAGGGCGGCGGCGTCGCAGTCGCGAACCGCGAGTGCAGGCAGTTCCGTGCGGCGCATGACCACCTCGCCATGCCAGATCACCGCGGGCGAATCGTTGCCGACCACGCGCGTCATCGGCGCGGTGACATTGCTGAGCAGTTCGTGGCCGGGACAGCGCGCGGCCGGCAGCACCTGCGGCCACAATGACCAGGTGCCGCGCCGGATCACGTAACGGTCCGCGTCGGTCATCGGCAGCATCACGTCCCAGCACACGGGGTTGGCGGGGAATGGTGTGAGCACGTAGTCGAGCACCGTCATCTGCGGCAGCGCTTCCGATACGAAACGACGCACCTGCGTTTCGGCGGCATTGCGACTCAAGGCAAACGTCGCGGTGATCGACAGCCACAGGGCAATGCCGGCGAGCAGCGCCGTGACGGGTTTCGTCCTGCGCGCGATACCGAGCATCGCCAGCGCCAGTCCGGTCGCGAGCACGGCGAAGCCGATCGGCACCAGGCCGCTGCCGAAGCAGGCGGCCAGCGCGGCAGCCAGCAGGGCACCGACCAGCACGCGCGCCAGCGTCGTGCGCAGGATGAAGATCAACGGCGCGGCGGCCGTCCACAGCAGCGGTTCCCAGATGAAGATCGTGTCGCCGTACAGCCAGCGGTTGTCGACCGGCCAGAACGGATGCACGCCGTAGTTGTTGGCGAAATCCATCGTGATGTGCAGCAGCAGTGCGAGCAGCGCCGCGGCGGCGACATGCCAGCGATCGCGTGTCATCAGCGGCCAGTGTCGCCAGCGACACCAGGCCTCGCAGACCAGGTACAGCAATGCCGCGGCGAGGAACGCGCCGATCACGGTATGCGTGTGGCCGCGATGCTCGAGCAGATATTCGAGCTTGTCGCCGCTGATCGCCGACGACAGGAAATCGAGATCGGGCACGTTGCTGCCCACGGCCATCAGCGTCACGAGCAGATTGCGTCGTTGCGGCTGCGACAGTCCCGACGGACTGGGCGACGTCGTGCGTGCCAGGGTTTCGCCGACCAGGACGCCGGCGAGCGTATGAGTGAGATTGTCCAAGCGGCGATTCAGGCGATGAAGTAGGCGAGCACGAAGATGCCGAGCATGGTGAAGGCGATGGCGATCTTGGCGAGCGTGCCGAAGATCAGGCCGATCCAGGTCGCCACGCCGACGCGGCCGGCCTGGTCGAGTCGTCCGTGGACCGTGAGTTCGGCGATCAACGCACCGACGAACGGTCCGAAGATCAGGCCGGGAATGCCGAAGAACAGGCCGACCACGGTGCCGAGCAATGCACCCGTGATCGCCCGTTTGCTCGCGCCGACGTGCCGTGCACCCAGCGCCGAAGCGGCGAACTCGACGATGACGGACAGCAGCGTGAGAAAACCGAGGATGCACAGCGTGACCCAGCCGATGCGCTGGAAGTCATCGATGGCCGCTGCGACCACCATGCCGGCGAACATCAGGGGAATGCCCGGCAATGCCGGCAGCACGATGCCGAGCGCACCGACCAGCATCAGCAGCAGGGCGAGCGTCCAGAGCGCGGCGTTGGTCATGCCGCGACGTTAGCAAAAAAGAAGCGCTCTTGGTTTTCCCCTCCTCCGCGTAGCGGGGGAGGGTTGGGGTGGGGGTTTCTTCAGAGTGCGCACGATGCCGTGAGCGCGCCCACGGCCATCGCTTGGCTTCGTCCCCGGACTGTTGCATCGTTGGGCCGATCCAGTGAGGAGTTCATCATGCGCATTGCAGTCATCATTCTCGCGTCGCTGCTGTCGCTGTCCGCGACTGCCGCGGAATTGCTGGTCCTGAACAAGGGCGATGCGACGCTGTCGTTCGTCGATCCGGCGAGCGGCGTCACGGCGAAGACGATCGCCACGGGCGACGGCCCGCACGAAGTCGAGCTGTCGGACGATGGCAGGCTCGCGTTCGTCAGCAACTACGGAGCAAACGTCGCTGGCAACACGCTGTCGGTGATCGACGTGCCCGGCCGCGTCGAGATCAGGCGAGTGGATCTCGGCGAACTGCGCCGCCCGCACGGCCTGTCGTTCTCCGCGGGTCACGTGTACTTCACATCGGAGGCGAGCAGGCGCATTGCGCGGTTCGATCCAGCAGCGAAACGCGTCGACTGGCAGTTCGACACGGCTCAGGAAGGTACGCACATGGTGCTGGCTGCGCGCGATGGCACGAAGCTGTTTGCGAGCAACATGGGGTCCGACAGCATTGGCATCGTTGCGCGCGATGCGAAGGACGAGTGGCAGCAGACACTGGTATCGGTCGGCGCCGGCCCCGAAGGGCTCGACGAGTCGCCCGACGGCAGGCAGCTCTGGACGGCGCATTCGCGCGATGGCCATGTGTCCGTGATCGACGTGGCGAGCGCGAAGGTCGTTCACACGTTCGATGCCGGAACGAAGCGTTCGAACCGGCTCAAGTTCACGCGCGACGGTGCGCTGGTGCTGATCTCCGATCTCGGCGCGGGCGAACTGGTCGTCATCGATGTCGCCAGCCGCACGCAGCGCGCACGACTGCCGCTGGGCCTGGCGCCGACCGGCATTCTCATTGCACCGGATGGCAAGGAGGCATACGTCGCCGTGTCGGGCGCCAATCGCATCGCGGTGGTGGATCTGGGCGCGCTGAAAGTCAGTCGCACGATCGAGACGGGAAAGAGTCCAGACGGGATGGCGTGGCGCGAGCGCTAAGGATCCCTTCTGCGCACGGCCACCACCTCGAACGTCACGTGCAGCCGATCCTGCACCGTCAATGCACCGAGCGCCGCCGAGAAGGGCTTGATGCCGAAGTCGGACTGCAGCAGATCGAGCTTGCCGCGCACCGTGACGCGGTCGGCTTCGATGCTGATGGCAGGTTGCAGCGACACCTCGCGACTGACATCGCGGATCGTGACTTGCGCCGTGACCTGCGCGTTCGCCGCCGAGCCCGCGATGTTCACGGACTTCAAGCTGATGGTCGGATAGCGCCCGGCATCCAGCACTTCGGCGCGCAGCATGTTCCGGCGCGTGCCGTCGCGATCGGCCTCCGGGACATCGGGCGGAAAATCGCTGCCTGCGGCGCGACGTGCCTCGGGATCGTCGACGATCATCCGTGCGACGGGGAAGGACACGTCGAAACCGGACTTCGTCGTCATGGCATGTACCCAGAGGCGACCCTGCAGTCCGCGCACGCTCATCACGTGATTGTGGCCGAGCCGCGCCAGCGCGCCGCCGCGATAGACCAGGACGTGCAGCGTGGATGTCTCGGGATCGACGTCGTAGACGGTGGCGTCGCGTACTTCGGCGGGCGCCGTCGGCGCCGCGGGCGCGCGTTCCGGCGGACGCACGGGCTTCGGGCACGCGGTGAGCAGCCCGGCGCTCGCCAGGAGCAGCAGTGCGCGGGTAATCATTCTCGTCGACATGGGGATCGCTCCGTCTGGCTGTTGCGGCACAATGCCGTACACTTCCGCCCGCCTTTCCTCGGCACAGGTCGCGCATCATGCAACTCAGGAACAGCACCGAACGTTATGGCGCCGTGGCGCAGCTGCTGCACTGGTCGATCGTCGTGCTCATCATCACGCAGTTCGTGCTCGCGAACCAAGCGGGCGCGCTGTCGCTCGGCCCGGCCAAGATCGCGGTACTGGCCCAGCACAAGTCGGTCGGCATGACGATCTTCGCGCTGGCCGTGGTGCGCCTGCTGTGGCGCTGGGTCAATCCCGTGCCGCCGCTGCCGGCGCAGACGCCGCGCTGGCAGAACGTCGCGGCGCATCTGTCGCACTGGGCGCTGTACGCGCTCATCCTGATCACGCCGCTGCTCGGCTGGACGATGTCGTCGGCGCGCAATTTTCCGGTGAGCTGGTTCGGGCTGTTCACGCTGCCGGACCTGATCCAGCCGGATCGCGCCAAGTACGACCTGCTGCACGAGGCGCATGAAATCTGCGCGCTCACGATGGCGGCGATCGCCGTCCTGCACGCCGCCGCGGCGCTCAAGCATCATTTCTTCGATCGCGACAATGTCCTGCGTCGCATGCTGCCGGTCCGCCTCAAGGCGGATCGGTCCTGAATTTTCTCCGCAAGAGACTGCGTACCATGATCCGACGTCTGCAATACCTCTCCCTGGCGCTCACGCTCGTGCTCGGCCTCGCCTGGGCCGCCACGCAATGGACGATGCAACCGAAAGACAGCACGCTGACGTTCGTCGGTACGCAGGCGGGTGCGCAGTTCCAGGGGGCGTTCGACAAATTCACCGCCGACATCCGCTTCGATCCCAAGGATCTGGCTGCGAGCCGCTTCGATGTGAAGATCGATACCGGGTCGGTGAACACGAAGGACCGCGATCGCGATGACATCATCCGCGGCCCCGACCTTTTCGGTTCGAAGCAGTGGCCAACGGCGCACTACGTGGCGGAGAAATTCACCGACAAGGGTTCGGGAAAATACTCCGCCACCGGCCAGCTGACCCTGCGCGATGCCACGAAGCCAGTACCCATCGATTTCACGTTCGAGATCAAGGACGGCAATGCGTGGCTCAAGGGACAGGCAACACTCAAGCGCCTGGATTTCGGCGTGGGGCAGGGAGAATGGAAGGACACCCGGACCGTGGCGAACGAAGTGCAGATCCGCTTTGCGCTGCTGCTGAAGCAGTGACGTCGCGCGCATCGCCGCGGTCGATGCAGGTCTCATGAATCCCGTACGCTTCACGCAGCCGGACGACTGTGTCGAAGCGACGCTGAGCCGCGTCGGCAGGCACATCGTCATGGGCCTGCCGGTGGCGATCGGCAAGCCCAATCCGCTGGTCAATGCTTTCGTGCGGCGCGCCGTCGGCGATCCCGGCATTCGTCTCACGATCGTCACGGCGCTGTCGCTGCGCGTACCGCGCTGGCACGGCGATCTGGAGCGCCGGCTGCTGCAGCCGTTGACGCAGCGCATCTTCGGCAACACTCCCGAACTGGAATACGTGCGGCTGATCGAGCAGGGCCGGCTGCCGCCGAACATCGAGGTCATCGAGTTCTATCTCGAACCCGGCGCCTGGCTCGGCAACGAACATCTGCAGCGCCACTACCTGAGTTCCAACTACACGCACGTGGCGCGCGATGCCCTGCGTCGCGGCATGAATGTCGTGGCGCAGATCGTGGCGGCGCCACCGGCGGATGAGATGCCCGCGGGCGTGCTGAGTCTCGGTTCGAATCCCGACCTGACGGCGGACCTGCTGCCGCAGATCGCATCGATGCGTGCCAGCGGCCAGCCGTTCGCGCTCATCGGACAGGTGCATCGCGAGCTGCCGTTCATGTACGGCGATGCGCTGGTCGCTTCCGACACGTTCGATTTTCTGGTGGAAGACCCGGCTGCGGACTATCCGCTGTTTGCGCCGCCCAACCTGCCGATCGGGCTCACCGAGCATGTGATCGCGCTGCATGTGAGCACGCTGCTGCGCGACGGCGGCACGCTGCAGCTCGGCATCGGCGAACTGGGCGATGCCATCGTCTACGCGACGCAGCTGCGTCATCGCCAGCCGGCGGTGTATCGCGAAGTGCTGGAGAGCACCGGCATTCTCGAGAAGCATCGGCGCCTGATCGAAACCGAAGGCGGCACGGCGCCGTTCGAGCGCGGCCTGTACGGCTGTTCGGAAATGCTGGTCGACGGCTTTCTCGATCTGTATCGCAGCGGCATCCTCAGGCGTCGCGTGTATCCGAGCGCGCGCATCCAGCGGCTGCTCGACGAAGGACACATCGACGAGACGGTCAGCCGGCGCACGCTGGATGCCCTGAGCGCTGCCGGCATGAACCGCATGTCCTACGTGGATTTCAACGAACTGCGCGAGGTCGGCGTGTTTCGCGACGACGTGCAGTACGAGCGCGGCATGCTGATCGCGCCCGACGGCGCGCTGTTGCCCGCCGGCTTCGACGATCCGGCGCATCGCGAAAGCATCGCGCGGCAATGCCTCGGCGAGCGCCTGCGCAATGGCGTGCTGGTGGATGCGGGATTCTTCTTCGGGCCGAAAGCGTTCTACGCCGGTCTGCGCGAACTGCCCGCGGAACAGCGACGGCTGTTCGCGATGCGCGGCATCAGCTTCGTCAACGAACTCTACGGCCACGAATGGGAACTCAAGACGGCGCAGCGCCGGCATGCGCGCTTCGTCAACACGACCATGATGGTGACGGGACTCGGCGCCGCCGTATCCGATGCACTGGAGGATGGACGCGTCGTCAGCGGCGTGGGCGGCCAGTACAACTTCGTCGCCATGGCGCATGCGCTGGCCGAGGCGCGCTCGATCCTGTGCCTGCGGTCGACGCGCGTGTCGAAAGGCAAGGTCACGTCCAACATCGTCTGGAACTATGGCCACACGACCATTCCGCGGCATCTGCGCGATATCGTCGTCACCGAGTACGGCATTGCCGACCTGCGCGGCCGCACGGATGAAGAGATCGTGCAGGCGCTCGTCGCCGTCATGGATGCGCGCTTCCAGGACGACTTCGTCGCCGCAGCACACCGCGCGAAAAAGCTGCCGGCCGACTATCGCATCCCTGCGCAGGCTCGCGACAACCGTCCTGACATTCTCGCGGCGCGTTTTGCGCGTTGGCGCGACGCGGGCCTGTTCGCGTCGCTGCCGTATGGTTCGGATTTCACCGGCGAGGAACGGGTGCTGATGAAGGCACTGAAGGGCCTGGCAGCGCAGGCAGCGACCTGGGCGGGTCGACTGCGCATTGCGACGGCGATGCTGGCCTCGCCCGACGTACCCGAATTCCGGCCGCTGCTCGAACGCATGGCCCTGGCCGCACCGTCATCCTTTCGCGAACGCATCGGCCGGCGCCTGGTCGCGGCGGCCCTGCGGCTCGATGGTTCTCTGCTGTAGGTCAGGCTTCAGCCTGACTTCCGAAAAAGAGGCCGGCTAAAGCCGGCCCCACAGGAAGAAAAACGGCAGCAATCAGTTCGAGTCGGCTTCCCGCTTTTCCGGGCAACCTTTTCCCGCGCCGCCGCGTCCAACGGCCATCCACGTTCTCTCGCAGAAGGACGCCCCGATGAACAGGCTCATTCCCGCCGTCGCCCTCGCGCTCGGTTCCATCGCCCTCGCACACGCCGATGACTGCCGGCACAGCGCCGAACGGTCGGCCGTTGCGGACGCGGCCGGCATTACCAAGGTCGTCATCGGCGCCGGCGCAGGCGATCTCAAGGTCCGCGGTGCGCCCGCGGCAAGCCGCATCCAGGCCAGCGGTCACGCCTGCGCATCGAACGACGACCTGCTGGCGAAGATCCAGATCGACAGCCGCCGCGAAGGCGACACGCTGTACCTCAAGACGCTGATGCCCGACCTGGAGGACGGCAGCTTCCTGTTCAACGCCTACGCGAGGCTCGACCTGTCAGTGCAGGTGCCCGACACCGTCGCGATCGAACTGGAGGATTCCAGCGGCGACCTCGAACTCAGCCGCGTGAAATCCGCCGTCGTCGCCGACAGCTCCGGTGATATCGAGATCAGGGACATCGCCGGCGATCTGGACGTGAGCGACAGTTCCGGCGACATCGAGATCGACCGCGTCGCTGGCAATCTGCGCGTGAAGGACAGCTCGGGCGACATGGAGATCGAAGAAATCCAGGGTCAGGTCGAGATTCCCATCGACAGCTCGGGTGATATCAGCATTACCCAGGCTGGCAGCGTACACATCCATCAGGACTCGTCGGGCGGCATCGTGATCCGCCGCGTCAATCGCGACGTGCGCATCGACACCGACAGTTCCGGCGACATCGACGTCGCCGAAGTCGGCGGCAACTTCAGCGTCGGCGCCGACGGCAGCGGCAGCATCCGTCAGGCGAAGGTGCTCGGCAGGGTGGAGTTGCCGGAGCGGTAGAACGAGATCGGAAGCGGAGAATGGCCGCAAAAAGGCGCAAAGATCTCAAAGCAAGAATAGAAAAGCTCTGATCCGACTTTGCGATCCTTGCGCCTTTTTGCGGCCATTCTCCTTTCCGGTCTTTGCGGTTACTCCTGTCTCGCCCCGACGATCTCATCCGCGATCTCACCCGCGCCGTACACCTCGCGCAGTGCCGTGATGATGATGCGGGGATGGACGGACACGGCGCGGTTGTTGCGTTCGTCGTACCAGTAGCTGCCGGCGATGGAGTGGATGTTGCCGTCGAAGGCGAGGCCGACGACGCGGCCGCGGGCGTCGACCAGCGGGCTGCCGGAGTTGCCGCCGACGATGTCGTTGGTCGTCACGTAGTTGAAGGGTGTGCTCGGATCGAGCTTGTCGCGCGCGTCGAGCCAGGCCTGCGGCAGGCGGAAAGGATCCTTGCCGGTGGTGCGTTCGTACAGGCGCGCCAGCGTCGTGAAAGGCGCGATGTCTTCGCCTTTCTCCTTCCAGCCCTGCACGGCGCCGTAGCTCACGCGCAGCGTGAAGTTGGCATCGGGATAGATGTTCGTGCCGAGCGCGGCGAAGCGTGCTTTCGCGATGCGCTCCTGGCCCGAGGCGATCGGCGCCTGGACTTCGTCTTCGAAGACCTTGCGCAGCGCGCGCGCTTCGGGATCGATGCTGCGGGCGAGCGCGATCATCGGATCGGTCGAGGCATTCACGGCTGCCGTGCCGCCTTCCCACAGCGCCTTGCGGACGGCCGGGTCGGCGAGCTTCGATTCGGTGAGCAGTTTCTGCGCCAAGGAATCGGGCGATTCGCTGCTCAGGAGCTGGCGCACTACGGGATCGTCCGGTCCGAGATTTTCCCGCAGCTTGTCGAGCGAGAACGACAGCGACACCTGCTCGAAGTCGCTGTGTACCGGCGTCGCTGCGAGAAGACTCGCCTCGATCTTCGGCAGATTCGAGGCCGCGTATTCGCGCAGGCGCAGTTCATTGGGCTTGTCGCGTTCCGCCGCGCCGCGCACCAGCTGGCGCGCGTACATGAAGAGCTTGCTGCTGAAGCCGGCGCCGCTCTCCAGATAGAGGTAGCGATCGTAGATGTCGCGATAGCGGTTTTCGGCCGTATCGATGTCGGTCCATGCGGAGGCCATCGCGGGGCCGGCCTGTGCCTTGAGCTGTTCCTCCTGCCTGCGTTTGGTGTCGAACAGCGCATCGTCGAGCAGGGCCTGCTGGAAGCCGCGATAGACCTTCAGCGAGTTCTCGACGTGCAGCAGCGAATCCTGGCTGATGCGCGCCGGCTCCGCGCCGGTCTTGGCCCATTGCAACAGACGACCGCGATACTCCGTGTTGCGGATCACGTAGGCGGGCACCGAAGTGTCGCGCTGGAACTGCAGTTGCGACACGGTGTACAGCCGGTTGGTGTTGCCGGGATGGCCGACCACGAACACCGGCTCGCCTGCCGACGGACCTTCGGCACGCCAGGTCAGATGTTCTGGCGTGCGCGCCGGCTTGCCGTTCTCGTAAACGCGCAGCAGGCTGAAATCCAGGCACCAGCGCGGGAAATTGAAGTTGTCGGGATCGCCGCCGAACGCGGCGATGGCGTCGTGCGGCGCGAACACGATGCGCACGTCGTCATAACGCTTGTACTTGTACAGGTAGTACTGGCCGCCCTGGTAGAGCGTCACCGATTCGCAGGCCAGGGGGCCGGTGCCGCGATTCTTCTTCGCCGCCGCCGTGCACTCGGCTTCCAGCTTGCTGAGCGTCTGCTTGCGCACTTCGTTGGCTTTCGAATCGGCGAGGCCGGCGGTCGCCGCATTCACCTTGTCGGTGACGTTCTCGGTGTCGATGAGGACCGACAGCATTTCGGTCGGACACTTGCGCTCGTCGCTGCGGCGCTGCGCATGGAAGCCGTCGCCGATGAGGTCGCTTTGCGGTGTCGACAGTTCCGCAAGGCATTCGACCACGCAGTGATGGTTGGTCATCACCAGGCCATCGCCGGAAATGAACGATCCGGTGCAGCCGCTTTCGTGCCGGGTCGTGGCGCGCTGGACTTTTTTCAGCCAGGCATCGTCGATGTCGACGTTGTACTTCTGCTTCACCGCGGCCTTCGGGAAATTGAAGGTCGTCCACATGCCTTCGTCGGCATGGGCGATGCCCGTTGCCATCAGGAGGCTGAAAAGGATCTTGAGCCGGTGCATGCAGTGCTCCGCTGGATGAAAGAAGGTCGGGCCGCAGCGCGGCCGACGTATCGGCATAGAAGAAATCAGAATTCCGATTGCATCAATAGCAGCCGGGTTCCTTCCGGCGCTTCCAGGATGGCGTTGGTCGCGTCATCGAGGCTGTCGGGCATTTCGTCGAGCAGCGTGAAGCCGCGTTCGCGCAGGCGCGCGAGCTTTTCGCGCATGTCCGGATCTTCGAAGCTCAGCACCGGCTGGCGCAAGGCGCGGGTGCGGTACAGGCCGAGATTGAGCAAATCGCTGGTCACCGGCGTGCGGGGAAACGGTAGCGGCTCTTCATCCATGGCGACGAAGCCGAGCGGTTCCCAGAAGGCGCGCGCCGCGCTCGCATCGCGCACCGGTACGCCGAACTCGGTGAAATAGCCGCATTCGCTCGCGGCGAGTGCGGCCGGATCCGGCGGCGAAAACGTGCGGGCTTCGATGAGATGAATGCACAGTCCGGACGGATCTTCGAACGCCGCCTGGTTGAAGACGTCGTTGCCCAGGCGCTCCTGATCGAACGAGATTCCCGCGGCGCGCAGCGGTTCGAGGCTCCGCGCCAGCCGCGGCAGCACGAAGGTCAGCGCCGGCGAACGGATGAAGCCGCCGTGCAGGCCGATGAACAGGCGGCCGTCGGTGACCACGGCATAGGGATACGGCCAGGTCTCGCTGACGCTGGCCTGCATGAAGCCGAGCGATTCGTAGAACTCCAGCGACGCCTGGATGTCCGGCGCGTGCAGGCTGATTTCCAGGAAGCGTCCGAGCATCAGGCCGCCTGCCAGCCTTGCGCATTGCGTGCGATCAGTCCGGCGAGCGCGGCCACGTGCGGATCGGTCGCGTTCAGCGCAGGAATGTAGTCGTACGACTCGCCGCCGTTTTCCAGGAACAGCGCGCGATTGCGAATGGCGATTTCTTCCAGCGTTTCCAGGCAGTCGGTGGCGAAGCCGGGGCAGATCACGCTGATGCGTTTGCGGGAGCCTGTTGCGTACTGCACGAGCAGTTCGTCAGTGTAGGGGCGCAGCCACTCCTCTCGCCCGACCTGCGACTGGAAAGCGATGCTCCATTCGTCGCTCGCCAGTCCCAATGCCTGGGCCAGGAGTCGTGCCGTCTCGAGCGATTGCCGATGGTACGGATCGCCGGCCTCGACGTAGCGGCGCGGGATGCCGTGAAACGACAGCAGCAGATGCTGCTGTCCCTGCGTCTGCCAGTGTCGACGGACGCTGTCGGCGAGCGCCTCGATGTAGCCGGGATCGGCGTGATAGTCGGCAATGAAGCGCAGCGCCGGCACGTCGCGAAATCGTCCGAGCGCGCGGCTGACGCGATCGAACACCGACGCCGTCGTCGTCCCCGAATACTGCGGATACAGCGGCAGCACGATGAGCCGGCGTACGCCTTCGCGATGCAGCTTCCCGAGGCTGTCGGCGATCGACGGCGAGCCGTAGCTCATGCCCAGTTCGACCGCGACATCCGTCTGCAGGCGCGCTGCCAGTTCGCCGCGCAGGCGCTGCGTCAGTGCAGTGCTGTGGATCAGCAGCGGCGAGCCCTGCGGCGTCCAGATCTGTTGATACGCATGGGCACTGCGCCGCGGCCGGATGCGCAGGATGACCCCGTGCAATGCCAGCCACCACAGCCAGCGCGGCGCCTCCACGACTCGCGGATCCCAGAGGAATTCGGCAAGAAAGCGCCGGACGGCACCGGGCGCCGACGAATCGGGCGTGCCGAGGTTGACCAGCAGGACCCCAAGGCGGGACGACGATCCGGGTTCGGGGACGGGTTGGCCGAGGTAGTGGGGCATGAAGGGCACGCTGGGGAAGGCGCCGCTAGTCTGTCCGAAGGCGAGTGCTTTTGGAAAGTTCTCTCAAGCAAAACAAGGGTCTGCGAACGATAGCGGCGCATCGACGGCGCGCCCGGAAAAATTTTGCTCGAGGGAGTGAGGGAATCCCCCCGGTTTCGTCGCTTATGCCAGTAAGGGACAGCATGCAAGTGAGTCTGGAATGTCTCACAGGGACCCCGGAGGGGTCGGGGCATGCAAACGGGCTAGGATGCCCTTCGAATTTTCTGGTGCCAGCTGGCGGACGCTCCCGATTCGTACTGCCCCTCCCCGGGATCGCAGTGTCCACCGGCAGGCATGTTGCCGACTCAATGCTGTGAGTCGGCAGCTGCCTCGGATGGCGGTCGGTCGTGATCCGGATGCGCTACCGCCCAAGCGCCTTCCGGAGCGTGCCGACCGCCTCCACTTTCCTGCGACGAAAAATCAGCGTTCGAGAATCGCCGTCACGCCCATGCCGCCGGCCGTGCAGATGGAGATCAGGCCGCGTCCGTTGCCGCGCTGTTCGAGCTGCTTGGCCAGTGTGGCGATGATGCGCGCGCCGGTGGCGCCGAACGGATGACCGATCGCGACGCTGCCGCCCTTCAGGTTCAGTTTGCTGCGATCGATGCTGCCGAGCGGCTCGGCGAGGCCCAGCCGTTCGCGACAGAACTCCGCCGATTCCCACGCCTTCAGCGTGCACAGCACCTGCGCTTCGAACGCTTCGTGGATTTCATAGATGTCGAAGTCCTGCAGCCGGATGCCGGCGTCCGCGAGCATGCGCGGCACGGCATAAGCCGGCGCCATCAGCAGTCCTTCCTTGTGGACGAAGTCGACGGCCGCGACCTTGCCGTAGGTGAGATACGCCTGGATCGGCAGTCCGCGACGCTTTGCCCAGTCTTCACTCGCGAGCAGTACGGCCGCTGCGCCGTCGGTCATCGGCGTCGAATTGCCCGCCGTCAGCGTGCCGTTGCGATCGAATGACGGCTTGAGCTTCGCCAGCTTTTCCAGCGACGTATCGCTGCGGATGTTGTTGTCGCGCTTGAGCCCCTGGTATTCGATGACCAGGTCGTCGTAGAACCCCGCGCTGTATGCCGCTGCGGCCTTCTGATGACTCTGCAACGCGAGTTCATCCTGCGCCTCGCGCGGGATCTGCCAGGTCTTCGCCATCAGTTCGCAGCTCTGGCCCATCGACAGTCCCGTGCGCGGTTCCATGACACCGGGCAATTGCGGTTTGAAATGCTTCGGACGCAGGCCGAACCACGGACCGAGCCGCTCGCCGAAGCGCTTGCCGCGGGCGCTCGCGAGCAGCAGCTTGCGATAGGAATCCGGATACACGATCGGCACGTCGCTCGCCGTATCGACACCGGCCGCGATCGCCGAATCGATCTGTCCTGCCGCGATCTTGAGTCCCAGCACGATGGCCGTTTCGAGACTGGTGCCGCAGGCGCGCTGCAGATCGAAGGCCGGCGTTTCCGGCGCGAGTCCGCTGCCCAGCACGGCTTCGCGCGTCAGATTGAAATCGCGCGAGTGCTTGAGCACTGCGCCCGCGCCGACATCGCCGAGCGTCTGGCCCTGCAGCTGGAAGCGCTCGACCAGTCCGCTCAACGTGGCCGTGAGCATGTCCTGGTTGCTGGCTTCGGCATACACACCCATCGAGCGGGCGAAGGGAATGCGCACGCCGCCGATGATGGCGACGCGCCGCGGCGAAGATCCGACGATCATGGCTGCCTCGCTGTGAGAGAATTCGAGCCGTTCATTTCGCGCCTGTCAGAGGATGCCGCGCCCCCGCGGCGCGGTCAAAGCAGTTTCCCCGTATGTCGTCCATGGTTTCGCGCACACAGATTGCCGCGGACGCCGGCGCTATTGCGCGTTTCGGCGGGCCGTTGCTCGTCAACAATCTCGCGCTCGCCGGCATGGGTTTCGCCGACACGGTGATGGCCGGGCAACTCGGCGCGCGCGATCTCGCCGGGCTCGCCATCGGCACGGCCTGGTACAACCTGTTCATGTTCATGGGACTGGGGGCGCTGATGGCGATTTCACCCGTCGTCGCGCATGCCTATGGCGCGGCCGACAACGCCGCGGTGACGCGCGCCGCGCGACAGTCCTGGTGGGTGGTGCTCGCGCTGTCGGTGCTGCTGGTGCTCGGCATGTGGCAGGCGGGCTGGGCGCTGCCGGCGCTGAACATCGCGCCGGAAATCCTGCCGGTGGCGATCGGCTACGCCGAAGCGATCAGCTGGGGACTGCCGGGGATGATGGGTTTCCTGGCGCTGCGCTTCACGAGCGAGGGACTCGGTCACACGCGCCCGATCATGTACATCGCCGTCGCTGCGCTGATCTTCAACGTGTTCGCGAACTGGGTGTTCATGTACGGCAAGCTCGGCATGCCGGCGCTGGGTGCGATCGGCTGCGGCGTGGCCTCGGCGCTGGCGATGTGGCTGATGTTTGCGGCGATGCTCGTCTATGTGCATCGGCATCCCGTGTATCGGCCCTTCGATCTTTTCCGCCGCATCGATCGGCCCGACTCGCATGTCATCGGCCAGCTGCTGCGTCTCGGCATCCCGATTTCAGGCAGCATTCTCGCGGAAGGCGGACTCTTCGTTGCCGCGGCCTTGCTGATGGGCGCCATGGGCGCCGTCACCGCCGGTGCGCATCAGGTCGCACTCAACTTCGCCGCCTTCATGTTCATGATGCCGCTGTCGATCAGCTCGGCGACCACCATTCATGTGGGACACACGCTCGGACGCGGCGATGTGGCCCGTGCGCGGGCCGCGGGATTCGTCGGCATCGGCATGTGTGTGGCCGTGATGACCGTGTCAGCGTGCGGCATCGTGCTGTGGAACGATCAGATCGCGGCGATGTACACCCGCGACGAAGCGGTGCGTTCGCTGGCGGCATCGTTGCTGTTTGCCGCGGCCGTCTTCCAGATTTCCGACGGCGTGCAGGTCGGCACGGCTGGTGCGCTGCGCGGCTTCAAGGACACCGCCGTGCCCATGGCGTTGTGCTGGTTCTCGTACTGGGCCGTGGGATTCTCGCTTGCGTATGTCCTCGGCGTGGTGCGCGGTCTCGGTCCGTTCTTTGTGTGGGTCGGACTGATTGCAGGGCTGTCGGTCTGCGCCGTGCTGCTGCTGACGCGCTATCGCTGGGTCAGTCGGCGCGCGGTCTATTCGGCGTCGGGCGCGCGATAGCCATAGCCGAGCGTTTCGATTTCCTCGACGAGCCCATCGACGAACCGCACGCGTCGCATCAGCTTGTAGGGACCGAAGTTGTAGGTCCAGATTTCCACCAGCACTTCGACCATCGCCTCGCCGAAATAATACTCGCGGCCGCCGACATAGTAGGTCGGACGGCGCAGGATGGACCGCGACTGCACGTCGCTCGGTTCGCCGCACAGGTCGCGCACCGCGGTCTGCGTGTCGCCTTCGCGAATGAGGCGGCTGCCGCAGCGCATCGCGTCGGCCGCCGCCGGGTGGGCGCAGAGCAGGAGAAGTGCGGACGACACGATCACGAACAGGCGCATGCGGAAATCCTGGAACCGGTGCGCTGAATTGCGGATGAACTTCAGGCGGCGGAGTCGAGCCGGCCTTCGATGCAGTTGCGATACAGCCGCTCGAATCCTTCGATGTCCATCGCCAGCGGATTGCCGCCGGTCGACGGATCGTTGAATGCCTGCGGCGCGAAGACAGCGGCGTGTTCAGCACGAACGCCGAGATCGGCGAGGGTCGGCGGAATGCCGATCGTCTGGCGCAGTTCGAGGATCCAGTCCATCACGCCGTCAAAAGAGTGCTGGCGCAGTCCGAGGAAGGCGGCGAGCCGCACCATTTTTTCCTCTAGCGCGGCCCGGTTCCACGCCAGCACGTACGGCATCACGACCGCATTCGTGAGTCCATGATGCGTATTGAGATTGGCCGAGCACGGATGACTCAGGCTGTGCATCGCGCCGAGGCCTTTCTGGAAGGCGGTCGCGCCCATCGTGGAGGCGACCATCATGTGAGAACGCGCTTCAAGATTGCCGCCGTCCTTCACCGCAACGGGCAACCATTCCCTGATCAGGCGCATGCCTTCCAGCGCGATGCCTTCGGCCATCGGGTGATAGAAGGGCGAACAGTACGCTTCGAGGTTGTGCGACAGCGCGTCCATGCCGACGGCCGCCGTGACGTGCGGCGGCAGCGCGAGCGTCAGCGCCGGATCAGCGATCACGAGCGCCGGCTGCATCTTCGGATGGAAGATGATCTTCTTGGTGTGATCGCGCACGTCCGTGATGACCGAAGCGCGCCCGACTTCCGATCCCGTGCCCGAGGTCGTCGGCACTGCAACGGTGGGTGCGATGCCCGCTACGTTGACGCGCGTGTACCAGTCCTCGCGATCCTCGAAATCCCAGATCGGCCGCGACTGCCCCGACATCAGTGCAATCGCCTTGCCCGCATCGAGCGCGCT
The DNA here is from genome assembly GCA_937864115.1 of uncultured Steroidobacter sp. Lineage (GTDB taxonomy): Bacteria > Pseudomonadota > Gammaproteobacteria > Steroidobacterales > Steroidobacteraceae > Steroidobacter. The sequence goes on along the minus strand of CALMII010000025.1, from coordinate 25,021 downwards.
GCCGCCACCGAACGCAATGACACCGTCATAGCCGCGCTGCTTGTACAGCTCGACACCGGCAGTGACATTCGCCTCCACGGGATTCGCCTGTACCGACGAAAACACATCGCACGGCAGCCCCGCTTGCCGGCATGACTCGACCGCATCCGCGATCATCGGCAGCGCCGCGAGGCCCGGATCCGTGACCAGCAACGGCTTGCGAATGCCGAGTGTCTTGCACGCATCCGGCAGTTCAGCGATGCGCCCGGCGCCGAAGCGGATGAGCGTGGGGTAGTTCCAGTTGCCGCGTAGCGTCATGGCGAGATCCGTGAAAAGCAAAGAATGGCCGCAAAAAGGCGCAAAGGTCGCAAATCATTCGTTCCGGACTTTGTGTCCTTTGCGCTTTTTTGCGGCCAATTTCTCTTCATGTTTTCGTCCGCAGATGAAACGACTTCGGGCGCGTCAGATGTTCATAGCCGACGACGGACAGCGTGGCGCCGCGGCCGGAGTCCTTCACGCCGACCCAGGCGAGGGCGGGGTCGAGGTAGTCGCAGCGGTTCATGAACCAGGTGCCGGTCTCGATGCGGTTGCCGATCGACAGCGCCGCTTCCTCGTCCGCCGTCCAGATCGCGGCCGTGAGGCCGTAGACCGTGTCGTTCATCAATGCGACGGCATCTTCGTCGGAGTCCACGCGCATGATGCCGGCGACCGGGCCGAAGATTTCTTCCTTCATGACCGGCATGGAGTGATCGACGTCGAGCAGGATCTGCGGCGCCAGGTACGGCGTGCCGGCCTTGCTGGCCGCGAACTCCGATTCCTCGATGATCGGTGTTGCGCCCGCGCTGACGGAAGCGGCGATCTGTTTCCTGATCGCGTCGGCAGCGGCGGTGCGCACGACCGGTCCGAGCGTCGTCTGCGCATCGAGCGGATTGCCGAGCGCGTACTTGCGGGTCAGCTCCACGTAGCCTTCGACGAATGGCCCGTAAACTTTCTCGTGCACGTAGATGCGTTGCAGTCCGCAGCATGACTGGCCGCTGTTGAAATACGCGCCGTCGACCACGTTCTCGATCGCATGCGCGATATCGGCGTCGTGACGCACGTACACGGGATCGCAGCCGCCGAGTTCGAGTCCGGTGCCGACGAAGCGGTCGGACGCTGCGCGCTGTACCGCGTGCCCGCCGGCGACCGAGCCGGTGAAGGCCACGAAATCGACGCGTGGATCGCGGATGACGCATTCCGTGTCTTCATGGCTCATGTGCAACACCTGGAACACGCCGTCCGGCAAACCGGCGCGCTGCAGGCATTGCGCGAAGCGTTCCGCGCACAGCAGGGTCTGGGCCGAATGCTTGAGGATCACCGCATTGCCGGCCATCAGTGCGGGAATCACGCTGTTCACGGCGATGAGGTACGGATAGTTCCAGGCCGCGATCGTGAGGATCACGCCGAGCGGTTCGCGTCGCAGGAAGCGGCGGAAATTCTCCTTCGGACCGCAATCGATGTCGTCGAGCGCGGCGGGCGCGATGGCGATCATGTGCCGCGCACGTTCGAGCGTGCCTCGCACTTCGTTGGGCGAATACCGGAGCGGACGCCCCATCTGCCAGGTCAGTTCGAGCGCGATCTCGTCGCGCTGCGTCTCGAACAGATCGCAGAAGTGGTTGAGCACGGCGGCGCGTTCGGCCAGAGACGTCGCGCGCCAGCCGCGCTGTGCGGCGCGGGCCTGCGCGAGCACCGCATCGATCTGCGCGGTCGTGGCGAGCGGACGTTCGGCGTAGAGGCGGTTATCGACGGGGGAGATGATCTGGAGCATAAAGAAGGTCACGAAAGTCACGAGGGTCACGAAGGTGACGAAAGCAGCCCTCTGGCGGTCGTGACTTTCGTCACTTCCGTCACTGTTTTCAGATGATCTCGAAATACCGCGCCAGTTCCCAGTCCGTGATGTGCTTGCGGAACTCGCGCTCTTCCCATTCGCGCGTCGCGGCGAAATGGTCGACGAAGGCATCGCCGAACCAGTCGCGCGCCATCTTCGACTTCTTCAGCCGCTGCGCCGCATCCCACAGCGTTCGCGGCAGTGCCAGGCGTTCGGGAAATTTGCGGTCGTAGGCATTGCCCTCGACCAGCGGCTCGGGCTCGATGCGGTTCTCGATGCCCCACAGTCCGGAGGCGAGCGCAGCCGACAGAATGATGTAGGGATTGGCATCGGCCGCCGCGACGCGATATTCGACGCGCTGCGATTTCGCGCCGCCGGGGATGATGCGCAGGGCGCAGGTGCGGTTTTCCACGCCGAGCGTCGAATCGGTCGGCGCCCAGAATCCGGGAATCAGCCGCGTGTAGGAATTGATGGTCGGCGAGACCATCGCCAGCACCTCCGGCATCAGTTTCTGCAGCCCGCCGACGAAGTGCCGCATGGTCTGACTCATGCCGTGCGGCTGCGATTCGTCATGGAATACCGGCTTGCCGTCCGGCCCTTTCAGCGACAGGTGAATGTGCCCGCTCTGACCTGGCCAGTCGCGCGACCATTTCGCCATGAAGGTCGCCATCATGTCGTTGCGCTGCGCGAGCACCTTGATGAAGGTCTTGAACAGCGCGGCCTTGTCCGCGGAGGCCAGCGCCTCGTCGAACGCGATCGCGGCCTCGATGACGCCGGGGCCGGTTTCTTCGTGCAGGCCTTCGAGACCGAAATCCATGGCTTCGCAGGTCGCCAGCATCTGCCGATAGAAATCCGACTCGACGCTGTTGCGGATCACCGAGTAGCCGAACCAGCCCGGCGCCATCGGTTTCAGATTGCGATAGTTCTTCTCGCGCGCCGACTCCGGCGTCTCGTCGAAGAAGAACACTTCGTACTCGAAGCCGGCGCAGGCGGAGAAGCCCATGCGCTGCGCGCGCTCCAGCACCTTGCGCAGCAGGCCGCGCGGACAGAGCTGGTCCGCCGGCGCGACGAACTCGCTCAGGAAGAACAGCTCGTCGTTTTCGAACGGCAGTGCCCGGCAGGTTTCCGGCAGGATGCGCACGGGCGCGTCGGGATAGCCCGTGTGCCAGCCGGTGAACTTCACGTTGTCGTAGAGCTGGTCCTGGCAGTCCCAGCCCAGCACCACGTCGCAGAAGCCGTAGCCGTTGTCGAGCGCCGACAGGAATTTCGCGCGCGACATGTACTTGCCGCGCAGGATGCCATCGATGTCGAACACGCCGACCTTGATGTGCGAAGGCGCGCGTTGCTCGACGAGGGCACGGGCGTCGGCGAGGGTTCTGACCTGGCGGGGTTCGAGCATGTTCTTGTCTTGGTTGGTGTAGGTCAGGCTTCAGCCTGACTTCTGAAGAGGCCGGCTAAAGCCGGCCCCACAGGGGGAGAAGAAGGGACTCACACCTTCGTCGTTCCATACCCTTCCTTCTCCGGATGCCCGTGCTGGCCGCCGGTCAGCGCGAATTCCTCTTCCGGCGACAGCACCAGCTTGTGCCGGCCGATGGCGGCGAAGTAGATGATGCCGAGCACGTACCACGCGAGCGCTGCGTAGACACCCTTCAGGTACACGGGATCCTGCAGCTGGAAGTACAGCGTGACGATCGCAATGATCACCGTCGCCGCGGCGCCGGGAATGCCGAGCGGACTGCGATAGGGCCGCTCGATGTTCGGCATCCGCTTGCGCAGCAGGATGAACGATGCGCCCTGGAAGGCATACGAGATCATCGCGCCGAACACCGCCATGTTGAGCAGCGTGGCGCCGATCACCGCACCGCCCTTCTCGGCGCCGAGCGAGAACCACACCGCCATGATCACGGCGAGCCCGATCGCCGCGCCGGTGAACAGCGCGATGTGCGGGGTCTTGCGTTCGCCATGCGTGATCGACATGACCGAGGGGTAGTACCCGGCGCGCGACAGCGAATAGATCTGGCGACCGAACGCGAAAATGATGGTGTGGAAACTCGCGATCAATCCGATCACGGCGAACAGCGCGAGAAGCTTGGCGATGTCGGCGCCATAGATGACACGGAAGCCGTCGAGCAGCGGTTCGGCCGACGTGGCCATCGAGAACGCGCCGCGCATCTCGCCGTCGGCAAGTCCGCCGATGGATGAATTCAGGAACATGATCATCACGGCGGAGAACATCAGCGTCAGCAGGCCGAAGATCAGTCCCTTCGGCATGTCCTTCTTCGGATCGACGGATTCCTCGGCGGCGAGCGGCAGTTCTTCGATGGCGAGAAACAGCCACACCGCAAAGGGCAGCGCGGCCAGCACGCCGTACCAGCCCTTGGGCAGGAATGCGCCGCCGCCCTCGGGCAGTTCGACGAGCGCGCCGTCCGGTCCGACGCTGATGTTGAGCGCCCAGCGGGTGAAGTCCGCATGCGGAATGGCGCTGATCCAGAAGATCACCAGCACCGCCAGCGCCATCAGCGTCACGACGACCGAGATCTTGAACGACACCGACACGCCCCAGTAGTTGAGCGCCACGAACAGGATGTAGCAGCCGATCCACCACAGCGGTTGATACATCGCATCGGTTTCGAAAATGCCGGTGAGATACGTGCTGATGAAGAACACGATGACGGCCGGCGTCATGATGTATTCGATGCTTTCCGCCAGGCCGGTGATGAATCCGCCCCACGGTCCCATGGCGCTGCGTGCGAATGAATACGCGCCGCCCGTGTGTGGCAATGCCGGCGACATCTCGGCCAGGCTGAAGATCAGGCCGAGATACATGATGGCGATGATGATGGCGGCGATGAACAGGCCGCCCCAGCCGCCGGCGCCGATGCCGAAGTTCCAGCCGGAGAAGTGTCCGGAAATCACCGCGCCGACGCCCAGTGCCCACAGCGACCATACGCGCGCGTGGCGTTTCAGTCCGCGTTTCTCGAAGTAGTCCTTGCCGGCATTCTGATAGGTCACACTGCCGACGGTCTTCTTGTCAGTCATGCGATTCTCCCCGACGTTGTTGTAGTGCCCGACGAACGGAACTTTCTGCGCGGACGAGACTGCGGGATGGATTCGTTGACAACCCCATGGTCACGGCAGCGTTCGCATGGGCGGATGAGAGCCGACGGTCAGGACGCGGCCTGGCTCGCCGCGTGTGCGCTGGCCGCCTCGACCGGCGCGGAGGCGATCTGGTTGCGGCCGAGACACTTCGCGCGATAGAGCGCCTGATCCGCGGCGCGCAGCAATTCATCCGGTGTCGCCGCCATCGGCGGTGCGACCGTCGCGACGCCGGCGCTGATCGTCACGCGTCCGTGAGTCGCGGCGTCGAAGGCGATGGCCTCCTGCCAGATACGGCGACGCAGCCGTTCGGCATACAGCGTGGCGCGACGGGCATCGAGGCCGGGCAGCACGATGGCGAATTCCTCGCCGCCATAACGCGCCACGAAATCGCCGGCGCGGCGGAACGTCTCGTTGAGCGTGCGCGCCACGCTGCGCAGGATCTCGTCGCCGCGCGCATGACCGTACGTGTCGTTGAAGCGCTTGAACTCATCGAGATCGAGAAAGACCAGCGACAGCGGCCGCTCGTCGCGGCGCGAGCGGCGCAGTTCGCGTTCCAGTTCGCGATCGAAATGCCGGCGGTTCGCGACGCCGGTGAGCGCATCGATCGTGACCAGGCGTCGCAGACGCTGATTCGCCGTTTCCAGCGTCAGTCGCAATTCGGAGAGTTCGCGGTTGCGCGCTTCGAGCGAGCGGGTGCGTTCGCGCACGCGTTCCTCGAGTTCTGCCTGCACGGCCTCGAGCTGCGCTTCGATGCGGCGGCGTTCGGCCAGTTCGATCTCGAGTTCCTGCGAGCGCTGCGCGATCCGCGCATTGCTGCGCCACAGATGGAAGATGCCCAGCAGCGCGATGAAGGCGAGCGCGGCCACGGCGACCCAGCCGGAGATCGCCGCCGAGGAGTCGATCAGTGTCGTCACTGCCGATTCCATGTCTGTGTGCAACCTCGATCGATGCTGAAAGGGCTTCGTTCCGGCAGCGCGAACGTCGGTCATTTCTGCGCCGGACGTCCAGGCTGCGCGACTTGCGTCGGGGGAAAGCGGGCCAATCAAACCACACCGTGAGCGCCGCCGCACCCGCGGATATTCCGCACCCTGCGCGATGCAAGCGGGGGGCGTCGTGCGCATTCATGAGGCGATGTCGAGGCCGTTTCTCAAAGTCGGCTTGACGCCCCTGATCTGCCTTAGGAAACTTGCCGCCGCTCCAGCGCAGGTCAGCCGTTTCTGAAGATCGCCAATGAGTCCTCCCGCCATCGATCGCGCTTTCGAGCGACGTCTTGCCTCGCTCGTCAACGCGCGCGAGCGCGGCCTGCTGCAGGGAGGACTGAAAGGCGTCGAGAAGGAATCGCTGCGCGTGCAGCCCGACGGCATGCTGGCAACGACGCCGCATCCGCGCTCGCTCGGCTCGGCGCTGACGCACGAGAACATCACGATGGATTACTCGGAGGCGCTGATCGAACTGGTCACGCCGGCCTTCCGCGAATCGTGGGAGCTGCTGCAGTTCCTGTGCGACCTGCACCAGTTCGTCTACCGCCATCTCGGCGACGAACTGCTCTGGGCGACCAGCATGCCGTGCAACCTGCGCGGCGACGCCAGCATTCCGGTGGCGCACTTCGGCAGTTCCAATGTCGGACGCATGAAAGAGGTGTATCGCGTCGGACTCGGCTATCGCTACGGCCGCATGATGCAGGCGATCTCGGGCGTGCACTTCAACTATTCGTTTCCGACGAAGCTGTGGCCGGTGTTGGCGGATGCGATGCAGGAACGCGATGCCGGTCAGGATTTCGTCTCGGCGCAGTACTTCGGGCTGCTGCGCAACTATCGCCGCCACGGCTGGCTGATCCTGTACCTGTTCGGCAATTCGCCGGCGCTGTGCGGCTCCTTCGTGCGCGGGCGCGAGCATTCGCTGAAGGAATTCGGCCCGGGCACGCTCTATGAGCCGCATGCCACGTCGCTGCGCATGTCGGATCTCGGCTACCGCAACAAGAACCAGGCGGGCGTGCACATTTCGGTGAACGGACTCGACGACTACGTGCGCGATCTGAACGCCGCCGTCAGTACGCCGAATCCCGACTACGAAAAAATCGGCGTGAAAGTGGACGGCGAGTATCGCCAGCTCAACACCAACCTGCTGCAGATCGAGAACGAGTACTACAGCTACATCCGGCCGAAGCGCGTGACGCGCTCGGGCGAACATCCCACGCAGGCGCTGCGGCGCGGCGGCGTGGAATACGTCGAGTTCCGTGCGCTGGACGTGAGTGCGTTCGATCCGGTGGGCGTGAACCAGAACAAGCTGCGCTTCCTCGAAGCGTTCGCCGCGCTGTGTCTGCTGAAAGACAGCTCGCCGATCGATTCCTGCGAGGACGGCACGCTCGATGGCAATCACTCCGTCATCGCGCATCGCGGCCGCGAGCCGGGGCTGCAACTGAACCGCAACGGTCGCGCCGTAGAGTTCCGCGCATGGGCGCTCGAACTCATCGATTCGATGCGGGGAATCTGCGAACTGCTCGACGAGGGCAACGCGCAGCGGCCCTACACCGCGGCGCTGGAACTGCAGGAAGCGAAGATCAGCGATCCGGCACTGACGCCTTCGGCGCGGACGTTGCAGGAGTTGCGCACCAGCGGCGAATCGTTCGCGCAGATGGCGCTGCGCATGTCGGGCGTGCACAAGAACTACTTTCTGGATCTGTATCCGCCGAACGAGCAGCGCCTCGCCGAATTTGCGGCCAGCGCGGAAGAATCGTTGCGGGCACAGGCCGAGATCGAACGCGCCGATACGCTGACGTTCGACCAATATCTTTCGAACTACTTTCGGCGCTGAAATTGTCCCTGAGGAGGGGCAATGACGCCGCCGCACTGCGGGAGCGACATAACGTATCGACGAGCCGGCAGCGCGCCGCGAAACTTGAGTTCCGCGAACGCCGTGATTCGTCATAACCCTCACAGAGGTTCGGAAAGTGAGAACTGCGCACTCCGGGAAAGACGCAATCGACTTCTAGACTGACTCTCCTGATCAACGCTGAGGCGTTCAGGGACGAATCGCACCACCATGAGCACCACCCGAGAAACCATCGATACTCAGATCCAGGGCCTCGCCTCTGCTGCGAATGCCGACGATCTGGGCGATCGCGTCCCGGATGCGAAGGTGACCGACACCGCCAGCGGCTGGGATGCCTACGAAGTATGGCGTCGCTTCATCAAGGAAGCGCGCGACCGTCGAGAAGCTGGCCAGATCCCTCCTCGCAAGTAAGCCGGCACTCACTCGGTCCGAGTCCACCCCCGAACGGTCCGAGTCAAGAACCGGGGATCCGCTTGTCTCACGTCGGGCGTTGCCGGTAACGTCAGGTCACCGGACGCGGAGGACGGGAGAGGTCTCAATCCGCGCATCGCCACAAAAACATGCGCGACGACACGCCATCCAACCCGTTGCATACCCGCATCCCGGCGGGGGCTCCCATCGATTCTCCCCATGCGCTGCAGCTCGAGCGCGGTTTCGCGGGACTGCGCTTCGATGCGCCGCTGGAACGGGAATTCCGCACCGTCTTTCGCGCCGAGTCGCTGCCCCAGATCCGGCGTAACCTCTGGATCGCCCTGGTCATCGTCGTGGGTTTCTCGCTCATGACGCAGCTGGTCCTCGAACCCGAGGTCAACCGGCGCATGAACGAAATCCGGCTGGTCATGTTCGGGCCGATCCTGTTCTTCGGCCTGATGCTGGTGCGCAGCAGCCTCTACCAGCGCTACTGGCCGCTGACCTGCCAGATCCTCGCGCCCGTGTTCGGCGCCGGGGTCGCAGTGCTGGCCGTCATTGCCGCGGGCCACGGCGTCAATCTGATTTCGACGGTCGTCATCATGACGATCTTCATCTACTTCATGCTGGGCATGCTGTTCCATGCCGCGCTGGGGTCGGCGCTGCTGGTCACCGTGGCGTACGTGATCGCCGCCGTGGCGGCCGGGCTGGAGGCTGCCGCGGTGATCGTGGACGTCGGCATCCTGGTGTCGGCGAATGTGATCGGCGCGATGGTCTGCTACTCGCTGGAACGCGCCAATCGCACCAGCTATCTCGAAGAACAGCTGCTGATCGAAACCGCCAGCCGCGATGGCCTGACGGGTATCCACAACCGGCGCTACTTCGACGACCACATGGATCGCATCTGGTTGCAGGCGATCCGCGAGCAGGCGCCGCTCGCGCTGCTGCTGATCGACATCGATCACTTCAAGGCCTACAACGATCACTGCGGACACCAGGCGGGCGATGAATGCCTGCGCCGCGTTGCCCGCTCGCTGAAACGGACGGCGCGACGGCCGCTGGATGTCACGGCGCGCTACGGCGGCGAGGAATTCGCGATCGTGCTGTTCGATACCCGCCGCGATCATGTCGAGGAACTGGCGCGCCGCATCCAGGCGGGCATCGAGTCGCTGGCGATCGACCATCCGGCCTCGCCGCAGGGTGGCCGGCTCACGGTGAGCATCGGCGCCGCCTGCGTGCAGCCGATGAACGGCCGCAGCCATTTCGGCTTCATCCAGCTTGCCGACGAGGCGCTGTACGCGGCCAAGGAGCGCGGCCGCAACTGCGTGGTCGTGATGGACAAGGAATACGAAAAGCTCTCGACCGGCTCGTTCCGCAAGTCGGCGGGCGGCGGCCGCGTCCCGATCTGACGCCTCTCCCGCGTGTAGGTCAGGCTTTGGCCTGACTCCGAGAGGCCGGCTGAAGCCCAACGGCACTGACTTAAGCCGTGCAATCTGTTTCCTCTGTAGGTCAGGCTTTAGCCTGACTCTGAAAAAGGCCGGCTAAAGCCGGCCCCACAGGCAGAGGCGAATCATTCCCGGCGATAACCCGATAAGGGCACTGCTCTTGCAGCAACCCCGTGCCGGTCTATGATCCTTGGGCTCCCACTGCGCGGAACGACCTCCACGCCATCGGGTTCGAGCCCGATGACGTTGCCTGCGGTCGCCTTCGATCTTCGATTCCGAGTCCGACATGCCAGATTTCAGCCCGCTTTCGCCCCGTCCTGCCGCCATCAAGGCCCTGCTCGTCGCCAATCGCGGCGAAATCGCCATTCGCGTCATGCGCGCCGCGGCCGAGCTGGGCATTCGCACGGTGGCGATCTACTCGCAGGAGGACCGCTTCTCCCTGCACCGGATGAAGGCGGACGAGAGTTACCAGGTCGGCGCCGGCAAGAGCCCGGTCGAGGCTTACCTCGACATCGCGGACATCATCCGCATCGCCCGGGCCGCGCAGGTCGATGCGATCCATCCCGGCTACGGCTTCCTGTCCGAGAACCCCGAATTCGCCGAAGCCTGCGCCGCGGCGGGCATCCTCTTCGTGGGCCCGACGCCGGAGATCATGCGTCGCCTCGGCAACAAGGTGATGGCGCGCAATCTCGCCGTGTCGGCCGGCGTGCCGGTGATGCCGGCGACGCCGCCGCTGCCGCGCGACGATGCAGAGATCGTCAGACTCGCGCGCGAAGTCGGCTTCCCCGTGATGCTGAAAGCGAGCTGGGGCGGCGGCGGTCGCGGCATGCGCATCGTCGAACAGGAAAGCGATCTCAAGGAAATGGTCGCCACCGCGCGGCGCGAAGCGAAGGCGGCCTTCGGCAACGACGAGGTGTATCTCGAAAAGCTGGTGCGCCGCGCGCGCCACATCGAAGTGCAGCTGCTGGGCGACTCGCGCGGCAATCTGGTGCATCTGTTCGAACGCGACTGCACGGTGCAGCGTCGCAACCAGAAAGTGATCGAGCGCGCGCCGGCCACGTTCTTCAGCGACGAACAGCGCGCCGCGCTGTGCGAGGAAGCGCTGAAGATCGGCCGCGCCGTGCGCTATCTCAATGCCGGTACCGTCGAATTCCTGCAGGACGCCGACACTGGCAGGTTCTATTTCATCGAAGTCAATCCGCGCGTGCAGGTGGAACACACCGTCACCGAAGCCGTGACGGGCATCGACATCGTGCGTGCGCAGATCCGCATCGCCGAAGGCGCGGTCATCGGCGAGCCCGACAGCGGCGTGCCGGCGCAACCCGGCATCCGCCTCAACGGCTTCGCCATGCAATGCCGCGTGACGACGGAAGATCCGGAAAACAACTTCACGCCGGACTACGGGCGCATCACCGCCTATCGCAGTCCCGCCGGTTTCGGCATCCGCCTCGATGCGGGCACCGCGTATTCCGGCGCGATCATCACGCGCTCCTACGATTCGCTGCTGGTGAAAGTGACCGCCTGGTCGCCGACGCCGCAGGAAACCATCGCCCGCATGCATCGCGCGCTGTGGGAATTCCGCGTGCGCGGCGTCGTGACGAACCTGCGCTTCCTCGATCAGCTCATCCTGCATCCGCAGTTCGCGTCGGCGCAGTACACGACCAAGTTCATCGACCAGACGCCCGAACTGTTCCGCTTCCCGCGCAAGCGCGATCGCGCGACGCGCCTGCTGAACTTCATCGGCGATGTCGTGGTGAACGGCAATCCGGAAGTGAAGGGCCGCGTGCGACCCGCACGGATCGTTGCGCCGAAGGTGCCGGAGATCGACCTGCCCGCGCCGGCGGCCGGCACGAAGCAACGGCTCGATGCGCTCGGCCCGGAAAAATTCGCCGCCTGGATGCTCGAACAGAAGTCCGTGCTGCTGACGGATACGACCATGCGCGATGCGCATCAATCGCTGCTGGCGACACGCTTCCGCACGCGCGACCTCGTGGCCATCGCCCCGCATTACGCGAGCCTGCTGCCGAACCTGTTCTCGATGGAATGCTGGGGCGGCGCGACCTTCGATGTCTCGATGCGCTTTCTCAACGAATGCCCGTGGGAACGCCTGCAGGAACTGCGCGAGGCCATGCCGAACCTGCTGCTGCAGATGCTGCTGCGCTCGGCGAACGCCGTCGGCTACACCAACTATCCCGACAACGTCGTGCAGTACTTCGTCAAACAGGCGGCGACGTCGGGCATCGATCTGTTCCGCGTCTTCGATTCCCTCAACTGGGTGCCGAACATGCGCGTCGCCATGGACGCGGTGCGCGATGCTGGCAAGCTGTGCGAGGCCGCGATCTGCTACACCGGCAATCTGTCCGATCCGCAACAGACCAAGTACGACCTCAGGTACTACCTCGGGCTTGCGCGCGAACTGAAAGCCGCCGGTGCACACATTCTCGGCATCAAGGACATGGCCGGCCTGTGCCAGCCGCGCGCGGCGTTCACGCTGGTCAAGGCATTGAAAGAAGAGATCGGCCTGCCCGTGCACTTCCACACGCACGACACCAGCGGCATCGCCGCAGCGAGCGTGCTGGCGGCGATCGATGCCGGCGCCGATGCCGTGGACGGCGCGATGGATTCCATGAGCGGACTGACGTCGCAGCCCAATCTCGGCTCGATCGTCGAAGCGCTGCGTCACGGCCCGCGCGACAGCGGCATCGATGCCGATCGCCTGCGTCTCATCTCGTCCTACTGGGAACAGGTGCGCCGCTGCTATTCGGCTTTCGAGAGCGATCTGCGCTCGGGCGCCTCCGAGGTGTATGTCCACGGCATGCCTGGTGGTCAATTTACAAACCTGCGAGAACAAGCGCGCTCGCTCGGCATCGACGATGTGCGCTGGCCGGAAGTTGCGCGCGCCTATGCGAAGGTCAATGAAATGTTCGGCGACATCGTCAAGGTGACGCCGACGTCGAAAGTCGTCGGCGACATGGCGCTGATGATGGTGACGAGCGGACTCACGGCTGAGCAGGTGCTCGATCCGCAGGCCGACGTCGCCTTTCCCGAATCGGTCGTCTCGCTGTTCCGCGGCGATCTCGGTCAGCCCTATGGCGGCTTTCCGCCGGCATTGCAGAAGAAGGTATTGCAGGGCGCCGAGCCGCTGACTGTCCGCCCCGGCGAAGTGCTGCCGCCCACCGACCTGGCGAAAGCACGCGCCGAAGCGACGGCGAAGACCTGGCGCGAGATCACGGACGAGGAGTTCGCGTCGTATCTCATGTATCCGAAGGTCTTCCTCGACTACATGCAGGCCCGCCTCGACTACGGACGCGCGAGCGTGCTGCCGACGCCGCTCTTCTTCTACGGCATGGAACCGGGCGACGAAGTGACCGTCGAGATCGAACGCGGCAAGAGTCTCATCGTGCGCTTCGTCGCCGCGAGCGAAAGCCACGAAGACGGCACGCGCACGGTGTTCTTCGAACTCAACGGCCAGCCACGCTCCGTGAAGGTGCCCGATCGCAGCAAGGTCGCGCTCAAGCCGCCGCGCCGCAAGGCGGACCTGGCGAACGCGAGCCACGTCGCCGCGCCGATGCCTGGAACGGTGGCGACCGTCGCCGTCGCGCAGGGCGCACGCGTCGCCCGCGGCGATGTGCTGCTGACCATCGAGGCGATGAAGATGGAAACGTCAGTGCGCGCCGATCGCGACGCCACCGTCGCCGAGATCGTCACGCGCCCGGGCGAGGCGATCGATGCGAAGGATCTGCTGATCGTGCTGGCGTGACTTCTTCCTGTGGGGCCGGCTTCAGCCGGCCTTCTTCCTGTGGGTCAGGCTTTAGCCTGACGAATCAGGCTGGCCGAAGCCGGCCCCACAGGAAGAGAAGAGCGATCAGCCTCTGAACCCTTTCGCCACCACGTAGATCTCGCGCGAGCGCGACCGCGACGCCGCCGGCTTGCGGATCGACACCTTCTCGAACGACTTGCGCAGTTCCTTGAGATACGCGTCCGACCCCGACCCCTGGAACACCTTCGCGACGAAGTTGCCCTTCGGCTTGAGCACCTTGCGCGCCATGTCGAGCGCGAGTTCCACCAGGTACATCGACGATGCCTGATCGGCCGAGTCGATGCCGCTGATGTTGGGCGCGATGTCGGAAATGATCAGGTCGGGCTGCTTGCCGCCGAGGCTGTCGAGGATCTGGTTGAACACCGACTCCTCGGTGAAATCGCCCTGGATGAAATCGACGTTGCGCACCGGATCCATCGGCAGGATGTCGCTGGCGATCACGCGGCCCTTGTCGCCGACGATCTTGCCCGCCACCTGCGACCAGCCGCCGGGCGCCGAACCCAGGTCCATCACCAGCATTCCGGGCCGGATGAGCCGGTCCTTCTCGTTGAGTTCGATCAGTTTGTAGCTGGCGCGCGAGCGATAGCCGTCCTTCTGCGCCTGTTTGACGTAGGGATCGTTGACGTGCTCCTGCATCCAGCGGTGACTGCTTTTGGAACGGGCCATGAAAAAACCGGAAAAGGGTGGGCTGCGGCTACAATGCGCGCCATTCTAACCGCGCTTCCTTTGCCGGAGTCACCGGCCAGGAGATCTCACGTGATCCGCATCACTGAACTGTCGCTGCCGCTGGACCATCCGCCGCCGGCGTTGCGTGCCGCGCTTCTGAAGCGTCTGAATCTGAAAGACGTCGATCTGCTGGATTTCACGGTGTTCAAGCGCAGCTACGATGCGCGCAAGAAGAACAGCACGATCAGCTTCGTCTACATCGTCGATCTTCGGGCCCGCGACGAAGCGGCAATCCTCAAGCGCTTCGCGCACGACCAGAACGTGAAACCGGCGCCGGATACGAACTACACCCCGGTCGCGCAGGCGCCAGCGGGCCTCGTCGAACGGCCGCTCGTGATCGGCTTCGGACCGTGCGGCCTGTTCGCGGCGCTGATCTTGGCGCAGGCCGGGTTCCGGCCCATCGTGCTCGAACGCGGTCGCGACGTGCGTCGTCGCACGCAGGACACGTGGGGCCTGTGGCGCAAGCACACGCTCACGCCGGAATCCAACGTGCAGTTCGGCGAAGGCGGCGCCGGACTGTTCTCCGACGGCAAGCTCTACAGCCAGATCAAGGATCCGAAGTTCTACGGCCGCAAGGTCATGCAGGAGTTCGTCCGCGCCGGCGCGCCCGAAGAGATTCTCTACGTGAGCAAGCCGCACATCGGCACGTTCCGCCTCACCGGCGTCGTCTCGCGCATGCGCGAGGAAATCATCGCGCTCGGCGGCGAAGTGCGCTTCGAACACAAGGTGACGGACGTGCTCATCGATGACGGGCAGATCGAAGGCGTCGTGCTCGAGAGCGGCGAGACGCTGCACAGCCGGCATGTCGTGCCGGCGCTCGGTCACAGCTCGCGCGACACGTTCCGGATGCTGCATCGGCGCGGCGTCTTCCTCGAACCCAAGCCGTTCGCCATCGGCTTTCGCGTCGAGCATCCGCAGTCGATGATCGATCGTGCGCGACTCGGCAAGTATGCGGGTCATCCGGAACTCGGCGCCGCCGACTACAAGCTCGTGCATCACGCGAAGAACGGCCGCTCGGTCTACAGCTTCTGCATGTGTCCGGGCGGCACGGTGGTGGCGGCGACGTCCGAACCGAACCGCGTCGTCACCAATGGCATGAGCCAGTATTCGCGCAACGAGCGCAATGCGAACGCCGGCATCGTCGTCGGCATCAATCCTGCTGAAGATTTTCCCGGCGGTCCGCTCGCAGGCATCGAGCTGCAGGAACGACTCGAATCGCAGGCCTTCGAACTCGGTGGCGGCGACTACAGCGCACCGGCGCAACTCGTCGGCGATTTCCTTCGCAACACGCCTTCTGCCCAGCTGGGCGAAGTCGAGCCGTCCTACAAACCCGGCGTGCGTCTCGGTGATCTGTCCGGCGCGCTGCCGGATTACGCGATCGAAGCGATCCGCGAAGCCATTCCTGCGTTCGGGCGACAGATCCATGGCTTCGATCGCGACGATGCCGTGTTCACCGGCGTCGAGACGCGCACGTCGTCGCCGTTGCGCATCACGCGCGATGCGGACACGCTGCAGAGCCTCAACGTGCGCGGCCTGTATCCGGCGGGCGAGGGCGCGGGCTACGCCGGCGGTATCCTCTCGGCGGGCGTCGATGGCATCAAGGTGGCCGAGGCGGTTGCGAAGTCGATGTTGAATGCTCAGCAGGCAGCCGCATGAAATTCGACGACCTCAAAAAGCTGCATCAGAAGAAATACCGCGAGCAGTTCGGCCACTACCTCGTCGAAGGCGAGCACCTCGTGCTGGAACTGCAGAAGGCCGCCGCCAGGAATCCGCAGCTGCAGGACTGCAAGCTGTACGTGACCGCGGAGAACGAACACTGGCGCGGTCCGTTCGAGAAGCACGTCGTCAGCAATCGCCGCATGGAAGAGCTGTCGGAAACGAAGACGCCGCAGGGACTCGTCGCGCTCGTGCCGATGCCGCGACCGACGCCGGCGTCACGCGGCGAACGCGCGGTGTACCTGCATGAGATCCAGGATCCCGGCAACCTCGGCACCATCCTGCGCACGCTCGCCTGGTTCGGCGGACTGCGCTGCCTGCTGAGTCCGGGCAGCGTCGATCCCTACAACTCCAAGGTGCTGCGTGCGAGCGTCGGCGCAATTTTTCACGTTCCTGTCGAAACGGATGTGCCGCTCGCATCGCTGCCGGCCCGGCTGCCGCGCATCGCCTGTCTCGACATGCAGGGTGAGCCGCTGCGGTCTGCGTCGTTCCGCGAGTTCGACTGCTACCTGTTCGGCAATGAAGCGCGCGGCGTACCGCGCGATCAGCTTCGTACGCTCAACGCCGTCAGCTTCTCGATCGCCGGCAGCGGCGCGATCGAGTCGCTGAACGTGGCGTCGGCCGTGAACATGTGCGTGTATGAACTGAATCGATAGCCATCGCTCTTTTCTGATCCCCTCCTCCGCGAAGCGGGGGAGGGCCAGGGAGGGGGCGCAGGAGGAAATCACATGTCTGAGATCCATCACCGCGAACTCACCCTCAACGGCATCCGCATGCACGTCGCCGAAGCGGGCAGCGGCCCGCTGGTCGTGCTCTGTCACGGCTGGCCCGAACTCTGGTACTCGTGGCGACACCAGTTGCCGGTCCTCGCCGCAGCCGGCTTTCACGCCGTCGCCCCGGACATGCGCGGCTTCGGTGCGACCGATGCACCTGCAGACGCCGAGGCATACGCGATCCTTCACACCGTCGGCGACATCGTGAGTCTCGTCGGCGAGTTGGGCGAGAAACAGGCCTGCGTCATCGGCCATGACTGGGGCGCGCCCGTTGCGTGGCACGCCGCGATGATGCGTCCGGACCTGTTTCGCGCCGTCATCGGCATGAGCGTGCCGCATCGTCCGCGTGCTCCCGATGCGCCGCTGCGCATGCTGCGCAAATCCGGACTCGAGAACTTCTACTGGATCTACTTCCAGCAACCCGGCGTCGCCGAAGCCGAATTCGAGCGCGACGTACCGACGACGATGCGCAAGCTGCTGTACGGCATTTCGGGCGACGTCAGAGTCGATCGCGAGAATCCGCTCATCGTGCCCGAAGGCAAGGGCTTCCTCGATCGCATGGCCGTGCCGGACAAACTGCCGTCATGGCTGCGCGAGAAGGACATCGAGCGCATGGCCGGCGAATATCAACGCACCGGCTTCCGCGGCGGCCTCAACCTCTATCGCAACATCGATCGCAACTGGGAACTCACTGCGCCCTGGCAGGACGCGAAGATCACGCAACCCGCCCTGTTCATCGCCGGCACCCGCGATCCCGTGATCGCTGGCCGACGCGGCGAAGTCGCCATCGAACAGATGACCCAGATCATTCCCGGCGTACAGAAACTAATGATCGAAGGCGCCGGACACTGGATCCAGCAGGAACGACCCGACGAAGTGAACGAAGCGGTACTGCGATTCCTTCGGCAAGTCGTCCAATGAGCCCTTGGGCGCTGATGGTCCTGTTCATGTTGTCCCACGGTGATGCATCCGCAGAAAGCCTGCGGGATTGAATCGTTTGCGTGCGGAGCCGTCGGCAGGTTATCCGTCACCTGCAGGTTGATTCGGCAACTTTCTTTGCCCGCTATCAACATCGCCTGCGGGCACTGCTGGAGTATCCCGAAATTGATGGGGTGTTAGATCGCACTCGGCGACATGAGCTGAAGCGAGCCAGGGCTTTGGCAAGGTCGCGTGTGACAGGTTATTTGGCACGTGGCAGGTTGATTGGGCAGACTAGTGCGGTCTATATCTAAGTTGGGCTTCAGAAATCAGAATGGGACAGAGGCAAAGGAGTAGCAACACGCCATGACTGGGACAGGATCGTTGCCTCGGACTTTCGTCAGCTTCAGTAGCGCAGACAAAGGGCGTTACGACCTCATGTGCGCCTGGAAAGCCCACCAACACATAGATTTCAATTTTGCAGACTTCCAGTTGGACGAGGCGATCAACTCGCAAAGACCGCAGTACATCAAGTCCGTCTACGCCGCAAAGATCCGCCGCGTAGATACGTTCGTCCTTCTGATTGGGGCTGATACATATACGAAAACCGTGTTCGTGAAGGACGAAGTCGAGACCGCTGTGGATAAGGGTTGTCGGCTGATCGGTGTGAATCTAAACAACTGCAGGTTTAGGGACTCACTATGCCCGTCCTTCTTTGCGGGTGTTGGCGCGATGTTTGTTCCGTTTTCGTCCCGCATTCTTGCTGAAGCGCTTGTCTGGCAAAAGCAGGGGGCTTCCCCCTCGTACTACTTCTTCGATGAGCTCTATACGGGACTCGGATATCAGCTAATCGGCAACACCGCTGTGCTGCCGCAACCGCAGAATCCGTTCAGCGGCGGGAATAGGCCGCCGTGGGCAAGGTAAGTGATGCCCAACAAGCACATCAAGTTCGCGCACTGCGTGCGCCCGACTCGCAAAAGCGAGGCGCTTTTGCTCGCGGCTTATGTGCGGCGTTATAAGGCGTAAGACATGTCGGAGAACAACAGCATCTGGGACAACGCCGGTGAGCCTATCGGTGTATTCAAGGGCGGCATCTGTTGGGGCCGACCTCCGCGTGAGCGAATTGGTGAATACACAGAGACCTCCATTTACGACAACACTGGCACAGTCGTCGCCACTTTCGATGGCCAAAGCGTCACTAAACCAGATGGAAGCATTCTCGGTCTAGTTCAGGGCGACAAGATTGTCGTTGGCGGCAATGTTGTCGGAACGTTTATCGGAACTGCGTCGTCCGGTGCTGCTGGTCTCGCGCTGTTATTCTCTGGTCTCGAATTGCCGCCTTATAACAATGCGTTCAACGGTCAACGCGTTGAAGACAACGCGCGCCGTTAACGCAATCGTTATGCCTCAGAATGAATGAGGTCGTAGGCATCGAGGCGGTTTGATCGTTCATGGAGAACGTTGAGGGTGTTAGCTTCGGGAGCAATGCAGTGGCGCTCAGACAGTCAGCAGCAGCGTTGCGGGCTCGCAGCTTCAAGTTCATCGCCGTCTGATCAGTCCCTCCGCAGCTTCGCTTACCTTCACCGCCTTTCGTTTCCAGCCTCATCAGCTTCGGACAATTCAGTTGGGGCAGCTCTTGGACGGCAAGAGCCCGCGTTTGCAGCTTCGGTTGGTTTCTGGGTTCGCAATATTCTCGGCGTCGCCGCTCATCTTGGCCTCGCGCGCTTTGGAATCCTGTGCCACATTCAGCGCATGTCGCGTCGTTTATCAATCAGTCCGCTCAGCGGGCATAACAAGCTGCTGGTTGCGACGGGGTCAGGCGAGGCGCCTGCCCCCGCGCCACAGCAGCGGCGTTGGGCATCATGAGGAGGTACATATGAATCTTGGTGTTTTCGGAACCGTCTCGGTAGGCGTTGTCATTGCTGCCTTCGCAGGCTCAGCTATTGCTCGTAGCTCCGGCTTTGGATCACAAGGTTGGCTCATGGCGGCATTCGCGCTTGGCATTCTGTTAATGGCGCAAGGGCCGGTTCTCAGACTCCAGCAGCAGGTGCGAGAGTTGCAAAAGAGAGTGTCTGGCGGCAATGACGCCTAGCAATGGGATCGGAACAGCATCGCCTTAATGACACGGGTCGCCGGCTTGAAGCAGCGCGGCGCGGTGGCTTTTTGTTCGGCGGTCCCTCACCGTTCGTGGCTGTCCAGAACAGCATCAAGCCCAACAAGCGCGTCAAGTACGCGCCCTGCGGGCGCCCGACTCGCAAAAGCGAGGCGCTTTTGCTCGCGGCTTACGCGCGGCGTTATGCGAGAAACTGTCATGCCTACTTCTGACAACACCTTAGCGCCGGCGCTGAAGCCCCGAGTCTCATACTTCGCGACTGTGTGGCTCTGCCTGACATTAGGGCTGGCCTCACCAGCACCCGCGCAGCAACTCGACCCTGGTGCACCATCGGCGAAGCCTGTTCCGGGCTTTCGCAGCGTCGACATAGGCGGCCGCTCGTTGCGCTATCAATGCTACGGAGTCGGCGTTCCCACGGTGATAATCGAGCCCGGCGGCGGAACGTCGCTGGAAACCGTATTTTCATGGAATCGGCCAATCGGCTGGGCTGTCATCGTTCCAGAGATCGCCAAGACGACGAGGGTGTGTGCCTATGATCGTGCGGGGCTTGGGCGCAGCGATAAGGCGCCGATGCCGCGAACCAGTGCGGATGTAGCTAAGGATCTGCATGCGTTGATCGAGCGGACTGGGTTGAGGGCGCCATTTGTTATCGCCGGACAGTCGTTCGGTGGTATGAATGCGCGCATGTTCGCGCATCTTTATCCAGAAGCCGTCGCGGGCCTGATTCTCATCGATTCCTCTCATCCAGACGCATATCCGGAGATCGCAAAGGTACTTCCTGCACGCGCGCCAGATGACAAGGACTATGAGCTGGTGAAAGGCTGGCGCGAGGGGCCGGACTTGTCCAAGACTCGCGAGTGGGTCGACCTCAAGGCAAACGGCGATCTAGTGCGTGCCACAGGCGGGATCGGCGACAAGCCACTAGTTGTGCTTACACAGAGTCCTCAGTGGAACGATCCCTATGCGCCAGATGACATCGAAGCACTTATCGATGCGGTCGGCGCACGGCTGCAGGCCGGCTTGACTGCTCTGTCCACGAACAGCAAGCAGGTTGTCGCAAGCAAGGCAGGACACAACATCCAGTTCGATGAGCCTCAGCTCGTAATTGATGCCATAGTCGATGTCGTTGCGAAGGTTCGCAGCGACAAGCATTAGCATGCTTGAAATGACTACTTCGCCGTCGCAGGAGCGCATAACAAGCCCATGCACGCGACGTGCGAAGACGCACGCGCGTGATGGGCGGCGTTAGAAAGCGCCAAGAGCAGTGAGAATCCAGGGAGTGCCATGAATGAAGTGCTGTGCATCGGTCAGGGAGCAGAGGTGGCAGCACTGGTCATCGGGCAGTGCGTTTCCTTTGGCAAAGAGATACGGTGGCGGCATCCGTCATCGTTTCAAGCGTTTCCTTGGCCAAGGGTTCCAATCCTCCGCGGCGCTGCCATTCATCGTCACTCTTCGGAAATTTCGGTGAGAGATCTCAGGGTCATTGGGCACAGTGCCGCAGCCGGCAGGTGCCAAGCCCTGGCCCGTGTGCGTACACTCAGCCACATGTGTTGCGGCAATTTTCAGCGTCTCAGGTCGTCTCAAGTTACGGCGCTTTCTAACAATGCGCTCAAGAGGCGACGTGCGAAGACGCACGCGCCTTAGCGCAGCGTTATGCCTCAAGAGAAATGAGTTCGTAAGCATCGAGGCGGTCTGATCGTTCAGGGAGGGCGTTGAGCTTGTCAGCTTCGGAAGCAATGCGGTCGCGCTCGGACAGTTCGCAGCATCTTCGCGGGCTCGCATCTCCCAGTGCATCGCTGTCTGAACGGTCTTCGTGTCAAGCCGCATCAGCTGTTGGCAGTTCGGTTGGCGTGGCGCTCAGACAGCAAGAGCCCGCGTTCACAGCTTCGGTTAGTGTCTGCATTCGCAGTGCTTTCAGCAGCGCTCCTCAACTCAGCCTCGCGCGCATTGAAGTCCTGTGCCACATTCAGCGCATGTCGCGTCGTTTATCAATCAGACCGCTTGGCGGGCATAACAAGCCGCTGGTTGCGACGGGGTCAGGCGAGGCGCCTGCCCCCGCGCCACAGCGGCGGCGTTATGCCTCAAGAGAAATGAGGTCGTAGGCATCGAGGCTATCTGATCGTTCAGGGAGGGCGTTGAGCGTGTCAGCTTCGGAAGCAATGCAGTGGCACTCGGGAAGTCTGCCGCATCTTTGCGGGCTCGCAGCTTCAAGTTCATCGCTGTCTGAACGGTCTTCGTGTCAAGCCGCATCAGCTTTTGGTCGTTCGGTTGGCGCGGCGCTCGGACAGCAAGAGCCCGCGTTCGCAGCTTCGGCAAGTTTCTGGGTTTTCCGCGTCTTCAGCAGCGCAGTTTCAACTCAGCCTCGCGCGCATTGAAATCCTGTGCCACATTCGGCGTATGTCGCGTCGTTTATCAATCAGTCCGCTCAGCGGGCATAACAAGCCGCTGGTTGCGACGGGGTCAGGCGAGGCGCCTGCCCCCGCGCCACAGCGGCGGCGTTGGGCGTCATGAAGAACGCGGTCGTCAATGTCATCGGGATGCATCCTGTTCAGGCGAATGAACCCGTGTGGCTTGTCGAAGGGGAGATTTCGAAAGGCTTTGGAGAAATCGATTGGGGGTCAATCACGCAGCCAGTTCCTGACAAGGACCCATCGTATTGGCAGGTGCCCTACGACGAAAGGGATCTGGGAGCATCCGGTGCGGGGAAGCGAATCGTGGTTTTCTTCTTTCATTATTTGGACCTCGATCGGCCTTTTGAGTCTGCGTATGGTCAGATAGCAATACCGAAGCCTACTCCGCTGCCCGACCGTCTACGCTTCATAGGGTACGAGAGTCCGTGAAACATCAGTGTCGCCCAACAAATTGCTCCACGCGACGTGCGAAGACGCACGCGCGTGAACAATAGCGTTGGGCATAAGAATGAGGCAGGTGGAGAATCGCTGGTTAGTGATCGAAGCGGTTCTCTGCTTTGGTCTGCCCGCGTACTTCTTGTTCTGGGGCTTGTTGTTCCTTCCGGTGCTATTGGCCGGGGCTGCTCGCGGTTTCGGATATGTCATCGTTCACACGCTATGCACCGTTGGAGGTCTGCTAGGAATGGCTGCTCTCGTGCTTACGCTCCGTTACCTCCGGAACAGAAGAGATCAATTGCCTTGGGTGTTTGTAGTGTCGGGTATGGCATCTGGCTTGGTGTCCATTTGGACAACCATGACTGGTCAATTCACAGGTCTCTCGTTGAACTGGTTCTCTGTCCTCGCGCTTGCGCCACCCACCCTTTGCTCCGTGCATTTTTTGTGGCTTGCGGTTCAGAAATTTCGTAATGAGCGGCCCAACAAATTGCTGCACGCGACGCGCGAAACGCGCTCGCGTGAGCAATAGCGTTGGGCGTAAGAGAAGAAGGAGTCACTTTGGAGTTCAGCGTCAGCGAAACGTTCTTCAGCGTGGGTGTCCAGGACATGGGCCGTGCGGTCCTGTTCTATTCGAGTGCGTTGGGGGCGTCCACTCGTTGGTCCTCGCCGAGGTGGTCATCTCTTGAAGTGGCTGATGTCCGCATTGGTCTGTTTTCCAGTTCAGAACGCGTAGGCAGTCGCGTTGGTCTTCATTTCGCAGTGAGTAATCTAGCCGCCGCTTGTGCTTCGGTTGTCAGCAAGGGCGGTAGGGAAGTTGTATCGGCCTCGGAGGTCGCCCCTGGAGTTTTGGTCGCGGAAGTGGCGGACACTGAAGGCAATGTCTTCTCGCTGCAGCAGGCAAGTTCGTCATGAAGCTTCGTTTGTTCTTCGTACGGAGCCCAACAAATTGCTGCACGCGACGCGCGAGGACGCGCTCGCGTGAGCAATGGCGTTAGAAAGCGCCAAGAGCAGTGAGACGCTAGGGAGTGCCAGGAATTGAAGTGCTGTGCCATTGGTCAGGGAGCGGAAGTGGCAGCACCGGTCATCGGGCAGTGCGTTTCCGCTGGCAAAGAGACACGGCGGCGGTATCCGTTATCGTTTCGCCGCTTTCCGCAGCCAAGAGTTTCAGCATCCAACGCTGGTGCCGTTCGTGGTCATTCTTCAGAGATTTCGGTGAGAGATCGCAGGGTCATTGGGTGCAGTGCCGCAGCCGGCAGGTGCCAAGCTCTGGCCTGTGTGCGTACACTCAGCCACATGTGTTGCTGCAATTTTCGGCGTCTCGGGTTGCCTCAAGTTGTGGCGCTTTCTAACAATGCGCTCAAGAGGCGACGTGCGAAGACGCACGCGCCTTAGCGCAGCGTTGGGCCGGAGCATTCCGATGAAAGAACGGAAGAGAATTGAAGCTCTGTTGAAGCTGCTGCACAGGCAGAAGGAGTATGCATTCCCTCCTGCCGGTCAGCCGCTTGAGGCGCCAAGCAAGCCAGGGGTATACGTCATTCGTGACCCCAAAGGTCGGACAATGCACGTGGGTCGGACAGTGCGTGGTCGTGAAGGCCTTCTTCAGAGATTGAAGAATCATCTGGCCGGCAAGTCTTCCTTCATGCGCGCCTGTATGCCTGAAAATCGCAGCAAGCTCAGAAAGGGTTTTACCTTCCAGTTCTTAGTCGTTCCGGATGACAGAGAGCGTGTCCTGCTCGAGTACTCTGCCACCGTGTGGCATTGCCCTGTGCATCTCGGTGTCGGAGCGAAGCGTTTGAAGGGTACGTAGCGTCATGCCCAACAAGCGCGTCAAGTACGCGGGCTTCGCCCGCCCGACTGGCAAAGTCCTTCGGCCTTTGCCAGCGGCTTACGCGCAGCGTTGGGCATCATGAACATGTACCCGATGGAGATGCGCGCTCTCAAGTTGCTTGCAGCCCTGCGGGGTGGCTACCTGCAGCTCGATAGCTATGATCAAGCGGTGGGGCAACGGATGGAGAGGTCAAATTTCCCGTTGTCTCGGAGTGAGCTAAGTTCACTGATCCGCGGTCTTGAAGAGAAGGGTTTGGTTGCTTCAGTCCTTGAACGTCTAGATGGTCCGCTTGTCGCTCTAACAGCCGAAGGCCGCAAGCTCATGGAAACTGAAGGCGTGTCGTTTGATCCCGTAGCCGTCGAAAGTACGCGCTCACGGTTCAGAGAATGGCTATGCAGAGCAAACATGTAGCGGAGCCCAACAAGCCGCTGGTTCCGACTCGCAAAGGCGATGCGCCTTTGCTCGCGGCACATCGGCGGCGTTGGGCATCAAAGGAAGCATGAAGAAGAGCAACGGATGGGCGGTGGCGGCAACGTCCGCAGTAGTGTTCGCTGTCCTGTTCGTAGCTCTTGGGTGCGTATTTCACGCCATGCCGGTCGCTCGTTTCGCGGCATGCCGGTCGCCGATTTCACGCCATGCCGGTCGGTCATT
>CALMII010000024.1 GCA_937864115.1 uncultured Steroidobacter sp. | reverse complement strand
CAATCAACATCTCTCATGCTGGCGCACTCAATGTCGCCGGATCAAAGGGGGGGACGGGTCCATCCCATTATTGGGCTTCAGCCGGCCTGTCGCCAACGAAATGAAGGGGACTTTCCCATGACCCGCTGGATTCTTGCCGCCATTGCCTGTCTCGCAACGCACTTCGCCGCCGCCGCCGAACCGGACTGGCTGCAGCAAAGCAATCGCAATGCGCAGATCCTGCTCGACATCAACGCGAAGTATTTTCCCGAGAGCGCCAGCGCGAGCGGCGTCGAGGGCCACGACGAAGAAGTCTTCGATCTGAAACCGCGCGTTGCCGAACGGCAGGCGGCGGATTACCGGGCGGCGGTCGCGCAGCTGCAATCGCTGCGGACCACCACGACCGACAAGCGCGTGCTCCAGGATCTCGACATCCTTATCGACGCGGCCGGGACGCAGCTCGAGACGCTGGAGCTGAATCAGAAATATCTGCTGACGTACTTCGACTTGCCGCAGGTGCTGTTCGGCGGCTTCCAGAACCTGCTCGATGCGCGCGTCGCGAAGGAACGTCACCCGGCGGCGCTCGTCCGCCTGCGGCGGTATGTCGGGGCGGAGAAGGGCCATACGCCGATGACCGAGCTGGCAAGGCAACGCTATGAAGAAGAGGCCGCCGCGAATCCGGCGTTGCTCGGCCCGTGGATCGTCGAAGCACAGCAGTATCTCGACAACCAGGAGCGCTACCTCGACGGCATCGAGACGCTGCTGAAGGGCAGCGGCCTGAAAGGCTGGCAGAAGGATCTCGCCACGCTGCGCCGGCAGGTCGGCGACTACGGCGACTGGGTGCGCGCGACCGTTCTGCCGCACGCCCGCAAGAGCAGTCAGCTGCCGGCCGAACTTTATGCCAACAACCTGAAGCAGTTCGGCGTCGACATGGATCCGCACGAGATCATCGACCGTGCGATGGCGAACTACATGCAGACGCGCAGCGAGATCGAAACGGTGGCGCGCACGATCGCCGCGCAGCGCGGCTGGAAGGCCGACGGCTATCGCGACGTGATCCGGCAGCTGAAGAAGGAGCAGATCCCGAACGACAAGCTGCTGGATCTCTACTACGGACGGCTGGAGCAGATCGAGGCCATCGTCCGTCGCGAAAACATCGTGACCCTGCCGTCGCGCAAGGCCGTCATCCGGCTCGGCACCGAGGCGGAATCGGCGGCGAGTCCGGCGCCGCACATCGATCCGCCGCGCCTCGTCGGCAACCAGGGAGAACCGGCCGAGTTCGTGCTGCCCACCAGCAATCCGAACGCGAAAGCCGGCGCGCCGATGGATGACTTCAACTACGACGCCATTGCCTGGACGCTCACGGCCCACGAGGCACGACCCGGTCACGAACTGCAGTTCGCGGCGATGCTGGAGCGCGGCGTGTCGACGGCGCGGGTCGTCTATGCATTCAACAGCGCCAATGTCGAAGGCTGGGCACTCTATGCCGAAGCCGTGATGAAGCAGTACCTGCCGCCGGAAGGACAGCTCGGCGCGCTGCAGATGCGCCTGATGCGCGAGGCGCGGGCCTTCCTCGATCCCATGCTCAATCTCGGCCTGATGGAACCGGACGCCGCACAGAGCTTCCTCATGAACGAAGTGATGCTGTCGGAGCCGATGGCAAAGCAGGAAGTCGATCGCTACACGTTCAATGCGCCGGGCCAGGCGACTTCGTACTACTACGGCTATTCGAAGCTCGATGCGCTGCGCACGAAAGTGGAGCTGCTGCTGCGCGAGCGTTTCCGCGAGCAGCCGTACCACGATTTCCTCATCGGCCAGGGATTGCTGCCGTTCGATCTGCTGGAGAAGGCGGTGATGGAAGAGTTCGTGCCGGGGCAGATGAATGCACGCCGCGAGTAGCAGTTATGCCGTAGCAGCAGTGCGTTCGCCGATGCCATGGCGCCTGAGCAGGCTCGAACCGACATAGTGCCGTGAGACGTAGCGGCAGAGGAATGCGGAGTGGCAGGCAGGCGATGCGACAGATTCATTCGTGACCGCCAAACGAATCGGAGCAGCCCGCGATGAGATCGAGTGCGGGGTTGTAGCTGGCGTTCCTTACGCCGGCGAGTCCCAGCACGGTGTGATAGATGTTGTCGTGAGAGAGCGCCTGCGTCGATTCCTTCATCAGGCACGGCGTATCGAGCTTGCGGCGATGCTGAAAGCCGCGGGACGTCCATAGCAGCATCGGCACATGCTTCTGCGTTTCGGGAGCGAAGGTGTACGGCAGACCGTGCAGGTACATGCCTTGCTCTCCGAGCGACTCGCCATGGTCGGACGCGTACAGCAGCACGCTGTCGACCTGGTCGGCCGCATTGCGCAGGCGATCGATCGTCGCTGCGAGCACGTAGTCGGTGTAGAGGATGGTGTTGTCGTAGGCGTTGGTTACCTCTGCGGCGCTGCAGTGCTGCAGTTCGTTGGAGCGGCACGACGGCTTGAACTTTTCGAACGGTGGAGGATAGCGCTCATGGTAGGCAGGGCCGTGACTGCCGATCATGTGCATCACGATCACCGTGTCGCCCTGAAGATCGCGCAGGCGCCGATCCATGTCGTCGAGCATGATTTCGTCGTAGCAATAGGATTGCTCGCACCGGACTGGATCGGTGCGCTGACTGTAGTCGATGCGATTGACGCGTTTGCAGACACCCTTGCATCCGGCATTGTTGTCGCGCCATTCCACTTCGAAACCGGCCTCGTGCAGGCTGTCCAGCAGGTTCGTGTAGCCGCCGGCGGTATTGACGTCGAACTGGCTGCGTCCCAGATGAGAGAACATGCAGGGCACGGAAATGGCGGTCGAGGTGCCGCACGAAGTCGTGTCGCCGAAGTACACCAGATCCTGTTCCTGCGTCAGGCGCGGGTTGGTGTCGCGGGCGTATCCGCCGAGCTGGAAGTTGGCGGCGCGGGCGGTTTCGCCCACGACGATCACGACGACCAGCGGCTTGCCCTGCGGCGGCAGTACGCGATACGCAGGCCCGCTGACATTGACGGCCGGGCCCGTGTTGCCCGCTTTGCTCGTCTCGGAGAGCAGCTGCAGGCTGCTTGCCACGGGGGCCGCCGGACTCAGCGTGAAGCGGATGGGCTTGTGCTCGCGAAAGAAGACGGCGTAGCTGGCGGAGCAGCTCAGCAGGGCGATCATGCACGTCAGCAGGATTCCGCCAATGGCGAGGGCGCGCTGGCGAAGCGCACGGCCGAAGGTCACGCGAGGAAACCGGACTCTCCAGACGAGAATCATCGGCAGGATACCCATCAGCACGACCCATTGCGCCAGCGCAGCACTCAGCAGACCGTGCGCTTCGGCGGGATCGGTCTGCAGGACGTTTCGCATCATGTCCTTGTTCATCACGATGCCGTATTTCGCCGAAAAGAAATCGCCGATGGAGGCAACGATGAACAATGCGGATGCCGCGCCGGCCATGAGCCGACGCGGAAGAATCAGCAGGAGAAGTGCCTGTGTGCACAGAACGAAGGCAAACAGGCTCGCCATGAACGCCAGCGAAGCCGCGTTTGCGTGCCACATTGCGGCGATGGTGTCCTGCCAGAACCTGACGTTGTAGAAAGCAAGCCAGGCAAACGACACCGCAAAGGCAAAGGCGACGGGCGAGTTGCAGGAGATGCCCCGAGCCCAGCGACTCTGCAATCGCGCGAGAAGGGAAGAGCTGGTGGGGATGTAGGTGGTTGCGGTCATGACCGCAACGCGAAGCTGCGCTTGTTCATGCCGCGTTTGACGCGGCATCCGTCGCGCGACAATCGCGAGGAACGCGGGAATCTTCAGATTCAGGGCGTGCCTGATCCGGAACGCAGTGGGCCGGCAAAGAGGCAGGCGATCGGAGAGTTCGCCCAGTGCTGCGAAGCCAGGAACAGTTGGACGATGGAAATGGCGACATCAATCGATGTCGCCGAAGGCGAACATGCTGCGGACTCGCAGCTCGACCTACGACCCGCCGTCCTTGCGCACGAAGTTGGTCACCTGCGTGACCGATCCGAGCAGCGCCGTAATGGCCGCCAGCGCAGTGGACACGATCTGCATCGTCGTACCGGCCAGCGCCATCAGGCCGATGGCCAGCAGTACGCCGATCAGCAGGAGCGGCTTGCGGACGCGGTTCCAGGTGCTTTCGGCTTCCTCGCGCGCCCACTGGCGGCGGTCGGCGCTGAACTGTTCCAGCTCCGGCGCACTGCGCGCGAAGTCGGCGAAGCCCTGATCGTTGATGACCGGCCAGGGCCGCAGGCGGATGTAGCGCTTGTAGAGCAGGCTCTCGATCGTCGCCGTGTTTTCGGGGTTGGCGAACTGGCCCATCGCCAGCTGGTGCAGCAGATGCCGCTCGTCGGCGGAGAGCGTCGACCACAGCTGCTGATAACGTCCCGTGCAGTGGATGCGTCGCAGATCGGCAGCGTCCTTGTCGGTGAAGCGATCGCCGAGCTGCACCTTGAGCTGGTCGATCTTCAGTTCCGTCTCCAGCAGTTCGTCGAACGGGAAGCCGGCCTGCGGCGCCAGCTCGACGTGGCGCGCGCCGAACGGCAGATAGATGCCGAAGAGCCGGCGCGCCGCATTGGCCACGAGGACGACCAGCACGAACAGCAGCGCCAGGCTCAGCAGTGCGGCATTCCAGGTCGACCACCAGCGGTCGCGATGGATCACGTCGTCGTTGGGCGCCGGTGTCGCGGCCGCGGCAGTCGCCTCGAAACGGATGCGAATGATGCGATCGTCTTCGGTGCGCAGCAGACGTTGCACCGCAGGGCGATTGGCAACGGCGTCCCGCGGACTGGACGACACCGCGAAGGAACAGCGCGGCTGCGAATCTCCGCCGCCCGCGGTGCTGCGCACACCGCGACGTTCCTGCGGGCTCGTCGCCGTCGTCACCCGCCAGATCGTGCGACGGATCATGTCCAGTCTCGCCGGGCCGTCGGCATCGATCCATGGCAGGTCGGGAAAGGCGGTCATGGACCAGAGCGAGCACGTCGGCTCCGCGCCGGGTTCGTTGCGGAATCCCGGTACCGGCAGCAGCCGGGCCAGCGTCCAGCCATCGGGATAACGCGCCTGTCGCTCGGCGGCATCGGGCACCCAGCGGGCCAGATCGCTCTGCATGAGCCGCCGGCGCTGCTGCACGTCGTTCGCGGACTGTGCGAGTGCATTGCGCAGGTAGCCCTGCATCGAAACGTCCTGGTAACGGAAGGCCAGCATGGCCGTCGGTGCGATCACGATGACGGCGATGAATGCAACGACGGCCCACGCGTAGAAGGCGCGATAGGCGCGCGGCGTCGTCGTGCGAGGTGCAATCGCGTCGAATCGCGCGAACAGCAGTGCGATCAGAATGCCGGTTGCGATGACGACGAGGCCGACGATCCATGCGTGTCCGTACCGAAGGCAGTAGATGAGGCCCGCAATCAGGATCGCACCGAAGCACGTGAGTCCGAGCGCGATGCGCGGATAGGAATGGCGCCATTCCCACTGCGGCCAGATGCAGGAGAGCAGGTGCCGGTCGGGACGGATGCTGCCGAAGAAAGCCGTCGCGACCAGCATCAGTGCGATCAGCGTCACGAAGCCGATGCACGTGGCCAGCGTTGCGATGGTCGCGTCCAGCGAAATCTCGCTCAGGGTCCGCGTCGGGTAGTAGACGACGACACCCCAGGGCACACCGGCCATCGAGCGATAGTAGAAGCGATGCGGTTCGCCCACGTACTGGGTGCTGAAATGATCCTCGAGCGCGATGCGCCGTTCCGCCCAGCCGCCGCTGGACAGTGCCTGCCTGAGCGCGGCGTTGTCATCGGTCTCGGTCAGCAGGTTCTCGGCGAGGCTGCGTTCGTCGTCGGAGTGGAACAGTACCTCGCCGTTGGCGCGGTCGATGACGGCGAAGCGCAACAGCGGCGGACGAATGCCGGCGGTGAGCCCGTACACGCGCGTATCGCCGATCATCGCGCCTCGCCACAGCGTTTCGCGCGTGCGCGGAATGGCAAGCTGCAGCGTGCGCGCGGCGTCCGAACGGTTGAACAGACGTTGCGCCACGAACGGCACCGGTTCGCCATGATCGTCGCTGCTCATCCACTGCTGGCCGGCGCTCAATGAGCGGAAGTACGCCCGATCCCTGACGTCCAGCTTCGATTTCACCGGCACGTTGCCGAAGGCGGTGATGCGCGGTGCGATGCTCGTGCCGACACTGTCGAGCGGCACGGCGGTGCGTATCGGCGACCAGTTGCCCAGTGCGTCGTCAGGGGTCGGTCGCGATTGCAGGAAGATCTTGCAGTCCGCACCGCCGGGCTGGCGGACGATCGTTGCCAGCGCCGTCTTTCGCGTCTGTGGATCGAGTCGCACCGGCGCATCCGTCGCGGAGGTGCAGGCTGTGGGCGAGTTCGCCAGATCGCGATAGGCATCGAGCAGCAGCACGCTTTCTTCCAGTTCATGGCGAAGACTCCGTTCGATGCCGGCCGCGTAATGCTCCGCGCCACGATCCGCCCACACGAGCAGTCGCAGATCGTTCCATAGCCACACGCCGCAGGCGGTCAGCACGACGGGAATCAGCAGCAGCGAGACGATGACGGCGAACACCTGGAAACCCGAGATCGCGCTGTGCTTCGTCGCCAGTCGCAGGCCGATGAAGGGCCACAGCAGGATGCCGAGCAGCACGAGCGTGGTCACCGTGAGGGTGCCCGCCGGCCCGAGCGCGTCCGTGGCCTGTTGTCCCAGGTGTTGCCGCTTGAGGCCGATGAGGTAGAGCAGCGCCTGCGCTTCCTGCGCGTCGCCGCCGTTCGGTCTGGTGTCCACGCGCACGGCGTACGACGGAATGATCGGCAGTACGGACACCACATAGGTGTGACCGCCGATGCTCTGCCGGAAGGCGACCGAATGAAACGGTTGCTGATACAGCGGCTCGCGTTTCTCCGCCTGCGTGTTCCAGAAGTCCGACAGGCGTCCGGCATCGGATTCGGCCGCGGCCCGCAACAGCAGCAGGCGCGCATCCGCGACTGGCCGGTCGATGGACGTGTCGGGATGCAGGTCCGCCCGTGCGGGATCGCCGCTGCGGTTGGAGACGGTGCCCAGGACTGCGCCGCTCTGCAGCGTCAGCAGCACTTCATCGAAATAGCGCTGGGCGACGAAGGCGGGCAGATGCTGCTGCAGGGTTCCGGTGATCTGCAGCGAACAGCCGCTGCGGGTCGCGGCTCGCGTGTGCACGGTGAACGGACGCCGCGGATCGTCCATGACGACATCGAACCGGTCGCCGGCTGTGGGCGTCTTTGCAGCGAACCGCTTCAGGTTGAGGTCGGTCAGTTTCAGCTTGGCGATGTATTCGCCCGTATCGGCGAGTCCGCACTCGCCGGTCAGCAGGGATTCCGGCACCAGGGTCAGCAGGCTGCCGAGCGTTTCCTGCATGTTGTCGAACTGCTTGGAAACTTCGCCGAGGACGCGGAATGCGCGCTCTTCCTGAAACGCGCTGCCCCGGAGATATTGCAGGGCAAAGTAGCCGACGATGCCGACGAAGAACACGCCGACGAGGGTGAGGACGATCGGCATCCAGTTGCCGCGGAGTCTGATCCTCCGGCTGTCGGGCATGCCCTGTTGCGCGGCGCTCATACCGTTTCCTTGCAGCTTCTGCAGTGTTCGCCCGCTCGCACCTTTGCGCAATTGAACCTACGGGTATCGCAGCAGCATGCTGCGATACCGGAGTGCTCACAGACAGATCTGTAAGGTGAAGAGCAGTAGTCGCAGCAGGATCGAAAGGCACGCACGACGCGCGCGATCGGCGCGTGAGTGGCCTGTTGCATATGCCGGCGACTGCTGGACTTCATTGCAACAGGCGCCGCTGTTCGCCGTGTTGCATGTCTCGGCGGCGTCGGGCAACGGGCCGGCCGGCCTCACCAGGGAGTTCAGTGCAGCGAATCGTCGCGTGATCGAAATGGCGTTGTGGTGCGAGGCCGATTCATTCATCGGCGCGCTGTTTCACCGCGGCCTGTGCCAGCGACAGTTGCGTCTTCTGGCCGACCGGCAGTTGTCGTCGATCCAGGTGATTGCCTGTCTGCAACGCACGGTCGCGGCCTTCGACAGCGTGTCGCTGCACGAGCGTCAGGCGTATCGCGACGTGATCGCCGCCGCGGCGAATGCGGCAGCTGAAGCCGCGCAGGAACCCGTGATCTTCAGTCGCGGCTGGCAGCTCGAAGATGAAGGCTGGGCGCTGGAGGACATCCAGCGCCTGATCGTCTGGCCGGCGACCGTCGGGCCGGCCGTTACTTCTTCGCCTTCGGCCTGAACGCCAGCAGCACGTTGCCCGGCGTCTGTCCGAACTGACCATAGCCGGAGTTCACGAACAGATAGCCGTGGCCGGCGAAGATCGAGGCGCTGTCGATCGACCCGCCCGTGGCCTTCACGCCGTTGATGGCGTCGAACGGTTGCGCCGTATCGAACTTGAACAGCACGGCGCCGGTTTTCGCATCGAGGACGCGCAGGATGCCGTCGAGACCTCCGGCGACGACCGCGCCGTCGATGACCGCAGGGGCCGCCGACAGCCCGATGTTCGTGGTGCAGTTGCGGACGCGCTTCTCGCGATCGCCGTCGCATTGCGGTTCCGCGGCGAAGGTCCACAGCACGTCGCCGTTGTCGACCTTCACGGCATGGATGCCGGGCTTCTGATCGCCGGTGACACCGCGGCCGTACGGTCGATTGATCGGCGCATAGACGCGCTCGCCGTCATAGGCGATGCCCCAGTGAATGCCGCCGAGCGGCGAGCCTTCGCCGAAGTCCTGGCGCCATTCGACGGTGCCCTTGTCGGGATCGAGTGCCCACAGCGTGCCGGACTTCTGGCCCGCGAGCAGGATGTCCGAGCCGTCGGAGCGCTTGGCGAGAACCATCGAGGCGCCGAAGTCGACATCGCGCGGGACGGCGTCCTTCGGGCAGTTCAATCCCTTCTTTTCGCCGAAGCAGCCGCTCAGGAAGATGTCATTGGCCGTGGCCTGGTAACTCCAGCGGATCGAGCCGTCCTTCAGATCGATGGCAAGGATTGCATCAGTGGTCGGCGCGGCCGGTTCCGAGGTCGCCTCGCCCGTGCCGACGTAGAGCACGTTGCGCTTCTCGTCGATCGCAGGTGAATTCCAGATCGGCGCGCCCGACGGACCGAGCAGCATCTTGCCGTCGCCGCGGTCGCGGACGGGTTTGGCGTCCTCCATCGTGTGCGCGGTCCAGATCTTCGCGCCCGTCGTTGCATCGAGCGCCGTCACGGCACCGTGAGTGATGCAGCACTCGTGATTGTCGTTGCCGCCGACGGAAATCTCGTACTGCGAGATCGGTGCGTAGACGCGGTCCTTGTGGATGACCGGCGTGCCGGTGGTCAGCGAAAAGCGGAACAGTCCGACGGGGGTGCGCCACAGTCCCTTGCCCGTTGTCGCGTCGACCATGTGCACGTTCGAGGAGAGATCCGAGAACACCAGCACCTTGCGCTTGTCGGGCAGCTCGCCGTAGGCCGGGCTGGTACGCAGCGGCGATTCGTGGACGTAAGTCCACTGGATGCAGGGCTTGCCCGAAACGTCGATGGCGAACAGCGTCGACAGTTCGGGTACGGGATAGAACAACGTGCTGCCGACCACTGCCGCCTGCGACCGCATGTTCGCCGCCTTCGGAAAGCCTATGGCCCAGGCGAGCTCGAGGTTGGCGAAGTCGGCCGTATGCAGCCCGGTCTGCGCCGCGGTCAGGTGCCGGTGATTGTGATTGTCGAAACCGAATCCGGTGATGACCGGCGTGGCCGAGAGATCCGGCGTACGACGATCGGCGGGACACATGAACCTGGCGATCCAGCTGTCGTCGGCGGCCTGCTGGCCCACCAGGAATTCCACGAGCGTGGCGCGTTCCTTCGCCGACAGGGCCGCAGCCTGTGCCTGCATCTTGCCCTGGGTGAGAGCGTACTCGATCGTCTGATAACGCATGGCCTGCAATGCCTGCAGCGATGGCGAACGCGTCGCTTCCGGGTTGTCGTGGCACGCGGCGCAGGTGCGGTCGTAGATCGCCTTGCCCGGATGCCCGGTTGGCGCTTCCGCCGCTCTGGCGGTTGACAAGTGAACGGGAGCGGTCGCGAAAAAAGCCGCAATCAGCGCGGCGCGAACTGGAAGAGTTCCCACTGGTCCCCCGATGCAGATGAGTTCTTGTCTGCGATGCGCGGCGATCCTAACAGAGCATTTTCCGGCGACGGCGCAACCGGACGCTGATTGGCCTTTCTTGACGTACTCGCGCTGCGAGAAATCCATACCGAGTATTCCGTTTACAGTTCTTCGCGATAAGCTCGCGCACGGACGGAAAAACGATTGGCTGCTTTTTCGGGGGTGTGTGATGAAGAGCTGCCGCAGACCGAAGATCGTGCTGGCATCGCTGTGCTTCGCGGCGCTCGTTTCCGGCGCAACAGGTGCGAATGCCGCAGAGCAGCCCTGGAAGAACTACGAGGCGCCGCGGACGGCGTTCGGCCAGCCCGATCTGCAGGGCAACTGGACCAATGCGACGCTCACACCGCTGGAGCGCGAAGCGAAGTTCGGCGATCGGTTGACGATCCCGGCCGACGAAGCACAGACCATCGAGAGTGCCGAAGCGGACGCGAACGAGAAAGCGAATCTTCCTACCGATCCCAAGCTCGGCATCAAGGATCTGCCGCACGACTGCGGTCGCGGCTTCACCGGCGTCAACTGCGGCTACAACAGTTTCTGGGTCGATCCCGGTACGCAGGTGATGCAGATCAATGGCGAGTACCGCACCTCGATGATCGTCGATCCGCCGAACGGCAAGGTGCCGCCGCTGCTGCCGGAAGCGCGGCAGGCCATGGCGGCGCGGTATGCGGCACGCTCGGGCGGCAGCGGCAATGCCGACGGTCCGGAAGTGCGCTCGCTCGGCGAACGCTGCATCCTGTCGTTCGGATCGAGCGCCGGTCCGCCGATGATTCCGCTGCTCTACAACAACAACTACCAGATCGTGCAGAACAGGGACACGGTGCTGATCCTGGTCGAGATGGTGCACGACGCACGCATCGTCCGCCTCGATGCGAAACACGGTCCCTCGACCGTGCGCAAATGGATGGGCGATTCCGTCGGTCGCTGGGAAGGCGACACGCTCGTCGTCGAAACCATCAATTTTCCCAGGCAGCAGAGCTTCCGCGGCGCCTCCCAGAATCTGAAAGTCACGGAGCGGTTCACGCGCGTCGAGCCCGGCAAGATCCTCTACGAATTCCAGATCGACGATCCGGGCACGTTCACGCAACCCTGGCGCGGCCAGGTCGCCATGAACGCGACGAACGAAAAGATCTACGAATACGCCTGCCACGAAGGCAACTACGCACTGCCCGGCATTCTGGCCGGTGCGCGCGAAGCGGAGCGTCAGGCGGCGAGCGGCGAGGGGGCGAAGAAGTAGGGGAGAGTTCTTCTAGCGGTCGCGCTTCCAGAGCACTTCCTGCCCGTTCTCGTGACGCGCCAGCACGCGCGCGACCACGAACAGCAGGTCCGACAACCGGTTGAGGTACTGCGGGACTTCGGTGGCGACTGACTCCGATTCCATCAGTCGCCACACTTGGCGCTCGGCGCGACGCGTGATCGTCCGTGCCAGGTGACATGCCGCAGCGGCCGGGCCGCCGCCGGGCAGGATGAATTCCTTCAGCATGGGCAGATCGTCGTTGAGCCGGTCGAGCGCCTGTTCGAGCGCATCGATCTTCGGCTGCCCGATGGCGCGATAGCCGGGGACGGCGAGTTCGCCGCCGAGATCGAACAGGTCGTGCTGGATTTCCGTCAGCAGTTTCACGACGTCCTCGGGCAGTCCTTTCACCGCCAGCGTCATGCCAATGGCGCTGTTCGCTTCGTCCACGGCGCCATACGCTTCGATGCGGCCGTGCGTCTTGGGAACGCGCGTGCCGTCGCCGAGACCGGTAGTGCCCTGATCGCCCGTGCGGGTGTAGATCTTGCTGAGTCGGTGGCCCATGACTGGATCCGTTTTTCCCTCCTCCGCTTGCGGGGGAGGGCTAGGGTGGGGGTGACTATCTAGGCTGCAGGCCGAGATCGAACAGTTCGAGATAACGCGTTGCGATCTGCGTTGCCGAGAGCGGCTCGTCCTCGCGATACCAGTGTGCGATCCAGTTGAGTGCACCCGCGATGGCGAAGGCCGTCATCTTGTCGTCGCACTTGCGCAGCGAGCCGTCGCGGGCGCCGTCGCGAATCAGTTTGCGCAGTCCCTGGTCGATCTCGGACTTGAGCAGCTTCACCTTCCTGCTCATGGCCGGACTCAGATCCTGGTTCTCTGCCTGGACCATGCACCAGCCGAAATCGGAAGTGATCGCCTCGGCATAGCGGGTGATCACCAGGCTCAGGCGTTCGCGCGCCGTCGCCTTGGAATCGGCGACTTCCTCGAAGCCGGCCATGATCTGGGCGAGGCCCGTCTGGAAGCATTCGAACAGCAGTTGCTCCTTGTTCTCGACGTAGTGATAGACCGTGGGCTTGGTGACGTTGAGGATGCCGGCGATGTCGTCGAGCGAGGTGTTGTGATAGCCGCGTGCCCGGAAGGCGCGTGCGGCGGTCTGGATCACGGCTTCACGTTTGCGTTCGCGGTCGCGGACGCGCGAGGCGGAAGGGGACCACAGCGCCGTTGCTGCGTCCGCAGCAGATTTCTTCGCCGTGTTGTCGCGTGTCGATCGGCTGGCCACTCGAGGCTCCTGGGTTTCTGCCGCGGCATCATACGCAAAGCACTGACGCACTGCGCCATCCGCCGGTCGCGATTGACCGGTCGCGGGGACGGTAAATATACTCGACGGTATAGTATATACGGCAAAGTACCTTTGCCGCCTTCCGTAGACCGCCGATCCGTCCTGCGAGGCCTGAATGAATAGTGTCGCTGCGTTGTCCCGCGCGGTTGCTGCGGGCAACGAATCTGTCGCCGGTGCCGTCAAGCCGCTGCGTTTCGTCACGGCGGCATCGCTGTTCGACGGTCACGACGCGGCGATCAACATGATCCGCCGGCTGCTGCAGGCGCATGGTGCGGAAGTCGTGCATCTGGGGCACAACCGCAGCGTCGCGGAGATCGTGCGCGCGGCGATCCAGGAGGACGCTGATGCGATCGCCGTGTCTTCGTACCAGGGCGGACACAACGAATACTTCGCCTACATGGTCGACATGCTGCGCGAGAAGGGCGTCCCGCATATTCGCGTGATCGTCGGCGGGGGCGGCACGATCGCGCCGCACGAGGTCGAAGCATTGCAGCGGCACGGAGTCGAGCGCATCTACACGCCCGAGGACGGTCGTCGCCTGGGGCTCGACGGCATGATCGACGACGTGTTCAAGCGCGTGCGCGCAGCGGCGAAGCCTGCGTTCGAGTTCGCGCCCTTGAATCCGAAAGATCATGAACAGATCGCGCGCACGATCTCGGCGCTCGAAGACGCCGATCCGGCGTCGGGCGACGATCCGATCCGCCGTGCGATTGCCCGTTCGAAGTCGCATGCCCCGGTGATCGGCCTGACCGGCACGGGCGGTGCGGGCAAGTCGAGCCTCACGGACGAACTGCTGCAGCGTTTCGTGCGGCACTTTCCGGACCGCAACATCGCCGTGCTGGCGATGGACCCGACCCGCCGTCGTTCCGGCGGTGCGCTGCTCGGCGATCGTATCCGCATGAACTCGCTGTCGACCGGCAACATCTTCATGCGCTCGCTGGCGACGCGGCGTCAGAACCTCGCGACCAGCGCCATTCTCAAGGACGCCATCGGTCTGCTGCGGCTCGCGGGATTCGATCTGATCGTGGTCGAGACGGCCGGCATCGGGCAGTCGGATACCGAGATCACGGATCTCGTCGATGTCTCCGGCTATGTGATGACCAGCGAATACGGTGCGGCCAGTCAGCTCGAAAAGATCGACATGCTGGACTTCGCCGACGTCGTCGTACTCAACAAGTTCGAGAAGCGCGGCGCCGAAGATGCGCTGCGCGACGTGCGCAAGCAGTGGCGCCGCAACCATCGCGATGGGGCGCATCTGCCCGACGTCGAAGTGCCGGTGTTCCCGACCATCGCCAGTCGTTTCAACGACCCCGGCGTGAACCGCCTGTTCGGCGTGCTGTGCCGCCTCGTGGACACCAAGGCGCCGACCGAGGGCAAGCGCCGGACGGTCAGCGACGTGGGACCGACCGAGTTCGTCTCGCGCGATCCGCTGATCCCTGCGTCGCGGGCGCGCTATCTCGCGGAGATCGCGGGCAATGGCCGCCGTGCCAAGGCGAACATCGAAGCCGCGGCGGAAGCGGCGCGCCGAGCCGGCGGTCTCCACGAATCGCTCAAGGCCCTGCACGATGCCAGGCTTCCTGGGCCGCTCGACCGGTTCCCGGAAGATGCGTTGAGCGACGCTGCTGCGGATCGCAGCCTGGTTGCCTTGCGCTCGTCATACAACGCGGCGCTCGATGCCATCGGCCAGGAAGGCATCGCCGAACTGAAGCGCTGGCCGCAGCGCGTGCGCGGCGTGAGCGATGCGCAGTATTCGTACAAGGTGCGCGACAAGAATGTCGTCGGTGAGAATTACACCACTTCGCTATCCGGTAACGCCATGCCGAAGATTGCGGCGCCCGCGTTCCGCGACTGGGGCGAGACGCTGAAGTTCATCCTCACGGAGAATCTGCCGGGCAGCTATCCGTACACGGCGGGCGTGTATCCGTATCGGCGCGAAGAGGAGGATCCCATCCGCATGTTCGCGGGCGAAGGCGGCCCGGAGCGGACCAACCGTCGCTTCCACTATCTCGCTGGCGACCACGGTGCCACGCGCCTGTCGACAGCTTTCGACTCGACGACGCTATACGGCGAGGATCCCGACACGCGTCCCGACATCTACGGCCGCACCGGCAATTCCGGCGTGTCGATCGCAACGCTCGATGACATGAAGAAGTTGTACTCCGGCTTCGATCTGTGTGCGCCGACGACTTCCGTGTCGATGACCATCAATGGTCCGGCACCGATGCTGCTCGCGATGTTCATGAATACCGCCATCGACCAGCGCATCGAGCGCTTCCTGCGCGCCGAAGGGCGTTGGGCGGCTGCGGAAAAAAGCATCGCCGAACTGCGCACCGCGACGAACGCGGAAGCACCGCACTACAACGGCGATCTGCCGGAAGGGCACGATGGTTCGGGCGTCGCGCTGCTTGGCGTCACTGGCGATCAACTGGTCGCGCCCGGCGTCCTGAGCGCCGAGGAGTACGCACGCCTGCGCGCCGAAGCACTGTCGCAGGTCCGCGGCACGGTGCAGGCCGACATCCTCAAGGAAGACCAGGCGCAGAACACCTGTATTTTCTCGACGGAGTTCGCACTGCGCATGATGGGCGACGTGCAGCAGTACTTCATCGATAACAAGGTGCGCAATTTTTATTCCGTATCGATCTCCGGCTACCACATCGCCGAGGCCGGTGCGAATCCGATCAGCCAGCTCGCCTTCACGCTGTCGAACGGCTTCACCATCGCCGAGTACTACCTGGCGCGCGGCATGAAGATCGACGACTTCGCGCCGAACCTGTCGTTCTTCTTCTCCAACGGCATGGACCCGGAGTACGCGGTCATCGGCCGCGTGGCGCGCCGTATCTGGGCGCGCGCGATGCGCGATCTGTACGGCGCCGGTTCGCGCAGCCAGATGCTCAAGTACCACATCCAGACGTCGGGCCGTTCCCTGCACGCGCAGGAAATCCAGTTCAACGACATCCGTACGACGCTGCAGGCGATGTACGCGCTGTTCGACAACTGCAATTCGCTGCACACGAATGCGTATGACGAGGCGTTGACGACGCCGACGGAGGAAAGCGTGCGGCGCGCGGTGGCGATCCAGCTCATCATCAATCGCGAACTGGGAATCAACAAGAACCAGAACCCCTGGCAGGGCTCGTTCTTCATGGAATACCTGACCGATCTCGTCGAAGAGGCGGTCTACAGGGAGTTCGAATCGATTTCGGAGCGCGGCGGCGTGCTCGGCGCGATGGAGACGATGTACCAGCGCAGCCGCATCCAGGAAGAAAGCATGCACTACGAGAAGCTCAAGCACGACGGCTCGCTGCCGCTGATCGGCGTGAACACGTTCCTGAGCGACAAGGCCGAGAGCGAACAGGCCAGGACGGTGGCGCTGATCCGCTCGACCGATGAGGAGAAGGACTTCCAGGTCGCAGCCGTGCGCAACTTCCAGCAACGCAATGCCGACCGGAGCGCCGCGGCATTGTCACGACTGCAATCCGTGGCGACGTCCGGCGGCAATGTGTTCGAAGAGCTGATGAACGCGGTACGGGTTTGTTCGCTCGGGCAGATTTCGCGTGCGCTGTACGATGTCGGCGGGCAGTATCGGCGCAGTATGTGATCGGGAGTTGTGGGGCCGGCTTCAGCCGGCCTTTTTCAGGTCAGGCTAAAGCCTGACCTACAGTCCTGCAGAGTCCCCCTCTCTTAACAGTCATCGCCAGAAAATTTTCACATGTACAAAGCCCCTCTGAAAGAACTCCGTTTCGTAATGCACCATCTCGTCGGCGATGCCCGTCTCGCCGAGCTGCCCGGCCTGGAGGAATACTCCGCCGACCTCGCCGACTCGGTTCTCGATGAAGCCGGAAAGTTCGCGGAGGAAGTGCTGGCACCCATCAATCGCAAAGGCGATCTGACTGGTGCGAAGTGGACGCCCGACGGTGTCGTGATGCCGCCGGAGTTCAAGGCAGCCTATGCGCAGTTCGTCGAAGGCGGCTGGACGCAACTGCGCGCGCCGCAGGAACACGGCGGGCAGGGCGCGCCGACCGTTCTCGGTACTGCAGTCGAAGAGTTGTGGGCGTCGGCGAATCTGGCGTTCAAGCTTTGCCCGATGTTGTCGCAGGGCGGAGTCGAGGCGATCGAGCAGTGCGGTACGCCTGCACAGAAGCACAAATTCCTGCCGAAGATCATCAGCGGCGAGTGGACCGGTACGATGGTTCTGACCGAACCGCAGGCAGGTTCGGATCTGGCCGCGATCCGCACGCGTGCCGTGCCTGATGGCGATGCCTATCGCCTCTACGGCCAGAAGATCTTCATCACCTACGGCGATCACGACTACACCCCGAATACGATTCACCTCGTGCTGGCGCGCATCGAAGGCGCACCCGCAGGCGTGAAGGGCATCTCGCTGTTCATCGTGCCGAAGGTGCTGGTCAACGACGACGGCAGTCTCGGCGAACGCAACGACGTGCGCTGCGTGTCGATCGAACACAAGATCGGCATCCATGCGAGCCCGACCTGCGTGCTGTCCTTCGGC
This sequence comes from uncultured Steroidobacter sp., assembly GCA_937864115.1. Taxonomy (GTDB): domain Bacteria; phylum Pseudomonadota; class Gammaproteobacteria; order Steroidobacterales; family Steroidobacteraceae; genus Steroidobacter. The sequence continues at coordinate 245,104 of CALMII010000024.1, read as the reverse complement.
GACAAGCAGGGTGCGACGGGTTATCTGGTCGGCGAAGCCAATCGCGGCCTCGAATACATGTTCATCATGATGAATGCCGCGCGCCTGTCCGTCGGACTGGAAGGCTATGCGCTCGCCGAGCGCGCGTATCAGCATGCCCTCGAATACGCACGCAACCGCGTGCAGGGTCGGCCCGGCGGCAAGCGCGGCCCGACGGAAGGCAAGCCGCTGCCGATTGCCTATCACGCCGACGTCAAACGCATGCTGCTGACGATGAAGGCGCATGCCGACGCGGCGCGCGCCATCGCGCTGTATGCGGCCTCGCAGCTCGACATCGGTCGCCGGCATGGCGATGAGAAGGCACGCGCTGCCGCACAGTCGCGCGGCGATCTGCTGATTCCGATCGTGAAAGGCTGGTCCACGGAAACCGGCGTCGCGATGGCGTCGCTCGGGGTGCAGGTGCACGGCGGCATGGGATTCATCGAAGAGACCGGCGCCGCGCAGTTCTATCGCGACGTTCGCATCACGACCATCTACGAGGGCACCACCGGCATTCAGGCGGGAGATCTGGTGGGACGCAAAGTGGTGCGCGACGCCGGTGAAGCGATGAGCCGGCTCATCGCCGACATGGTGGAAGAACTCGAGCCGCTGACCAAACAGGCATCCGCAGCGTCGGCACTCGCTGCCGTCGGATTGCTGCGCGAAGCCACGACAAACCTGCTGCAGTCGGCCAAACAGGATCCGGAGCGCGCGCAGGCCGTCGCCGTTCCCTATCTCATGCTCAGCGGTCTCGTGATCGGCGGCTGGCTGATGGCGAAGTCGCACGATCTCGCCGAGCGTTACATGAGCGACGATCGCGAGTTCTACCGATCGAAGCAGCAGATCGTGCGTGCCTACGTCGAGCAAGTACTGCCGCAGGCGCATGCACTGGCGGCGATCGTGAAGTCGGGAGCGGGCGGCATCGTGGAAGCTGACCCGGAGTTGTTCTGAGCCCCGGAGTGATTCGGAGAGAGGAATAGCCGCAAGAAGGCGCAAAAGGACGCAAGGTCAAAAGAACAAATTCTCGCTTCTTGCCTTGAGTCTTCTGCGCCTTTTTGCGGCCATTCTCTTGGCTCCTTGTGCGGTGAGTTGACCGCCCGGTACGAAGTATCGACAGTTCGCCGCATGCCCTCCGACCACCCCAGCCGCATCGTCTGTCTCACCGAAGAAACCACCGAAACGCTGTACCTGCTCGGCGAGGACCAGCGCATCGTCGGTATTTCCGGCTTCACGGTGCGGCCGGCGCGTGCCCGCAAGGAAAAGCCGAAGGTGTCGGCATTCACCAGCGCGAAGATCGACCGTATCTGCGAGCTGCAGCCCGATCTGGTTCTCGGGTTCTCGGATCTGCAGGCGGACATCGCGGCGGATCTGATACGTCGCGGCGTGGACGTGCATGTGTTCAATCACCGCGATGTGGCCGGCATCCTGCGCATGATCCGCACGCTTGGCGGCATGGTCGGCTGCCAGGCGCGCGCCGAGATGCTGTGTGATGAACTGACTGCCGGGCTCGATCGGATCCGCGCGATGGCGGCGCAATGGACCGTCAGGCCGCGCGTGTACTTCGAGGAATGGGACGAACCGCTGATTGCCGGCAGCCGCTGGGTTTCGGAACTCGTCGAGATTGCCGGCGGGGGGGAGTGCTTTCCCCAGTACGCGAAGCATTCGCTGGGCAAGGACCGGATCATTGCCGACCCGCGAGAAGTCATCGCTGCAGCGCCAGATCTCATCCTGGGTTCGTGGTGCGGCAAGAAATTCCGGCCGGAAATCGTGCGCGGGCGAGCCGGCTGGGACGCGGTTCCGGCAGTGGCGGCGAACGAACTGCATGAAATCAAGTCGCCGATCATCCTGCAGCCGGGGCCGGCGGCGCTGACCGACGGGGTACAGGCCATCCATCGCATCATCGAGGCGTGGCAGCAGCGCCGGATTTCTGCCTGTGGGGCCGGCTTCAGCCGGCCTCTGCTGTAGGTCAGGCTTCAGCCTGACTCCTCAAAAGGCCGGCTGAAGCCGGCCCCACTCAGGCAGAGAGCGAATCCCATCCCCGAGGCCACCCCGACACCGTGGCATAATCCCGCGCCGCCAAATCCTGCCCCGGAGTCGACCCGTCTCGTGTTCATTCATGCTTCTGCCGATTACGTGCCGGCGCGCGTCGTCGACAACGAATATTTCAGCAACCTGACCGGACGCCCGACCGAGTGGTTCGAAAAACTCACCGGCATCCGCGAGCGTCGCCGTGCCGCGCAGGGCGAGAACGCCAACACGATGTCGATCGCGGCCGTCGAGAATCTGGTGCGCGATGCGCCGCAACTGCTCGAAGGCGTGGACCTGATCATCGGCGCGTCCTACACCCCCTGGGACACGATCGGCACGATCGCCCATGTCGTGCAGAAACATTTCAGCATCCGCGATGCGCGCGCCCTGTACGTGTCGACGGCCTGTTCGTCCTTCATCGACGCACTCGAAATCACCTGGACCTATTTCCAGTCGGGTCGTGCGTCGAAGGCGCTGGTGATCGCGGTCGAACACAACAGCCTTTACTCGCGCGATGCGGACGAAAAGTCCGGTCATCTCTGGGGCGATGGTGCCGCCGCATTGCTGGTATCGAAAGAGCCGGGCGGGCAGGGCGTGCAGATCGTCGACGTCCGCGCGATCGGTCGCGGCGATCTCGGTCGCGGCCCGGAAGGCATCCAGATGGTGCCGCACCAGGACGGCCTGGTGATGCTGCACGGCAAGGACATTTTCATGCACGCCTGTCGCGAGATGGTCGCCGCGGCGCATGACATCCTCGGTCGACACGGCATCGCACTCGAAGACCTGAAGCTGATGATTCCCCACCAGGCCAACAAGCGCATCATCGATTGCGTGATCGAACACCTGAAAGTCCCGCCCGAACTCGCGGCGCTCACCATCCAGGAACTCGGCAACACCGGCTGCGCCAGTGTCGCCATCACCTATCACCGCTACTGGGAACGCCTGCAGCCCGGCGACACCGGCGTCATCGTCGCGTTCGGCGGCGGGTATTCGGCGGGTGCGGCGCTGTTGCGGAGGGTGCGCGGTTAGTTCAGGGCATAGCCGCGATCTCCGGCATGAGCGTGAGCGCGCCAAAAGCGCAAAAATGGATGTGTCTGATAGGAAGCACGGAATATGAATGATCTTGAACGCTATTTTTATGGCAATTCCGATCGAGTAATCCACAAATGGAAGCACTACTTTGAGATCTACGACCGTCATTTCTCGCGATACCGCGACCAGGAGGTGACCATTGTTGAGATCGGCGTGTTCAAGGGTGGTTCACTGCAGATGTGGAAGAACTACTTTGGCCCAAAGGCGCGGATCGTCGGTGTTGATATCAATCCAGACTGCGCAGCATTTGCGGAGGAGCAGGTTGAAGTACTGATCGGCAGTCAAGAAGACCGATCTTTCTTACGTTCATTGAAAGAGCGCGTGCCCGTCATTGACATTTTGATTGATGACGGCGGACACACGATGACGCAGCAGATAACCACCTTCGAAGAACTGTTCCCCCATGTCGCGCACGATGGGGTCTATCTATGCGAAGACTTGCATACCTCCTACTGGCGTGGGTATGGCGGTGGCTATAGAGCAAAGAATACATTCATCGAATACAGCAAGAATTTCATCGACTACATTCATGCTTGGCATGTTCGCGATTCAGACAGAAAACGGCAGAATCGATGGTACAAGTTGCGACAGCAGAAATTGTCGGTGACCGATTTCACCAGGTCAGTGCACTCGCTGCATTTCTACGACAGCATCCTTGTTGTGGAGAAGCGACCCATGGTTCCTCCGTCAGACATAGTGACCGGACAGGACCCAGGTCAAGAGGCATGAAGCTTCGCGAACTGTGGAGGAGGGGCGCTTTAGTTTTTTGCTAGCGGCAACACCGTCGTCTCCTTGATCGCCGACAGCGCGAGCGACGAGTTCACGACTTGCACACCGGGGAAACGCGACAGGTGGTCGCGAAAGAATGACTCGTACGACTTCAGGTCGCGCGCGACGACGCGCAGCAGGAAGTCGGTTTCACCGAGCATGGTGAAGCATTCCAGGATTTCGGGATGCTTGCGCACGGCTTGCTCGAACTTCGTCACCGCATCGCCCCCCTGGCTCGACAGCCGCACGTGCGCGAACACCGTGACCTGAAGTCCCACCGCTTCGCGGTTCAGCAGCGTCACGCGCTGCTTGATGACGCCGTCCTCTTCCAGCCGTGAGATGCGGCGCCAGGCCGTCGTGGCTGTGAGGCCTACCTTTTCGGCGATCTCGGCTGCCGAAAGATTCCCCTGGTGCTGCAGCACGTCGAGGATCTTGAGGTCGGTGCGGTCCAGTTCCCGTTGCGTCATCTCTGCATTGCCTGTTGCACGAATATTTGGATACTGAAACGGATATTTCAGAAACCGCCTGTTTTTTGCAAGTTTGGCAATGAGCGTCACGGCTCTTTTCCGTACGCTGATGCGTCAGATCAGGGCTGTCTGCTGTCAGAACAACCATCAGGAGAACACCCCGCATGCCATCCGCATCGCGCCTTCATGTTCCCCATCCGCCGGCTCGCCCCGGGGAAGCCGCCGATTTCGGCTATCTCAAGCTCGCTCCCGCCGGCAGTGTGTCGCGTCCGGACACCAAGGCGCCGGCCGATACGATCTCCAGTCTTGCCACCACGCTCGTGCGCGTGCTCGATGACAACCATCGCGCCGTCGGTCAATGGGATCCGCATCTCGAGGCGCCGGAACTGCAGGTCGCGTTGCGACACATGATGACGACGCGCGCGTATGACGATCGCATGCAGCGCGCACAGCGCTCGGGAAAGATCTCCTTCTATATCCGCTCGACGGGCGAGGAAGCCGTGTCGGTGGCGCAGGCGATGGCGCTGCGTCCGGGCGACATGCTCTTTCCGTCGTACCGGCAGCAGGGTCTGCATGTCGCCCGCGGTCACAATCTCGTCGACCTGATGTGCCAATGTCTGTCGAACTCGCGCGACATGTGCAAGGGCCGGCAGATGCCGATCATGTATCACTGGACCGGCGGCAACATTTTCTCCGTCTCCGGCAATCTCACGACCCAGGTGCCGCAGGCCGTGGGTTGGGCGATGGCGGCCGCGATCAAGGGCGAGGACCACATCGCCGCGACCTGGACGGGCGAGGGTGCAACGGCCGAAGCCGACTTCCATCACGCGCTCACGTTCGCGGCCGTGTATCGCGCGCCCGTGCTGATCAACGTCGTCAACAACCAGTGGGCGATTTCCACGTTTCAGGGATTTGCCGGCGGCGAGCAGCAGACCTTCGCGGCGCGCGGCCCCGGCTACGGCATTCCCGGCCTGCGCGTCGACGGCAACGACTTCCTCGCGATCTATGCCGTGACGCAATGGGCCGCCGAGCGCGCACGCACCGGCGGTGGCGCCACACTCATCGAACACGTCACCTATCGCGCGGGCCCGCATTCGACCAGCGACGATCCGTCGCGCTACCGGCCGAAGGAGGAGTGGAAGGACTTCCCGCTCGGCGATCCGATCGAGCGCCTGAAGCAGCACATGATCGCCACTGGCGCCTGGTCCGAAGATCAGCACCAGCGGCTGGAACGGGAGATCACCGAACTCGTCGCCGACAACTGGAAGGAGTCCGTCTCCTACGGAACGATGACGGAAGGTCCGTCGCTCGATCCCGATTCGCTGTTCGACGATGTGTTCAAGGAACTGCCCGATCACCTGCGTCGCCAGCGCGACGAACTGCGCAAGCTGCGGGAGGGGCGCTGAACATGGCCCAGATGAACATGGTGCAGGCGCTGAACTCGGCGATGGACGTGATGCTCGGCCGCGATCGATCGGTCGTCGTGATGGGGCAGGACGTCGGCTACTTCGGCGGCGTGTTCCGTTGCACCGACGGACTGCAGCGCAAGCACGGCGAACACCGCGTGCTCGACATGCCGATCGCCGAAGGCGGCATCATCGCCGCGGCCATCGGCATGGCGACGAACGGACTGCGCCCCGTGGCCGAAATCCAGTTCGCCGACTACATCTATCCCGGCTTCGACCAGATCACCAGCGAGCTGGCGCGACTGCGCTATCGCACGGCCGGTGACATGTTCGCCCCCGTGACCGTGCGCGTGCCGGCCGGCGGCGGCATTCGCGGTGGCCAGACGCATTCGCAGAGTCCGGAAGCGCTGTTCGCGCACATCTGCGGCATCAAGGTGTTGATGCCCTCGAATCCCTACGATGCGAAGGGCCTGCTGATTTCCGCGATCGAAGACGACGATCCCGTGATCTTCTTCGAGCCGAAGCGGCTCTACAACGGTCCGTTCGATGGCGATCCCAACAAACCAGCGACGCCGTGGAGTGCGCATCCGAAGGGCGAGGTGCCGGAAGGGCACTACACCGTGCCGATGGGACGCGCCGAAATCGTGAAGCCCGGCAACGAGGTCACCGTGATCACCTACGGCACGCTGGTGCACGTGGCCGAAGCGGCAGCGAAGGCCAGCGGCACCGATGCGGAGATCATCGACCTGCGGTCCATCGTGCCGCTCGATGTCGAAACCATTGCGACATCGGTGAAGAAAACCGGCCGCTGCGTGATCGTGCATGAAGCCACGCGCTTCGCCGGGTTCGGCGCCGAGCTCGCGGCGACGATCCAGGAAGAATGCTTCTGGAATCTCGAAGCGCCGATCGAACGGGTTGCCGGCTGGGACACGCCGTATCCGCACGCATTCGAGTGGGAATACTTTCCTGGACAGGAACGCATCAACGCCGCCCTGAAGAAAGTGAAGGCAGCCGCATGAGTCGTTACATCTTCAAGATGCCCGACCTGGGCGAAGGCACCGTGGCCGCGGAGATCGTCGCGTGCCACGTCAAGCCCGGTGACGTAGTGAAGGAAGAGCAGGTCATCCTCGATGTGATGACCGAGAAAGCCACGGTCGAAGTGTCGGCGCCGGTGAGCGGTCGCATCGTGTCGATTGCCGGTCAGCCCGGCGACAGCGTGCCGGTCGGTGCCGAACTGGTCGTGTTCGAAACCGATGCTGCTGCGGCGGCCAGCAGCGCGCCGGAGCGGGCACCGGCGCCGCCAGTTGTACAAACAACGCCGGCAACAGCAGCGTCGACGCCACCGACGAAGGCGGCGAAGGTTGCGGAAGCGCCCGCGTCGACCGGTGGACGTGTGATGGCGTCGCCGGCCACGCGGCGTCGCGCGCGCGAGGCCGGCATCGAACTGGCGAAGGTGCCGGGCAGCGGCCCCGGCGGACGTATTTCGCGCGAGGACTTCAACAGCTTCGTCGAGCGGCGCTCCACCGCGAAAGCACCGACGGCCCGTCCGGCGGGCGTCGAAGTCGAGGAAGTGCCCGTCATCGGCATGCGCCGCCTGATCGCGCAGCGCATGCTGCAGACGGTGCAGACGATTCCGCATTTCTCGTACGTCGAGGAAGTCGACGTGACCGAACTGGAATCGCTGCGCCAGCATCTCAATGCGAAGCAGCCGAAAGGCGCGCCGTCGTACACCTACCTGCCGTTCATTGCACTGGCGCTGGTGCGTATCCTACCGAGATTCCCCCAGTGCAACGTGCGCTACGACAGCGAACGCAATGTGCTCATGCGCTATCGGCCGCTGCATCTGGGCATTGCCACCCAGACGCCCGATGGCCTGAAGGTGCCGGTGGTACGCAACGTCGAGCAGCGTTCGCTCGGCGAAGTCGCTGGCGAAATCCGGCGCGTCAGCGAAGCGGCGCGCAACAACAAGGCCACGCGCGATGAGCTGTCGGGATCGACCCTGACCCTGACCAGTCTCGGCCGGCTCGGCGGCATTGCCTCCACGCCCATCATCAATGCACCGGAAGTCTCGATCATCGGCGTGAACAACGCGGTCGAGCGGCCCGTCATCATCCGCGGCGAGATCGCGGTGCGTCGCATGATGAATCTGTCGAGTTCCTTCGATCATCGCTTCGTCGACGGTCACGATGCGGCGTCGCTGATCCAGGCGCTGAAGGAATGCCTGGAGCATCCGGCGATGATTTTTGCGGAGATCTGACGGCGCCTCTCTTTCATTTCTTTCCCCTGTGGGTCAGGCTTCAGCCTGACATTCCCAGGCCGGCTGAAGCCGGCCCCACAGCAGGAATCCTTCCTGTGGGTCAGGCTTCAGCCTGACATTCCCGGCCGGCTCAAGCCGGCCCCACAACAGGAATCCTTCCTGTGGGTCAGGCTTCAGCCTGACATTTCCAGGCCGGCTCAAGCCGGCCCCACAGCAGGAAACGAGCGCGGAACTTTCCCTTCGCACGTGCGGTTAGCCCAGCACGCACGTCGATGGGAGAAATCATGGCCGCACGCTCCGGCAAACGATCGGCAAGAAGCACGGCCCGCAAGCATCGCGCCATCCAGCGACAGATTGCACGCGCCGATCGGCATGCGGCAGCATCCACACCTCGTGCCATGCAGGCGGGCGCACGCCTCTATCCCGAGCCCCCCATGCCCGCACAGCATCTGGCGAAACCCGGGCAGGAAGCCGCCATCGATCCGCGGCCGATGTACGACGCGCCGTTCTATCGCGGATCGGGAAAGCTCCATGATCGTGTGGCGCTCATTACCGGCGGCGACTCCGGCATCGGGCGGGCAGTCGCAGTGCTGTTCGCGCGGGAAGGCGCCGATGTCGCCATCGTCTATCTCAGCGAACATGCGGATGCGGAAGTCACCAAGAAGGCTGTCGAAAGCGAAGGACGGCGCTGCATTGCGATCAGCGGCGACGTCGCGAAACGACGCTTCTGCGAAGCTGCAGTCAAACGTACGGTGCAGGAGCTGGGGCGGCTGGACGTGCTGGTGAACAATGCAGCCTTCCAGCTGCACACCAACGAGATCGAAGATCTCACCGACAAGCATTTCGACACGACGCTGCAGACGAATCTGTACGGCATGTTCTATCTCTGCCGGGCCGCGATTCCGCATCTGCGCAAGGGCAGCGCGATCATCAACACCGGCTCCGTCACCGGCATCCACGGCAGCAGGCATCTGCTCGACTATTCGCTCACCAAGGGCGGCATCCATGCATTCACGCGCTCGCTGGCGGGCCATCTGATCGATCGCGGGATCCGCGTGAACACGGTGGCGCCGGGGCCGGTATGGACACCGCTCAACCCCGCGGACAAGGAGGCGGAGGATGTCAGCGAGTTCGGCGCGAAAACGCCGATGGGACGTCCGGCTCAGCCGGAGGAGATCGCCCCCGCGTATGTGTTTCTCGCCTCGCCGCAGTGCTCGAGCTACATCACCGGCGAAATCCTGCCGATCATCGGCGGCTACTAACGGCCCGCTCCCGTGAACGTGTCATGGCATGAAATCTTTGCGGTGCACATGGCGCCGCTCGAACTCGTCGTTCGCGGCACGCTGATCTATTGGTTCCTGTTCCTCGTGTTCCGTTTCATCATGCGCCGCGATGTCGGATCGATGGCGGTGTCCGACATCCTCCTGCTGGTGATCATCGCCGACGCGGCGCAGAACGCGATGGCGGCGGAGTATCGTTCCGTCACCGAAGGACTCATCCTGATCTCGACCATCCTGGGCTGGAACTTCCTGCTCGACTGGGCGGGCTGGCGCTTCGCGCGAATGCGGCGATTCCTGCAGGCGCAGCGACTGCTGCTCGTCAGCGACGGACGCATGATCGAGAAGAACATGCGGCGCCAGCTGATTACGCCGGAAGATCTCATGACGAAACTGCATGAACAGGGCGTGGATGATCCCGGGCAGGTCAGGCGCGCGTGGCTCGAACCGGATGGCGATATCAGCGTCATCAAGGCGAAGCGCTGATCGCGGGAACTTTGTTCTGCAGCGAGGCTTCTATTCGATGCCTGCCCATCGCCCAGGAGATGTCCCCATGCCCGCACGTATCCGTGATTCAGAAAAGACGAAAGCGGCAGTGAATCCCGCTTCTGCGACGCCCGATGACCCAGCCGAGTCCACTCCCGAACTGCGCCTGCTGGGTGAACTGCGGCCGGTGACGACACGCGAGGAGCGGATTGCCATGAATGCGTACTGGCGCGCCGCCAGCCGGCAGTTTGCGCCGGGACATGAACTCGATGACTGGCTGGCCGCTGAAGCGGAGGTGGATGAGAAGTATCGCAAGTGACGTACCGGTCACTGGGAGAGGGCACCTGAGAAGCAATCTTCTCTGGCGCCGGCTTCCGCTTTTCAGAAGTTGAAACTCACCTCGAGACTCAGCGTGCGCGGCACATAGAAGCTGTCGCCGTACTTGTTCACTTCGAGGTCCGGATCGAGCACGCCGTCGGAACCCACGCTGAGAATGTTGAAGGTCGAATAGTTCTCGTAGTCGAACGCATTGAGCAGGTTCATGCGTGCCGAGAACGAGAAGTCTCCGACCTTGAACTCCTTGGTGACCTGGAAATCGACGGTGCGATAGCCCCAGATGTCGCCACCGACCAGGAAGCTGCCGGTTCCGGGCGGCTCGATGGCGAACGGTTGGGAGAAGGAGCCGTCGGGCGGTCGCGCACCGTAGTCACGGACCTCGTTCTGCGGTCGCGGCGTCTCAAGCACGATCTTCGCGCCGAACACCAGACCCCACGGGCCATCGATGGATCCGGCAGCTACGAAGCGGTGCTCCGGTATCGTGTCGACCATGATGAAGGGATACTCATCGATGGTCGGTTTGTCGAACGCGAAGCTGTCATCGATCTTGCGGTTGTGCTTCGCGTCGGTGTAGGTGTAAGCCAGATTCAGGCTCCATCCGGAATCGCTGCTGTAAGGCTTCTCCGCCGACAGCAGCACCTGCGTATTGCGCGACTCGATGCCGTTGTAGCCCAGGATGGTGTTTGCATACCCGGGCACCGGCTCGCCCCACGGCTGGCTTCCGTTCTGGAAGAAGGAGCCGTCCGGATAGCGATTGATGAGCGAGAAGATGAAGCCGTCGTAGCTCAGCAGCCGTTGCACGGTCACATCGGTGCGCCATTCGCCGATCTGGTTGGAGACACCGAGACTGAACTGATCGCTGTAGGGCGTCTTGAGATCGTTGTTGAGCATGAACAGTTCAGCACTACCGGTCGTGATCGGGAGTTGCGACAGGGCGTCCATACCCTGATCGAAATAGGCCTGGTCCCACACGAGACACGCGCGACCGTCGTCGCGGTAGCACTGGCCGGTGGCAGGATCCTGGAAGTAGACGGCCACAGGCGACAGAGCCGCCTTGCTCACTTCCAATGACAGCAGACTGAAGAGGTTACGGTCGTAAGAGCGACCGGCGCCGCCATGAATGACGTGTCGCTCATCGGCATTGAGGTCATATGAGAAGCCGAAGCGCGGCGCCCACGCATCCTTGTAGTCGTCGCGATTGCTGCCGGTGCTCACGAAGTCTGCGGCATTGACGCCGCTTGCCTGCAGCCGGTCCGCCCAGGGTTGCACGCCGGGGATATCGGGATCGTCGGCATAGAGTGCGTCGACGAACGCCTGCGATGTCACGAAGTCGGTATACGCCGGATTCTCCTCGTAGTCCCAGCGTACGCCGATGTTGAGGATCAGCTTGTCGTTCACTGCCCAGTCGTCCTGGATGTAGAAACCGTACTGCTTGCCGTCGGTGTCCACGGTGGCGCGCTGTCCGGGCACATTGAACGGCGCATTGAAATCCACGCGATACGGCGTTGCCGCCACACCGGCCGGTGTGACTTCGTAGCGGAACTGAGGATTGATCGACCCGGCGTCCTGCGACGTCAGGTCGATGTCCTTGTAGCTCACGCCCACCTTTACGGTGTGCTCCCCGAGCCAGTTGATGCCGGGGAGTGTCAGATTGTTGGCGACCGACCAGCCCTCCTGTTTCCTGATCTTGGCGTCGCCGCCGCCGGCGGGGCCGGCCTCGACGATATTCCATTCGTCCTGCACGACGCCGCTCGGCAGGCGATTGAAGGCAGCGTACATGACGCCGTTGCCGAGATTGCGCGGATACGGATTGTTCTCCGTCTTCTCGGTGGTGAACAGCAACTCGTTCACCCATCTGACCGCACTGTGTTGCCAGCGCAGAGTCAGTCGCTCGTCCTTGTTGAGAACGTCGCGTCCATGCGGTGCGGACCGCTGTTCGCCGACGGAATCTACCTGTACTTCGTCGCGGTACTGGAAGCTCAGATCCAGCAGGTCGTCCTCCGTGATACTCCAGCTCAGCTTGCCGAATGCCAGATCCTCCTCGAATGGCGTGTTCTGCGGGCCGAACAGACTCTGCACGTCGGCAGGCAGGAACTGCGCGGAATCCGAGGCATTGGTGTTCGGGTACACGACGCGCGGCGTGATGAGGTCCTTGTATTCGTAGGCCAGGAAATAATGCAGTCGATCGCGGATGATCGGCCCACCCACCGCGAAGCCGTACTCCTCGGTCTGCGAGTCCACTTTCTCCTCGCCCGGCGCCTTTTCCGCCGGCCGTTTGGCGCGCATGCTTTCGTCCGTGTACCGGAAGTAAGCCTCGGCTTCGAACTCGTTGGTGCCGGAGCGAGTCACCGCAGTGACGGCTGCACCGGCCACTTGCCCGTACTCAGCCTTGTAGTTGGACGTGATGACCTTGTACTGGTCGATCGCAAGTTGCGGGAAGGGATTGCCGCGCGACTGGTTCTGGCCGGCGATGCCGCCCGCCTCGACATAGCTCTTCTGACCGATGCCGTCGATGTACAGATTGCCGTTGTTCTTGCTGGTGGCACCGCTGCGCAGACTGGTGAAGCCCTGTGCATCGGTGGTGAACGCCATGCCGGGGACGGTGTCTGCGAACTCCAGGAAGTTGCGTGTGGACTGCGGCAGCTGCTCGATCTCGCGCAGCGAAATGGTGCCGCCCACTTCCGATGTCCGCACGTCCAGTGCTGCGGGCCGTACGCCGGTAACCACGACCTGTTCAATGGATTCGGGGCGGGGCTGGAGGTTCAGAGTGGCGTTGGCCGCGACCGATAGCGTCACGGTACTGGTGAGGTCGCCGGCTTCGACTGTATATGTTCCCGGTGGCAATCCGATCAGGACATACGAGCCATCGGTCGAGGTCCGCGTCCTGCGCACCGCACCCGTTGCCTGATTGGTAGCGACGACTTCCGTGTCCGCCGCCGGTCCAGCCTCGCCGGTGACTTGTCCGCGCAGATTCGAGTTCACCGACTGACTGAACGTTGCTGGCGCTGCCAGCATCAGACAACTCGCCACTGCGCCGGCGAGCAGGCTGCGCTGCCGCATTCTCCGGTGATGTTGCTCGCAGTCCGTCACTGGCCGCCGGTGCAACGCTCCGGCCGCATCTGAACTGGCATTCCGAGACATGAAACCCCCTCATGCATCCGATCGCCCTCAAACTCGCTCCCTTCGCATAAGTTCCGCAGTCACGGAACAATAGCTACGCCGGCGAGTATCGAACGTCATTGCGTAGAAGCCACACGTAGCACGGAGTTGACGAGACAACGCCAGAATCAAGTCATCCATCGTATCCAGAGTCTTCGATGTGCGACAGGTAAATTACCGACAGCAGGAAGATCTCATGCGTCGACGTGTTTCGTGGGCTGCGGCGCTCGCGTTCATCGCAAGTCTCATGCCTGGAAACGGCGTCGCAGCACAGGCATTGCCGCCGCGGGCGCAATGGCACGCCAGCGCATCGGTCGTCGACAATCCGGCGCTGGCACCGGCGTATGCAATAGACGCTGATCAGAAGACGCGGTGGGGCGGACCGTTCTCTCCAGGTCACTGGTTCCAGCTCGATCTGGGGAAGGAAGCGGACATCGGAGGCGTCGTCATTCGCTGGGACAGCGGTTTCACCGAGACGTACCTGATCCAGGCGTCGACGGACGCGCAGCGATGGCAGACCGTCGCCGATATCGACGACGGTGCCGGTAATGTGGAGTACGTGTTCTTTCCGACGGTGCGGGCGCGCTACCTGAGGCTCGCGAGCCAGCCGAAGACGGCGGACTGGGGCGTATCCGTGCTGGAGTTCGAGCCGGTTGCAGCCGTCGATGCGCCGCAGTTCGCGATGCCATCAGGTCAACGCAGCGCCGAATCGCTCTGGACCGGCACTGGCACACACCGGTTGCCGGCGAACGGCGTGCTGGAGATGCGTTTGCCGCGACCGCTCGACGTCGCAGGACTGCAGGTCTGGTGGGAAGGTGCGCGCAGCGATGCGAAGCTCGAAGCCCGCGCGGAAAACGGCGCCTGGCATCTGCTGGCCGCCGACCCCGGTTCGGTCGGCGACACTTCCTATCTCGGTGCGTCGACCGCAGAGACCGTGAGCGGGCTGCGACTCACTTCGGCGCCCGCTGCGAGCATCCGGCGCCTGCGGTTGCTGAGTCCGTCGCAGGCAATGACGCCGCTGCAGCGCTACGAGATCAAGGCGTCGCGCGCCAATCGCGAGCTGTATCCGGACACGCTGCACCGTCAGCAGGTGTACTGGACCGTCGTCGGCATTGCGGCGGGACGACAGAAATCCGTCTTCGACGAGTACGGCAATCTCGAGGCGTTCAAGGGTGCGCCGCTCGTGCAGCCGATCTGGCGCGCGGATTCCGGAACGGCGAGCGCAGCGACCACGGCACAGCGTACCCAGACACTGCGCGACGGCTGGATGCCGATTCCATCGGTCGAGTGGTCGCCGCAGGCGGGGTTGCAGTTGCACACGGAGGCGGTCGCGATGGCGCAGCATGGCGCGCCCGTGACACTCACGCGATATCGACTGCGCAATGTCGGCGGCGAACCGGTGAAGGGCCAGCTGGCGCTGATCGTGCGGCCGTTGCAGGTGAATCCGCCCTGGCAGCACGGCGGCATCGCACCGATCCGCAGTATCCGGATCGATGGCACGTCGCAGGCTTCGTCAGTCCGGATCAATGGGCGCACCTTCGTTCACTCGCTGTCCGCCGTCGATGCGCGTGCGGCCGCGGCGTTCGGCGATCACGGCGAAACCGATCTCACCGATGCCGTGGTCTCCGGCCGGCTGCCGGCTTCGCTCAGTGCGACCGATGGCAATGGACTCGCCGCCGCCGTGCTGGGCTATCGCGTCGATCTGCAGCCGCGCGAAACGAAGGACATCGTGCTGGCCTTTCCGCTGGGCAACGATCACATCGACTTCACCGCAGAGTCATTGCCGCCGGCGCCGGAACTCGATCGTGCGGCGCTGCTTGCCGGACATGCCGACGACGCCGGCCGGGCATTCGACACGATCGCATCGCAGGTCGCGGGTCAGTGGCAGGAGAGCGTCGGCCGCATCCGGCTGTCGCTGCCCGATCGCACGCTCGTCGACATGATGCGTGCGCAGACGGCGTACATGCTGCTCAACCAGACTGGCCCGGCGCTGCAGCCGGGGCCGCGCAACTACAATCGCTCATTCCTGCGCGATGGCTCGGCGACGGCATCGATCCTCGCGCGCATGGGCATGGTGAAGGCGGCGCGCGACTATCTGCGCTGGTACAGCAACCACGCCGTGCATCCCAATGGACTGGTATCGCCGATCCTCAATGAGGACGGCTCGGTCAATCGCGGCTTCGGCTCGGATCTGGAACACGACAGCCAGGGACAGTTCGTGTGGCTGGTCGCAGAGATCGCACGCGTCGACGGCGGCCCGGCCAGCGTTCGCGAGTACGAACCGCAGGTGAAGCTGGCACTGACGTATCTGAAGGAACTGCGCGATCGCACGCTGGCGCCGGGCTACCTTGCCGATCGTCCATCGCCGCAACGCTTTCACGGCATTCTCGCGCCCTCCATCAGTCACGAAGGGTACTCGGTGCCGACGCACAGCTACTGGGACGACTACTGGGGACTGAAGGGCTGGCACGATGCCATCTGGCTCGCTGAGAGCTGGGGAAACGCGGAACTCGCGGCGTGGTCGCGCGAGCAGTACGAGGAGCTGCGCGCATCGGTGCGACGCTCGATCGAGGCGACGATCGAGTGGAAAGGCATCGACTACATGCCGGCTTCCGCCGATCTGGGCGACTGGGATCCGACCAGCGTATCGATCGGCATCGATCCCGCGAATCAGATGGAGCTGATGCCGCAAGGTCCGCTGCGGACGACGTTCGACCGGTATCTGCAGGATGTGCGCCGTCGCGACGAGCCCGGTGCGCTGTACGCCTACACGCCTTACGAACTGCGCAATGTGCTCACCTATGTTCACCTCGATCAGCCGCAGGTGGCGAACGAACTGCTGGCCAACTTCATGCGTCATCGCCGGCCGGCGGGATGGCATGTGTTTGCCGAAGTCGTGCATTCGCTGGAACGACGCGATCGCTACATGGGCGACATGCCGCACACCTGGATCGGCGCCGAGTACGTGCGCATGATCTTCGGCATGCTCATGCAGGAGGACGACAAGCGGCTGCGCCTGCTGCCCGGCGTGCCGCCGCAATGGCTGGCAGGCGAGGGCATCCGCATCGGCGCGCTGCCGATCACGTATGGATCGCTCACGATGACGGCGCAGCAGCGGGACAACACACTGCGCGTGACGCTCGATTCCGGCTTGAGAGCGGAGACGCAGCTCGCCGTGGTGTGGCCGACGCGTCGCAAACCCGTGCGCGTGACGGTCGATGGGCGCGTGGCGGAGAACCATGACGAGCACGGCATCGAACTCAATGCGCCGTTCCGGGAACTGGTCGCGCAGTGGTAGCGCGCCGTGGAGTCTGTTTCCGATCCTCCGACTGTGGGGCCGGCTTCAGCCGGCCTCTTTTCGGAGTCAGGCTGAAGCCTGACCTACAAAAGAACCATCCTGTCCCCGCTACTCGGGAGAAAGGAACGCCCGATCCCAGGAACATCCGTCAGCCATTCATGAGCGCCGTGTAGCGCCGCTGCATCTCTTCCCAGGACACCTCTTCGATCTGATGACCGATCAACCACTCGTGTCCGAACGGGTCGCGCACCACGCCGGAACGCTCGCCGTAGAAGGCATCGGCCGCCGGTCGCGTCGCGACGGCGCCCGCCGCCACTGCGCGCGCGATCCATGCGTCCGCGTCATCGACATGCAGGTGAATGGCGAAGCTCGTGCCGTTCAGCGACTGCGGCCCGACGATGCCCAGTTCCGGATACTCGTCCGACAGCATCAGCGTGGTGTTGCCGATCCTGATCTCGGCATGGCCGATGCGGCCGCCCGGCTCGACCAGCCGGAACAGCTCCGTTGCACCAAAGGCGGTTTTGTAGAACTCGATCGCTTCCGACGCGTGCCGGAGGCGTAGATAGGAATAGACCTCGTGGACGGTGTACTCGGGCATGGTCGTTCCTCGGCTGTCTTGGTGGGGCGAGCATGGCGCGGCAGACCGCCCGCGTATTGTAGAAATGCGCAATCGCTGCGGCGTCAGCGATCCGACTGCAGCTCGCCCGAATCGATCGCCTCATGCAGCGCGCTGCGGCCGGGCATGGGCGCATAACTTCCCGGCGACGTTCCGGCCAGCTCGCGGAAATCGTGAGTCAGATGAGCCTGATCGTAGTAACCCGCGTCTGCGGCGATGCCGGCCAGGTCGCGTTGGCCGCTCGCCAGGTTCTGCACGACACGCGTCAGCCGCTGCACACGCACATAGCGTTTCGGCGTCAGTCCGACTGCGCCGCTGAACAGCGTGGCAAAACGACGTTCGCTGTAACCGGTGTCGCGCCGCACTGGATCCACGCGCAGAGGCGCGACGTCGGCGCCGAAACGTCGCAGCGCGAAGCTGATGGCAGGATGGACCAGCGTTCGCCGTTCCACCCGCCGGCGGAATTCGGAGTCGAGAATGGCGAACATCGCATGCGCATCACGCGCTTCGACGAGCCGATCACGCAGGCGATTCGCGTGTTCTCCCCACAGATCTTCGAGCGGCACGTGCCGATCGCGCAGCGCATCCATGGGCACACCGAGGATGCCGCCGCCACCCGGCAGGAAATGGACGCCCACGACATGAATATCCTTGCGGGCATCGAGCACGAAATAGCGCGACTGCGGCCCATGAACCACGGCACCGTGCGTGACCAGCCCCACGCGATCCGTCGCGCTCATGAACGTGCGGATGCAGTCCTCATGCAGATTGAAAACGAGATCGGCTCGACCCGAAGGCAGCGCGCGTTCCCGCTGACGCAACGGCGCATGACCGCGGCTGTACCAGAAGCAGTCGATCAGCGCATCGAGCGGCGGCGCGGGGCGATGTCGCAACAGAGGCATGGCGGGAGACTACTCCGCGACCGTGATGCGCGGAAGACGGGCGCGCCGATGTCACCCGCGGCAAGGCAGGCATCTCATTGCGCCGTTCTGCCATCGCGAGGCGCTGCACGCCGTCGAAGCAGGCGGAACCAGAACACGGACTCAAGAACGAGCCCGGCTGCCGCGAATACCAGCAGACCGGATGTCGATCCGGCGATGGCGCAGAGAACGGCGGCGAGAAGGAAGACCAACGTGACGAGGTGATGTTTCATTGCTTGCTCCTGTATCGAGTCGTGGTTCGGAGGAGTGGCGACCCGTTCGGCCTATTCTGCGCTCTGATAAGCTGTCAGCTCCATATTCGTCGACGGATTGGTGATGCACAACCTGCCGCGTGGGTCTCGTCTCGCTCTACTTGTCGCGGCCCATTTCGCGCTTGCCTTCCCGGTCAATTCCCAGACATTGATATCAGAACAAGAATCCGGCGCCGGCCATTCTCTAGATCGGTGGCCGAAGGAAGAATTGGATCGATACCTGCAACTCGAGTACGGAATCGATCCGCAGTCGAAAGAGCGACTTCAACCGCAACGAGCCGCCGAAGGCTCGAAGGCCATGATTGCAGGCACGACCAACCCACTCGCAGTTCATGCTGGACTCAAGGTCCTCCAGCAGGGCGGCAGCGCCGCAGACGCTGCCCTCACCACATCTCTGGCGCAGATTGCGCTCAGCACCGGCGCGGCAATCAGTTATGCGGGGATCCTCACGGCCGTCTACTACGACGCCGCCTCGGGCAAGACCTACTCGCTGAACGCGGGCTACGATACGGTCAGAAGCGAAAAGGATCCACTTTCGATCCCGACGTGGGGCCAGCACAGCGGCCGCACTGCGCTTGTCCCGGGTTTCATGGCCGGCGTTCAAGCAATGCATGACCGGTTCGGGAAACGACCCTTTGCCGAGCTGTTTGGCCCGGCCATCTGGATCGCGGACCACGGTGTCCCATTCAGCCCCACAGTCGAAGAGTGGCTGCGGCAATCTTCGACCTTCGTCACCCGATTGCCGGAGACCAGGCGGATCTTCACCAAAGAGAACGGCGACTTGTACAAAGCGGGAGAACTGTTCCGGCAACCAGAACTTGCAGAGACCTTGAAGAACGTAGCGAATCAGAGCGCTGCATATATGTATAGAGGCGCCTGGGCTCACCGCCTCGCCGCCGCGATTCAGCGCGAAGGCGGAAAGATGACACTCGAGGACCTGGCATCCTATGAAGTGTCGTGGACGGAACCGCGTCGTATCTCCTATGGCGATTACGAGGTCATCTCGCTCGGGCAGGGGAGCCTTGGGAGCCTCGTCACGCTCGGAAGCCTGAAGGCGGTCGAGGCCGTCGGCATGAAAGAACTGGGGCACTACACCAGCTCGGCCGAGACACTCTACTACCTCACTCAAATATTCAGGATCGAGAAATCTCTTTCGCTGATGACATCGGAACAGCGTGGCGTTTTTCTTCCAGGCATTGATACCAGCATCGAGGCTCTGACGACGGAGAAGACCGCCAGACTCGTGGTGGATCACATTCGACAGAACTTGAAAGACGCGGAACTCACTCGGGGACCCGCGTCAGCCCACTCCGCCGGCGTTTTGGCGGTTGATGCGCAGGGCAATGTCGCCTGCATTCTGCACACCTTGAACGGAGTACTTTGGGGAACAACGGGTATCTTTGTCGACGGCGTCTCCATTCCAGATTCAGCCGCATTCCAGCAACAGACGATTGCGGCCATCGGTGGCGGCGCTCGCTTGCCCAACACAACGAATCCTTTGATCGTTCTCAAGGACGGGAAGCCGATACTTGCCTCCGCTGCCATCGGCTCCGCGTTGCAGATGGCTACCGTAGAGAACCTCATCAACGTTCTGGATTTTGGAATGGACCCCAAGAGCGCAGTCGAGCAACCCAATACACTGGGTCCCTACCTGGGAATGGTGGCAAACGCCCCGCCGAAACCTGAATATGAGAAGGAAACCTTCCGCGAAGGAGAATTCCCGAAATCGGTGCTGGATCAATTGCGCGACAAGGGCCAGGCAGTCAAGGTCATCAATGACCACTCGCAGGATGGATACTGGATCGGAATTCAGCTGGATCCAGCAGCACGCAAGCTGAAAGGCGCAACTACCCGGAAGTTGCCTTCGCTCGTAGAAGGCTATTGATCGTGCAGCAGACCGCGGCGAGTCTCTGCCGCTCGTACTCGAACTCGCGGTATCAGCAGGAGAGGCAATGATACTGACCGAATGGATATTGAAAGGTCGCGGATTGGGCGCCAGCGACGTCCATCTGCAAGCGGACACGCCCGTAGTGGTGCGCGTCCGCGGAGATCTGCTGGCGATCAGTGAAAATCTTTCTGCAACACGGATTGCCGAGATGGGGCAACAGTTGCTGGGTAGCGAGCACTGGGACCAGTTCCTTGCCCGCGGGTCTGCCGATCTGTCGATGAGCGTCGCGGGAACACGATGTCGGGTCAACGTTTATCAAACCGTCCGCGGCGTGGCCATGGCGGTGCGACTGCTTACCTCCTTCGTGAATAACCTGAAAGGGTGCAATCTGCACCCCGACATGCGAAAGCTCATCGAGGCGCAGACGGGCCTGGTGATCATTTCCGGTCCAACCGGATGCGGAAAGTCCACGACGCTGGCGGCCATGATCGAGGAGATAAACGCGTCCCGAGCCCGGAACATCATCACCCTCGAAAGCCCGTTGGAGTATCTCCATTCCAACCGTCGTTCCTTCATCCGCCAGCGTGAAATTCCGACGCATTCCCCGAGCTACGAGCAGGCGATCGTCGATGCCCTGCGCGAGAATCCCGATGTGCTGGTCATCGGCGAGATGCGTACTCCCGATGTCATGCGACTCACCTTGAACGCCGCCGAAACCGGTCATCTGGTCCTGGCCACCATGCACTCGGCAACCTGCGCTGAAGCGCTGAGTCGCATCTGCATGTCGTTTGCAGCGGAGATCCAGAGCAGCATCCGCGCACAGATTGCGGATTGTCTCGTTGGCGTCGTCTGCCAACGGCTCGAATACCTCAGCAACTATCAGATACGAGTGCCTCGTTGTGAACTATTGACGGGCAGCTCGGCGGCAAAGGGCACGATCCGTGGTGGTCAATTCAGCCAGATTGCCAATGTGCTGCAGGCGGGCGGCGAAGACGGCATGTGGAGCTTCGATCGCTACCAACGCTGGATCGAGCAGAAGAAAGACTGGGTGATTCCGGTGGGCACGCCAGTGAGCCCAATCGAAACGGTCGCTGGACCTGCTGCGAAGACTCAAGAGACAGGTTCACGACCGAAAACGGCCACCATCGAAGGCCCCTTCGATCTTTCCATCGATGAGGACATCGATCTCGCCGAACTCGCCCGCAAGATCGATGAGGACATGCGCTAGCTCGCGTTCATGGCGTTCACCTTGGTAGGTATAGGGCAAGAGCGTATCAGCGGTTCGCCTGGTTCAACACCACCTCGTGGTGCCACCGGGCACACTCCGGATAGCCGGTAAAGGGGAGTCTGGTGCCGAAAGGGAGTCTGGTGCCTAAGGATACGCGCACGACCTACGACGCACTGGGCCGGGTCGCGCAGGTGTGGGGCATCGGGTTCAGCATCACCTACAGCTACGATGCGGTAGGCAACGGCACGCGCATCCAGTCGACGTATGTCGACGGGTCGGCGATGACGCAGGACCTGTGGTATCGCTATTGGGACTTTGGTGCCGGGCACCGACTCGAGCAATTCAGAACATCGACGAAGGACGTGGCTGTGCGAACTAGTATTTCCTTGATGCTGGCGTTGATCGTGGTCCTGTCGCTATCAGTGGGTTGCTCCAGGGATGTGCCACCACCCAAGCGCCTGGCAGATATTCCATCGAGGCTGGAATCTAGTGTTGCCGGTGGTGTCTATCTTCACGTTCCTGGGTCTATCCTCGACAGCTACATGACGCTCGACATCACATCGACCTCCGGGCAGTACTCTCCGCTGTCAGTCGCCAAATGCGAGCTATTGGCTGCAAGGATTGACGCAGGTGTATTAGACGTTGTCATTTATCATGGTGAAGCAAGCCTGCGTTCGCTGCGCTCCAGCGGAGAGGGTGGAGCATCGGATTCTTCCATTGTGGATCTTTCTGTACGGAATTTTGATCGATCCCCTTCGGATGAAGAGTTAGGGAATCTCAAGGCGAGCGGGTACGTGTTGACTAAGTGCGACTTCTAGATCGCCGCAAACGGAGATCCCATGCAAGGCATGGCACGCAGTGCTCCATGGTTCCGCAGTGTCTGCGATCAGCAAGCGCCCGCCGCCGGTGCCTGGCACCGACTCGCGTTAACGCGGCCTTCACCCACAGGAAAGGGGAAGGGGAAACAGGAGATGAAGTCAGGAGAACCGCGTGAACAGAAAACGTCGAGTGGTCGTAGCGGCCGTTTCTCTCGGCTTCTGGCTAATACAGCCTGTTGCCGAAGCTGCGGAGTCGATTCCAAATCTTCTGTTGCCAGTCGACAAGGCGGACCTCGTTCGATTGCAGTCCCCGTCTCAGTACGGATTCCGTCAACAGTCCTACTTTGCAAAGCGATATCAGATCGTTCGCATCAACTTTCCTCTACTGGATGTCGTCGGCCAGACGTTTGATGTCGCGGCCTTTCCCGATTTGTCGATCCGAATGGTGGCGCGCGATGTAGTCGGCATTCCTTCCGGTGAGAATCTCCGAGAATGGACTGGCGAAATCCTGAGCCCGGCGATTCCACCCAGCAGTGGTGTGGATTCTCCGGACGTATTGCATCCACAAGTATCTCTCTGGATTCATACAGGAGATCTACCTGTTCCCATCCGCGTGGCGCGGGAAATTCAGCAGACGGGAGGGAAATCCGAATTGCTCGGGGCTCTGCCAGAACAGGATGCCTCGGCCTCGCGCGTATTCACCAGGATCGATGTTCCAACGCTTTCAGGACAGTGGTTCGTACCTGCACTGAACGCGCAGTTCGTGATTCAGCCAATTGAAGACGATCCGCGATTTCACATCTTCTATGAGGAGGACTTTGAGAAACGTCCGCAAGGCACCCATCCGGGTAATGCGATTGACGAGGAGAAGTTGCGCAAGATGCGCGAGTTCTTTGACCAACTGGACAGTGAGCGGCGAGCAGCCGAAGAAACCCGGAAAAATCGCTAACTCCAAGACGTTGGTGTCGGCGACGACTCGCATCGCCAGAGTTTTCTGAAACCCAGTCCGGCGCAGCCGCTGCCTAGATAGAGTCGGTAGAAATCCCGCGGCGCTTGCGCGGATCTGGAACGAAGAAAGTCATTCCGCTCCAGCGTGGCGCCGCCGGCGATAGTGGCGCTCCGAAGAAGATTTGTTGCAGCTCGTCCATGAAGCTTTCGACGGGCTCGATCTTCTGGAAGTCCTCTGCGAGGTCGATTCGGAAAGCGGTTACCAAGAGGGCGCTCCGTTCGACAGAGGGGGGCTTTCACGCTGTCTGACATGTCCTTGATGCACCTTGTTGCGCTAGGCAGGTCAGGCTGAAGCCTGACCTACAGGGGAGGCTAGGCATGTCAGGCTGAAGCCTGACCTACAGGGGAGGCTAGGCATGTCAGGCTGAAGCCTGACCTACAGGGGAGGCCGGCTGAAGCCGGCCCCACAGGCAGAGCACATAGCAGGCAAGCGGTGCATCTCACCCACGTTCCAACTCGAACTCCGCCGCCTGTCCGCTGACCGACGACGGGGCGATCCAGACGTCGAACGTGCCAGGCTCGGCATGCCAGAGATTGTCCGGCCCGACGAATTCCAGATCGCGGCGGGTGAGCTGGAAAGTCACGACCGTGCTTGCGCCGGGCTGCAGCGTGACGTGGCGAATGCCTTTCAGTTCGCGCACCGGTCGGGTCGTGCTCGCGACCTTGTCGTGGATGTAAAGCTGCGCGACTTCCGTGCCGGCGCGTGAGCCGGCGTTGGTGATGCGGACGCTGACGTCGATGCTGCCGCTCCATGGCAGTTTCGGCGAACTCACTTTCACGTCGTCGTAGGCGAACAGCGAATAGCTCAGGCCGTGGCCGAAGGAGTACAGCGCTTCATTGCGTGCCTCGCGGTACTGCGCCTTGAATGAGGGCGAGTCGTCGGGCACGACGGGGCGGCCGGTTCGGCGATGATTGTAGAAGTAGGGCTCCTGTCCGGATTCGTATGGGAAGCTCACAGGCAGTCGTGCCGACGGGTTGTGGTCGCCGCTGAGCACATCCGCGATGGCATTGCCGGATTCCGAGCCGAGGAACCAGTTGACGAGGATGGCATCGGCATCGCGCACGGCGCCGTGCAGTGCCAGCGCGCGGCCGGTGCTCAGCAGCACGACGATCGGTTTGCCCGTGGCGGCCACGGCTTCCGCGAGCTGCTGCTGCGGTTGCGGCACGACGATCGCGGTACGCGACTGCGCTTCGCCGCTCATTTTCTCGCTCTCGCCGATGGCGAGCAGCACCACATCGGCGCTGCGTGCGGCAGCGACCGCCGCATCGATGCCGCCGGCGAGCGGCGTTTCGATCTCCGAGCCTTTCACGACGGTCACTGCCGCAAATCCCGCGTTCTCCAGGCCCTGGCGCAGCGTGATCGATTCGCGCGTATCGCCGAACAATGTCCAGGGCCCGAACAGGTTCTTACGGTCGTCGCCGAGCGGACCGATCAGGGCAATGCGCGCGGACTTCTGCAACGGCAGCACGTTCTTCTCGTTCTTCAGCAGCACGATGGAGCGCCGCGCGGCATCGCGCGCGAGCGCCCGATGCGCGGGCGTGCCGATGGCCGTCGTTTCGCGAGCGGCGTCGAGCGAACGGTAGGGATTGTCGAACAGGCCGATGGCCTTCTTGACGCGCAGCACGCGACGCACGGCTTCGTCGACGACGGTCACCGGCAGTTCGCCGCTGGCGACGAGCCTGAGCAGCTGGGAGTTGTAGATGCCGCTCTGCATGCTCATGTCGACGCCGGCGCTCAGCGCGAGTCGCGCTGCGTCGCCAGCGTCGGCGGCCACACCGTGGCTGATGAGTTCGTAGTCGGCGGTGTAGTCGGAGACGACGAAGCCGGGAAACTTCCATTCTTCGCGCAGCAGTTGCGTCATGAGCCAGCGGTTCGCGGTGGCGGGCACGCCGTTGATATCGTTGAACGAACTCATCGTCGTCAGCGCGCCGGCATCGAAAGCGGCCTTGAACGGCGGCAGATGAACCTCGCGCAGCGTCTGAGTTGAGATGTCCACCGTGTTGTATTCCATGCCGGCGGCAACGGCGCCATACGCTGCGAAGTGCTTGGGCGTGGCGAGCATGGAATCGGCGGCGAGCAGCGACGTGCCCTGGAATCCGCGTACGCGCGCGGCCGCGAACAGCTTGCCGAGATACACGTCTTCTCCGGCCCCTTCGGCGACGCGTCCCCAGCGCTGGTCGCGCGCGATGTCGACCATCGGCGCAAACGTCCAGTGCAGGCCGGCGGCGGTGGCTTCCACGGCGGTGACTCGTGCGGTCGCCTCGGCCAGGGCGGGATCGAAGCTGGCGGCCTCGCCGAGCGGAATGGGGAAGACGGTGCGGAAGCCGTGAATGACATCGGCGCCGTACAGCAACGGAATGCCCAGCCGGGACTTTTCCACGGCGATCCGCTGCGTCTCTCGGCCGGCTGCGACGCCGTAGCCGTTGAACAGCGAACCCACACGGCCCGCACGGACGTCCTCGCGCAGGGCCTTCGCCTTGCGGCTCGCGAACTCGGGATTGACGTCGGCGGCAAAGTTGCGGGTGGCATCGGCGAGGATCGTGAGCTGGCCCGCCTTTTCCTCGATCGTCATCTTCGCGATCAGGGCTTCGATCTGCGGGTCGGCGGCCTGTTGCGCTAGTGCCGGCATTGCGGCGCCCAGGGTCAGGGCCACGGTCGCTGCGATTCGCAGCGGGGTTCGCTCGGGCATCATTGATCCTCGTTGCTGCAGGATTGGCGAGGCGCGGATTGTACTGAAGAATGCACAGACCGCGCGGGCGGTGCCGGCTCGGCAGTACGTACAGCGCGCAGGTTCGTAACGGCGGCAACGCGAGAGAATTCCCCACGAACGCACCCACCGGAGACCGACATGATCCATCGCCTCGTTCTGCCCGCCATGGTGTTCGTCTGTGCCGGTTGCGCCTCGGATGGCGGCGGCGCGCCCGCCCAGTCCACGCTGTCTGGCTCGGCAACGTATCGCGAACGCATGGCGTTGCCGCCGTCGGCGGTCTTCGAGGTCACGCTGGAGGATGTCTCGCGCGCCGATGCGCCGGCGGAGGTGATCGGCCGGACGCGCATCGAATCGCCCGGCAATCCGCCCATCCGTTTCGCGATTCCCTACGATCCGGCCAAGGTCAGCGAGCGGCATCGCTACGTCGTGCGCGCGAGGATCACGGTGGACGGCACACTGATGTTCACTACCGACACGGCGTATCCCGTGCTCGTGCCAGGCAAGCCGGACGCGCCGGAGCTGCTGCTGAAGCGGACGTCGTCCGGTGCCAGCGCGACGGTGTCGGCGGTCGAGAACGTCGAGTGGCATCTGGTGCGACTCGGGACGACGCCGGCCGTCGTCAATCCACAGAATCCGCCGCGACTGACGCTGCAGGCGGCCGACCATCGCGTGGCGGGATCGGGCGGCTGCAATCGCATGGGCGGCAGCTACGAGATCGAAGGCGACCGGCTCGAGTTCGGTCAGATGATCGGCACCATGATGGCGTGTCCGCAGGGAATGGAGCAGGAACGTGCCTTTCATCAGGCATTGGCCAGGGTGAAGCGCTGGCGTCTCGACGGCGCGATGCTGGAACTGCTCGATGAGTCCGGGCAGGCGGTGCTGGCGTTGCAGCGCAGGGATTGAAGATTCGGAGAGCCGCAAAAGACCGCATAAAAGAGGAAAAAATTCTTATCGGAGACTTTGATTTCCTTTATGCGGTCTTTTGCGGCAATTCTCCTTTCCGGAACTCCGCTCACCGCAGGCACATTGCAGCAGGAAACCGTCACCGGGAACCCGCATGGAATTCCTCGATCTGCTGCAATGGCCCGCAATGATCGTGACGCTGGCGGCGGCGTGGGCGGTCGGCTCGACGCGCAGCCGGCGCCGCAAGGTGGGGTTCTGGCTGTTCATCGCCAGCAATGTGCTGTGGATGATCTGGGGTTTCAGCGAAGACGCCTGGGCATTGATCGTGCTGCAGGTGGGCCTCTTCGTGCTGAATCTGCGCGGTGCGCAGAAGAACGAAGCTGCGTCGCGCTGAGCGGTTACGGTCCGCCGAGTTCGTGCAATGCCATGGCGGCTTCCGTCCGGGCCGGCTGCACTTCCTGAAGCTGCGTCAGCAGCGCCTGCGCACCCGCTGTGTCGACCTGGCTCAGCGCCATGGCCATGCGCAGCAGCGGATCGTAGGCAGGTCGGAATTCCGGGCTGGTACGCAGCACCGACAGCAATGGATCGCGCACCTGCGCCAGCATCCGGCGCACGTCCGGATCCGCGTGTACGCGGTAGCCTGCTTCGATGAAGCGATTGCGCGCATGCCAGTAGCGATCGAGCCGATCCGACCAGGTCGCCCTGTCAGCAAGCTGCAGTACTTCGCCGGCGTCAACGCGCACTGCGCGGAGCAGCGCTATCAGCCGGTCGCGCGGCAGGGAATCGGGAACGTAGGTGATGCGCGGCGCCAGGTAGACGACCACGGGCCGGTCGTCGGTGTTGAGCGGCGCCGCCGCGGAGAAGGCTGCCAGCGAACGCGGACCGGCAATGAAACTTCCCAGCACCGAAATGTCGTCAGCAATGCCGAATCCGTCCAGGTGCTGCCGCAGCGATTCGATGCGCGAGTGCAGTGCCGCGATGGAGTAGGGTTCGCCATCGCGCCGCGATATCAGTCCCACGACAGGAGTATCGAGACTGTGAGTGGCCAGCAGTGCGGCGCCATCGGGAAACACCTGCCGGAACGACTGCACGATGCTTCGCAGTGTCGGCAGATCGAGCTGATGCAGCGGCAGCCACTGGCAGAACACACCGCCGGCGGCGAGCCGCTGGCGCACCAGCGAAAAATGCTCGACGGTGTAGAGCGTGCCCGAGCCGCTGCGGGCCGGATGGAAGTTGTCCGCGACGATGACGTCGTAGTGCTTGTCCGCGCTGCGAACGTAGCGACGAGCATCCGCGGTCAACAGATGCAGGCGTGACGGATCGGCCGCGGCGGCCCGCGCCGTCGAGAAATACCGCGTTGCTTCGAGTACCTCCGGAACCAGATCCACGGCGTCGACTTCGACGTCGGGATCGAGTGTCGCCGACGATGCCGTGAGGCCCGTTCCCACGCCCAGGAACAGCACGGATCGCGGATCCGGGTGCAGCAGCAATGGCAGCAGCGCCTGCCGTCCATCGGCAATCAGCGTCGCACTGCTGCCTTCCTGCTGGCGATTGTTGATGTGAAGCGTGTCGATGCCGGCGGCATCGCGGATCACGCTGACGCTGGCGGTGACACCTTCGACGCGGCTGACGAGTTGTCCTCCTTCGGGAACTGCGACGGCACTCATCCCGGGAACAACCAGCACGCAAGCGACTGCTGCGCCCGCGGTAACCCACTGGGCTGGTCGGCGCCAGGCCGTCGGCGACAGCAGCAGATAGCCGGCGGCACTCGTCACGCACGTCACCGTCAACCCGACGACAGGCAGCAGCAGCACGCCGAAGACGATCGGAGCCAGCGCAGCACCCAGCGTGTTGATGCCGAGTGCGCGCCCCAGGTTTGTTCCACCGGCTCGCGCGCAGGTGCACAGATGACTGAACAGGGCACCCATGAAGAAGGTCGGCAGAAGAAACACGCAAGCGGCGAGCAGGCCCTCGACCGCGAGCAGCGATGTCATGTCGTGACCTGCGTGGCGCAGCAGCCAGGCGTGCAGGTGGTGCGCACTGCCGAGCACCAGAATGCTCAGCAGACAGCTTGCGCTCAGCAGTTGCAGCAGACGGTCGCGCAGGCGCTCTGGCGTAGCGGTGTCGGCGAGACGACGCGCGTACAGACTGGCGCCGGCGGCGGTTCCTATCAGGTACACCGCCAGCACGAGTGCAAAGGTATAGATCGTGTTCTCGGTGGTCTGGCTGAGTGCGCGGACGACGGACACCTCGAAGCCGATTCCCAGCAGTCCGGTCGCGAAGAGAATCCACAGCAGGCCGGCATCGGCAGTCGACGGTCGTTCCGGCGGTGCTGGCACAGAGCGCAGCGACTGCGACGCGAGCGCGCAGCCGAAGTTCAGCAGCGTGCAAAGCACCGCGGTACGCAGCAATCCAAGGTGAGGAATCAGCCAGCAGGCCGCGACCAGCGTGCCGAGCACTGCACCGAAGGTGTTGGCGGCATACAGGCGTCCGATGGTCGCTCGCTGCCAGCGGATCGACGCCAGCATGCGTTCCATGGCCGGCAGCGTTGCACCCATCGCCAGCGTTGCGGGCAACAGCAGCACGAAGGTGCCGCCGAACGTGACGAACCATTGCCATGCAGCAGACGGCGTCGGCCCCAGCATCAGCAGCAATGCATCGGCCACGGGCTCGAGCAGCAACGCCAGCAACAGACTCCACAGGCCGATGACTACTTCGCAGCCGGCATACCAGAGGTCGGGTCGACGACTGCGTTCGATGCGCGCGCCGAGAAGCAACGCGCCGGCAGCGAGTCCGCCGAAGAAGGCGGCGACGACGGCCAGCACCGCGGCCGCTTCGTGGCCGAGCCAGAGCGCGGCCTGCTGCGTCCATACGATCTGGTAGGCGAGGCCGGCGAAGCCGGAGGCGACCATCAATACGGTCGCGATCCGGAACGGCTGCTGTTCGGTCGTGCGGCGGTTCACGTCAGCCGCGGAATGCGATCCGGTAGCCCCACGAGTCCAGCTGGGTCGGAATCGCATTGAAGGCTAGCGTGATGCGGCGCTCGCCGGGATTGGGCGGCACGGCATGCATCAGGTAGCTCGGGAACAGCACGACGTCGCCCGGTTCGGGCTGCATACTGATCCACTTGTCCGCGTTGTACGCACCCGTGGTCACGCCGGCGTGATCGTTCTTGAACGAGAACTCCGTGCCGCCCGGCGACTTCATGAAGACCGTGCGCGCATCCGGATGCGTCGGCGTCAGATAGGCCACACCCGAAATGAAACTGTTGGCGTGGTTGTGCATGGACTGGCGCCCGCCGGTATCCAGCACGTTCACCCACATTTCCTTCAGCGACCAGCCGAGCTGTTCGCCGAACATCAGGCCGCCGAACTGCGCCAGCAACGGCGTGATCGTCTGCGCGGCGGTCACGAGTAGCGGACTGTCCGAGGGCCGCAGCATCGAGGTGTGCGAGAGATTCGTCGAGGAGTTGTTTTCCTGGAAGGCCATGCGGCTGAAGTGGTCGACCAGCGCCGCCACCAGCGGACGCGGCAGGACGCCGGGACAGCGCATGAATGGCGTGGGAAACAGGCCGATCACTTCGTGCATGGGTGCGGTTCGGTCGGGCTACGCGGCGTAACCGAAGAGTGTACGAACGCGTGTACGACAGTTTGATGACGGGCCGGGAACGCGCGGTGGTCGACGTCGCGGTTCTGCTGCACGCATCACACAGTCTTCACGCAACCGTCACACCTGCTGCCTAGGCTGCCGCGAGTCCGACAGCAACAACGCCTCACGAAGGGAGCCTTCAAACAATGAGACCAGCTATCCGCCGAAGTCAGATCGCACTTGCCGTTACGACGGTATTGAGCGCAGCCACGATGGCTGCAGCCGGGGCCACGGATTTCGGTGGGCATGGCTTTTCGAAGCAGTCCAAAGGCACCTACGCCACGGGCGACTTCCACAACCACACGACCTGCTCGGATGGCGCCATCTCGATGCAGAAGCTCGTGACCAAGTCGACCGACAAGCAGGACACGCCGTGGGGACTCGACTGGTTCATCCAGGCGGGTCACGGCGGCAATGGCAATCGCAACTGCACGCTGCTCGAAGACGCGTCGCTGGCCACGCCGGCATATCCGTTCGTCCAGAACCTCGGACCGAACACGACCTGGGCCGCGAGCGTCGGCGCCGCTGCCGTCAAGGGCAACACCGGATCGGCCAATGGCAGCTCCACCACGCCGCTGAGCAGCCAGGCGAATCCCAGCATGTGGCGCTGGCAGACGATCCAGGAATATCAGTATCCGATCACTGAGTACTACGCGGGTCTCAAGAATGTGCCGGTGTTCATGGGCCTCGAATCAGTCGTGGCCGGTCACGAACATACGTCCTTGTCGGTCATCAGCGGCCAGGTCGCGGGCTCGAAGCTGAAGGGCGATGTCACGGCGCAGGGTTATGAGCCGATCGGCAATGCCAACGCGCTGGCCAAGTGGTCTTACTGCTTCGATCGCGGCGATACGGACAACAGCCGCGGCGGTGGTCAGAACTGGGATTGCTCGGTACCGGGCAGCAACAGCGCATCGAACCCCGACTGGAGCGTGACGGCAGCCAAGCTCATGCCGGCGGGCGGCGCGGGCAGCGGCGTGCGCGGCCATCTGAAGACGGTCGAAGGCCTGAAGTGGATGGCGGCCTATCATCCGGGCCAGAGCTACTACGTGCCGGCCCATCTCGAACGCGCCGGGCCGTTCAATCCTGACGGCAACAACGGCTTCAATATCGAGAACCTGCGCAACTTCAACAATGCAGCGCCGCGCGTTGCGTTCGGCATGGAAACCCAGCCGGGCCACCATGCGTCCAGCAACCGCGGCGAGTACAGCCCGAACCGCAACAACATCGGTGGCGTGCTGGTCGACAGTGTCGGCGGCACGACCTACGGCGGCACCGGCGTGTACGGCGCGCAGATCGGCGGCGTGTGGGACGCGCTGCTGGGTGAAGGCCGCAACTTCTGGTTCTTCGCCAGCTCCGACTGGCACAACCGCGGCAGCTTCGGTCCGGACGATCGTCGCAGCACGCAGGACTTCTATCCCGGCGAGTATCAGCGCGACTACGTGCTGGTGCGCGATCAGGACAAGCAGGGTCACAACGACTGGAACCATGGCTGGGGCAAGGACAAGCACAAGGGCAATGACAAGGACGATCAGCACACGCCGCAGGAAATCGTTGACGGTCTGCGTACCGGCAACAGCTGGACGGCCACCGGTCAGCTGATCGATCGCCTGACCTTCGTTGCCTGCGCCGATACGCGTCTGAACGATCGCCTCGGCGATGCACTGCTGCAGACGGCTGCGCTCAAGGCCGCCATGGACAATACCGACGTCGACATCAACGCGCGCTGCGCCACCCTGGGCGAGAAGCTCGAGGTGCGTAAAGGCGAAGAAGTCGTCGTTGCGATCGTGGTCCGCGACCCGACCGGCACGAACTACTCGCCGTACACGTTCGCGAATCCGTCGCTGGCGCAGGTCGGCATCAATCAGCCGCTGAATGCGCCGGTGCTGGATCACGTGGATGTGATCCGCGGGCTGGTCACGGGCTATCGCAATCCACAGGGTCCCGACTATGCGGGTACGTGGCCGGACAACTGGGTCGACAATCCGGACATGAGCACCGTGCCGGCTGCGGCCAAGAACACCTCGGCTGCCGTGCTGCGCACGTTCGGCAAGTCGAAGTGGACCAGCGTTTCGGGCAAGTCGGGCGCCGGCTTCAAGACGATGGTCTTCCGCATCCCCGCGGTGAAGGATTCGCAGTATCTGCGCCTGCGTGGCACCAACCTGCCTGCAGCCGTTCCGTACGAGACCGATGCGAACGGCAATCCGCTGGCGGACATCTACACCAATGCGGGCGATCCGTCGAAGCTGACGATTCCGTGCACCGTGACCGGCAAGCTGGCCATTCCGGCCGGCGAGACCTACACAGGCAACAAGATCGACGGCTGCCCGGAACATCTGCAGCGCGTTCCGGCCGTCACCGGCCAGAAGTACGTCAGCTACGACGTCGCCGCGTGGGCGGATCTGTGGTTCTACAGCAATCCGATCTTCATCGAGGTCAAGGGCGGCCAACTGGTCGCCGGTGTGAACTGATCCTTCGCACTCGCCAACCCGGGACGCCGCGCGGCAACGCGCGGCGTCCTTTTCACATTGCTGCGCCCGAGAAACCATGTCGACCGTACTGACTTCCGACAAGCTCCAGGAAAATTCCACCGTACGCGCCGCGAAGCATCTGCCGGGCTGGGCCCGCGAACCGCTGCTGCACTTCATCGTCCTCGGCGCGCTGCTGTTTGCCGTGGACCATTGGATCATCAGCGGCCAGGACGATCCGAACGCCATCGTGTTCGACGCGCAGGCTGCACAGGAAACACGCCAGTTGTTCGAGACTTCCCGCAACCGGCCGCCGAACGCAGACGAGATGAAAGCCCTGCGACAGGTCTGGCTCGACAACGAGGTTCTGTATCGCGAAGGGCTGGCGCAGGGACTCGACAAGGGCGACACCGCGATCCGCGAGCGCGTCATCTTCAAGGCGCTCAGCATGGTCGACGCCAATACCAGGTTGCCGCCCTACGATGACGAAGTGCTGCGCCAGTGGTTCGAACAGAACCGCGGGCGATACGACGAGCCGACGCGTTTCACGTTTCAGGAAGCAATCATTGCCGGCGATACGTCGGAAGTCGCCGTGCGTGCATTCGCCAATGCATTGAACGCGGGCCGCGCTCCGGATGCGCAGGCGGATCTGCGCATCTTCACCGGTCGTCCGCATCAGAACATCGTGCAGAGCTATGGCGCAGAGTTCGCAGCGCAGCTCGAAGCATCTGCGCCGGGCGAATGGCGCGCGATCAATGGCGGCGGGCAGTGGCGTGCCATGCGGCTCGAAACCACTTCGCCTGCCCGGCGCGCCAGTTTCGACGATCTGAGAGGCGTCGTCCTGCAGGACTGGACGGATGCCACGATGGCGGCGCAGCGCAGTGCCGCGGTCGCGGCGCTCGCCAAGAAATACGAGATCACGATCGAAGAGGCGGGCCAGTGATGCACTTGGCGCGTTGTTGCTGGCTGGCATGGCTGCTGGCCTTTTCGGGATTGGCCGTCGCCCATGAGTTGACCATGGCGGAGATGGAAGTCCGCGAAACGATCGCAGGCGAATTCATCTGGCAATGGACCGCGAGCGGCGAAAAGCCTGCCAGCTCCGAACTCACGCCGATCTGGCCGGCGAGTTGCGCGGCCGAGGCCGGTGCACTGCGCTGTGGCAAGGAAGGATTGCGCGGCACGCTGAGCGTGGACGGTGTGGGCAAGCGGTATTCCGCGGCTGTCGTCAAGGTGTTCTGGCTCGATGGCCAGAGTCGCGTGTTCACCCTGACGGCTGCGCATCCGGACGTGCAGCTCTATGGATCGGCGGACGATCGACGCGGCATGGGCGAGATCGCGAGCACCTACACAGTGCTGGGAGTCGAGCACATTCTCGGCGGCTTCGATCATCTGATGTTCGTGCTGAGCCTGCTGTTCCTGGTGGGATTCCATCGCAAGCTCGTCTACACGATTTCCGCCTTCACGCTGGCGCACAGCCTGACGCTGGCGCTGAGCGCGCTCGGCTGGCTGACGCTGCGTTCGCCACCGGTCGAAGCGACCATCGCCTTGTCGATCATGCTGGTGGCCGCGGAGGCGCTGCACAAACGTGAAACCCTGTCGCGGCGCTGGCCGGCCGTCGTCGCGTTTCTGTTCGGACTCGTGCACGGCCTGGGGTTTGCCGGTGCACTGGCCGACATCGGCCTGCCGCAGAAGCATCTGTTCGTTGCACTGCTGACCTTCAACCTTGGCGTTGAACTGGGTCAGTTGTTCGTCGTCGTCCTTGCCTATGCGGTTTATCGGGCGCTGGCGAAGTGGCCGCGATTCGTCGCGCTGCGCACGCCCGCGCTGTATGGCATCGGCGGCGTCGCAGCGTACTGGTCGATCGGCCGTATCGTCACCATCCTGGCTTGAAACTGAAGAACGAGATCATGACTCACTCGACAATCGTCACGCTGCCTTCGTCCAGACTGGCTCGCCGCGCCCTGTGCCTCGGCGCATTGGCAACTTCCGTTGCCTGGGCCGGCGGCGTACCCACGACCGTCCTCGAGGAAGTCGTCGTCTCAGGTTCACTCGGCAAATTGCAGGGAGCGCCGTTGTCGGCGAACCAGGGTGTGGTCGGTCAGGATCAGCTCGAGATGCGACCGGTGCTGCGCACGGGTGAGCTGCTCGAAGTCGTGCCCGGATTGATCGTCACGCAGCACAGCGGCGACGGCAAAGCGAACCAGTACTTCCTGCGCGGCTTCAATCTCGATCACGGCACGGATCTGGCGACCAGTGTCGACGGCGTGCCCGTGAACATGCCGACTCATGGTCATGGCCAGGGCTACACGGACATCAATTTCGTGATCCCCGAGCTGCTGCAGTCGATCGAGTATCGCAAGGGCACGTACTACGCCGGGATGGGCAATTTCTCCGCAGCCGGCGCCGTCGACATGCGTTATCGGCACTCGCTCGACGCGCCGCTGGTCGTGCTGGAAGCGGGTCAGGACGACTACGCGCGCGGCGTGGCGGCCGGCTCAGCCGAGATGGGCGATGCTGTGCTGCTGATGGGACTCGAATACGCGCACATCGACGGGCCGTGGGACCTGCCGGAGAACTATCGCAAGCGCAATGGCCTGCTTCGTTACAGCCGTCAGACCGACGGCGGCGCGCAGTTCAGCGTCACCGCGCAAGGATACGAAGGCGACTGGCGTTCCACCGACCAGATTCCGCAGCGCGCCGTCGCTGCAGGCGAACTGGATCGCTTCGGCACCATCGACACCACCGACGCGGGCAGTTCGCATCGCTACAGCCTGTCCGCCGACTGGAGTGCAGCGCTCGGCGGCGGGCGGTCGAAGGGACTCCTGTATGCCATCGACTACGATCTCGACCTGTTCTCCAACTTCACTTACTTCACCGATCCGGTGAATGGCGATCAGTTCGAGCAGGTCGACCAGCGCCGCGTCTATGGCGGTGAATGGTCGTGGGCAAGAAGCTTCGATGCCTTCGGCAGACCGCAGGAATTTCTGACGGGCATCCAGGTACGCCGCGACGATATCGGTCGGGTCGGGTTGTATCGCACGCTCGCACGCGAGCGCTTCGAGACCATTCGTGAAGATGCCGTGCGACAGACGAGCTACGGCGTTTACGCCAGTGTCGGCACGCGCTGGACGGAGTGGGCGCGCACGACCATCGGCTTGCGCGCGGACCGGTTCGACTTCGACGTCGATGCGCAGCTCGCGGCGAACTCCGGCCGCGACAATGATTCCATCGCCAGCCCGAAGTTCTCGCTGGTGCTCGGGCCCTGGGAGAAAACGGAGCTGTTCTTCGACGTGGGCAAGGGCTTCCACAGCAACGATGCGCGCGGCACGACGATCAGCGTCGATCCGACCGACGGCGTCACCCCGGTCGATCCCGTCGATCCGCTGGTGGCGGGGCTTGGACTGGACGTGGGGCTGCGCACGGCGCTCATTCCCAACGCCCAGGTCACGCTGTCGCTATGGAATCTGAAACTGGATTCGGAATTGCTGTTCATCGGCGATGCCGGAACGACCGAGCCGAGCCGTGCCAGCGAGCGTCGCGGCATCGAGGCGGCCGTCATCTGGAATCCGCTGGCGTGGCTGATCGTCGATGCCGATCTCGCGTGGTCGCGCGCGCGATTCACCGACTACGATCCCGCCGGCGATCGCATCCCTGGCGCGGTCGAGAACGTGGCGTCGGTCGGCGTCGCAATCGATCATCCGAGCGGCTGGTTCGGCGGCGCGCGGTTCCGTCACTTCGGCGAAGCCTCGCTGGTCGAAGACGACAGCGTGCGTTCGGAGCCGACGACGCTCGTGAATCTCGAAGCAGGCTATCGCTTCAGCAACCGCTACAGGCTGAGCGCCGCCGTCTACAACGTGTTCGACAGCGACGACAACGACATCACGTACTACTACGAGTCGCAGCTTGCCGGTGAGACCCAGCCGGTCGAAGACATCCACTTCCATCCCGTCGAGCCGCGCACGCTGCGCGTGTCGCTCAGCGCGAAGTTCTGAAGGCGGGCTTCCCCATGGGATTCCCTTCGGTCACAGCGCAATGGCACTGCATTGAGCGCCAAAGGATTGAGATGAGATCGAATCGAGCGTCCCTTCCTGCGCGTAGCGAGCCGAAGGTAACGGGGGTTTCTGTAGGTCAGGCTTCAGCCTGACTTCTGAAAAGAGGCCGGCTGAAGCCGGCCCCACAGTAAGAGGCCCCCGCTTCGCGGAGGAGGGGATCAGACCAGAGGCGCGCAACGCAGAGAACCCTTCATGCAGTGCCATTGGGCCTCAGCGCGCGGCGGACGCCAGCCGCGCGTCGAGGTCTTCGAGCATGAGCTGCGCGGTCTGCGTAACCGACTCGTCGGTCGCGTGATAGACCGTGTAGCGCAGCGCATCGCGGATCGCGCCGTCTTCATCGCCGCGTTCCAGGGCCAGCTTCTGCAGCGACTGCAACGCGAGCGGCTGATCCACCTGCGGATCGCCGTCGTCGAGCACGCGCCGCAGCACGCCTACGGCGCGCGGGTCGGTTGAACGGGACAGCTCGGCGATCGCATCGGCACGCGTCCGCGCATCCGGCGACTGCGTATCGCCGTGGAGTACGTCGACGGCGCGGACGTCGTCGATTTCGGTTGTCGGCAATGGAGCGTGGACTTCGGCAGGTTCCGGTTGTTCGGGAAGTGCCGCGGGCGGGGAGATGAGGGTCGAAGCGGCTGGCTTGCCCACTTCGCCGGGCCGGTTGAGGCTCAGCAATACCACGCTGATGGCGACACACGCCGCCGCCACCAGGACGACAGAAGGACGCAGCATCTCAGCCGCCGTGCAGATCGCGCGTGTCGCTTCCCAGCGTTCCCCAGGGAAGGGCTCGCACGAAGCTGTCGACCGCCGCATCGCTGTCCACGCCGGTGGCGAGAATCTTCACGGTCCACGGCTTCTTTTCGGCGAAGTACAGACAGACGGGAGCCTTGTCCGCCGACCTGTACGTGATCTTCACGAACTGGATACCGGTGGCCAGTTGCAGGATCTCTTCGGCCTGTGCGGAAGATTGCCCGCCGGCCGCTGTCTGCGCAGACTGCTTTGCGCCGGCGAGCGTCGCATCCCCGGCAAACGATTCCCGCGCGAACACATCGACGACGACGAGCCCGGTCGCGGAATCGCGGCTGATGTAGTGCGCGCCTGCGTCGGCGTTGCCGTCGATGGTGTAGGGCGTACCGGTCCGCTCGAAGGCAGCGATCCGGGTGAGGAACAGCCAGCCGCTGTCCTCGTGACGATAGGTGCCATCGTCGCCGACCGCATGCAACGGATCGGCCGGGCACGTCAGTGGCATGGCCAGCACCAGAACAGCAACCAGTGTCGTCCGCATCGAGTCTTCCCATGGCACCTGTACCGCGACAGCGTACTGCGGGAATGTGACAGGAAGTTGGCTGTCCGGAGTCAGCTCAGCCGCGCGATGGCCGCTGGCATCGTCGATCAGGCGTCCAGCACGATCTCGATGTAGGGCCGGATGCTCATGATGCGGTCGCAAGTACGATCTTCGTGTCGGGATTCATGCTCTGTTTCCAAAGAACTCCACGCTGAAGTCGCCTGCCGCGCGTCCCGTGTAGCGATCGGCGGTGAAGGGCAGGCCCATGACGCCCTGCGACCAGTCGACCGACGTACCGAAATCGCGGAACCAGTCGTACAGCATCGTACGCCCGGCGATACGCCATTCGTTCCCTCGCTTTTCGAGACGGTCCAGATAGCGGCCGCCGATCACGGTGTCGCGCTCCCCGGAACCCATGTTCACGCGATGGTAGGAAGTGACGTGAGTTTCGACGCGGGCGATGCGGCCGTCCAGTTCGATGAAACTCTGTCCGAGCGTGTGCAGGGTCACTGCAATCGCCGGCGAACCCGGGACGACCCATTCCAGATACCTGTCGAACGCGCCCGTGAAGATGCCGAAGTCGATGGTCGAATCCGGCCAGCACGCACTCCTGATCAACCGGGCGTCGCGACGATCCTCGCCGCGGGCGAGACGATGGAGACAGTCGCGGATCTGCTCGCGCTCGAGCAATGCCTTGAGTTCATCGTTGCCGTTCATGTGCGGTTTCCTCGAATCGTGCCGTCCGGCAAGCGAGTCTAGGAAAGCGCGCCGGGCGTCACTTGACTCCAGCCGTCGCGAAGCGCGACTCGGGGCGACGCATGTGCTGAAGAGTCAGGCTGAAGCCTGACCTACAGGGAAAAACCCGAAAAAGCTGAGGTTGCCTTAGTGGACGGTTGTCGTGGAGCATTCGTATCGACATGCCGCGATGCGGGCGGACAATCCCCGTGAACAGATCAGGTCGAGACAGGAGCAGCCATGGCTGACGACAAAGCAGAGCTTGCGAGTTCAGCGCGCAAGTATTGGTCCGCCGAGGGCTACACGCCCGGCGGTGTGATGCGCAAGGTGGACTACGCGGCCGCATCGAAGGGCCTGCATCCGAGTTTCGCCGGCATCAGGATCGTCGATTGCGATACGCACATCACCGAAGCGCCTGACCTGTTCACTTCGCGCGCGCCCGCGCGGCTGAAAGACAAGGTGCCGGTCGTGCGGCGCGTCAACGGCGTCGATCGCTGGTTCGTGGGCGATCGCGATTTCGGCACGCTCGGCGGCAACGTCATCAATACGCAGAACGACAAGCTGCTCGGCCGTCTCGCGTTTCCGACGCTCGATGAAGGCCACAAGGCCGCATACGACACGAAGCAGCGCCTGCAGGCGATGGACGACATGGGCGTCTACGCGCAGATCTGCTACCACAACTCCGGCGTGACGCAGGCCGGCTCGCTGATGTCGCTCGGCGATCCCGAACTCGCGCTCACCGTGATCAGGATCTACAACGACGCCGCGGCGGAACGTCAGCAGGAATCGGGACAGCGCCTGTTCACGATGGCGCATCTACCGCTGTGGGATCAGGCGGCGATGGAAGCCGAAGCACGCCGCTGCATCGACATGGGTCTCAAGGGCTTCGTGCTGCCCGATACGCCGGAACGCCTGCGCATTCCCTCGTACGTGCACGACTACTGGACGCCGTTCCTGGAGATGACGTCCGAGGCGGGCCTGCCGATCAACTTCCATCTCAATGCCGCCATCGATCCGACGGCGCTGACCTGGGAAGGCTTCGCGTTCGAACAGACGCTGTCGGTGGTCGCGACCATGTTCTCGATCTGCAATGCGGCGACGCTGGGCAACTGGATTGTCAGCGGCCGTCTCGATCGTCATCCGAAACTCAAGATCGGCCTCATCGAAAGCGGCCTCGGCTGGGTGCCGTTCGCGCTCGAAGCGCTCGAACACCAGTTCAACGAGATGCTGCCGAGCAAGTCGAAGATCCTGCAGCGCCGCCCGTGGCAGTACTTCAAGGATCACTTCTGGGTGACGTACTGGTTCGAAAGCGTCGGCCCGAAGCTGCTGCTCGAAACGATCGGTTTCGACAAGGTCGTCTTCGAGACGGACTTCCCGCATCCGACGTCGCTGTATCCCGGCGTGCAGGAACACATCATCGAAACGCTCGGCGGCTACGATGAGAGCGTGCGCAAGCGCGTCCTCGAGACGAATGCGGTCAAGCTGTACAACCTGCCGTTCTGAGGGATGCCCCTGGTCTGATTTTCGCGGCGATGCCTTCGGTCTCGCCATTCCCGCGCATGGCGACGCATTGCGTGCACTCGGCGCCGGCTTCCTCACCGAGGCATTCCGCTCCTTCGGTTCGATTGCAGCGACGAACAGCGTCACGCGCATCGTGCGGCTGGAGGAATGTCCCGGCGGCAGCACCGGCCAGAAGTTCTTCCTGGCGGTGGAATACGCGCAACCTGCCCCCGACCTGCACACGGACCTGTTCGTGAAGTTCTCGCGCGACTTCACCAACCCCCTGCGTGACCGGGGCCGGTACGAGATGGAAGCCGAGGTCCGCTTTGCGCCGCTGTCGCGCCTGCCTGGATTTCCGATCCGCGTGCCGGTCGCCTATTTCGCCGACTACGAGCACGAGTCCGGCACGGGGCTGCTGATCACGCAGCAGATCGCATTCGGTGTCGACGGGATCGAGCCGCATCAGCCGAAGTGTCTCGATCATGATCTGGAGGATCCGCTCGCGCGCTATCGCGCCATCGTTGCCGCACTCGCGCAGCTCGCGGCGACACACAAGTCCGCACGGCTGTCGGCGGAGGTCGAAGCGCGCTTTCCTTTCGATGCGCAGGCTGCGGCGGCCTCGGATCCGATCCGCCATGACGGACCGCGGCTGCGCGAACTGATCCGCGGCTATGCGCAGTTCGCCGCAACGTATCCGCAACTGGTGCCGTCTTCGCTGACGCCGGCATTCTTTGCGCGCATGGAGCGCGAGGTCGGTCGCTTCCTGCAGCACGAGACGACGATCAAGCGTTTCCTGCAATCCGATCGCGACTTCATCGCGCTGTGTCACTGGAACGCCAACATCGACAACGCCTGGTTCTGGCGCGATGCGTCGGGAACGATGCAGTGCGGCCTGATGGACTGGGGCCGCGTGCGCCAGATGAATGTCGCCTATGCGCTGTGGGGCGCGCTGAGCGCTGCGCACCAGGAGTTGTGGGACGAGCACTTCGACGAACTGCTCGATCTGTTCGTCACGGAGTTGCGCGCGAACGGCGGGCCGTCGCTGGCCACTGCCGATCTGCGGCTGCACATGGACCTGTACGTCGCAACGATGGGTCTCGCCTGGCTCATGGAAGCGCCGGCGAAAGTCCTGTCGCGTCTGCCGGCTGCCGCGACGGCATCGAGTCAGCGCGATCCCGTGTTTCGTACCAGCGAAGCGGCGCGTGCCCAGCTGCACATCTCGACGATGTTCCTGCATCTGTGGCAGACGCACGATTTCGCGGCGGGCCTGGATCGGGTGCTGGCGGGGATCGGAGAGGGAGGAGGGCCGCAAAAGACCGCATAAAGGAATGAGGATCTCTTCCGAAAACGATTCTTTTTTGCGGTCTTTCGCGGCCCTCTTTCCGCGGTCTTCGGTTGACAATTCCCCATCCAGTAATGAAACATCGTGTTGCACAAGTGCGGGGGCCGACGAATGAGAATGACAGGAGAGGAGCGCATCGCCGCTCCGCGAGGCCGGGTGTGGGAAGCCCTCAATGACCCGGAGGTGCTGAGGCAATGCATCCCCGGATGTCAGTCGCTGGAGAAGGAATCCGCCGAGCGGCTGCGCGCCGTCGTCGAAGTGAAGATCGGTCCCATCGGTGCGCGCTTCAACGGCGTCGTCGCGCTCTCCGATATCGATGCGCCGCGCAGCTACACGCTGACTGGCGAGGGGCAGGGCGGCACCGTGGGTTCGGCGAAGACGAGTATCAAGGTGCGGCTCGCCGAGGAAGGCAGCGTCACGGTGCTTGCCTACGAAGTCGACGCGACGGTCGGCGGCCGGCTGGCACAACTCGGCGGACCGTTGATCGATGCGACCGCTAAACAGTTCGCGGGCAGGTTCTTCAGGAAGTTCGGCGAACTGCTCACCGGCACTGCCACCGTCGCGACGCCGTCGGCGTCCGTATCTGCGGCGCCAGCCGCTTCTCGCGGCCTGCCGATCGCCTGGATTCTCGCGCTCGCCGTGTCGGCAATGGTGGGATTCTTCGTCGGCCGCTCGCAGGGCAGTGGCGGTTCGGACTGGATGGGCATGGCGATCGGCCTTCTGATCGTCATCGTCGCCGCAGCAGGGTTCGAGTTCGGTCGTCGCAGCGCTGCGCCGCAGATCGTGCTCGATGCCGCGTTGCTCGAACGCCTGCTGCGCGCAGACAAACGATCGGGGGACGGGCGATGAAGCCGGCGCCGTTCGACTACTACGCGCCGAAGACGGTCGATGAGGCGTGCGCCTTGCTTGCCGAAGCCGGCGGCGGTGCGACGGTGCTCGCCGGCGGCCAGACGCTGCTGCCGCTGCTGGCATTGCGCATGAGCCAGCCATTCATTCTCGTCGACATCAACCGCATCGCGAGCCTGAAGGGCGTGAGTCGGGCGAACGGCGCGACGCGCATCGGCCCGATCCTGCGCCAGAACGAAGCCATTGCCGACACCACGCTGCGCCAGACATTGCCGGTGCTGGTCACGGCGACGCAGCACGTGGGTCATCACCAGACGCGCAATCGCGGCACCGTCGGCGGATCGATCGCGCTCGGCGAACCCGCGGCCGAACTGCCGGCCACAGCCGTTGCGCTCGGTGCATCGGTCGAAGCGCGATCCGTGCGCGGCGTACGACGCATCCGCGCCGAAGATCTCTACCTCGGACCCTATGCCACATCGCTCGAACCGGACGAGCTGATCACCTCGATCGAGTTTCCCGACGGGCCCGCCGATGCGATTCCCGTCTTTCGCGAAGTCGCGCAGCGCCCCGGCGATTTCGCGCTGATCGGACTGGTGGGTTCGCTCGCTTTCGACAGCGGGCGCATCAGCCGCGCAGGACTCGCCTGGTTCGGCATGGGTCCGACGCCGATGAAGGCGCGCCAGGCGGAGCAGGCACTGATCGGCCAGTCGCTGGCGGGACTCGACGTGCGAGCCATCGCCGAACTCGCGGTCGCGGACACCGAGCCCTTCGACGACCGTCATGCGTCTGCCGAGTATCGACGTACCGTCGGCCGGCGCATCTTCGCCCGCACCCTGAGCGACGCCCTCGATGTGAGAAACGCGGCATGAGCGAACACCGGATCGACGTGACGATCAATGGCCGCCGGCAACAGACGACGGTCGAAGGCCGCAAGACGCTGAGCGATTTTCTGCGCATCGATGCCGGCTATACCGGTGTGCACGTCGGTTGCGAACACGGCGTGTGCGGCGCCTGCACGGTGATCGTCGACGGACTCGCCGTGCGTTCGTGTCTGATGCTGGCCGTGCAGGCCGACGGTTCTGCGATCACGACCGTCGAAGGGCTCGCGCCGGTCGACGGTTCGCTGCATCCCGTGCAGCAGGCGATGCGCGACGAGCATGCACTGCAATGCGGCTTCTGTACGCCGGGCGTGGTGATGACGTTCGCAGCGCTGACGTCCGGTCCCGACAAACCGGACGCCGAAGGGCTGCTCGACGCCCTGTCGGGCCATGTGTGCCGGTGTACCGGTTATCAGGGCATTCGCCGCGCCGCGCGCAAGCTGGCGAGCGACGGCGGGACCGAACGATCATGAGTCAGGCGGAATCGCACGCCGGCATGATCGGCAGGCGTCTGCCGCGCAAGGAGGACGGGCGGCTCCTCACGGGCCGCGGCACGTTCGTCGATGACATCGTGCTGCCCGGCATGCTGCACGTCGCTTTCGTGCGCAGCCCGATCGCGCGCGGACGCATCCGTTCGATCGACACGTCGGTCGCGCGTGAATCGCCCGGCGTACTTGCCGTCTTCACCGTGGAGGATCTCGACCGCATTCCCGCCAAACTGCTGAGCTTCTATTTCGCGCCGCCGTGCGAACCGCCGGTACCGCTGCTGGCGCGAGGCACGGTCGCCTACGTCGGCGACCCCGTGGTCATGGTCGTGGCGCAGGATCGCTATCTCGCCGAGGACGCCGCGAGTCTGGTGAACGTCGATTACGAAGAACTGGATCCCGTCGTCACCATCGCCGATGCGATGCGCGGGCCGCCAGTCCA
This sequence comes from uncultured Steroidobacter sp., assembly GCA_937864115.1. Taxonomy (GTDB): domain Bacteria; phylum Pseudomonadota; class Gammaproteobacteria; order Steroidobacterales; family Steroidobacteraceae; genus Steroidobacter. Next base: position 200,473 of record CALMII010000024.1, on the reverse strand, counting down.
TGCGGGCACGGATTCCAATGTCGCCGCTGCGATGGGCAACGAGCAGGACGATGAACTCGAAGAGAGGTTGTCGAAGGCGCCGTACCTGCTGACCCGCACGATACGTCACCAGCGTATCTCGCAGTCGCCGATGGAAACGCGCGGCGTCGTGGTGACCCGGCAGGGCGAGGAACTGCTCGTCTACATCACCTGCCAGAGCCCGCACCTGGTGGCGCGCTATCTGTCGCTGGCGCTCGATCAGCCGACACTGAACGTCCGCGTCATCGCCAAGGACGTCGGCGGTTCCTTCGGGCTCAAGAATCATCCCTGGCGCGAGGAGATGTCGACGATCGTCGGTGCGATGCTGCTCGGCCGTCCGCTCAAGTGGATCGAGGATCGCTGGGAAAATTTCGTCGCGGCGAATCAGGCGCGCGAACAGGAGATCACCGTTCGTCTGGCGCTCGACCGCGACGGACGGATGCTCGCGGCCCATTCCGACTACAGCCTCAACAACGGCGCCTATCCGCAGGGCGCGGACGCCAACATCGCCGTACACCTGTTCATGTGGGCGGCGTACAGGATGCCGCATCCCGGTTTTCATACGCGCGGCTGGTTCTCGAACACGGTCGGGCTCGGCGCCTATCGCGGGCCGTGGGCGATGGAATCGCTGGCGCGTGAAACGCTGCTCGACATCGCGGCACGCGAACTGGGAATCGATCCCGTCGAACTGCGGCGCCGCAATCTCATCACGAAGGCGGATCAGCCCTGCACGACGCCGCTCGGCATTCCGCTCGAAGACATCACGCCGGCGGAGTGCCTCGACGAGCTGCTCGAAACGCTCGACGTGCCTGCCTTTCGTGCCGAACAGGCAGCAGCGCGAAAGGAGGGACGCTACCTCGGGCTCGGCATTGCAGCCTACGTCGAGCCGACGGGCGCGGCCGGTTCCATCGCGCCCATGACCGGCGAACTCGCGCACATCCGCATCGAGCCGACCGGCAAGGTGACGGCGCTGATGAGTACGCATTCGCAGGGGCACGGTACCGAAAGCACGATGGCGCAGGTGATCGCGGACCAGCTCGGTGTTGCGTACGAAGACGTTGCCGTATTCGAAGGCGACAGTTCGCGCGGCGGTTTCGGGCCGGGCGCCGCGGGCAGCCGGCAGGGTGTCATCGGCGGCGGCGCCTCGCGCAGGGCGGCGGCGATCCTGCGCGAGAAGGTAAAGCGCATCGCGGCGCACCTGCTCGATGCCGATGTCGACGGCATCACGATCGAGGAGGGCACGATCCGCGTCGCCGGTGCGGCCGACAGGACGCGCAGCCTGCGTCAGATCGCGGAGATCGCTTACGGCGAGCCGTCGCGCCTGCCGCCGGGCATGGAATCGGGGCTCGAAGCGCAGTATCGCTACGATCCGCCGCCGATGACGTTCACCAGCGCAGCGCACGCCTGCATCGTCGAGATCGATCCCGACACCGGATTCGTCAGGATCCGGCGCTGGCTGTCGAGCGAGGACTGCGGAACCATCATCAATCCCGCCGTCGTCGAAGGTCAGATCGCAGGCGGACTCACGCAGGCGATCGGCACCGTGCTGCTGGAAGAAGCGGGCTACGACTCGCGCGGCAATCCGCTCGCCGTAACTTACAAGGACTACCTGCTGCCGACGATCGCCGACGTGCCCGAGTTCGAATTCCTGCACGCGTGCACGCCCTCGAAATCAGAAGGCGGTTTTCGCGGCGTGGGCGAGGGTGGCGCCATCATCGGTCCGCCGACGCTGTTCAATGCCATCGCCGATGCGCTCGCACCGTTCGGCGCGCCGCCGCTCGAACTGCCGCTGACGCCGGCGAAGATTCTCGAAGTCATCGAAGGCCGGCCCATCGCCGGCAAGTCGGCGGAGACGGTGGTGCAGGCTGCGCCAGTTGCGCCTCCGGTCGTGCAGGAAGCTGCACCGCCTCCTCAGCCGGCGCCGTCGGCTCCGGCACGCATCGACGGTGCCTGGAAGATGGTGCTCGCCACGCCGATGGGACCGCAGGACATGGTCGGCCGCTTCACCACCGAAGGCAGCGTGCTGCGCGGTTCGCTCGAAAGCCCCGAAGGCGCGATGGATTTCGAGGGTACGGTCACCGACAGTCAGCTCCACTGGGAGATGAAGGTGAAGAAACCCATGCCGATCACGCTGAAGTACGACCTGGTCGTCGACGGCGATGCGATCTCGGGCAAGGCGAAGCTGGGCATCTTCGGCACGGCGAAGGTGACGGGACAGCGCATGTGATGCGCAGGGATGACGACTGGCCGGCGGCGATCACTTCTCCTGCAACACCGCCGCATCCGGCACCGTAAACCTTCCCTGCAGCTGCAGCAGCTCGCGCCGGTGCAGGTCCGCCAGCTTCGCCAGCTTCTGTTCGCCCCGCGCCGTCAGATAGACGTGAACCAGTCGCCGGTCGTCCGGGCTGATGCGTCGCTCGACCAGGCCGGCGGCCTCGCTGCGCGTCACGAGCGCGACGACCCCGTGATGCTTGGCCTGCAGACGTTCGGCCAGTTCCGTCACCGACGCATATTCCCGGCCGGGAAATCCTTTCACGTGCAGCAACAGCTGGTATTGCAGCGGCGTCATGCCGTGGCGCCGCGTCATTTCCTCGCTGTGGCGCAGGTAACGCCGCAGCTCGTAGCGGAATGCCGCCAGCGCTTCGTACTGCCGCTTGCCGACCGCGGATCTGTCCGCCATGCGATGGTCCTTCCTGCGTTGCGAGGCCGCAAAGGTACCAGCGCAGGCGCCGCCGTGGCACCTCATGCCCGTTCTGCATGGCCTCAAAACGATTCGTTGGATTTGTATCACGTTGTGAGGTGTTATGGTTCGGGCCCTTGCCAATTGCCACCGACAACACCCTGAAGGGAGGCCTCATGAGCTTGCAGATCGGCGATACCGCTCCGGATTTCGAAGCCAACACCACCATCGGCCGCATCCGTTTCCACGAGTGGCTCGGGTCGCACTGGAGCGTGCTGTTCTCGCATCCCAGGGATTTCACGCCGGTCTGCACGACCGAACTCGGCTATACGGAGCGCCTGCGTCCGCAGTTCGAAGAGCGCGGCGTCAAGGTGATCGGCCTGTCGGTCGACTCCATCACCGATCATGAGCGCTGGGCGGACGACATCGAAGCGACGCAGGGCGCGCGCCCGCGCTTTCCGATCATCGGCGATGCCGACCGCGCAGTGGCCAACCTCTACGGCATGCTGCATCCGAAGGCCGACAACACCTTCACCGTGCGCTCGGTGTTCATCATCGATCCCGCGAAGAAAGTGCGTGCCACGATCACCTATCCGGCCAGCACCGGCCGCAACTTCGACGAGATCCTGCGCGTCATCGATTCGCTGCAGCTCACGGACAACCACAAGGTGGCGACGCCCGTGAACTGGAAGCCGGGTCAGGACGTGATCATCGTGCCGTCGCTGTCGAACGACGACGCCCGCAAGCTGTTTCCGAATGGCTGGCACGAACAGCGTCCGTATCTGCGCGTGACGCGGCAGCCCTCGTAATCGCGAGCTGCCTGGCGTCATGAGCGAGCCCGCGACCGTGGACGTGGCGAACACGACCGTTCCGTTCGACCGCGCCCTGGCCGACGAGGTGCAACGTCTCGTCGGCCGGCTCGATGCGGCGCAGCGCGCCTGGCTGAGCGGCTACCTGCTCGGCACGCTCAACGCCGCATCCGCACCGACGGCGGTCGCGGCACCCGATGCACGGCCGGTGGCGACGATCCTGTACGGTTCGCAGAGCGGCAACTGCGAATCGCTGGCGAAACGTCTGGCGGATGCGCTCACCGCGATGGGCGTGAGCAGTCTCGCGCTCGACATGCTCGACTGTCGCAAGACGCATCTGGAAGAGGCGCAGCACCTGCTGGTCATCGTCAGCACCCACGGCGAGGGCGATCCGCCGGATCGCGCCCGGCCGCTGTATGACCTGCTGCACGGACGCAAGGGCCCGAAACTCGCTCATCTGAAATACGCGGTACTGGCGCTCGGCGACTCGAGCTACGAGAAGTTCTGCGAAACCGGCCGGCGCTTCGATGCCCAGCTCGAAACGCTCGGCGCGCAGCGGCTGCGCGATCGGGTCGAATGCGACGTCGATTTTCAGCAGGCCGCGGACGAATGGATCGCGACGACGGTGTCGCGGCTGGCATCGAGACCTGTCGACAGTGCCAGCGTCACGCCGGTCGCACGCACGAGCGCTTCCGTTGCGACAGCGTATACGCGCAAGAACCCGTGGCAGGCGCCGGTGCTGGCGAACATCCGGCTGACGGCGCGCGACTCCACCAAGGACGTGCGCCACATCGAACTCTCGATCGAAGGCGCGGGCATTCATTACGAGCCGGGCGATGCCTTCGGCGTGGTGCCGCGCAATCACGCAGCCGAAGTCGATTCGCTGCTCGAACTGCTGCCGTTCGATGCCGAGACCCCGGTCACGGTGAACGGTGCCGACAGCTCGCTGCGATCGGCGCTGCTCGAGCATTTCGATATCGGCTTGTTGAACCGTTCGCTGGTCGAACGCTATGCCTCGCTGACGAAGCAGTCGAAACTGCCGGAGACCTCGTTGCAGGGGCTTCATCTCATCGATCTGATTGCCGGCTATCCGCTGCGCGATGTCGGCGTCGCGGATTTCGTGCAGATCCTGCGACCGCTGGCGCCGCGACTGTATTCCGTGGCTTCGAGTCCGAAGGCGACACCGGACGAAGTGCATCTCACCGTCCGGATCGTGAACTACGAGTCCAACGGCCGGGGGCGTCGCGGTGTCGTGTCGTCGTTGCTCGGCGAGGCGACGGATGCGGATGCGCGTATCGCGATCTATCCGCACCGCAACGCAGCCTTCCGGCTGCCCGCGAATCCGGAAGCGCCCATCGTCATGATCGGGCCGGGCACGGGCGTTGCGCCGTTCCGCGCCTTTCTCGCCGAACGCGAAACGCTCGGCGCGCGCGGAAGGAACTGGCTGTTCTTCGGCGATCGCACGCTGCGCAGCGATTTCCTGTACCAGACGGAATGGCTCGACTGGCGGCGTCGCGGCGTGCTGCATCGTCTCGACGTCGCGTTCTCGCGCGATGGCGGCGACAAGGTCTACGTCCAGCAGCGGATCCGCGAACAGGGCGCCGACCTGTACGCCTGGCTGCGCGACGGCGCTCATATATATGTGTGCGGCGATGCCCAGCAGATGGCGCCCGACGTGCACGCCGCCCTGCACGAGGTGGTCCGGACCCATGGCGCACTCGATGCGGAAGCGGCGGACGAGTTCCTGCTGACGCTGCAGCGCGAGCGTCGCTACCAGAAAGATGTCTACTGATGGATGCCAGCCGCAAGAACGATCTGTCCCGCCCGCTCGAAGAGCTGCACTCGAACGAAGCCCTCAAGCACCGCAGCCGCTTCCTGCGCGGCACGCTCGAATCGAGCCTGCGCGAACCGGCCAGCGCCAGCATCGATCACGATGATTCGCTGCTGACCAAGTTCTTCGGCATCTACCAGCAGGACGACCGCGACCTGCGCGAGGAACGCCGCCTCTCGCGGCTCGAACCGGACTACCAGTTCATGGTGCGCGTGCGTCTGCCGGGCGGGGTCTGCACGCCGCAACAATGGCTGGCGCTCGACGCACAGGCGCGCGCGACGGCCAATGGCATGCTGCGACTGACGACGCGCCAGACTTTCCAGTTCCACGGCGTGCGCAAGCACAACCTGCCGCGACACATCCAGGGCATCGCCGCTGCTGGGCTCGACACGATCGCAGCGTGCGGCGACGACAATCGCAACGTGATCAGCACCGCCAATCCGCTGCTGTCGCGCGCGCATGCCGAAGTGACGGCGACCGCCGACCGGCTCAGCCGGCATCTGATGCCACGCACGGCGGCCTATCGCGAACTGTTGTTGCAGCAGCCCGGTACGGATCCGCTTCCCGGGAACGAGGAGCCGCTCTACGGCCCGACGTACCTGCCCCGCAAGTTCAAGATCGCGATTGCCGTTCCGCCGTCGAACGATATCGACGTCCATGCCCACGACCTGGGATTCGTGGCGATCGTCGAAGAGGGCGGGATCGTCGGCTACAACGTGCTGGTCGGCGGCGGCATGGGCATGACTCACAAGGCGCCCGCCACGTTTCCCCGGCTCAGCACGCTCGCCGGATTCTGCCGCGCCGCCGACATCATCGAAGTGGCCGAGCACACGATGTGCATCCAGCGCGATTTCGGCGATCGGCGCGACCGCGCGCATGCACGCTTCAAGTACACGATCGAAGATCGCGGCGTCGACTGGTTCCGCGAAGAACTGGCGCGGCGTCGCGGCAAGAGGCTCGAACCGGCGCGTGCCTTCGCGTTCACCAGCAATGGCGATCGCCATGGCTGGCATCAGGGCGAGGACGGTCGCTGGCACTACACGCTGTTCATTCGCAACGGCCGCGTCGCCGATACGCCGCAGGTACGTCTCATGACCGCGCTGCGTGAAGTCGCGGCGCGGCATGCCGGCGTGTTCGCGCTGACGACCAACCAGAATCTCACCGTTGCCGGTGTCGCCGGGAATCAACGGGCGCAGATCGACGCGATCCTGCGCGATCACGGCGTGGATGCGCCTTCCGCGGTCAGCGTCCTGGAACGGAACTCGATGGCCTGCGTGGCGCTGCCGACCTGTGCGCTGGCGATGGCAGAGAGCGAACGTTACCTGCCGTCGCTGACGAAGAAACTCGATGCGCTCATGAACGAGACGGGGCTGGCGGGCACGGCGATCACGATCCGCATGAGCGGCTGTCCGAATGGCTGCTCGCGGCCTTTTCTTGCCGAGATCGGCTTCGTCGGCAAGGCGCCGGGCAAGTACAACGTGTATCTCGGCGGCACGCCGCGGGGCGACCGGTTGAACACGCTGTATCGCGAGAACATCGGCGAGACGCAGATTCTGGAAGCGCTGCGCCCGCTGTTCGAGCGCTATGGGGTAGGGCGGCAGGACGGCGAGTCGTTCGGCGACTTCGTCGTCCGCAGCGGTGAAGTGCCGGCCATGCTCGAGGGCCGAAACTTCCAGCGCATCCTCAGCGCTGGCGCTTCACCTGCGCGGCAGTGACGACACCCGCGTCGTTGCCGAAGCTGGCGCGCAGGTAGGTCGTGAGGTTCGCGATGTCCTCATCGGACAGGCGCTTGCCGAACGGCTTCATGCGCGTGCGATCGGAAACGAAGGGCGGCGGCGGCAGGTGCGGGCCGTACAGCACCACGTTGATGAGCGATGCGGGATCGTTCGCCTGCACGATCGCGTTGCCGGCCAGCGTCACGCCCATGACTTCGTCGCCGAGGCCGGTCGGCAGATGGCACGTGCCGCAGTGGACGGTGTAGGCGACTTCGCCCGCGGCTAGCTGTTCGTGGTCGGCGTTCTTGCCGCTCGAGGCATCGAGTGCCGGCAGTTCCTTCAGGTAGGTCGCGATGGCGCGCACGTCGGTGTCTTCGAGATGTCGCGTGGAATTCATGACGACTTCGGTCATCGGTCCGTGTACGACGGCGCGTGCGCTTTCGCCGTCCTTCAGATAGGCGACGATTTCGTCGAGGCTCCAGGCGGCGAGTCCGCGTTTCGCAGACGTGAGATTCACGGCCGACCACTGGCGATACTTGCCCTCGCTGACCCGGTCGATGAACGTGCCGCCGGTCAGCGCGAGTTCTTCGCGTTCGGCGCCGAGGAAGTTGCGAGGCGAGTGACAGGCGCCGCAATGCACCGGCCCCTGGACGAGATAGGCGCCGCGATTCCATTCCGGCGAGCGCGCAGGATCTGCGACGAAGGCACCCGGGTCATGGAACAGGCGATTCCAGGCGCGCAGGCCGGAGCGCAGATTGTACGGAAAATCCAGTTCGTTCTCGCGGGCCGGCGCATTCACCGGCTCGACCGTCTTCATGTAGAGGTACAGCGAAGCGATGTCGGCATCGGTCAGCTTCGCGAACGAAGGATAGGGAAACGCGGGATACAACTGCGTACCGTCCGGACGCACGCCGTGCTTCATCGAAGCGTAGAAATCCTCGAACGACCAGCGGCCGATGCCGGTCGCCTCGTCCATGGTGACGTTGGTCGAATACAGCACGCCGAAAGGCGTCTGGAATCGCACGCCCCCGGCGAACGGCTGGCCATCGTTCGTCGTGTGGCAGGTGCGGCAGTTGCTGGCGGTCGCCAGGTACGCGCCGCGTTCGGGCGATGCATCGAGCGTTGCGATATCGGGCGGCGACGCGGCAGGTCCGGGCCGCAACAGCCCGGCGCCGATGACGCCGGTGCAGAGAACGATCACTGCTGCAGCCGCGGCGAGTCGACGCGCGGGAGGCGACATCAGGCTTTCCGGCGACGGGTGCCGGTGGCCGTCCGCGCCGTTCGCGTGCGGCGGGCGGGCTTCACTGTCGCCGTCGCCGGCGGCGAACAGAGTTCCTTCACGACTTCATCGCTGAATCCGATCTGCGCCAGCCGCAACCATTCGGCGGTGCGCATCACCAGGTAGCTGCGCGAATCGGGATCGTCGGTCGTGAGCCAGGCCGTGATCGTTCCGGTCAGGTGTGCGCGAAAGGCAAGTACGGCGGACTCGCGGGTCACGGACGTCTCGGGCATGACCTTCGAGATCGCCGCATCCAGCGCTGCGCCGCGATTGCGTTCCAGCTGGAGGAGTTCGCGATCCTGCACGCTGGAGCCGTAGAGGTTGGCGAAGAAACGCACGCTGCTTTCGCGGCTGCCCATGTGACCGCCAATGAAGGCGGCGACACGCAGCAGGTTGTCGCCGCCCGGTGTCTGCGGCAGCGTCGCCAGGATCGCAGCGAACTGCCGCACCATGTCGTTCAGCGACGCCACTTTCAGCGCGTGCGTGCTCTTGAACCGCAGGATGATCGCGGCACGCGACAGGCCGACTTCATTCGCGACTTCCGCGATCGAAAACGCATCCGGACCGCGGCGGCTGATCACCGTTCTTGCGGCATCGAGGATCTGATCGTCCGAGGCAGTGAAGGGTCGGCCCATAGGCGTATCGTTACTCACACCTTAGAAAGTAATGTTTGACATGCTAACACGGGTGTTAGTAATGTCCATCGGCACGACAGGACGGCAGATGTTTCGTGCAATGCGGCATGACACTGCCGTCGATGACAGGGGGTGCGATGCAGCGCTTTGCTTCGATGCAGCGGGCAAAGGGTCCGGCAGGATTGCTTGTCGTGCCCGCAGCGCTGTTCCTGTCTTTTGCGACCCGCGCCGATGCGCCGTTCATCGAGAACGGCCGCGCAGGATTCGTCGTGTCCGACATCAAGTACGCGCTCGCCGACGATGCGGAGAAAACCGGCGCGTGTCCGCAGGGCATGTCGCGCAACGTCGAGGAAATCTTCGCGCTGACCGCCGAAGGCAGGCGGCGCAAGGGTGAATCGGACGAGGCGTATGCCAGGCGCCTGAACGACGGCGGCAAGAAACTCTCGACCGCGCCCGATGGCCAGAACGTCTGCATGAATCCGGAGGCCGCCGCGCCCGATCCGAATTTCCGCACCCTCAGGTCGACGAGCATTCCCATCGATGGCATCGACATCGACGGCGTCGATTCGCGTGCCGATGCATCCACGCCGCAGTCCTGTCCGCACCAGGATGCGGTCGGCAAGCAGGGTCAGCGCGGCGTCGACAATCAATTCGCGCGCGTCGTCGGCTGCAGCCGCTCGTATCAGTCCACCGGACAGTCGAACGGCTACGCCATCGAGATGCTCACGGGCGCGTGGGGCATCCTCATCTCGCTCGACGGGGTCGACGACATCCGCAACGACGACAGCGTGGAAGTCGGCATCCATGCGAATGCCGATCCGATCCAGCTGAGTCCCGCGCGTGTGCCGCTGCCCTATGCCACGTACGCAATGGATCAGGATCCGCGCTTCCGGGCGAAGACGCGCGGCCGCATCGAGGACGGCGTGCTGACGACGGAGCCGGTCGACGTGCGCTTCCACACCATCACCAACAGCCTGCACATGGAGCGCGCGATGAATCACGCGCGCCTGCAGGTCACGATCGCGCAGGACGGCTCGCTGAGCGGCTATCTCGCCGGCTACACGCCGGTGGAAACGATGTACGACTACCAGTTCGGTTATCGCAATGGCAAGAACGCCAAGGGCGAACCGGGACCGTTGCCGCTGCGGCTCGGTACGGGCAATGGCGCGGCGCGCGTGCTCGGCTACACCTGTCCCGGTGCGTACTACGCGCTGTACGACTACGCGGATGGCGATCCGGACGCGAACGGGCGCTGCACGTCCATCTCGACCCAGTACCGCATCGCTGCGATCCCCGCATTCGTCGTCGATGTGGCGACGGGCAGCGTGAACGACAGGCTGGTCGACAAGGCGCCTGCAAAGCAATGAGTCCGATCGACGCGCGAATCGCAGGGCATGCCCCCTCCCTGGTCCTCCCTCGCAAGCGGGGAAGGGGAACAGGAGCACTGCTGCTTGCGCTCGGTCTGCTGAGCGGCTGCGGCGATTCGCTGCGCGAACCGGACGCCGTCGGCGGCCCGGCAGTGATGCGCCGGCTGACCGAAGCGGAGTACCGCACGACCATTGCCGCGATCTTCGGCCCCGACATCACCATTCCGGCGCGCTTCGAGCGTGGCCTGCGCGCCGAGGGGCTGGTCGCCGTCGGTACCAGCGAAGCGGGCATGTCGCCCTTCAGCGTCGAGCAGTACGACGCGGCGGCGCTCGGCATCGCCGCCGCGGTCATCGACGAGAAGAACCGCGACCGACTCGTCCCCTGCAGGCCTGCGGCGAATGCAGCGTTCGATGCGGCCTGTGCACGTCGCGTCGTCGACGAGTACGGGCCGCTGCTGTTCCGCCGCCCGCTGACGGAAGAGGAGAGCGCGGGCTTCGTGAAGAGGGCGCAATCGGGCCAGGAACGTCTCGGCGATTTCTACGCCGGCGTGGAACTCGCGCTCGCCGGCATGATGGTCTCCCCGGAATTCCTGCTGCGCATCGAACGCACGAAGCCGGTCACGGATGCTGATGAGCCTCGCGAACTCGATGCGTGGTCGAAGGCCACGCGCCTGAGCTACTTCCTGACCAATTCGGCGCCCGACAGGGAGCTGCTGCGTGCCGCCGGCGCGGACGAACTCGATACGAAGAAGGGACTGCAGCGACAGGTCGATCGCCTGATCGCCTCGCCGCTGTTCGAGCCGGCCGTGCGCGCGTTCTTCGACGACATGCTGCAGTTCGACAAGTTCGGCGATCTTGCGAAAGACTCCGTCGTCTATCCGGCCTTCAATTCCACCGTGGCGGCGGATGCGAAGGAGCAGACGCTGCGGACCATCACCGATCTGCTGATCGAACAGGAGGGCGACTATCGCGATCTGTTCACGACGCGCGCGGCTCACCTCACTCGTGCGCTCGGCATCGTGTATCGCGTGCCGGTGCCGACACGCAATGGCTGGGAGAAGAGCGTCTTCCCGGAAAGCAGTCATCGCGCCGGCATCCAGTCGCACGTCGCATTCCTCGCGCTGTATTCGCATCCGGGCCAGTCGTCGCCGACCCTGCGCGGCAAGGCGATGCGCGAGCTGTTCCTGTGCCAGGAAGTGCCGGATCCGCCGCCCAACGTCAATTTCTCCGTGATCCAGGAAGTGAATGCGGGCATGCCGACGGCGCGCGACCGCCTCGAAGTGCATCGCACGAATCCCTCCTGCGCCGGCTGTCACAAGATCATGGATCCGCTGGGTCTTACGCTCGAGAACTACGACGGGCTCGGCACCTATCGCACCACCGAGAATGAAGCGCGCATCGATCCGAGCGGTTCGCTCGACGGCATCGATTTCACGACGCCCGAAGGCCTGGGTCAGGCGCTGCACGATCATCCGGAAACGCCGCGCTGTCTCGTGGAGAAGATCTATCGCTACGCCGTGGGGCGCGATACCGAGATGGAAGAGCGCCCGTACATGGATTATCTCAACAAGGCTTTCGCGACGCATGACTTCCGCGTTCCCGATCTCATGCGCACCATCGCGCTGAGCGAGAACTTCTTTGCCATTTCGCCGCCGGCCGCAGAAGCCAGACACGAACTCGCACAGGTCGCGCTGCAGTCAGGAGATCGTTCATGAGCAAGTTCACCCGCCGCAGCGTATTGCGAGGACTCGTGCGCGGCGCCGTCGTCGGCGTCGCCTTGCCATACCTCGACTGTTTCCTGAACGACAGCGGCCAGGCGATGGCGGCCACGGGCCAGCGCATCCCGACGCGCTTCGGCACCTGGATCTGGGGCTGCGGCTTCATTCCGGAGAAATGGATTCCGACGGCGACCGGTGCCGGCTATGCCATGCCCGAAGATCTCAAGCCGCTCGAACCGTATCGCGACCGGCTCGCGATTCTCAGCGGTTTCGACGTGAAGCTCGACGGCGTCGCCAACAAGCCGCACATCACGGGTTGCCTGGGTCTGCGCACCGGCGTGCCGGTGCCGAATGAAATCGTCAAGGCGCCGACGCTCGATGTGCTGATCAGCGATCAGATCGGCAAGGGCACGCGCTTCCAGTCGATCGAAGTCAGCACTGCAGGCATCGACCGTTCGTATTCGTATCGCGCCGCGGGTTCGCCGAATCCCAGCGAGATGTCGCCGCTCGCGCTGTACCGGCGCATCTTCGTCGACGGATTCCAGGATCCCAACGCGGCCGAGTTCAAGCCCGATCCGCGTACCATGGCGCGCCAGAGCGTGCTGTCGGCAGTGCAGGAAGATCGTGCCCGGCTGATGCGTGAAGTCGGTGCGGAGGATCGCCGCCGTCTCGATGAGTACTTCTCGTCGCTGCGCCAGCTCGAACAGCAGCTGGCATTGCAACTCGAACCGCCGGCGCCGGTACAGAACTTCACCATGCCGAAGGAGCCGAGCGGCTTCGTGCTGGATTCGGAAATGGATCATGTGATGGTGACGCACAGGCTCATGGCGGGGCTGCTGGCGAAGGCGCTGCAGTGCAATCAGACCCGCGTGTTCAATGTGCTGCTGTCCGATACCGCGTCCAATCTGCGCCGCGCCGGTTCGACCACGACGCATCACACGCTCACGCACGAGGAGCCGGTCGATCCGCAACTGGGTTACCAGAAGGAGCACGCGTGGTTCGCGACGCGCAGCATGATCGCGTGGCGTGAGTTCCTCGACGAACTTGCGGGTATTCCCGAAGGCGACGGCACGCTGCTCGATCACTGCCTGGTGCTGGCGCATTCGGATTGCTCGATCGCCAAGGCGCATGCCGTCGAAGGCATTCCCGTGATGATCGCTGGCAACGCGGGCGGTCGTGTTCGCACCGGTTTCCATCTCGACGGCAAGGCCGATCCCATCACGCGCATCGGGTTGACGGTGCAACAGGCGATGGGCCTGCAGGTGGATCGCTGGGGCGCGCTGTCGATGGATACGAACCGCACGGTGACCGATCTGCTGGCGTAACGCCCTGTAGGTCAGGCTTTAGCCTGACATTCTTCAGGCCGGCTAAAGCCGGCCCCACAGTCGGAGGCGACCCCCTGATGCGGCGCAACCCGCAAGAACGCTGGCGGGAGATGTGAAACACTGTATATCATATCGCCCCGTTGCCATCGGCAGCGGTCTCAGGGGGATCGACAACAATGACGTCCGGATCACGACTCCGCTGGAGCGCCTGCGCTCTGGCGCTGGCTTCGGCATCGTTCGCTGCGGCGCAGACGACGGTCGATCAGCATCAACTCGGTTCCAACTATTCGGCGCTGTCGCAGATCAACACCGGCACGGTGGCGAACCTGCAGCCGGCCTGGGAATTCCACACGGGTGAAGTGCCGCCGCAAAAGGTGCCGGACAAGCTGATCGCCTTCGAAGACCAGCCCAGCCTGATCGACGGCAACCTCATCGTCTGCACGATCACGCGGCGACTCATTGCGCTCGATCCGCAGACGGGCAGGCAGCGCTGGGCGTTCGATCCGGAAGACCCCAGCATCGGCACGCAGAAGTGCCGCGGTATTTCGCACTGGGTCGATACGCAGGCGGCGGCGGATGCGGCCTGCCGCTCGCGCATCTTCCTCGGCACCGCAGACTATCGCCTGATGGCGATCGATGCGAAGACCGGCCAGCGCTGCGCGGGCTTCGGCCAGCAGGGCGAGGTGCGCATGCAATCGACCAAGCCGGAGATCTTCGCGGGTGAAGTCGTCGCGGGATCGAAGCCTGCGGTGGTCAATGATGTCGTCGTCGTCGGTTCGGCCGTCGCCGACAATCAGCGCGTGGATTCGCCGAGCGGCCGGGTGCTGGCCTTCGATGCACGCACCGGTCAGCCGCGCTGGGAATTCGATCCGGTACCGCGCGATGCGGCCGATCCGGCGATGAAGTCGTGGGGCAAGGGCACGCAGGGATACGGCGGCGGCAACGTGTGGTCGACCATGTCGGTCGATCAGGCGCTCGATCTCGTGTATCTGCCGACGACCAGTTCCTCGGGCGACTTCTACGGCGGCGGACGTCCCGGCGACAATCACTACACCTCATCGATCGTCGCCCTGAAGGGATCGACAGGCGAAGTCGTCTGGCATTTCCAGTTCGTTCATCACAACGTCTTCGACTACGACACGCCGAGCGCGCCGCTGCTGATCGATCTGCCGCAGGCGGACGGCAGCACGGTTCCGGCGCTTGTACAGAACAACAAGACCGGGCTGATCTTCATGTTCGACCGCGCGACGGGCAGACCGCTCGTGCCGATCGTCGAACGTCCGGTGCCGCAGACGAATACCGTGGCGGGAGAAAAACTCTCGCCGACGCAGCCGTTTCCCGAAGGCATGCCGGCCGTGGCGCCGCAGGGGTTTTCGCCCGACGATGCCTGGGGCTTCACGTTCTTCGATCGCTGGCTGTGCCGCCGCAGGATCGAGGAACGCAACTACGGGCCGATCTTCACGCCGCCGAGCGAGAAGGGGACGATCTTCTCGCCGTCGATGGGCGGCGGACCGAACTGGGGCGGCGGCGCTTACGATCCGGCCAGCAACATCATGGTCGTGCCTTCGAATCGCGTGCCCGCGATCATCACGCTCGTGCCGCGCGACAAAGCCGAACTGAAAGCATCGCAGGCCATCGAGGCAGGCGGTCCGATGATCTTCCCGGACGCCGGCTCACCGTTCGTACCGAAGATCGAGCCGCTGCTGTCGCCGCTCGGCGCGCCGTGTTCGGCACCGCCGTGGGCGGCGCTGACCGCGGTCGACCTGGTTCAGCGCAAGATCGTGTGGGAAGCCCCGTTGGGCAGCATCGAAAACATGATGCCGTTCAGTCCGCCCTGGGACATGGATTTCGATCTCGGCACGCCGGGTGCAGGCGGCCTGCTCGTCACCGGCGGCGGCCTGGTGTTCATCGGCTACACGCTCGACAACATGCTGCGCGCCTTCGACATCCGGACCGGCAAGGTGCTGTGGAAGGCGCCGCTGCCCGCGGCAGGCGTGGGCGTGCCGGTGACGTATGAAGCAGGCGGCGAGCAGTACGTCGTGATTCCTGCCGGCGGTCACAGCATGTATCAGTCGACGATGGGCGACTCGGTGGTCGCGTACAAACTGAAACGCTGACGACCTCGGTGCAACAACGCCGACACATACGCCGATTACGATCTTCCGGCATTTGCTTCCCGGCAGATGTTGGGGAGCGGGTGTGCGCGATCGAACGGCAGCAGGGGTCGACATCGACGTCGTCCTGGAAGACATCGAAAGGACGCGCTGGTTCATGCAATGCATCCTGCCGCACGAAGCGGCGCTCAGGGGCTGGCTGTCGCGCCGTCGCGCGCCCGTCGACATCGACGACATCGTGCAGGAGAGCTATGCGCTGCTGGCCGAGCGCGAGCGCATCGACGACATCCTGAATCCGCGCGCCTATCTGTTTCAGGTGGCGCATTCGCTGATGGTACGCAACATCCGGCGTGCGCGCATCGTGCCGATCCTGGCGGTCGAGGATCTCGGCACCATGGAAATCGCCGATGAGGCGGCCACTCCGGAACGGATGGCCATCGCACACGATGATCTGCGTCAACTGGCCGGCGTGATCGAGAGCATGCCGGGCCGGACTCGCGAAGCCTTCATCCTGCGTCGCGTGCGTGGACTGTCCCAGCGCGAGATCGCCGCACAGATGGGACTGTCGGAGAACACCGTCGAGAAACACATCGTCCGCGGCATTCGCTGGCTGGGCGACTGGATCGCGAGTGGCGGAGAGACGGGAAAGTTGAACTTTTTTTGACAGGTGGCGGAAACGCATTCATCGCGGCTCTCTGTTCTCGACTCCGCCATCGGCGGTCCACCGGGAAATCTCAGAACATGAATCGTTGCAAGAACGTCCTGCTGGCCAGCGCAATTGCCGCTGCACTGGCTTCCTCCGCGGCACTGGCACAACAGCGCACGCCATCCGCGGCAGGCGCCGACCCGGCGCTGGCGCGACCGGAAGCGGCTCGTGCACAGACGGACCAGCGTAGCGGCGGCGTGCGCGGCCGCGTGCTCAACACCGCCACCGGCGAGTACGTGCGCAATGCCGAGATCCGTGTCGAAGGCACGACGATCGTCGCCTACTCCGAGGACGGCGGAAACTTCCGTCTCAGCGGCGTGCCGGCCGGCGACGTGACTGTCGTGGTGAGATACACCGGCCTCAAGGAATCGCGAAGCGCCGCCACCGTCGTCGCGGGCGAAGTCGTGACGCTCGATGTCGAACTGCAGGTGCCTTCGTATGTTTCGGGGGCCGATGCCGCCGATCTGGACATGGTGATCGTCACCGCGCGGCGCGACGGCCAGGCCAGCGCCATCATGGAGCGGCGCGCCGCCATGAACGCGAAGAACGTCGTCGCCGCCGACAACTACGGCGCACTCACGATGGGCGACGTGGGCGAATTCATGAAGTCCATGCCCGGCATTTCCCTCGACTACACCGAAGTGGATGCCACTGCCGTGCGCATCGGCGGCCTCGATCCGAAGTATTCGACGTTCACCGTGGACGGCGCCCGCATGGCGACCGCCACGTCCAACAACAATACCGGCCGCCAGAACTCCTTCGAGCAGATGTCCATCACCGGCATCGAGTCGATCGAACTCAACAACACGCTCACCGCGCGTCTGGAGGCCGATTCTCCCGGCGGCCAGATCAACCTGCGCAGCAAGTACGCCTTCGATCGCACCGACCGCGATCTGGTGCTGCAGATCGGCAGCGTCGGCACGTCCGATGCGACGTCCTCGAGGAAATATTTCCCGGACGACCGCAAGCATTCGACGATCTATCCGTCGGGCCAGTTCGGTTTCGGCGATGTGTTCTTCGACGGCCGCTGGGGCGTGGCGTTCAACACCAGCTACAACGCCAACTACGTGCAGCAGGATCGTATCCAGACCGACTGGTCCTACCTCGCCGATGGCCGCGTTCTGCCGTATCGCGTCATGTGGCGCCCCGGCCCGAAGATGACGAGCCGCACGGCGGCCAACCTGAGCACGGACTTCCAGCTGACGGACGAAATCATCCTGTCGCTGCGCAGCACCTACTCGCTCTACGACGTCGAGTACTTCAATCAGTACACGTATCTCTACTTCGGCACCGATTCGACGTCCTACACGGCGCCGGGCTCGACGCCGACGCACATCGTCGTGAATCCGAACGGCAACAACACGCGCTTCCGCACCGAGTATTCGCATCGCTACGCCGGCACGCCGACCTACACGATCGCGCCGAAGATCGAATTCAAGGGCGATACGCTGGAAGCTGCCTTCCGTCCGAGCTATTCGCGATCGGAATTCAACTTCCGCGACAACAGCAAGGGCTTCTTCCAGCGCACGGACAGCTGGCTGACCGGCATCGGCTTCACGCTCGATCGTCCGTCGGAGGATTCGAATGCCTGGACGATCACGCAGACCGCCGGCCGCGACTGGAGCAACCCGAGGAACTTCAATCTCGATGCAGACATCGGCAACAACGTCCGCACCTCCGAGTCCGACGCCATCAACGAACAGTACGGCGGCTACCTCGACCTGAAGAAGGAACTCACGGTCAGTGACCTGCCGCTCACGCTGATGGGCGGCCTGGGCAGCCGCAAGAACGACTGGCGCACCAACGAAGGCTCCTTCCAGCAGTTCCAGTACGTCGGACCCAACGGCGACCTGACGCAGCGCGATCCTGCGGCCGTCATTCCGTGGACGCAGAACTACCAGTTCGAAATCATCGGCTTCGATGCCGGCAACATGAACGCCCAGAACTGGCGGGCCGACAGTCACTACGCGATGTACGACATCTATCGCGAACACCCCGAATACTTCGTGCCCGACACCGTCGGCAACCTGAAGCGCCAGCTCGACAACGACAAGCGAATCCAGGAACAGGTCGATGCTGCGTATCTCGAAGCGCAGACGCGCGTCGGCGACGCCCGGTTCGATCTCGGCCTGCGTTACGAGAAGACGCAGACGGCTGCGCGCATCGCCAACATCCGTCCGGCGAGCGAAGTGGCGGCGGCGGGCCTGGCGACCAACACCGTCGCGGGCCTGATGTACCAGTACAACGACGGCGTGTACTCCACGCGCGAAGGCGAGTACGACGACTGGTTCGCGAGCGGCGGCGTCAAATACGACTTCACGGAGAAGCTGGTGGGCCAGCTTGCTTTCAGCGAAGCCATCCTGCGTCCTGACTACGGCAACCTCGGCGGCGTGGTCGCGGTGAACGACGACACCATGATCGTGACCGTGCCGAATCCGGAGCTGAAGCCGGAGCACTCGACCAAGTATTTCGCGAGCCTGCAGTACTACCTCGAACCGTCCGGCATCCTCGGCCTGTCGTACTACCGGCTCGACATGCAGGACATGCAGGTGACGGGCATCACCGTCGATCCCGAAGACGTCGGCTTCAATCCCGACGAATATGCCGGCTACACGTTCCGCAGCGCCCAGAACATGCCCGGCACCAGCACCAACGAAGGGTTGACGTTCGAGTACAACCAGCAGCTCACGTTCCTGCCGGGGGCGCTGCGGGGCCTGGGTCTGTACGGCTCCATCACGCGCATCGAGACGGATGGCGAACGCCAGAACACACCCGCGCGCGCGGCCAACTGGGGAGTCGGCTACAGCTACGGTCCCTTCGACATCAAGATCAACGGCAACTATCAGTCGAAGTACCGGGTCAGCGGCCTGAACAACACGCCGACCACCGCCAACAACGGCATCCTGTATCACACCTCGCGCGACCTCTGGAACCTGAGCGCCAGCTACCGCCCGACCAGCAACATCGAACTGCAACTCGCCGGCCGCAACATCTTCAACGAACCCGACATCATCTACTCGAACGTGCCGAGCCGCGTTCAGCAGTACACGATCTACGGTTCGATGTGGAATTTCGGCGTCAAGGTCACTTTCTGATGTCTGATCCACGTTCGACGATCCGGGTGGCAGCAGCGCTGCTGTTGTGCACGTTCGTGGCGACGGCTGAACCCGTCGCCACGTCGTTGTCCCGGTTGCCGCTCGCGCAGAACGGCGGCACCTGGCCTTCCGGACATGTGCAGGGCATCGCCGTGGATGTGCAGGGCGGCTACCTCTACTACTCGTTCACCGATCTGCTGGCGAAATACGATTTCAGCGGCCGGCTCATCGGCACGCTGGTCGGCTGGACCGGTCACCTCGGCGATCTCGATTTCAATCCGGCCGACGGGAAGCTCTATGGATCGCTCGAATACAAGGAAGACCGGGCGTTCTATATCGCACTGATCGATGCGGGCCGGATCGATCGTCCCGGGATCGAGGCAGGCACGAGCGACGTGTTCCGCACGGTTCATCTCGCGGAAGTGGCGAGCGACTACGGCGCCGATCTCGACGGCGACGGCAGACTCGACGACACCGTGGATCGCCGCTACGGCTGCTCCGGAATCGATGGCGTCGGTTTCGGTCCTGCGTTCGGGCAGGTCGATGGGCCGCGCTATCTCACGGTCGCCTATGGCATCTACGGCAATACCGCGCGCGAGGACAACGACCATCAGGTGCTGCTGCAGTACGACGTCAGCGATTGGCACCGATACGCGCGACCTCTGGACGAGGCGAAGCCGCATCGCAGCGGTCCCACGGAACTGCATGGAAAGTACTTCGTCCGCACCGGCAACACGACGTGGGGCGTGCAGAATCTTTCCTACGACGAATCGCTGCAGCGCTGGTTCATGGGCGTCTACCGGGGCAGGAAGCCGTCGTTTCCCAACTACCTGCTGTTCGCGATCGATGCGCGCACGCAGCCGCAGACGGGCGATCTCGTCGGCGTGCCCGCTGCCGACGGCAAACAGAAGCAATTGCTCGAACTCGCCGACGATGGCCTGAAGGATGCTGCCACCGGCGTGCGCGGCTGGAATCAGAAGGCCGATGTCGGATTCCAGCCCGTCGGCGCCGGATTGTTCTTTGTCTCGGTGAACTCGGGCAGCAAGCGCGCACAGACTGCCGATCTCACCCTGATGCGCTGGACAGGCGATGCGACCCGGCCGTTCGTGCCCGTTACCGGGAAGAGGATTCCATGAGCATCGACATCGAACGCCGCCGTCTCATCGTCGGCGGCACGCTGGGCCTGGGCGCATTGATGCTGCCGATCGGCCGCAGTCTCGCCGCAGACCTGCTGGGGGCGAGAGGCTTCACGCACAATGTCGCGAGCGGCGAGCCGGGTTGCGATTCCATGCTGCTGTGGACCCGCTACGTTCCGTCGGCGAACGTCGATGACGTTCGCGTCGAGGTCGAAGTTGCGACGGATGCCGATTTCACCCGCGTGGTTGCCGGCGGCAGCGGGCGCACCGGCGCGTACCGCGACTGGACAGTCAAACTGACGGTCGACGGTCTGCAGCCCCGCACGACCTACTGGTATCGCTTCATTGCGCCGGATGGCGGCAAGTCGCCGGTCGGGCGCACGAAAACATTGCCGGTGGGCGAGGTCGATCGCTTCGGCCTCGGCGTGTTCTCCTGCTCGAACCTGCCGCTGGGCTGGTTCAATGCCTATGCCCACGCGGCGGCGCGCGAGGATCTCGATCTGTGGCTGCACGTCGGCGATTACCTTTACGAATACGGCATCGCATCGTTCAAGGACAAGCTGGTGGCAGGCCGCGAGATCATGCCGGCGCACGCTCACGAGATGATCAGCCTCGCCGACTATCGACTGCGATTCGCCTGCTATCGCGCCGATGCCGACTTGCAGCGACTGCATCAGAGGGCACCGATGGTCGCACTCTGGGACGACCACGAGATCACCAACGACAGCTGGGAAGGCGGTGCGCAGAATCACCAGCCCGAATCCGAAGGCGACTGGAACGCGCGCCGTGCTGCAGCGATGCAGGCGTATCGCGAGTGGCTGCCGGTATCCGAAGAGCCGTGGCAGGCGTATCGCATCGGCACACTCGCGACGCTGTACCGCACCGAATCGCGCATGCTGGCGCGCACGCGACCCGCCTATCCGGAACTGGCGAAGGCGCATGAAGCCGACGATCCCGAGGCAGCACTGCGCGAGTTCCGCGACGGTGCCTGGCGCGATCCGACTGCCACGATGCTGGGCTCGGATCAGGAGTCGTGGCTCGCCCACGAATTCAGGCGCAATGCGTCGGCTGCACACTGGCAGATGGTCGGCATGGGCACGATCATGGGACGAACGCTGATGCCGGACGAGGCGCCGGACTGGCTTCGCCCCGGCACCAGCGCGCGCACCGTGGAAAAATTCCGTCGCGAGGTGCGTGCGTCGCGGCTCGACGTACCGATGTGGATGGATCGCTGGGATGGTTATCCGGCCGCCCGTTCGCGCCTGCTTCGATCCGCCCAGCAAGCCGATGCGGACCTCGTGATGCTGTCGGGCGACAGTCACAACGCCTGGGCCTATTCGCTGGCGGAAGACGGACAGCCCGCGGGCGTCGAGTTTGCCGGTCACAGC
Source organism: uncultured Steroidobacter sp. (assembly GCA_937864115.1). GTDB lineage: Bacteria > Pseudomonadota > Gammaproteobacteria > Steroidobacterales > Steroidobacteraceae > Steroidobacter. The sequence continues at coordinate 178,657 of CALMII010000024.1, read as the reverse complement.
GTGACGTCTCCCGGCATGGAAGGGCAGATGGGTGCCGATCCGAAAGAAGTCGCTCGTGCCTTCATTGCGAGAAATCCGGAACTGGTCTGGGCCGACACCAGCCAGCGCGGCTACCTGCTGATCGACATCACGCCGCAACGAGTGACGGGCGAGTGGCTGTTCATGCGAACGACGAAGTCGCGCAGCACGGAGGTGGCCGGCGCGCATCGCATTGCCGTCGAGCGGGGGCGACGCAGGTTTCCGGTCTGAACCGTTCAATCAAGGCAGGGAATCCCAATCCGTTTTGTTCTCCCCTTCCTCCGCGCAGCGGGGGAGGGCTCTTACTGTGGGGCCGGCTTCAGCCGGCCTCTTTATCAGAGTCAGGCTAAAGCCTGACCTACAAAAGAGGCAGCGAACAACCGGAGAGAACAATCAGCCGGCCTTCAAGGCCAGAAAGACGAAAGGGACTGCGACGGTCGCGGGATGATGCCCAGACCGGGCGAATCAGGGCGCGCACCCTTTACATTGCGACGCCGCATTCCGTACTCTCCGGCCATCCTGGAACGCCGCTCCCGATGCGCATTTTCCATTTAGCCCGAACCCCGCCGCAGTGGCTGCGAATTGCATTCGCAGCGCTGATGCTGGCGTTCGCGCTGAATTCGATTGCGCATGTCGCGCATCAGCACGATGCGACGCAGGTGTCGGTCGCTCATCATGCCGTCTGCGGCTACTGCATCACGTTCGGCGGTCTCGCCGGCGAGCCCGGCCACAGCCATACGATCGAAAGGGCGGCCCCGGCCGAAACCATTCCGGTCATCACCGTCGTTGCCCGCCTGCCGGCGCAGATCCAGACGTCGGCCCGTCCACGCGCTCCTCCCGTTTCCTGAACCGCACTGTCATTGCCCCTCGTCATCGAGGGATCCGTCGCGCCGGCCGTGCCGTCGCGATCCGTGTGCCATTTTCAGGAATCCAGTCGTCATGCATCCGTTCAATCTGCTGCGCTTCGGCGCGGCTGCTCTATTCATTGCCCAATCCACATTGGCCGCCGACGGCGAACCCGAAGAGGTCGTCGTGACCTCGACGGCGCTGCGCGAAAGTCCGCTCGAAGTCGCGCAGCCGACCGCCGTCCTTGCCGGGGACACGTTGCGGCGCCAGATCGCCAGCAGCATCGGCGAAACCCTGTCGAAGGAACTCGGCCTGAGTTCGACCTACTTCGGTCCGAGTGCGAGCCGTCCGGTCATTCGCGGGCTCGGCGGCTACCGCGTGCAGACGCTGCAGGACGGACTCGCCTCGCTCGATGTCGCGAGCCTCAGCCAGGACCACGCCGTGTCGGTCGAATCGGTGGTATCGCAGCAGATCGAAGTGATCAAAGGACCCGCCGCACTGCTGTACGGCAGCGGTGCATCGGGCGGCCTCGTGAACGTGGTGACCAACCGCATTCCGATGAGCACGCCGCGCGAGCCGCTCGGCGGCGCCGTCGAACTGCGCGGCGATACGGCCACCAACGAACGCACCGGCGCCGCATCGCTCGATGGCGGCGCGGGGCTGCTGGCGTTCCACGCGGACTACTTCAAGCGCGACACCGACGACGTCGAGATTCCCGGCTATGCACAGTCCGACGCGTTGCGTCGCCAGCTGATCGAAGCCGGAGAGGAGCCCGATGACATTCGCGGCTACATTCCCAACACCGCGAGCGAAGCCGAAGGCGGTGCGCTCGGCGCCTCGCTGGTCGGCGCCGCCGCACGCGGCGGTGTGTCGTGGAGCCGTTACGAAACCACGTACGGCATTCCCGGCGAGGAAGAAGCCTTCATCGACATGAAGCAGGATCGCTTCGACGGCAAGGCCGAGTGGGATCTGCAGGGCGCGCTGACCATGCTGCACCTGAGCGGTTCGTACAACGACTACACGCATACCGAGTTCGAAGGCCCGGGCGAACCGGGAACGGTGTTCAATCAGACGGCCTACGAGACGCGACTCGCCGCCGACAACGATCTCGGCAATGGCTGGCGCGGCACGACCGGCATTCAATACGTCGACGTCGATTTCGCCGCCATCGGCGAGGAGGCGTTCGTGCCGTCGTCGGTGACCCGGCAGATGAGCGTGTTCGCTTTCGAGGAGCGGCACTTCGATGCCTGGACGGTCGAACTCGGCGCGCGTGCAGAAAAGCAGACGATCGATGTCGACCCCGCGGCGGCGCTGCCGGACTACGATGAAACGGCGGTGAGCCTGTCGGCCGGTGCGGTCTGGAACTTCCGCACGGACAATGCGCTGGCGCTGAATGTGACGCGCACCCAGCGAAATCCGCAGTCGACCGAACTGTACGCGAGCCCGGAAGCGCCGCACGTGGCGGCACAGCGGTTCGAAACCGGCGATCCGGATCTCGACAAGGAAGAGGCCGTCACTGCGGATCTGTCGCTGCGTCGCATGGGAGATGGCATCCAGTGGACCGTGAGTGCCTTCTACAACGACTACAGCAACTACATCTACGAAAACCCGACCGGCGTGTTCCAGCCCACGGAGGAGGGCGACGAGTTCCAGGTGTTCGAGTACATGCAGGGCGGCGCGAAGTTTCACGGCGTCGAGGCCGAGGTGCTGTTCCCGTTGCTGACGTCCGGCGACCGTTCATTGCAATTGCGACTCGCCTCCGACTACGTGCGCGGCAAGCTCGACAACGGCGACGATCTGCCGCAGATCCCGCCGCTGCGCTTCGGCGCCGGGCTGCATTACGACCAGGGTGACTGGCACCTCGGTCTCGACACGTACTACTACGACAGACAGGACCGCATCGCGGCGAACGAGTTGCCTACGGACAGCTTCACCCTGGTCGATCTCGATACGAGCTATCGACTGCCGATCGGCAATTCACATGCGTTGCTGTTCCTGCGCGGCACGAACCTGCTGGACGAGGATGCGCGTCAGCACGCCTCGCCGCTCAAGGACATCGCGCCGCTGCCGGGTCGTGCGCTGCATCTGGGGGCGCGCGTGGAGTTCTGAGGATGGTTCCTGTGGGTCAGGCTTCAGCCTGACTGTTTTCAGGCCGGCTGAAGCCGGCCCCACAGGGCTATTTCAACAACGAAGGGCCGGAGAAGATCTGATGGTGCTCGCGGAATCTCACTCAGGCACGAGATTCTGCCGCAGCGCGAACCGCACCAGCTCCGCATTGTTTTCCAGCTGCAGCGTCTGCATGAGATGGTACTTGTGGTCTTCGACGGTGCGGATCGACAGGTGGAGATCGTGTGCGATCTCTTTCATGCGCTTGCCCTGCGCGATCAGTCTCAGCACTTCGATCTGGCGTGGCGTGAGATCCTGCGGCGACGGATCCGCACGTTCATCCAGTTTGCTGAGCAAGCCGCGCGTGATGAGCGGAGTCACGTAGGTCCGACCGTCCATCACGGTGCGGATCGCATCGAGCAGTTCTTCTCCGGCCGCATGTTTCAGCACGTAGCCGCTGGCGCCGCCGCGCATCGCCTCCGCGGCAAGGGCGAACTCGGCGTGTACCGTGAGGAAAATGAACCGTGCGGCACTGCCTTCGGCACGCAGCTGGCGCATGGCGTCGAGGCCGCTCATGCCGGGCATCGCGATGTCGCTGACGATGATGTCGGGTTGGAGCCGCAGCGCTTCCCGGATGAGTTGCATGCCATCGCCGACCTTGCCGATCAGTTCGCCGACATCGTCGATGAGTCGACCGAGTCCCTCGGCGACCATCGCATGATCGTCTGCAAGCAGCACGCTAGGACGCATCGGACGCTCCGCTGGGTAACGTCACGCTCAGGACCGTGCCTGATTGTGGCGCCGTGCGAATGTCGAGCGTTCCTCCCAGCATGCGCACCCGCTCGCCGAGACTGACCAGTCCCAGTCCGGCGCGTTCGGTACCATTGCGCTCGAATCCCTTGCCATCGTCGCTGATTTGCATCCGAACGCAGTCCTCTCCGTGCTCCAGGCCGATATGCACATGTTGCGCCCGCGCATGCTGCCAGACATTGCGCAGGGCTTCCTGCGTAACCCGGTACAGACAAACCTCTATTGCTTTCTGCAAGCTGCGCCAATTCGGATCTACAGAGAGTTCTACCTCGATGCCGCTTTCCGCAGTGAATTCATCACAGCGCGCACGTAATGCCTGCGGCAGTCCGAGATGCTCGAGCACGCCGGGATGCAGGTCGTGCGACAGATGCCGCAGATCGGTGGACAGCGACGCCGTCTGTTGCTGCAGGCTGGCGAGTTCGCCGCGGTTCTGGTCGTCCGGGGCGGCGCGTTTCAGGCGGCTCAGTGCAATCGACAGCGATGCGACGCGCTGGCCGATGTCGTCGTGGAGATCGCGCGCAATGCGGGTGCGCTCCTCCTCCTGCGCGGTGATCAGGCGGGTAGTGAGGTTGCGCAGCTGGGTGTAGCTCGCGCTCAGCGCGGCTCTGGCGCGCGCGCGATTGCGGCGTTCGAACAGGATGGCGACGATGAGCGATGTCTGTACCAGGCCGATGCCGAGCGCAGCGATCACGGTATTCCGATGGTCGCGCCACAGGCTCGGCTCGCGAAACTCCACCGTGCTGCCGGCCGGCAGACGGCTTTCGGGAATGTGCCAGCGCTTGAGCTGGCGCGCGTCGAAGACCATCGAGGTGTAGCGGGTGGCGGACAGCGTCTCGACGCGGGGCGGCGCACCATCGAGACGTTCCAGCACGTGGCGCGCGTATTCGCGGCCGGTCAATCGCCAGTCCGCGACCGGTCCGCCCATCATGCCGAGATACGCGTCCTTGCCTTCGAGGCCGAAAATCGGACGATTGGTGGCGGTGGCGAGCCGGTGCGCGATCTCGCTCGGCAGGAAAGGGCGATCGTCGGCATCGCGCACGATGCCGAAATAGAAGCTGATGGTGTCGTCCGGCAGGCGAGTGAGCCGGTCGAACAGGTCGGCTTCGCGCAATCCCGAGAGGTTCAGGACTTCGAGTCCCTGTTCGCGGACCTGCGCCGACCACCAGCCCGCGCGCTCCTGCTCGAGCTTCGACGCGCCCTGCACGATGGCGATCCGCCGCGTGTGGGGCAGCAGCCTGCGCGCCACTCTCAGGTACTCGGGAAAATAGTTCTCCAGCACCAGACCCGACACGATCGGATGTGCGGCCGGAATGTCCACTGTGAGCTCGCCCAGCGTACCGAACGTGATCGGCACGTCGGGCCACATGTGCGCCGGCCGGTCGACCAGCAACTGCAGCGTGGCCTGGGCGGTCACCGCGATCACATCGATTCGCCGGCCTTCGTACTTGCGATACAGCCAGGACAGAAAGTCCTGCCGGTGCGCGCTTCGGTCGCCGAACCGCAGATCGTCCAGGTACTCGATGTAGACGGTCGGCGGCTTCGCGGCCTGGGAGATGCCGCTGCGAAAACCTTCGTTGATCTGGCGCACGTACTCGAACTCGGGCGCCTGTTCCCAGATCAGCAGGATTGCGCGCTCTTCGGGAAGCGGAGGGCTTCGAGACGCATGCGCAAGCGGAACCGCGGCGAATGCCACGATCAGCAGCGCCAGTCCTGTCGCTCCGAAGTTCATGAATGCCAGTGTTGTCTGCCGGGTCTGTCCATAGCATAGCCCGGCCGTCGCTATGGATGCATGACCGCGCCTGCCGTTTTTGCCGCCAGCTTCCCGTAGTTTCCACGTGCGCTTTCCCGCGGTTCTCCGGATGCCGGCGCCGAAGGAGCTGCCTAGCCTGTGCCTCACGACGAGCGCCAGTCGGGCGCACGGTGGAGCAGTACTGCCCATGAGGCGTCAGCGAATCGTGCTCGCGGAGGATCACGACGCAGTGGCCGAGCAACTGCGCAGCGTGCTCGCCGATCACTACGACGTGGAAGTGGTCGGCGATGGCGATGCATTGCTGCAGGCTGTCGAAAGGGAGCGGCCGGATGCCGTGGTGACGGACATCGCCATGCCCCGACGCAACGGACTGCTGGCCGCCCGCGCCGTACTCAATCGCTATCCCGAACTCGCCGTGGTGTTCGTGAGCATCTCCGACGCGCCGGAAATGATCCGGCATGCGCAGTCGCAGGGTGTCCTGGGCTACGTGCTGAAGTGCGATGCGGGCGAGGAGCTGCTGCAGGCGGTGCAGTCGGCGCTGCGCGGGACACTCTACATCTCGCTGCACGCGCGCATGGCGCTCGGTGCGCTGTGATGCACGCACCCGACTTTCTGCCGTTGCGGTTCCGTAGTTCCCACGTTCTTTTTCCCGGAGTTCTTCGGATGCGATCACGCCCATCGATTACTAGCATCGTCACCCGCGACGAAAGTCTGCGACTGCCTGCACGGACGACTCAACGAGGAAAGAGCAGCATCATGCGCAGCCGGCAAGTTCCTGTCCGTATCAAGTGCCTGAGCGCGCCGGCGGCGTGCGTGCTGCTCTCATGGCTGGGAATGCCGGCGCATGCGCAGGATGCTGGCGGGATGGAGGAGCGGTTGCGCCGCCTCGAAGAGCGGCAGGCCTCCTACGAACGCGAACTGTCGTCGCGCGACACACGGATCCGCGAACTCGAAAGCGAAGTGGCGCGGTTGTCCGGCCGCAGCGTTCCTGCAGTTGCGGCCGCGTCGCAGCCGCCACCTGCGCAAGGGACATTGCCGCCTGCACCGTTCCAGGATCCGGAGCAGCAGTCGAACGAACCCTTCGGCCTGTTCACGCCCGGCAGGGGCTTCACGGTGGCACGCACGGAGTGGGGCGAACTGCAGCTCAGCGTGTTCAGCTATCTGCGTTACCTGAACCAGAAAGGGCTCGACGATACCTACGTCGATCACTTCGGCTTGACGCGCGACGTCGACATCCGCAACGACTTCGAGATCAACAAGGTCTTCCTCTACACGCAGGGATGGTTCCTGGATCCCAAGTTCAGATACACATTCTATGTGTGGGCCTCGGGCGCCACGATCGGCAGCACCACCGGCATTCTCACGGCCGGCAACCTGACCTACACCTTCAACGATGCCGTCACCCTCGGCGGCGGCGTGCTTGCCCTGCCGTCGACACGCAGCATGGACGGACAGTTCCCCTGGTGGGATCGGGTCGATGCGCGCCTGATGGCCGACGACTTCATGCGGGGCAGCTTCACCCAGGGCATCTGGGCGAACGGCAAGATCACCGACACGCTGAACTACAAGATCGGTCTCGGCAACAATCTCAACGGTTTCGGCGCCGGTGCGGCACGGCTGGACGACAACATGAACACGGTGGCCGCCGCGTTGACGTGGATGCCGACCACCGGCGAATTCGGACCGCGCGCCGGCTTCGGCGACTACGAGCACCACGACAAGCTGGCGACGCTGTTCAGCGCCCACTTCACCACGAGCACGGAAGATCGCGAGAGCCAGCCGGGCCTCGATGCGCCGGAGAACACGCAGATCCGGCTGTCCGACGGCGTCACGGTGTTCACTCCGGATGCGCTGGCGCCCGGCGTGATCGTGAACAAGCTCGACTACCGGCTGCTGTCGATGAGCGCCGGCATGAAGTATCGCGGCTTCTATCTCGAGGCCGAGGCCTATCGTCGCTGGCTGAAGAACTTCCGCACCAACGCCGCGCTCGATATCGATGAACTGACGGACGACGGCATGCAGGTGCAGGGCTCCTTCATGCTGATTCCCTCGACGTTCCAGGTTTACGCAGGCGCTTCCAAGGTCTGGGGCGAGTACGGCGATCCCTGGGATGCGGCCGTCGGCATCAACTGGTGGCCGTGGAAGAAGCGTGGGTTCCGCATCAACTCGGAACTGCTGCACATGGAGGATGCGCCGCTGGGTTCGGTGATGCTGCCGTATCCCGTCGGCGCCAATGGCTGGATCTTCATGACCAACGCCGAGCTTTCCTTCTGAACGACACATACACAGCGGACAGACATCCCAAGGAGTTCTTTATGTCGACGATCCTCAGAAATGCCGCGCTCGGTGCGGTGATGACGGCCATGCTGGGTGCGTGTGCCACGCAGCCGGAAAAAAGCGCTGTGCCTGTCGCACCTGCAGCGGCCCCGGCGACAGCGGACGCCGATGCTCCGTGGAAAGCGCAGGCCGCACTGCCGCACCGCAGTCTTGCGTCGTTCGCCAAGCCCAGTAACGAACAGGCCTGCTACGACCGCAAGAAGGAGCCGTACACGCCCGTCGTCGACGCGCACTTCCATCCGCGTCCCTTCGGCGGCCAGGCGATTCCACCGCAGGAACTTTTCGAATACTTCGACAAGCTCGGCGTGCGCTTCGTCAACTACTTCGGCATCGGCCAGTCGCTCGACATGCGCTCCGCATGCACCTACTACCTCGACTGTCCGGGCACGTCGGCGCTGCCGAGCATCAAGAATGACTTCGTCAACGGACAGGAGACGAAAGCGTATCCGCATCCGAACCTGAACATCACGCTGTCGATGACATTCATGGATCTCGCGCATCCCGAAGACATCGTCAAGACCATCGAACTCTACGACAGGGAGTTCCCGGGCATGTTCAAGTGGTCCGGCGAGCTCAACGTGTTCAAGCAGGCGCTGGTGCCGAACAAGCACGAGCCGGCAACGATTGCGTCGATCGACGCCTGGGCGCCGTTCATGAAGGTCCTGCGCGAGCGTGGCATTCCCGTCACGCTGCACATGGATCTCGGCAGCGATGCCGAGCCGACCAGGAACGTGTACCTGATGAAGCACATTCTGGAGAAGTATCCGGACAACAAGATCGTCTGGGCGCATGCAGGATTGTCGAAGGAACTGCAGCACATGGATCCGGCGCTGCACGTGCGCCTCATGGCGGAAGCCTTCGCGCTGAGCAAGAACCTGATGCTCGATATTTCGTGGGACGTGCTCTACAACGCGTATCACGAGTTCGGTCCGCAGTTCATCGCGTTCTTCAACGTCTATCCCGACCGCATCCTGCCGGGCTCGGATTTCGTCGCCGCGCGCAACAAGGGTTTCGAGCAGTACGCGAAGGAGTTCGAGGTCACCAGCCGCGCGCTCAAATTTCTGAGCGACGATGCCTTCCGCAAGATCGCGCTCGGCGAGAACTATTTCCGGCTGATGAATCTCGACTACCAGGCGCCGGAAATCTGCAAGTAGCCGCCATGGACAGGAGAGCAGCGATGAGCGCGAAGCGGATCGATGCACGGACGGCGCAGCGCAGATGCCCGTCCGGCGCCATGTGGCTGGGCGGGCTGCTGCTGTCGTCGATGGCGGCGGCTCAGCAGTCCACGCCTGCGGTGCCGGACGCGGAGCGGCGCGACGAGGAGCCAAACCAGCAGAACCAGATCAACGTGGTCAGGGTCGACGAGGAACTGCGGGGATTCTGGGAGGGCACTTCGCTGGCGATCAAACCCCGCAGCTACTATCTCGACCGGGATCGCGACACGAATCCGGACAACGCTGGCTGGTCGCTTGGCGGCGCACTGGCGTATCGATCCGGATGGTGGCTGAGCCGCATCGCGATCGGCGCGACGCTGTTCACGTCGCAGAAGCTGTACGGACCCGAGGACAAGGACGGTACGCAGCTCTTCAAGCCGGGGCAGGAATCCTTCACGGTCCTGGGCGAGGCATTCGTCACGGCCCGCATCGGCGAGGACACGGGCTTTCGGCTCGGCCGCCAGTCGTTCGACCTGCCGTTCGTCAACAAGCACGACATCCGCATGGTGCAGAACACCTTCGAGGCCGTCGCGCTCGGGCGGCCGTCGAAGACGGGCTGGTCGTACATCGCGGCCTACGTGGATGAAATGAAGCGCAAGAACGACGACGAGTTCATCCCGATGTCCGAAGCGGCAGGGGCCGCGGGCACCGACGAAGGACTGGCGCTGGCGGCGGCACAGTACACGTTCGGCGACGGCGGCCTGATCGGCGCGACCTATCAGCGCGCCTTCGAAGTGATGGACACCTTCTTCATCAAGGCGGAGAAATCCTTCCAGCTCGGCAGCGATGTGTCGTTGCGCGGCTATGCCCAGTACACCGACCAGCGCAGCAAGGGCGATGCGCTGATCGGCGATTTCTCGACCAACCTTACCGCCGTCATGGCGGAGCTGTTCATTCCCAATGCCAGCTTCCGGCTCGCCGCCAGCACTGCGGGTAGCGAGCGCGGCATCCAGAGTCCGTTCGGTGGTCCGCCGAACTATCTGTCCATCATCGTCGAGAACTTCGACCGCGCCAGCGAGGACGCCTGGATGGTCGGCGCGTCGTACGACTTCAAGGGAACCGCCCTCGACGGCCTCAGCCTGTTCGCCAACGTGGCGACCGGCAAGACGCCGGACAGCGGCCCCACCGCCACGCCCGACGAAAGGGAGTACGACCTGACCGTCGACTACAAATTCGCGAAGGAGAGCGTGCTGAAGGGACTGGCGATCCGGCTGCGCGGTGCGTGGATCGATCAGGAAGAGAGCGAAGGCGGGGACGACTTCTTCGATTTCAGGGTGATCGTGAACTACGCGTTCGACGCGCTGTGACGAACCATTCGCATGAAAGTCCCGCTCATCATCGTGAGTGCCTGCCTCTTCACAGGCTGCTCGATGATTCAGCAGATGATGCCGGGACATCGCGAGGCAGTGCGGCAGGCGGAGGAACTGCGGAATCTCAACCTGCGCGTGATGCGCTTCGCCGACGAATATGCGGGCCGGGTGACCGAGTCGGCGACCGAGTTCCAGCAGACATCGCACAGCGCCGAAGAACGCCTGGACGCGCAGAACTGGAAGGCGCAGCAGGCGCAGTCGGTGTACATGATCGCCAGCGGTCCGAATCCGATCAGCAACTCGCTCGATATGGTCGTGCTCGCGACGCTGAGCAGGATGGTGCTGGACGATCTGTGGGTGGACCGGACGTACGGCACGCGTGCGCAGCAGGTGCGCGAGACGCATCGGGCAATGGAAGACAGCGCATGGAAGCTGGCGGTGGGCGTGCTGACGGAACCGCAGGCGACCCAACTGCGTCAGGTCATCCGCGACTGGCGCGCGGCGAACCCGCAGATCAAGTCGGTGGGTTTCATCCATTTTCAGGAGTTCGCGAAGTCCATAGGGCATCCACGGCCTGGCGAAAGCAGCAGTCCGGGCAATCTTTTCTCGCTGTTCGGGCTCGATCCCTTCGCCGAACTCGATCCCGCGGTGCGCGAGATCACGCAGACGCGCGAGATGGCCGAGCGGGCGATCTTCTATCTGCAGCGCATGCCCGGACTGCTCGACATCCAGGTGCAGCGCGTCGCCTATCAGTTCGCCGTGACGCCGGAGGCGAGGTCGGCGCTGGCGAGTATCGATCGCGTGTCGCTGGTGGGCAGTGCTGCGGACCAGTTCGTGGACTCGCTGCCGGAAGTACTCGATGAACAGCGCGAAGCGCTGCTGTCGCAGTTCATGCGGGAGCTGGACGATCGCCAGCAGACCGTCCGTGCGCTCAGCTCGGATCTGCGCTCCACGCTGCAGGCAGGAACGGAAACCGCCGAATCCGTGCACGCCGCCTTCGAAACCTTCGATCGCATCGCCGCCCGATTTCCGGTACGAAGCGGGCAGGGTGCTGCGCAGGCGGAGCGCTTCGACATCACGCAATACACGCAGATGCTGCGCGAGCTGGCCGTCACGATCCGCGAACTCGATGCGCTGTCGCGCAATGCCGCGGCGGCCGCGCCGGCACTGGACGATGCGATGCAGGCCGCGACCGGCCGGCTCGAAGGCATCGTCGACCGGGTGTTTCTCTACGTGCTGCTGATCATCGTGACCGCGACCCTCGCCGCATGGGGCGGGGCAATCGCTTATCGCGCGGCCGTGATGCGCATGCGGCTGCGGGCCGGTGCAGATCACTAGTCATCTCAGGAGACGATCCATGGAAAAGCTCAATCCTGCCCATCTGCGCGAGGCGATGCTTCGCGCGGTCAACCAGCGCGCCACCAGCGACGATTTCGATCCGCACGCGCATCTGAAGGATCTGCTCGCGATCGTGGGGTTGAGTCCGGAGGACTGCGGCGGCCGCATCACCTTTTCCAGGAAGGACCCGCTGTTTCCCAGCACCATCCGCCTCGGCGGTCTGCCGGCCATCGCGCTCGTCGCGCAGTCGGTCGCCGCTGCGAAGTTGTGGCGGATGCGCGGCGGGCTCGGCCAGGACATCAGCGTCGATCTCGGCCAGGCCGCACGCCGGCTCGCACCGATCAACGAGTTCAAGTGGGAGATGCTCAACGGTCTGCCCAACGATCTCGAAGACCGCAACACGCTGGCGTTCCAGTCGTACTACAAAACGAAGGACGGCCGGCACGTGCTGCCGCAGAACATCTACCCCGGCGTCAGGGCGAAGATGCTCAAGATCCTGGACTGCTCCGATTCGCCGCAGGCGCTCGCGAAAGTCTTTCTGAAATGCACGGGTGACGAACTCGAGGCGCTCGGCGAGCAGCATGGTCTCGTGATGGTCAAGGTGCGCTCGGTCGAGGAATTCATCCGCGAGCCGGTCTTCGATTATCTGGCGTCGCTGCCGCTGATCGAACTCGAGAAGGTCGGCGACTCTCCGCCCGAACCGTTGCCCGGCTGGGGGACGCAGCCGCTGTCGGGCGTGCGCGCGCTCGGCATGGCGCACGTCATCGCCGGCGCCGGCTTCGGTCGCTCGCTGGCTTCGCTGGGCGCCGACTGTCTCAACGTCTGGCGATTCCAGGAGATCGAGCAGGCGTTGATGTTCACCAGCTCCAACATCGGCGTGCGTTCCACGCGGCTCAACGTGCGTTCGGAGGACGGACGGGAACGGTTCTATGAACTCCTGCGCGATGCCGACATCTTCTACGCCAACCGCCGTCCGGGACTGCTGAAGGAACTCGGGGCCGATCTGGAGAGTGCGATCAAGGTCCGGCCCGGACTGATCCACGTGACCTTCAGTCTGTGGGGCGAAGGCGGGCCGTGGAGCAAGCGCATCGGCTTCGATCAATGCGCCGGATCGGCCACGGGCATGTCCGCAGCGGAAGGGTCTCTCGATGATCCGAAACTGCCGCCGACCGGCATCATCAACGACTACCTGTGCGGCTGGCTCGCCACCGTGGGAGCGATGGCCGCGTTGGCGCGTCGCGCGACCGAAGGCGGCAGCTATCGCGTCCATGCCTCGCTCGGCCGCTGCGCCATGTGGTGTACCAGTCTCGGGCTCTTCGACTGGAACTACGTGAACAAGGTCGTCGGTACCGGCGGCGAACACGAGCTGATCGATCCGCAGCTCTTCACGTCGTTGACTCCCATGGGCATCTACCAGGGGCTGACCGAGAACGTCACGCTCTCGCGTACGCCTCACCATTACATGAACGTGCTGTCGCCGCGCGGCGCCGATCAGCCTGCGTGGCTGCCGCGCCCGAAGAAGTTCGACTCCGAAGCCTTCTTCAAGGCAGTGGCGGCTCATATGAGCCAGGCGTAGCGCAGCGACGAGGACTGACCGTGGAAACGCAAACCGGACTCAGCCTGAGCATGACCTTCACGGCGTTCATGGTCATGCTGGGCCCCGTGAAGATCGTGGCACCGTTCGCGGCCCTGACGAACGCCATGGCGGAGGCCGAGGCACGCAGGCTCGCCAGCAAGGCGATCGGGTTTGCCTTCATCGTCGGCGTGGTGGCGGCCGTGGTGGGCGTCAACACGCTGGGTTCGTGGGCAATCTCGTCCCAGGTACTGCATTTCAGCGCCGGCGTCATCCTGCTGCTCGTCGCGTTGCGCGGAGTGCTGTCGCAATACGAACCTGTCGGAGACGCAGCGACATCGACAGCAGCACCCCGCAACGCGGCGCTCAATCCGCTGGCCTTTCCGACGATCGTCACACCGCACGGCATCGCGATCCTCATCCTGCTGCTGGTCATCAATCCCGATCACGCGAAGGATGTGGCGATCGTCGCCCTGTTCGCGGTCATGATGCTCATCAACTGGATCGTCATGTGGTTCGCGCGACCCATCATGCGCCGCGGCGGCACCGGGCTCGCCATTCTCGGCGCGGTGCTGGGCGTGCTGCAGGTGTCGCTCGCGCTCAAGATGCTGTTCGACGCGCTCAGGTCCATGCACCTGCTTCCCGTGTCATGACCTCCATGGTCGTGCGATGGCGCTTTCTGGCCTGCGCAATCCGTTGAACGATGAATCGAGTCGTAACCCAGAGCAGGAGAGACCCATGAGCAAGACGTACTTCCGCAAAGCAACCACCCTCGCGGCCTCGCTGGCCATCAGCGCATTCGCCGTGGCCACTCACGCAGAGCCCTCCAACAAGTGGCGTATCGAACTGGATCATTCGGCGCAGACCGATGGCGCCATCGTGCTGCGGATCTCGCCCGTCGGCGGCACGCCGATCGAGGTGGAAACGAAGATTCCAGCCAAGACATCCGAGAATCGCGCGGCGAGCCTGCTCAGCGCCTCGCTGAAGACGACATTGGGCAAGGGCTACCATGTCGAGGTCGACGACGGCGAGGATGTGCTGATCAAGCGGCAGGGTGACACGCCGAACTTCGAATTGACGCTGGTGAGTTCATCGGTCACCGGCCTGACGGTCGAGCTGGAACGCGAGTGAGAGGAAGCCGTGACGGAGGGCCGAGCAGGGCGGACCAGAGAATATCCATGAAAGCAGCCTTCCTTCGCGGCGGACTGTGCTTCGCAGCGTTTCTCGTCGCTGCATGCAACAGCACGCCCCAGAAAAGCGCCACGCTTCCGGCCTCGGTCTTCCACAACGACTTCACCGGCCGCATCTACGACGAACGCACCTGGTATCCGCCGGAGCAGGTGCCGTTCGATCCGGGCGCGGTGGGCGAGTCGATCCAGGTGCCGATCAGCGACACGCACGCGAAAATCATCGGTCCGGCGTTCGAGGACTCCGTCAATTCGCTGGCGCTCAAGCTCTGGCTCGTTGCGCACGCGCGCTATTCGGTCGACGCCGTCTACTACATTTTCAAACGCGATACTGCAGGCTATGCCTTCCTTGGTGCGCTCTGCGACGCGGTGAAGCGCGGCGTCGATGTGCGGCTGATGATCGACTCGGCAGGTTCGATCCATCCGACGCATTCCGAACTCGATGCGCTGCAGACCTGTGCGGACGAGGCCGGCTTCCTGCTCGATGAAGAAGGGCAACCCACGGCGCACAAGGCGCGGATCCAGGTCGTGATCGTCAATCCGGTCTCGAACATTTTCGGGCGCGTCAACCGGCGCTCGCATGACAAGCTGCTGGTGATCGACGGCCAGGATCCGGCGCGCGCCGTCGTGCTGACCGGCGGCCGCAACCTGTCCGTGTCCTACTATGGCATCAACGACGATGGCACCACCGATCCCACCGCCTATCAGGACATGGAGATCCTGCTGCGTCCGCCAGTGGACGCCGGCACCGAAACGACGGTGGGCAGCGTCTCCACTTATTACTACACGCTGCTGTGGCTGAATCCCGGCAACCGCTTCATGAAACCGCCGAAAACGGGTGCGGGCGCGCGCGGCGGACTGGCGAAGCAGCGAGCGCAGATGCAGGAACGTCTGGCATTCGTCACCGCGCTGCCGATGGTGGCTCCGCACCTGCAGGCCATGCCGGCCTTTCTGGACAGCGGCTTCCGCGAGGCCAAGGTGCGGCTGGCGCACGAACTGGGCAATCTCACCAACTCCGGCGCCGTCAGCCGTGCCGGCGAGAACATCAACGAGAACATCAATTCGATCCAGCGCGTCGCCAAGCTGGCGATCGAGAAAGCGCCGCCGAAGGGCCTGAAACTCGTGTCGCCCTACCTGTTCCTCGCCGACTACAAGAAGAGCGACGAGAAGGAGGGCACGGGCAGCTACGACGACGCGGTCGAACTCAAGAAGCTGCTGGACGAATATCCGGAAAGCGTCGTCGAGATCATCACCAACTCGGCGTTGTCGAGCGACAACTTCACGGCACAGGCAGTGATCGACATGGACACGGCGCCGCGCCTGCTATTGCCGCCGGATCTCGCCGCGCAATGGCGCGAGAGCCTGAAGAAGGGAGAGTTCAATCCCGACCTGGTCGCCAGCGAACGCTGGCGCGCGGCGATCATGGATTCGCGCATCCGCATCTGGCAGATCGGGCGCAGCGACGCGGCCGAACTCGGCGGCGCCGAGTCCTACGGCAAGCTGCACGCCAAGTTCATCATGGTCGACGGCGCGGGCTTCGTCGGCACCCACAACTTCGACTACCGCTCGCGCGTGTTCAACAACGAGTTCGGGTTCTATTTCCAGAGCGACGCGCTGCATCGTGACCTGAACGCGGAATTCGAGCGGCTGAAATCGCGGTCGTATCTATGGGGCACGCCGGAATGGCTGGAGCTGCGCCGCAAGACCATGGATCACGGCGGGATGAAGGGCTACACGACCCGGCACCAGCGGGGACTCTACAAGATCGTCAAGGCCACGGGGCTGATGTGGTTCTTCTGAAGCCCCGGGCGCGCGGTTCGTTTCGCGATGACAGAACCTGATGTCGAAAGAAGTCGCGGACGTCAGAGCTTCACGCCGATCTCGACCCCATACGTTCGCGGATCGCCGACGACGATGGAATCCATGTTGAGAAAGCTGGTCGCACGCACGAAATAGAGTTCGTCGGTCAGATTGCGTCCCCACAGCGCCACGCTGAATCGTTCGTCGGCGCTGACGTATGCGAGTCGTGCGCCGACGAGATGTCGCGCATCCGCCGCGAATCGCGCAGTGTTGGCGGCATCGAAATAGAAGCCGTCGCGATAGTTCGCATCGGCGCTTACTGCGAGTTTCGCGCCGCGAGCCAGCGGCTGGTCATAGCGCACGATCGCGCTCCACGACGTTTCCGGTGCGCCCGTCAGACGATTGCCGCCGCGGTCGATGTTCGAGCTGTCGACATAGCGGTCGAACTGCGCATCGAGCCAGGCCGCCGACAGGTCGATCTGCAGGCGGGTGAGGGGACGCCAGCTCAGATCCATCTCGATGCCTTCGATACTCGCGCGGGCGGCGTTGGTCAGGTACTGCGTCGTCGGGCCGGCAGGACTCGATACCAGCGCATAGACCTGCATGTCGCGATATTCGGCGAAGAACAGCGCCGCGTTGAGTCGTGCGCGCCCATCGGCGAACGTGCTCTTCACGCCCGCCTCGATCATGTCGACGTACTCCGGGCCGAATGCGGGATCGTCCACGCCGCCGCCCGCATTGAAACCGCCGGCACGGAATCCGTGGCTGTAGCGGCCATAGCCCATCACCTGCGGTGAGAGCGTGTAACTGAAACCCGCGGAGCCGGACGGCCGCGTCCAGCTCTCGCGTTGGTGACTGCTGGTCAGCGGCGCATTGAAGTAGCCCTGCTGCGACGTTCGGAAGTCCTTCTCTTCGTACGTGTAACGGCCGCCGAGGAACAGCGACAGTCGCTCGGTCGTCTGCCACGTCGCATCGCCGAACGCTGCCGCGCTGCTGTCGTGCTGCGAATACTCGGTGTCGGACACGAACGTGAGCGAGGGCACACCCAGCGCCTGGCTGGCTTTGAGCAGCACGGTGGCATCGAGATCTTCGCGGAAGAAATAGGCGCCCGCGACCCATTCCAGCGGACCGTCGGTGCGCGATGCCAGCCGGAATTCCTGGCTGAGCTGGGTGGCCTCGTTGCGGCGCGTCTGGTCGAGCCAGTCGGGCGCCGACGAATCGATGTCGGCCCGCGTGTCGCGACGGCTGTTCACCACGGCGCTGATGGATGTCAGCGCAACTTTGTCGAAGTCGAGGGTGCCGTTCAGCGTGCTGCCCAGAATGTCCACCTTCTCGTGTCCGGGCCAGCTCAGCGGTTCCGAACGCGGCGTACCGACGTCGGCGCGCTGCGGATGCTGCGCAATCAGCGATTTGTCGAACTCCGTGGCCTTGGCGTCGACAGACGAGCCGTAGACGCTCAACAGCCAGTCCTGATCGCCGCGCCGGTAGCGCAATGCGCCGCGGGCCGCCCAGTTGTCGATGTCGCTGCCATCGCCGGTGCCGTGGGTGTTGTCGAAGATCGGCTCGCGCGAACGCCGCACGAAGGCGAGTCGTGCCGCCATCGCGTCAGTGATGGCCGCGTTGCCGACGGCCTCGATGTCGAACTGTCCGTACCGGCCGTAGCTGACGCGTCCGCTCGCACTGTCGACCGCTTGCGGCTTCATCGACACCAGGCTGATCACGCCGCCGGTGGTGTTGCGGCCATAGAGCGTGCCCTGCGGACCTTTCGGCACTTCGACGCGATCCAGATCGAACATCTGCTGCAGCTGGGTCGCGGTGCCGTTCATGTACACCTCGTCCTGGTAGATGCCGACGGCGCCCACGCTGTTCGCGTTGATGTCGTTGGTGCCGACGCCGCGCATGAATACCCACGGCGTCGTGTTCCCCGCGGCGGAAACCACCAGATTCGGGACCTGCTGCGCCAGCGGGTCGATGGTCGTCATCCGCATCGCGCGGAGGCTATCGGCCGTCACGACGGAGACGGCGAGGGGAAGCTGCTGCACGTCGACGGTGCGCTTCGTGGCGGTCACGACGATCTCTTCGAGATATCGCGCCGCATTGTCTGACGCGATGGCAAACGACGTCGAAACGCAGGCGCCGAGCAACGAAGCGCCACGCATGAAGATCCTGATGCGCACGGGTCACGATTCCGATGTGGGGACGGCGACATCATACAAGTCGCGACGGGTGACCGCAGGCTCCGCATACGACGGGCGAGGGCGGAACATCGAGCCGACTTAGCGACTACGGAGAATCGCCGCCGAGGGAAATCGCGCCCGACGGGCACTGCCTGACCGCCGTTCGCACCGCATCCTCGAGTTCCTTCGGCACCTCGCTGACCCGCACGATGGCGTAGCCGTCTTCGTGTAGCTCGAAGACTTCGGGGCTGAGCCCCAGGCAGACTCCGAAGCCGGCGCAGATCTGCGGATCGACGCGGACTTTCATTCTGATTCTCCCGACACCGGATCGAACTCCAGAGCGAGGTGAGTCAATCCGCGCAGGATGAACGTGGGCAGATAGCCGTAACGTCGTGCGCCGGGCGGTCCGTGGACTTTCTCGGAGATGTGAATGTCGCGGGTCCGATCGAACATGCGGTTGAGACTGACGACCGCTTCGGCCCGCGCCAGCGGCGCGCCGGGGCAGGTATGACGGCCGCGGCCGAAGGCGACGTGCAAACGGGCGTTCTCGCGGTCGATCCTGAACTCCCCGGGGTTCTCGAACTTGCGGGCATCGCGGTTGGCGGCGCTGTTGGCGATGTACAGGAAGGTGCCGGCCGGGATGTCGACGCCGCCGACCTTCGTCGGCTTTTTCGCCAATCGGAAGTCGCCCTTGACGGGGCCCTCGAAACGCAGGCATTCCTCGACGAAATTGGGGATGAGATTGCGATCTTCGCGAAGGCGTTTCTGGAGATCGGGACGTTCGCCGACGACCTGGAAGGCATAGCTGAGCAGCCGCACCGTCGTCTCCTGCCCGGCGGCGAACAGGTTGGCGGCGATCCGTGCGACATCGAGAGGTGTGGGCACGGACTTGTCGGGAAACGTGGCTTTTGCGAGTCCGGAGAGAATGTCTCCTCGGGGATGGCGCCGGCGATCTTCGATATACGCAGAGAAGGTGCTGTAAAGCCACTCCAGCGGCGAATGGTGCACTTCGCGATCCGCCACGCCGCCGACGCCGGCGCCGCCTTGCTCCTGTTCCTGTCGAATGAGTCGCTTGCGGAACTGAATCCGGTCCTCGGCTGGCACGCCCAGCAGATCGGAGACGACGAGTACGGCGAAAGGCTGGGCGAAGTCGGCCATGATTTCGCACTCACCCCGCGCGATGAACGTATCGATCTGTTGATCGGCCAACGTCCACATGAACTCCTCGTTTTCCTTGAGACGCTTTGGCGTGATGAGGGCCAACAGCAACGCCCGGTGATCGGTGTGTTTCGGCGGATCCAGGGTCGGCAGCTGATCGCTGAAGGGCGTCTTGTCGCGGTGCGCTTCGATCAGCCCGGAAATGTCCTCGTTTTCATGTCCCTGCAGCGGAATAGGGCAGCCCGCAAATGGTCCGGTAGTCGACATGCAGGACGAAAAGCGATCGGAGTCGTTGTAGATCTCGAGGGCCTCGTCGTAACCCGTCACCATGACGATGCCCTGATGCGGTTCGCGCAGTACCGGTGACTGCTCTCTCAGGTAGTCGAAGTATGCGTACGGATCGTTCACGAACCGGTCGCTGCGGAAGAAATCGTACTTCTCGAACTCTTGCTGCTTGTCGTTCACATTGGCCTCTTTCACGCGGGTTGAAAGCCGAACGGGCACAGACTGAGTATAGGTAGGCACGCAACATGGCCCAAAACATCGTGCGACTTTTTTGAGACACCTCATCTTCGTACCCGCACGAGTGATGGGGCAGGCAAGGGGACGCAATCGCCTTGGCCGGTCTCAGGCGC
This sequence comes from uncultured Steroidobacter sp., assembly GCA_937864115.1. Lineage (GTDB taxonomy): Bacteria > Pseudomonadota > Gammaproteobacteria > Steroidobacterales > Steroidobacteraceae > Steroidobacter. Next base: position 158,398 of record CALMII010000024.1, on the reverse strand, counting down.
GAGAGTTCAGGTAGCATCAATCCAATGGCTCGAACTCCTTCCCACGTACTGAGCGTCGAAGCCTATCTGGAGCAGGAGGCGGACGGACGGGTTCGTCACGAGTACGTCGCCGGCGAGATCTTCGCGATGATCGGCGGAAGCGTTCGCCACAATGAACTTGCGCTGCGCTTGGCTACTGCGTTCACCGCCCACCTGCGGGGCGGCCCGTGCCGGGCGTACATGAGCGACGTCAAGGTTCGGATCAAGCGAGGGATGGACGTCTCATTCTATTATCCGGATGTGATGGTCAGCTGCGTGCCTGCGGAACACCAGTACTATCTCGAAAGCCCCAAGCTGATCGTCGAGGTGTTGTCGCCTACGACAGAAGCGATCGATCGTCGTGAGAAAGCCGTTCAGTACCAACTGATCGAAACGTTGGAAGAGTACGTGCTTGTTGCTCAGGATGAGCGCGAGGTCACCGTGTTTCGGCGCAGCGAGGACTGGAAGCCGGCCGTGCATCGAAGTGGCCGTCTTGAGCTCCGCTCAATCGATCTCGCGCTGCAAATTGAAGAAATCTACGACTGAAGATCCTTCAGTCGGGGCAAGAAGAAAGTAGTAGCAGCAGCAATCCTGTCGAGCCAACAAAATTCCGGTAACACGACTCGAACAAAACAATGGATTGCGTAGCCACCGTGCCTCATAACGGAGTGGCAGTTTTTTTCTGCAAATTCAATGAGCTATGATTAATTATGGTAAGACGCGGGCCGGAATTTCGGTAACGCCAGAGTCGACAGCCGTCGGCTGCCGGCCAGACAATGAAGTCATAATGACTATATTGTCCTCAATAGCCTTCTATGGCATCGTCCTAGGCAATACCCGCTCACCCGAGACTTGCCGCCATGGTTGCCCCACTGACTGCCATTGATGAGCTACCGAGTCAAAAGTCCTCTCATATAAAGAACAAATGGGGAGACGTCGTGCGCCAGGTGCAGGCGCAAGGCTCCCTTGCCATCACCAATCACTCAACCGTCGAGATGGTCCTGCTCACTGCGGGGACGTATCAGTCGCTGCTGGATCTCGTCAGCCGATTGCAGGCCCGGGAGAAGTCGGAGATCGATCAGCTCTCCGAGCAATTCAAAGCGCGACTGGCAACGCTCAATGATCCGAAGGCTCGCGACCGGTTGAGCAGCGTGCTGGCGTCGAAGGGCAGAGCAAGGAAGAAACCGATCGCCGGTGAAAATTTCTGATGAGTCAAGCATCCCGCCCATTCATCTTCGTACTCGCAGGAGTGAATGGAGCAGGCAAGAGTTCGGTGGGCGGCAATCTTCTCCACGAACATGGGTTGAGCTGGTTCAACCCGGACAGCCATGCACGCGAATTGATGACAAAGCATGGCCTGACCCTCGAGGAGGCAAATGCAGTCGCGTGGCACTTCGGGCGTGAGCAACTGGAGGATGCAATCGCCACAGGCAGGAACTTCGCCTTTGAAACGACGCTCGGGGCCAACACGATTCCCGCGCTTCTCAGGAAAGCGAGCGCAACACACGATGTCGTCATGTGGTACTGCGGGCTTGCCTCGCCGGAGTTGCATCTGCAGCGCGTGAAGGCGCGAGTAGCAAGCGGCGGCCATGACATCCCCGAATCAAAAATCCGCGAGCGCTGGGATAGCTCCCGGAAGAATCTCATCCATCTTTCGCCGCACCTCGCACACCTGCAGGTCTTCGACAACAGCGCACAGGTCGCACCAGGGCAGCCGATCCCAGATCCTGTATTGGTAATGGAAATGGTGAGCGGTGAGCTTATCCATCCGGATCCAACGGATGCTGAGCAGTTGAGCGCTGTCCCTGAATGGGCGATCGCCGTGGTTGAGGCTGCGATCCAGTCCTAGAAGACAGAAAATGGGCGTCGCAGAAGCTTTCTGCTGTCGGATCTCGCAATTGATGTCGCTGTCCTAACTGTTGAATATCGAGGAAATCTCTGGCGGGTATAAAGGCGCTGTGGCTAGATCCACTATCGGACTGCGGGAAGACGGGCGCACTCTATGAAGTCGTGCAAAACCGACCCACCGACGAAGCGTGCTGCGGCAGACGGCGCGGTGGGAGACCGACGCGCATCCCCCGATGAGACATTCGTGAGCAACCAAGCCAGCGATCGGCAGGTCTTCGAAACACGTCTCGGCAATTTCCTCTTCATGCATCCCTGGTCCGTGGAGATCAGTAAACGCATGACGCTCGCATGCCTGACGTATCTGCAAGTGCGAGCTCGACGATCGCCGACCACGCGGACGAGCGACGGCACGTTCGAGTGTCTGCGAAAGATGTTGCGCCCCGTACCGTTTCCGTTTGGCGGCCGCGTGCGCAACGTATGTGAACTCATGGGCGTTCTGGGGCGAGCCTCACAATCGCGAGCCGCACAAGTGCGCGGAACTCAAATGGCACGCCCGAGAGCAGATTGGCAGCTGTCATGCCAACGAAATTACGGTAACGCCGTCCCATTAAAATCAGCCACTTGGAATCGTGTAGCGACCGATGGACGTTTCCCCCTGGAAGTGTTGCTTGAACAATGGGTTAGCCAATTTTGGAGCAGTTATGTCCAAACCGTGGCGGAAATTCCGGTAACTGGCCTCCGCAGGGATGAGAGTGGCATCGATCGGCAATTGCGGTGCGAGGTCGCTTTCGGCTAAAAAGGCGTTGGCGGCAAATGCCGGCTAGTTTCCGGGCATTGATTTGCGGCTGTCGGACTGTGTCCGTACTAGCTCGCCCTCTGATACCCACATCTGGGTGATACGGGGCTCCACAATCATTGGAGCCCTAATGAAGAAGCTGATTCGTTTGCGTCGGCTGGCGTTCGAACTCCAGCAGGGGTGCTGCTTTTACTGCGGGGCCCGGATGTGGCTCAAACACCCGAGAGAGGTGTTCGAACATCGCGATCTCACGTCCAAGGTTGCGAGCTACCTCAAGTGCACGGCCGAGCATCTCAAACCAGTCTCCGAAGGCAGAAGGGACGAGCCAGGGAACATCGTCGCAGCCTGCCTGTTCTGCAAAGGGCTTCCGCTCTCTGGATTGCCCACGCCTTTCTTTGCGCGCGATCGCCGCCTTCAGAGAGGCTATGTAGCTTTCAGTGGCATCAGGTGGACGGTAGGAGTTGAGCGCATCGGCCACGAGCCGAGCATCCCCAGCGCTGATGCAGTCGGCGATATAGGTGAACTCAACGAACGGGCCAGGCTTGGCGCTGTCGAATACGATCCATGAGAAGTGCCCGGGGTCGCCGTGGTCTTTGGATTTGACCGCACGATAGCGCGGGGATTCGCGTGGCACGAAACGTTTACGATGGTTCATATATCCAGCCGCTCTGCGATCGAGGCCATCTCTGAGACGAACTTTTTACGGCGCATCCGGATCCCTTTGCAGGTGAGGATCGACTGCGCTCCCGTCTGCCTCATTCCCGGCGCGTAGGCGCCGGCGGATCTTGGCAAGCAGTGAATCCATTTCCGAGTCCAGCGGTGAATCTTGCCCGGCGGTTAGCAGCCGACGCAGGTGCTCTATGTCGTGATCGTCCTCGGGCAACAGTGGCAGGTCTGGCTTGAATGGCCAAGCTTCGGCGCGCTCGTTGTAGGCGCGGAATCCAGCTTCGTTTCTTTTGAGCCACTCCAAATCCATCGGGCCCATGTGCGCGGGGTGCACGACGAACGGGTCCGGCGGATCTATTGGCTCGCGATCGCGTCAAGGGCGTCGCGTAAGCGCACCTGCGCGGACTTGGCCTCGTCAATGCTGTCAAAAAAGAACCATGCCGGCCTGCTCGAAACGCGCCATGCGTGCAGTTCTGTCTGTTGTGCGTGGAACGCAGCATCAAGTCCCGCGCGGGCAACGTTCTGAATGGTCGCGAAGAACGCAAACTCACCATCTGCCCGGCGCTGCCGAGCTTGTTCTTCAAGCTCCGTGGACTTACCAGATCCGCCTTCTGCTAGGAGTACGACACGACGCCGTTCAAGGAGCTCCTTCCAGCCCAACGTATCATCGATCAAGGCCAACTCGCGCGCATAGTCCTGCGACTCATCCGGCTCGCCGCCTCGCTCGGTGCGAACAGGAACAAAGCGTCGATCAAGCGCGACAAATTTGACTGGGGGCATTGGCGCGATCCGGTCCTGCTGCCTACGTACTCGTCAGAGATCGGGTATGGATGGAGCGACCCTTCTGATCGGGGGGGTGGGAACAAGATATCACGCGGGTTCCCATCGTGGGAACTTAGTGTTATTGTTCGGGTCAACACAGATCATAGGCTGTTTGATGAAAGTCGTCGGGCGGAGCCGGCTCCATGCCTTCGTGGAAGGACATGCGGACGCCCGGCGATGGTTAGCGAACTGGTTAGCCGATGCGGAACGCGCAGCTTGGCGCACTCCGCACGACATCAAGCGTCACTACGCCAGCGCCAGCATTCTCGAGCGAAACGTTGTGATCTTTAACGTCCGGGGCAACGAGTATCGGATGGAAGTCACCGTCTCGTACAACTCGGCGACTGTGGTGATCAACTGGATTGGCACTCATGCTGAGTATGACCGGCGAAACAGACAACGCACGCGCTGAAGGTAGAAGTTCATTGGAAGTTCGAATCATTAAGTCTGAGGCGCAGTATCGCGAATACCTCGATGCGATCGAGAAGCTTGCCGCGAGTGATCCTGATGCGAATTCCTCCGAGGCATCTCGTCTCGAATTGTTGGCCAAACTGGTCGAGGATTACGAAAGGGTGCGTTTTGAGATCGGCACGCCTGATCCCATTGACGCGATCATGTTTCGCATGGAGGAGATGGGCCTGCGTCAGAAGGACATTGCCGATATTTTGGGTGGTAAGAATCGGGCGTCGGAAGTATTGGCTCGGAAGCGTCCGCTTACGCTTCCAATGATCCGTGCATTGCATGAGAAGCTGGGTATTCCAGCGGCGCTGTTGATCAGAGAGAAGCCGGAGCAGGTGCTCGATTCGTCCGAATACTCTGATGACGAAGTACCGCTGGACCTGGTCAAGAGCCGGGGATGGATCGAGGCGGGCGCGTCTGCATCAGACCTTATCAAGCGCTTTCTTGCTCCGGCCGGCAGCCCAGTCCTGCTTAAGCACACGGTCGTCTTTGGGGCCAACGCTCGAACCAACCGTACTCGTGTTCAGCTGTGGATCGCACGTGTCCGTGAAATCGCTGATGCGCGATCCTATCTTCTCGGTCGTTTTGATCGCACTTGCCTGAATGAGTACACGCTCGCGTACATTGCCAAATTGAGCTGGATGGATCGCGGGCCGAGACTCGCTATGGACTTTTTGGCTGAGCGCGGAATTGCGTTGGTTGTAGAGCCGCACCTACCGCCCACCCGGCTTGATGGGGCAGCAATGCTAGGGAAGAACGGAGCGCCGGTGATCGGGCTCACGCTGCGAGAAGACCGGCTCGACAACTTCTGGTTCACGCTGATGCACGAACTCGTTCACGCGTGGAAGCATCTGGATCCAAACAGCAACAGGGCGATTGCGGACGAAAACATAGAGAAGGGGGAAGCGAGGAACGATCCGATGGAGAAAGAGGCCAATGAGGTTGCTGCCGAGATTCTGATTCCTCGCGCCGAATGGCGTAGAAGCAGAGCTCATCTCAGTCCGTCCCAAAAAAACATTGAGTCCGTCGCTGCCCAGAATCAGATTCATCCAGCGATTGTTGCCGGACGCATTCGATTCGAGCGGCGCAACTACAAGCTCTTCTCCAAGATGGTTGGATATGGGCAAGTGCGGTCACAGTTCCCAGAGATAAAGTGGAGCTAAGTATGGCGGCGGTGTATGTGCCAATTCTTAGGGCGAAGCCAGGCGAAATTGAGGCATTGGGGCGCTTGTCACCGTTCGCAAAGGCGAACTCACAGCCTATTCTCGACATCTCCTGGGTGGACACTGAAACTGCCACGCAACTTCAGGAGCGGCTGACCGACATCGCAGTGAAGGTGTCGGAAGGTTGGGGCACTGCCAATCCAATCTACTTCGACTTCTCTCTCTTTCCACCTCAGGCGGAAGTCGTCGCTGGATCGCCTGTTGAGTTCCTATTTCGAACGGCCAGGCAACTGCATCTGCCAGCTGTTCCTGTCACCGGACCTCCCGCAGATCGCGGTCCCGGAGTCGACTATCTTGGACCAATTCGCAAAGTGGCCCAGACTGACCGTCGAGGTGTCGCGATTCGGGTTTCGTACGACGATTTCCGGGACCCGCAAGACCTGTTGAGTGCCATTGCAACCGTGCAGTCGCATATCGAAGTGCCAGACCTGCAAACGGATCTTATCCTGGACGGCAAGAGCCTAGATGGAATGCCGGAGGACGAGAGAGCACTGGATACCCTCGTAGAAATATTCAGCGAGGCGGTCGGAGCCCTCGACGGACGTTCCTTCCGCAGAATCGTCGCATGCCTATCGAGCTTCCCGGAAAAATCACCCAGAACAATTGGTGGAGCCCCTGTTCGGATAGTTCGGCTGGAAGGGTCGATATGGAGGTCACTTGTTCACAACCGCAGCTTGCAGACCACGGCATTGGGTGACTATGGCGTCGTGTTTTCGCGTGAGACTGATCCAGTAGGGCCGGTGATAGCCCCAAGCAAGGTTCGTCTTTCCACACCCACAATGCATGTTCTTTTCAAGGGGCGACCGGAAGATTACTTCGAACTGGCTCGGGAAGTCATGCAGGCTTCAGAGTTGAATGAAGTTGCAGACTGCTGGGGGACACATTCCATCCGCGACTGCACGGTTGGCGCGGGTGGCTTAGGCAACGCCACTACTTGGGTAGCGCGCGACACCAACACTCATATTGAGACCACCGCCCGCACCGCCCAGAACATTCTGCTGCGAGCCAAACGACTTGAGGAAACGGAGACGGTGCCCACCGATCCTTGGCTGCAGACATTCCTCTTCAAGTAAACCATCTCGGAAGATCGCGGCGCTCGTTGGCTCTCCCCAAGCACTCAGGCAGGAAGGTAATGTTGACGTTTGATCCCCCGGAGGTGGAAACCAATCTGCGCGCAACGCTGCTCAAGTTCACTGATGCCCTGACAGTACTCCTCGATGGTGAGGAAATTGCGCACGATTTCGCGCTCGATGCATTTGCGGATGCAATCGTCACGGATTCGTCGGAAGTAGTAGTCGGCTTTCCGTACTGTGACACCGATGCATCGCTTTCGATTGGCGAGTTCATTGAGTTGAGCAATGAGGTCACCGACCCGAAGACTTCATTCGACGGGCTTACGTTTCACTCTCGCACCCGAACCGTTTTGAGAGTGATGTCGTGGGATCTGCGCTCCATCGCCTTTGCTGAGAAGGCGACGGAGCGCGGAGAGCTGGGCGCAGCGACCATCGCTGAGCTGCCTGGTGTATCGGTGCGCGTGGGGCTGCGAGGCGCATCACCTCACTACGGCGCGGCCGTAGTGCTGAAGGATAACTTCTACGACAAGTACCATCCTCCGCTAATGCCGGATGACATATTTATTGAGGCGATCCATCCGCAGGGTGCAGACCAAGATGCCGCGATGGCCATAATCCAGTCCTATCTGTTTGAACTGGAAACAAGTCTCGGCCTTGAGTACTTCGAAGCGCCGAGACCAAGCGAAGAGGCCGAGTATCCAGAGGATGAGGAAATCGACGCGCTCGCCGCGAGAGCCGCAGGTTTGCGGCCTCTGCTCGTAGGACATGGAATGCACGTACTACTACAGGAATTCAATCGCGGACATGGCGCAATGAATCGGGATGCGACTCTACTGAGCTACGTCAAATGCATCGAATATGTCTCGGCCACTGTAGTCCGTGAGAAGCAGTACGAGGACCTTCGCAAAAGGCTGCTATCCCGCGATGCGCTCAACCCTAACGCCGACTATCTCGATGGGCTTTTGACGTTGTTTGAAGAAAATCGCGTACTGACGCGGGATGCGGAAGCACTGAAGCTCTCTGTCGAGCGTTGTTGCGATGTACTACCGATGGCTTCACACGCACCGCGATACCTTCGACTGCTCGCAGCGGTGACGCCAAAGAGCAGCGCGGATGACCGCCGAAATGCGCTTAGCGAGTTGGCGGCTGCGCTGTCTGCGTCCAGAAATCAGCTCGCGCATGCGAAGGCCAATTACAAGATTACTGGGAAGGAGTGTCCACCCGACCAAGTCGACCGATTGGTAGCTTGTGCGAAAATCGCTGCCGAGCAGTGCATCAGATGGTACGCGTCGCGATCACCTGAACTCAGACGCAGTTAGCAACGTTGCTTCGAGTCATGCCCGTCCTGATCGGGCCGCGCAAATCGTGCTCTTCGTCGTCGGACATACCAATTCACAGCGGACATCGGTCCGGTCCCGGACGACCTAGAATCGCGCGATCAAGTGTTTGAGCGGCCTTGGTTAGCGTTACCGGAATTTCGGGGAGGGTTACTGGAATTTTCATTGGACCGACACCCAGTCCTAAGCGGCATATATATGTATCTAAATTTGTCATAATATACAAACATCGTGCACTGCCGGGGGCGCGGCGTTTGTAGTCGGAGAATGTGAAAGCCCTAGGATTGCTGCTGTTCCTACCGCCAGCATCGCTGCCGTGCGCTTTATCTTGCCTGCGATCTGTCGCAGCACGCGCCTCTCCTCGTCCGTGCGCTTCGCTTCGGCGTTCAGAATGCAGATCAGGACGTATTCCTCTGAGAGTCCCGTCAGTTCGGCCAGTCGCGTTGCGTGCTCGCCGCTCATGGCGTGCGTGCCGTGACGCCATTGGCTGATTTGCGCGCGGGCGACGTCCAAAGCCTCCGCTAGCTTGTTGTCGGAAGGAATTCCGCTGTGCTTTCGAGCGATGTCGAAAAGGCCGGCTAGCGTGTGCATTCCAAGGTTCTCCACGTTTGTCAAGTGCAGCCTACATGGGGGTAGGCTGCTCGAACAGATGTAGGCGACGCTTGACATGTAGGTGGGTCTTAACACAAGGTCGCGCCCCATGGCGATCAGTGCTGTGTCTGAAGTCCTCCCTGAAGGCCTCTCCGTAAGTCTGGAGAGGCCTTTTTTTTGCGATCAACAGACCCTGCCGGGTATCCCGGTCAGTGATCGGCGATTGCAAGAGCTGGCGGATGCGCAGCGCGAGTTTTTACGGGCGTGGGATCGCTATGAGGCGTTACGTGCACTCGTTCTGAGTGAAGCGCGATGGGGCGTAGCCCCGGAGTGGCGATTCCTTGAGGGGGGGGCCCTGGGGGGGAACGGCGAAGGGCGTTCCCGTCCTCATGCTTCTTTCTCCGAACAAGAATCTTTGTTGCCTTCGCTACTGCGGAGACAGGCGGAGTGAGGTATGGCGAGCACGCTTCAGGCCTCGTTGATGCTGGGCTCGCTGCCGGCCGTCGTGCCGGTGCTGAAGCCGCTGCTCGCGATGTTGTTCGTTCGGTCCGCTCGGATGGGGGCCGCGAAGCGGCCCTTAGTCTTGAAGAAGGATCACTTAACGACGGGGCGCTGTATTCCGGTCATTCGTTTGGGTCTGACGTATGGAACGTAACGACCAAGGAATTTGCGTCCGGTGCGATAGAGCTGCGTGCGTGCATCTCGTCCGCGTGTCGCAGACAGGCGAAATCGTCGATGGCCTTATCGGAGGTGATGACCTGCGAAGGCTCGCCATCTGTCCCGCGCAGAGAGCGCGAGACGCTCGCGGAGGGTGGCGAAAGATCGGAGACGAATGTGCGCCGCTCGCGGCGTACTTGTCACGACAGGTGCCAGCAATTGAACGCTGATCACATGATCACGTTGACCAAGCGCGGCAAGTTCTCGTCGGCTGAGGATGTTTGGGCTGCGTTCGCAAGATTCTCGCGCTTGATGAAAAAGCGCTTTGGCGATGACCGATGGAAATACGTCGCGGTGCCTGAGCTGCACGCGGACGGGGAGACGTGGCATATGCACGTCGCGGTACACGGCTTCTATTGGGCCGGGACGGTGCGCCGTCTGTGGTTTCGAGCGCTCGGAGGGGTAGGCGATGAAAGCGGATCAGACACACCCGGCAATGTTGATCTCAAAGACTTCTCCGTTGGGTGTAGTCGTCGGGGAGCTCGAACAATTGCCAAGTACATTGCTAAGTACGTTGGCAAAGGCGCTGCCGCACGCGGTTTGTGCAAACGGGTATTTGCTGCTTCCCGTGGATTGCATCCGAATCGAGTTGCGCGGTGGCACATCCGTTACTGGTCAGGAATTGGCAGCCTTGTTGCTGAGTGCCAACGACAGTTGTGTTCGCTTGGTGCTGTGGAAACAGGCCATGCGTGGTTTTGGTCTCGAATGAGACGTGATGGTGGGGCCGGCGCATACGGCTTTGTGTTGTCAACAGTGAGGGTAGGAACATGATTAAGGTCGAAGTGAAGGATGCGTCCGTTGAGCGGGTGCAGGTGAATGGGAAAAACGGGTCGTTCACGTCAGAGCGTCAGGTCGGGTGGGTGACACTGTCGAACGGCGAGACGCGTCGGATCAGGCTGCGCGTGAATCAGGGCAAACCGTACAACGTCGGTACCTACATGGTCGGGTCGGAGTCGTTCACGGTGTCTCAGTACGGCGATCTGCAGCTGGGCGCGCTGCAGCTGGTGTCGTGCGTCGCGGATACGGTCGGTGCGGCTCGTAAGGTGGGCTGATGTCTCAGGCGACCTGTCCGGGCGAGATCGTCACTGACACCAGCGGCGCAGCGCTGTGTCAGGACATGGGCGGGGCGCCGCTCGCCTGGACAGTATCGCCTGCCTTTTCAATCGACGCGCTCGATCCGTTGATGCTGTCGGGTGCGTTCGCCGCCGGGTTCATTCTCGTCGGCACCGGTTGGGCAATCGGCTACGGCGCGAAAACCGTGCTGAAGATGCTCAAGTGATGGGAGCCGCAAGGCACGCGATACAGCGCGCGAGGTCGCTGGATGAACTGGAGAGCTGCTGTGAAGTATCTCAATCAGGCTCGTCGTTATGGCTCCAAGCTGGCTTTCGCCGGTGTGGGCCTCGCGCTGCCGGTGCTGTCGTTCGCGACACCGGCGGGCACGTATGACGGCATCACCTCCGCGGTGGACTTTGAAGAAGTCGCCACGGCGGTTGTCGCCATCGCGGCGCTGATCGCCGTTGCGCTCGTCGCCAAGAAGGGCGCGCGCATGGTGCTCGGCATGATCGGTCGCTGACCGATAGAAGGCGGGACGCTCGTGGTCCCGCCTTCTTCTTTGGCGAAACAGGGTTTCGCCTCTGAGCCAAGCCGGCGAGGCGAAAAAATCTTAGTTGCGGGTGCAGGGGTGCAGCCCCTGCGTGGATTCGGTGCAGGTGCTGCCATGTACGAAGCGATTTTGTCGGCGGTTGATTTTGAGGCGGCGGCGCAAGCCGTCGTGTCGATTGCGGCAATCATCGCCGTTGCGCTCGTTGTGAGGGTTGGCGCGCGTACGGTGCTTTCGGCGCTCGGTACGGATGAGGCGAATTACTCGGAAGATGGGTTTGATTCTGAGCCGTGCATTCATGGTGCGCATTCGTGTTCGGAGTGCGGTACGGGCGGCGAAGCGGAACGGGATGACGGTGTGTATGCATACGATCAATACATGGCAGAGGCATATCCCGGCATGAATGCGGAGAGCGAAGAAGAGTACGACCGGATGCGAGGGGCCTAACGTGTTCGAGCTGTACTACTGGACTATGTTCTTTTTCGGAGGACTGACCGCGTATGCGTGCTTCCACGATTGGTAACAGTGCGCTGATTCCCGTCACGGGAATCGAGGCGGTGAAGTGGTTCGCGCTCGGCGCGATGCTGATCGAGCACGTCTATCGGTACGTGCTCGATGTCTTTCCGTTCTGGGTCTTTTTGATCGGCCGCAGCGTCTTTCCGCTCTTTGCGCTTTCGCTCGCGTTCGGCCTGGCGGGGAGCTGGCAGACCGCCCGCCCGCAGCGCGTGATTCAGCGTCTGCTTGTTTGGACGGTCATCGCGGCGGCCGCTCGTGCGTTCGTGTTGCCGGCGATGCCGCTGAACGTGCTTTTCACGCTGGCCGCCGGGTGCGTTGTGTATCTCTGCGCGCTGCGCGGTGGCTGGTGGTCACTGCTGATCGCTGCCGTGTCGTGCGCGCTGTCGGGCTTTGCTGAGTTCGGAATCTTCGGCGCGTTCGCCGTCGCTGCGGCGATGGCGTACGCAGATCATCGCGGCCGCTGGTGGCTCGCGATCTCGCTCGCTTGTGTTTGCGCGTCGCAAGCGGCGATTGCTCCGTTGGCGGCATTGCCGATTGCCTGGGCGGTGTCGCGTGTGGCTGACGGAGTGCCGCGAGTGTCGGGGGCGTTCTATTGGTCGTATGTCGGGCAGTGGCCGCTGTTGGCGTTTCTTCGGGTGTTGTCGTGATGCTGCGCTCGCGGCTGGTCGCCGTGCTGTTGCTCTTCGTGTGTAGCGCGCCGGTGTACGCGCAGACCTGCAATTGGTATCAATTCGGCTGGCGCTTCGTGGTGTCGGGGGTGACGCAGTGGGAATCTGAGCTGGGCTATAGCGACGGTGTGCCGACTACAGCGGCGAAAGCGGCACACTGCGCCGCGGTCGGGCCAGCGGGCTGGGCGGTTCGTGCGCCGTTGGCGTGGCCTAGTGATCATTCTTTTGTTTATAGCTCGGCGACTCTGTCGGGCGATAATTGCGTTATAAGCGGAACGTCGATGTCCGGTTCGTTCGGTCCGTTCAATCGCAACACGACCGCGGGTTACTTTGCCGTTGGTCCGAACTGTACCGAACCTCCAATTGAAGAATGTGAGAACACCACGGAATCAACATCCGTTGTGGCTTCCAGCGTGCCATCGAATGCGTGCAATCCGATCACTCACTGCAAGATGAAACGTGGTGCGGGCATCTGCATCGGTTTGTCTTGCGTGTTCTCCGTGACGCACACGACGGAGCAGTGTGATTCGGGTATTGATCCTCCGGTCGAGCCGGGTGATTCCGGTGAGCAGTGTGCTGAGGGTGCAGAGGTTGAGTTTTGTAAATCCAGTGATTCTCCCGCTGGTAAGAATTGCGGGTTTGTCAATGGCGAGTTTGCGTGTATCGACGCGGTGAAGCCGGGGGAGTGTAAGGTCTTGTCGAGCGGCGCACGCATCTGCAGTCAGTCGGCGGGCACGCCGCCGGCACCGGACAACGGCACGGCCGGACAGCCGGCAACACCAGATGAGACGCTTGATCAGACGAGTTCGACCGGTGCGGCTGCAACGTACAACTATTTCAACTCGACGACGGTAGCAGGGTCGGCGCGCGATCCCGGGACCACGGGCGAAAATCCGTACGCGGATTCGAGTGACGGCGACGAAGGCGGAGAGGAGGGGGATGATTCGTGTCCGGAGGGTGCAACCTGCGACGGTTCACTGCCTAACGCTGGCGAGTTTGATGAGGTGTGCACGTTCGGGGAGTGTGCCTCTGCGTTCTTCTCGCGGATTCAGGACGCGCCGATAGTCGCGCCGATTCTCGGTGCGGGTGCGGCGATGCCGGCGGGCGCGTGTCCGAATTGGACGCTTTCTGCGTTCAGCGAGGATTACAGCCTGTCGGGTCCGATGTGCGATATCTGGGAGGAGGTCAGTCCGGTACTGTCGGCGGTCTTTCTCCTGATCTGGGGATGGGTGGCGACGCGAATCGTCTTGAGTGCATGACATGGACAAGCTCATAGAATTCCTGCAGCGAATACTCGATTGGTTCGTTGAGCTGCTGTTGTGGGTTCCGCGCAAACTGTGGGAATTGCTGCTTGATGGGCTCGCGACGGTCATCGAAGCGATTCCGGCGCCTGGCTTCATGGCGAATCTTGAAAGCTGGGTGTCCGGGCTCGATCCGGCGATTGCGTATTTCGGCGGGCCGCTGCAGCTCGGCACCGGCATGACGTTCGTTGCCGTCGCGTACGTGCTGCGCTTCGCGATCCGTCGCTTGCCGGTGGTCGGGTGAGCATTTTTGCGTACACCGGCCTACCCGGCTCGGGCAAGTCGTACGGCGTTGTCGCTAATCAGATTCTGCCTGCGCTGAAAGCCGGGCGCGTGGTCGTCACGAATATCCCGCTGTATGAGGATCGCATTCGCGAGCAAGTGACGACGGGCGAGCTGCGCGAGTTCCCGATGGACTTGGTGTGCCAGCAACCGGAATCGATTGACGACTACGCGCCGCACGGTTGCGTGTTGATCATGGACGAACTCTGGAAGATTTTTCCGGCGGGCCAAAAGGTCGATAAGGTGCCGCAACCGTTCAAGCGGTTGCTGGCGGAGCATCGTCACATGGTCGATGCGCAGGGACGCTCGACGCAGATTGTGTTTGTGACGCAAGACTTGGCACAGGTCGGCATGTTCGCGCGCCAGTTGGTGGAGCAAACCTTCGTGCATACGAAGCTCGGCCACCTGGGCGCGGATGGCTCGTTTCGGGTTCGCATCTTCCATGGTCCGGCGACGGGTTCGAATCCGCCGCAGTCGAATCAGATTCGCATGACGCTGGGGCGGTACGAAGAAAAGATTTTTCGCCTCTATAAGTCGCACACCATGAGTAAGGCGGAGGGCGATGACGCGCAAGAGAAGTCAGTCGATACACGCGGCAACGTCTGGAAGCGGCCCGGCATTCTCGCGGCCGGTGTCGCGTGCCTGCTCGCTCTGTGGTGGGCCGGCGGCACGCTGGCCGATATCTTCGGACGTGATGAGGTCGCGAGCGCACCGAGCGGCGCGAGCGGAGCGACCGCCGCCGGTGCGCCGTCGTCGCGGCTGGTCGCGCGTAGAATCGGCACCGCGCCCGCGCGATCCTTCCGCGTTGCTGCAGTGTTCGCGTCCAACGATCCCGCGAATGCCTGGGCGGTGCTGGTGGATGATAAGGGCGCGGAAGTCTGGATTCCGGCCGGCGACTGTATGCAGTCTCGCCTCGAATGGCGCTGCGAGTATGAGCGGCAGTGGTGGACGCTCAAGGGCATCTGGCGTCCAGCGGTCGAAGATCAGCGCCCGCGCTTTGCAGTGCCGTCTCTCGGCGCGGGCGGCTGAAAAAAGCCCCCTAGAAGGGGGCTCCGTCAGCGGCGTAGAGTGCATCCGCCTTCGCTGTTGCGTCGATGAGTGCTTCCTGTGCGCGATCAAAGACGAAGATGGATGACCAGATGATTTCGCCTTCGGCGTCTTTCACCACACCGAAATAATGGTAACGGCGGTTGATGAGTGTGATTTCGTATGAGGGACGATAGATGATCGGCTGCATGTGGATTCTCCTAGTTGGGGGGCTCACCGATCCCGCCCCCCCAACTAGGAGAATGCGGGTGCAGCCGGTTCGTCCCGCCGTCGCTATCACAGCGGTCTGAATTCCGTCGCGATCTATCCTCAAGCGGCGTGACAATCTGCGGAGCCGGCCGTCTGGCCGGTTGGCGCGTCGCTTGAAGGTCACCGTCGTTTCTGTGAGCCGCGTCGCTGACGAGCTGCTGCACGTGCCTGCAGAGTCCGTCGGATGGACCCGATGCTTCGACGATCTCCCTTTGGCGATGAGCCTGAAGACGAGGCTGGCTTTCTTTCTGGTGTTGCGAAGATCGCGTTCGGTATCTTTCTGGGCGTGTTGATGCTCTGGCTCGTGGCGGCTGCCGTGGTGCGTCATCAGATGTCGCAGGTCAACGTTGCCGTACAACAGTCGCTGGATTCGATGCAGCAACGTGCGCAGCAAGCGGCGCAGTCGCGTCGTGACGATCAGGAACGGCGAAGGCGACAGGAAGTGCGCGCACAGCAGATCGCAGCGGATCGAAGGCAGGCGCAGTTGACCGCTGAGCGTCGAAAGGATGCGGCGTGGGCGGCGTTCTATCAGCCGTCGCCGCAGTGCCTGGAATCGACCTCGGTTGAATGCGGTAACGCGCACATTCGCGCGCGTCGAGAATTCGAGCGCCGTTATGCGGCCGGCGAACTCTAGAACAGCTTCCATTGCTGCGGCTCGGCCAGTTGCTTCTGCAGTTCGTGCACGAGTTCGCGCGTGTAGGGAATGGCCCGGATGTCGCCGGTGGTGACGCTGCGGCCTTCTGGTGTCCATAGCTGGCCGCTGTCCAGTTTGAAGCCCGACCAACTGCCGGTAATCGAGCCGAGATCGCCTCCGAGGCGTAGTGCCAGCAATTGCGCGTAATGCGCCGGTACTTTGCCGGCGCGTTTCCAGCGTCGCGCGGTGTCAGGGTGGACGCCCGTGAGCTGCGATAGCAGCATCACGGAGAGCCCGTAGGTGCTGAGGTCCATGCGGTTGTGTCGGACGTGGCGCGGTGCGGCTTTAGGCTGCTTTTCTCAGTACCTTTCTAATTTGACGTAATATACATTATGCGTACTTATCAATACCGGCTCTGACCGTATCGAATCGCCGCCCCGAAACGCCTCTCCAGTCGCCGCTTCCTCCTCAAATGTATTTAAGTAATGACTCCGGATGCGCCGCCTTCACCGTTCGATACCAGCGGCATGCCGGATACAGCAGGATCAGCAATACAAAGGCGACGATGTAGGTTGTCTTCAGATCTCCGACGCCGCGCAGGCCGAAGTACGTCGCTGGAATCTCCATCACCAGGCGATGCACCAGATAGAAAAACATCGCCGTCTGCCCGAACACCAGGAACGGTCCGTTGGGTCGCACGCCGATTCGCGGTTCGATCGCTGCAAGGAACCACAGGCAGATGAACAGCAATCCCAGTTCGAGCGCGTAGTACGTCAGCGACGGCGGATACTTGCTGACGTGCAGCCATTGCTGCCATGAGCCATCCATGCGCGGCAGGAACATGTCGCCATAGCCCTGCGCGCCGCGGACGATGACGAACACTGCGAGTCCGATGATGCCGGCAACCAGCAGCAGATTCCGCGGACGCATCGTTCGCTTGCCGGCCTGATAGAGCAGCATGTAACGGCCAGTGGCCCAGCCCATCATCATGATGGCGAGCCATGGGATGAGCGGATACTTGTTCGAAACCAGGCCGCCGCCCGAGGTTGCAATGAAGAACGACACCAGCGGCGAGGCCGGGCCCGGCGGCTGCCAGAACCAGGCGGTCACGAACTCGCCCAGTACCATCCAGCCGATCGCAATGCCCAGCATCAGCGGCGTCGACAGCCGTCGCAACGGCGCCATGCAGATCATCGACAGGCCGATGGCCAGCAGTACGTTGAGACTGATGATGCCGGAGCCGAGCGACACCAGGGTCAGGTCCAGCAGCGCGATGATGAGGCCGCGCGTGATGATGGTCTTGTCGATTTCCCAGGCGCCCACGCCTTTCAGCACGCGCCGCTCGACGCTGACGGCCAGCGAAGCGCCCGCAAGGAAGATGAAAGTCGGGGCGCAGATGTGCGTGATCCAGCGCGTGAAGAATTCGGCTGCAGGCAACGCCATCGTCGTTGCGTCCGGATACATGGCCGAGTCCCTGGAGAGATGCGAGCCGTCGAAGGCCATCGAGGCGTGATCGATGGTCATCAGCACCATGACCAGGCCGCGCATCCAGTCGATGCACGCGATACGCCCCGATACGCGCGCGGCGCTGTCCGGTTGCGTGCCGGCGCCGATCGAGGTCGTGGTCGTTGCGTTCGCCTGCATATCGATTTTCCCGGCGCGTCGATTCAATACGCGTTCAGTCCCCTGCCCCGGAAAATTTCCACCGCTCGCGTGATCTGTTCCGGCGAAGGCGCGGGAACGCCCGCGAGGGCGTAACGCAGCTTCAGCCGCTCCCACTTGTACTGCCCCATCTGATGAAACGGCAGCACATCGACGCGCTGCACGTTGCCGAGGCCGGCGGCGAAGCCCGCAATGCCGTCGATATCGTCAGCGTCGTCGGTCAGTCCCGGTACGAGAACGAAACGCACCCAGATGGGCTTGCCGCGATCGGCGAGTCGCCGGGCGAATGCAAGCGTCGGTTCGATCTCGCGGCCGGTCAGCGAACGATGCTTCTCGTCGCCCCATGTCTTGATGCCCAGCATGACGAGGTCGATGTCCTGCAGTTCGGCATCGCTCAGCCGCTCGCCGAGAAATCCGTTGGTCTCGATCGTCGTATGAATGTCCATGGCTTTTGCTGCCGCCAGGAGCTTGACGATGAATCGATCCTGCAGGAGCGGCTCACCGCCGCTGAACGTCACGCCGCCGGCCATGCGCTTCAGCCCGTGGCGGTACTTGCCCAGTTGCTCTATCGCGCGGGAAACGGCGACCGGAATGCCGTTGCGCAATGTCCAGGTATCCGGGTTGTGGCAGTACTGACAACGCCACATGCATCCCGTCGTCCACGCGACCACCCGAACGCCGGGGCCGTCGACGGCCGATCCCGTGGTGAACGAATGCAGAAAGCCCATGTCGCCGCTCGCCAGCGCCGAACGCACGTCGGTCTCGGGAAGGTCATCGCCAAGGTGCACGCGCATGTCGAACGGACTGGCGGCCTCCAGCGGTACCGTCTGTGCTGCGCCCTGCCCGCTCATTCGTTCAACCTCCGTGGAAGGTGCGATTGATCACGTCCATCTGCTGTTCGCGTGTCAGCCGCACGAAGTTCACGGCATATCCCGAGACGCGGATCGTGAGGCTGGGATAGTTCTCCGGGTGTTCCATGGCGTCGAGCAGCATCTCGCGGTTCAGGACGTTCACGTTCATGTGGTATCCGGTCGTGCCGAAGAAGGCATCGAGAATCGCTGTCAGGTTGGTGATGCGATCCTCGGCGACGCGCCCCAATCCCTCCGGCACCAGCGTGGTCGTCAGCGAGATGCCGTCCTGCGCATCGCGATAGGGAATCTTGGCGACGGATGCCGCGGACGCATGGATGCCGTGGCTGTCGCGACCGTGCATCGGATTGGCGCCCGGTGCGAACGGCTCTCCCTGGCGACGGCCATCGGGCGTATTGCCGGTCGCCTTGCCGTACACCACGTTCGACGTGATCGTGAGGATGGACTGCGTATGCAGCGCATTGCGATAGGTCGGGTACTTCCGCAGCTTCTTCATGAAAGTGCTGACGGTCCAGGTCGCAATGTGATCGACACGATTGTCGTTGTTGCCGAACAGCGGGAACTCCCCTTCCGTCCTGTAGTCCGTGATCAATCCCGTGTCGTCGCGGATGACGCTGACCTTGCCGTACTTGATCGCCGAAAGGCTGTCCGCCACGACGGACATGCCGGCCATGCCGAATGCCATCGTGCGTATCGGCGCATAATCGTGCAGCGCCATCTCGATGCGCTCGTACGCGTACTTGTCGTGCATGTAGTGGATGATGTTCATCGCATTCACGTACACGCCAGCCAGCCAGTCCATCATCTTCTCGAAGCGCGGCAGCACGTCGTCGAAATCGAGCACGTCGCCCTGAACCGGATCGAAAGCCGGCGCGACCTGCTTGCCGCTGATCTCGTCGCGACCGCCATTGATGGCGTAGAGCAGGCACTTCGCCAGGTTGGCGCGCGCGCCGAAGAACTGCATCTGTTTGCCGAGCAGCATCGGCGAAACGCAGCACGCGATTGCGCCGTCGTCGCCCCAGGCCTGTCGCATGATCTCGTCGCTCTCGAACTGCAACGAGCTGGTGTCGATGGCCACTTTCGCCGCAAAGCGCCGGAACCCGTCCGGCATGCGCGGCGAATACCAGATCGTCAGGTTGGGCTCCGGCGCCGGCCCCAGGTTGTACAGCGTCTGCAGCAGACGGAAGCTGGTCCGGGTGACCAGCGTGCGGCCATCGTCGCCCATGCCGCCGATCGACTCCGTCACCCAGGTCGGATCGCCGGCGAAGAGATCGTCGTACTCCGGCGTGCGCAGGAAGCGCACGATGCGCAGCTTGATAACGAAGTCGTCGATGATCTCCTGCGCCTGCGTTTCGGTCAGCGTGCCGTCCGCGAGATCGCGTTCGAAGTAGATGTCCAGGAAAGTCGACACGCGTCCCAGCGACATCGCCGCGCCGTTCTGTTCCTTGACGCCGGCCAGGTAGCCGAAGTACAGCCACTGCACGGCTTCCTGCGCCGTTCGTGCCGGGCCCGCGATGTCGAAGCCATAGCTCTTCGCCATCTGCAGCAGTTCGCCGAGCGCGCGAATCTGTTCCGACAGCTCTTCGCGATCGCGGATGATCTCATCGGTCGACATGGCCGCATCGAGCGCCTCGCGCTCCTGCTGCTTGCGTTCGATGAGCCGGTCGACTCCGTAAAGCGCGACGCGACGATAGTCGCCGATGATCCGCCCGCGACCGTAGGCGTCCGGCAATCCGGTCAGAACGTGCGAACTGCGACAGCGGCGTACATCCGCCGTGTACGCATCGAAGACGGCTTCGTTGTGGGTCTTGCGATACTTGGTGAAGGCTTCGACGACCTGGGGATCGGGCTCGTAGCCATAGGCCTTGAGCGCGGTGGTCACCATGCGCAGACCGCCGTTGGGCATGATCGCGCGCTTCAGCGGCGATTCGGTCTGCAGGCCGACGATGACCTCGTTGGGTCGATCGATGTATCCGGGACCGTGTGCGGTGATCGAACTCGGAATCTGCGAGATGTCCAGCACGCCCTTGCGACGTTCTTCGACGAACAGGTCCTGCAGTTTCTTCCAGAGCGCCGTGGTCCGCGCAGTCGCGGGTGCGAGGAACGCCGCATCGCCTTCGTACGGCGTGTAGTTCTGCTGGATGAATGCACGAACGTTGATTTCCTTGTTCCACAGGCCCGTGCGGAATCCCTGCCACGGCGCAATGGCAGCGGTCGGGTCCGGAAGTCTGGATGCAGGTGCGGCCATGCGCCCTCCTAGTCAGCAGTACGTGTGCGGTTCGTCATCGAGCCGAGCAGTCTGGCAGTGTGTCTGGCGATCATGAGTTCCTCGTTGGTCGGGATGACCCATGCCGACAGACGACTGTGCGGAGCGAAGATCCTCGGGCCGCCTTCCTGATTGGCGCGCTCATCCAGTTCCAGCCCGAGCCATCGACAGCCGCCGGCGATGAGCCGGCGAATCTCCGGCGACTTCTCGCCGATGCCTGCCGTGAAAACGAGCGCATCGACGCCGCCGAGAACGGCAGCCAGCGCGCCGATCTCCTTCACTGCGCGATAGACGAAGTAATCGATCGCCAGCCGGGCATCCGGCTCCTGGCTGTCGAGCAGTTCGCGCATGTCGTTGCTGATGCCGGAGATGCCGAGCAGGCCCGATTGCTTGTAGAGCATCGCCTCGACGTCGCGCGGCGACAGGTTCAGGGACTGGAAGAGATGAAGGATCACGCCGGGGTCGACGGCGCCAGGTCGTGTCCCCATGCACAAGCCATCGAGCGCGGTGAATCCGAGCGTGCTGTCGATGCTCTTGCTGTTCTTCAACGCACAGAGGCTCGCGCCGCTGCCGAGATGGGCGACGATGACTCGTCCATTCGCCACCTCGGGCGCCACGCGCGGCAGCACGGACGCGATGTATTCGTAAGAGAGGCCATGGAATCCGTAGCGCTGCACGCCCTGGCGGCGGATTTTTGCCGGCAGCGGCACGAGTTCGGCGACGGCCGATTGACCGCGATGGAAGCTGGTATCGAAGCAGGCCACCTGCGGCACGCCGGGCAACCGCTCGCCGACGGCTTCGATCACTGCGAGATTGTACGGTTGGTGCAACGGCGCCAGCGGCACCAGCTTGTACAGATCGCTCAGAACGCCGGGCGAAACCAGCGTCGCGCCGAAATAGTTCGCGCCGCCGTGGACGACGCGATGCCCGACGCCGCCGAGACTGACGCTCCCGAGATGGGAGCGCAGCCACTTCGCCACCGCAACGAGCGCGCCGGCGCAATCATTGACCGGCTCGGGCTGGTCGAGAAGCGTCCGGCCGGAACCATCGCGCGCCACGAGTCGCGGCGATGAACCGATGCCTTCCACCTGCCCGCTGGCCGCGACGTCGCTTTCCGTGTTCGTGACATGGCGGTAAACAGTGAACTTCAGGCTCGATGAGCCCGCATTCAGCACCAGTATCGGAGCTTCGCTCACCGCTCACCTGCCCCGTCTGCGCGCGTGTGCCGCCATCATGGCGACCGCACAACTCGCCACGCGCGAGCGCACGCTGTCGGCGCGGCTGGTCAGGATCACCGGAACGCGCGCGCCGAGCACCAGCCCCGCGCCATCCGCGCCGGAAAGAAACGCGAGCTGCTTCGCCAGGATGTTGCCGGACTCTAGGTCCGGTGCGACCAGGATGTCCGGATCGCCGGCGACTTCGGACACGATGCCCTTGGTCCGCGCCGCCTCCCGGCTGATGGCGTTGTCGAATGCCAGCGGCCCGTCGAGCAGCCCGCCGACGATCTGGCCGCGCTCCGCCATCTTGCAGAGACAGGCTGCATCGATGGTCGCCGGCATCTTGGAATTGACCGTCTCCACGGCGGCGAGAATCGCGACCTTGGGTTGCGCCAGCCCGAGCGTCATCGCCAGGTCGATCGCGTTCTGACAGATGTCGACCTTGTCCTCGAGCACCGGCGCGATGTTGATGGCGGCGTCGGTGACCATCAGCACCTTGTGATACGACGGGACATCCATGACGAAGACATGCGTGATGCGCCGCCCCGTGCGCAGGCCGCCGTCGCGCGCCACCACCGAAGCCAGCAGTTCGTCGGTGTGCAGGCTGCCCTTCATCAGCAGTTCCGCACGTCCTTCGCGCACGATCTCGACCGCCTTGGCCGCCGCTGCGTGACTGTGCGGCGCGTCGACTATCTGCGTGTTCCCGAGGTCGATGCTGCCGAGTCGCGCGATCTCTTCGATCTTTGTCCGCGGGCCGACGAGGATCGGCGCGATCAATCCGAGCGCTCCCGCCTCGATGGCGCCGGCAAGCGCCGACGCTTCGCACGGATGCACGACTGCCGTCGGGATGGGCTCGAGCCCGCGACAGCGCTGCAACAGACTTTCGTACTTGCCGGTTCCGGTGGTGTTCATGCTTTGATATCCGCGACGATGGATGCGGTCGGCCGGACGGCGGGACCGGTTTCCTTGAGCAGCAGCGTCAGAACGATCGCCAGCGCGACGCCATACAGCAGCGGCTCGAATGCGGTCTGATAGTGCTCGAGCGAGAACATGCCGGCGCTGCCGCCGATGGCGGCGAGGATCCAGCCGGACACCGGACCGAGCAGCGCGCTGAAGGTGAAGTTGAGAAAGTTGATGACGCCGGTCGCGGTCCCGCCGAGGTGCGGAGGATTGACTTCCTTGATGACGGTGTAAGGAATCATCGCGGCGCCGGATGCGATCCCCGCGACGAGACCCAACGTGTACGGCGGAAGTACGTCCGCGGGACCGTACAGAATCCAGGCAAGACACAGCAGCAGCACCAGCGCGGCCGAAACGATCACGGGCTTGCGTCGTCCCATCCTGTCGGAGATCGCGCCGAGCAGCGGACAGCCGATGATCCATCCCAGCGGTACCGACGCCGAACGCAGCACGGCCGTCGCATAGTCGAAGCCCTGCGCCTCCTGCAGGTAGCGCACGCCCCAGATCATGTCGAAGATCGTGGTGGGGATGAACAGCAGCCCGGCGATCATGCCGCAGAGAATCGACTGAGGATTGCGAAACACCACCGCGAGTGCGTGTCCGGCCGACTTCAGCCAGTTGTCCTTGTCCTGAACCGGCGCCGTCTGTTCTCTCGCCGGCAACAGGACGAACAGCAGCACGCAGATGACCAGCCCGATCACGCCCATGACCATCCAGAACCTGTGCCAGGGCATGCCCGCGCCGATGGCCGGACCCACCAGGAACTGCCCTGCCGAGCCGCCGGCCATGCCGAACATCTGGGTCGCGCCGATGAGCGTCGCCGCACGCGAGGCGGGAAAGTTGCTCGTCGCGATGTAGACGGCACCCACCAGCGCGAAGACGCCGCCGGCGCCCTGCAGCAGACGGCCGATGCCGGCGAGCTCGTTGTTGCCCGTCGCAAACATCAATGCGCCGATGCCGACCGCGGCTGCGCCGATCGGCACCACCTTGCGCGGCCCCAGCCGGTCGAGCGCCACGCCGGCCACCAGACTGAAAGGCGAATAGCCGTAGTAGAACAGCCCGGCCATCGAGGCGACGCCCATCGCGGTCAGTCCGAAGGCCTCGGACAACTGCGGCATCATGACGCCCGGGGCCGACCGCAGCATGTACTGATAGAAGTAGTACACCGCCGTGATCAGCCATGCGATCACCGCAGTCCGCATCGCTGTTTTCATGACCCCGGGCACGTGACGAACTCACCTCATCTCAGCAAAGCACGAGCGAGACGGCGAGACCGCCTTCCGATGTCTCCTTGTATTTGGAGTTCATCTCTTTCGCCGTGAGCGCCATCGCCGTCACTGTCGTATCGAAGTCGACACGTCGATTGGCGGGGATCTCGTTGCTGGCGATCATGAAGCCGGTCCATGATTTCACGGCACCGAATGCACAGCGTTCGATGCAGGGAATCTGCACGAACCCGGCGACCGGATCGCAGGTCATGCCGAGGTGATGTTCGAGCGACGACTCCGCCGCATTCGCGACCACCTGCACCGGAAAATCGTGCGCCTGCGAAAGGAAGGCGGCGCCCATCGCCGAAGCCACGCCGATCTCCGCCTGGCATCCGCCCTCCGCGCCCGACAGCGTGGCGTTGTGCTTGCACAGGTAGCCGATGGCGGCTGCCGCGAGCATGCCGTCGCGGATCTTCTGCTGCGGCAGCTTGCGACCGCCCTCGCCGACGACATACACCAGCGCCGGCATCACGCCGGCCGATCCGCCCGTCGGTGCCGTCACCACCAGGTGACCGCGCGCGTTTTCCTCGGAGCCCGCCAGTGCATACGCCGCCACGACACCGACGCCACGCTGTTTCTCGAACTTGTCGTCCATCGCCCGCGCATACACGTCGCTGGCCTTGGTCCTGAGCTTGATCGGGCCGGGCAGCGTCGCCGATGGCGCCTTCAGTCCCGCCTTGACGATGTTGACCATCGCGGTGGTGATCTTGTCGACGAACGCATTGATCTCCGCCTCGCTCTTGCCGGAGACCGCCACCTCGTTCGCCATGACGACCTGGGCGATGGACAGGTTGTTCTTCGTCGCATGCGCCTGCAGCTGCGCCATCGTCGAGTAGGGATACTTCGGCGCGCCCTTCTTCGGCGGCGTGTAACCCTTCCATTCGATGAATCCGCCGCCGACCGAGTAGTACTCCAGCTCGTAGAGCACGTCGTTGCCCGCGACGAGCTTGCAGGTCATGGTGTTCGGATGCGGAAAGTCGCCCTTGGGCGCGTCATAGATGATGTCCTTCAGCGACACCGTGTGCGTCTTGCTGCCGAGCTTGACCTGGAATGTCTGGTTCGGATTCGACGCCAGGCCATCGAGGAATTCGGGCTCGACCGTCGCCGGTTCCTTGCCGATCACACCGGCGAGCGCTGCGCGCTCCGTACCATGTCCCTTGCCCGTGGCGCTGAGGCTGCCGAACAGGTGCACCTTGATGCCGGTGGCCTTGTCGAGCTGCGCGGCCGGCAGCTTCGTGCAGCGCTGATAGAAGTCATAAGTGATCCGCATCGGCCCGATGGTGTGGGAACTCGATGGGCCAGGACCGACCTTGTAGAACTCGTCCAGCACCGTCATCACGGGCGCCTTGGATCGTTTCACGACATCGAGGTCCGGCGAAAGCTTCGTTCCCAATGCCGGAGGCGGCGCGCTGGCGCGAGCGGTGTGCTCCTCCGCCGACATCGCACGTCCGGTGATCACGGTCGTCGCACTGATGACCGCACTGCGCATGAGGAAGGTACGCCGGTCGATGCCGGCGGGTACGACGGGCTCGCTGGCTTCGCCTTCCGGCGCGCGAACGACATCGACTTGCTCGTGTTTCATGACTGCTCATTCCTCATTGATGTCCGCCTGTCGCGGCGGTAGTTCGCGGCACCGCTGATCTCGTTTCATCTTAGGAGAACGGGTCTTCGCCGCCATACGTAGCGGACCGGAGAAAGATGAGAATGAAACTTCCGATTCGACGCGCGATGCGGCTTCGCATACGCATCAAGTGCAATTCAAGGACCGCCGCTGTTGCCGCGTCGCACGCAGGCGCAGAATGAACCCGACGGCGAATGCACACGGAGTTCTCGCAATGACCACACCAGACTTCGGAAACCAGTGGCATGAGTTGCAGCTCGGTACCGTGGACGCGGAGATCGCGCGACTGGCAGCGATCTGCGACCTGCGCATCCTGGATCCCGGCGTGATCGAGCGCGTGATCGCCGGAGATGAAACGGTCTGCGGCAGATCCAGCGAGAAGGCGTTCCGCAACCTCGCCGCACTGGTGAAGATGCACTACGCGCTGACCGAAGACAGCATGAGAGCGCTCGGACCGGAGGAGTCCGGCCGCATCCTCGACAAGATCCGCGAACGGCTGCGTGCGCGCTACGACATCGGCGGCAAGAACTGAGAACGTGCCGCGCTACTGATCCGAGATGGCGGCCTCGCGCTTCCAGCTCGGATCGGGATCGAAGACGTCGATCTTCATGGCTACCTGCGGCGTCCCGCTGCCGAGATCCTTCGAGTACACGACGCCGTCGTGACTCACCATGAAAGTCATGACGCCGCTGCTGCCGTATTCCGCGGGCACGGCGATCAGGGCGAAGCCGCCCAGCATCCGATCGCGCACCAGATAGTCGTAGGCGCCGCCGGCTGCATGCGGTCCCTGCGCGCTCAGCAGCCGATAGACGTAGCCGTGATAAGGCTGATCCTTCACCGGCGTCTTTGCGAAGTAACCTTCGCCGCGTGCGGTCGCGAACTGCTCGCCGAGCGGACTCGGCTCCTCGTCTGCCGTCGTCGGCCAGTACAGGCCGTCCTTCTGGCCGGCGGTGCTCACCAGCTTCTGGGCGAAGTGCAGCAGCGGATCGCGCTGCGGATTGCGGCTGTAGTACTCGCGCTCGGCATCGATGAAGGCCAGGCAGGACTGGATCGTCGCCAGTTCGTTGGCGCCGACCCGGCGATTGACCATTTCCTCCACACCCGCGCTGCTGTCGAATCGCCAGCGATCACTGCTCTGCACCAGCGGGAACGGAAACGGCCACTGGTCTTCGCCCACATCGAGAACCTGCGAGCCATCGTCGAGTTTCTCGATCCTGTGCGACTGCTCGTACGCCTGCACGAAGCGCTCGCGGCCGTTCCTGTCCTGCACCGGGTCGCCGGACTCGACCAGCGAGGCGGCATCGCTGCCGATGATTTCGAGCAGCGCAGCGGTATCGTCTGTCCTTGCTGCAGCGATCAACGCCTGCACCGCGTCATCGACGGTCGCAAAGTCGTGCTGGCGCGGAACGCGGCTGCAGGCTGTCGCTGCGATTGCGAGAGCCATCGATACGATCATCGCCGTTCGCATGAAAGTCTCCTGGCTCTCAGCGCCGCCGTCCGCCGCCGCGCGACATGCCTGCGGACGAACGGCTCGACATGCCGCGGCTGCTGTTCGCGCGCGTGCTGGCGCCGTTGCCGACGCCGCTGAATGCGTCGGATGAACGCGAAGAACCGTAGTCGCGGCTCTGCGAAGCACCCATGTTCCGGTCGGTGCGACTCTGCGATCCGCCGAGATCCCGGTATTGCGATGAACCCATCTCGCGGTCGGCACGACTCTGCGCGGCAGCGAGATCGCGGCTGGGCGAGGTACCCAGGCTTCTGTCCGTCCGGCTTTGCGCCGCCCCGCCGTCGCGCGTACCGATCTGATTCCCGCTCAGATCGCGCTGGTTCGTCGCGCCCTCGCGTGCGATCTGCTGCCGGCCCTGCTCGGCATGACCGCGAAACTGCTCGCGCGACTGCACGGCCTGCTGGCTGCTGGCGCGCCCGTATTTCTGTTGCGTCGCCGTGTCGCGATAACCCACGCCCTTGCGGTGCCCCGAGTCGTGCTGCCACTTGCCCGTGGTGCCGGCGCGATTGCCGATGTTGTCGCGGTTGGTGTTGATCTCGTTGCGGTTGAAGTTGTTGTAGCGGTCGATGTCGATATCGATGTCGTTGCCTCCCCAGTTGCAGTCGCCCCAGATCGCGCCGCCGACGATCACGCCGACACTGAAGGAGAAGAATGCCGCGCCCGGAACGTAGGCCGGCGGATAGTAGTAGTACGGCGGATAGGCCGGATACGGCCAGGTTCCATAGACCACGGTCGGGTTGTACGTCGGCACATAGACGACTTCCGGATCCTTGGATTCGATCACGATGATCTGCGGCGTCGTTGCGCCCGCGGGCGCCGGCTCGGTCTTGACCACCTGCTCCTTGCCGCTCTTCAGATTGCCGGCGTCCTTCGCCTTGGCGCGCAGGCGCTGCACCGCGGCCATCACATCTTTCTGCTGCGCCAGGAAGGCATCGCCCAGTTTCTGGGTCCAGTCGATCTTCTCGCTCATCATCGCGAGCACATCCGGAAATGCCGCGAGCGACTTGACGCTCGGATCCCAGCTCTGCCCTTCGAGCTGTTTGGCGACTGCGTCGCCCTTCACGTCGGGATGTTCCTTCGACCAGCGTGCCGCCTGCACGATCTCCAGCGGGTACGTCGAGGCCATGAACACCTGGGCGAGCAATGCATCCGGATAGAGCGCTATCGGCGCGACGATCTGTTCGAGTTCCTCCGGCTTGAATGCGACTGCATTCTGTGCGGCGGGAGCCGGCTGGGTCTCGGCTCCGTGGGACGTGCCCGCGAACACCGCGAGAAGCATCGCCCAGCCGATCAGGAGAGTACGTTTCATCTCGCTCAGGCCGACACGGAATTTTTCATGGCAGAACCCGACGCGTTGCGGCGCCAGACCGGTGCCGTGCGGCTTCGGTACGTTTCCGCCTCCTCGAGGATCAGGGACATGTTGATGAGCTGCACGACCGACGTTGCCCGCATCTTGGCCATGACATTGGTCCGATGCGTTTCCACCGTCCGGCGGCTCAGCCCCAGTTGCGAGGCAATGATCTTGTTCAACGTCCCTTCAATGACCAGCGACATGACCTCGCGCTCGCGCGGCGTGAGCGACTCCACGCGGCTGCGCAGTTCCGCGTGACGCTGTGCGCGCAGCCGGTTGTCGGCATGGCAATGCATCGCTGCAGCGATTGCGAGCAGGAAATTCTCTTCCTCGGCCAGCGGCAGATCGAAGCAGTCGAAGGCGCCCTGTCTCATGACTTCGACCGCCGTTTCCACGTCTTCGGAGGCGGACACCACGATCATCGGCGTCGCAGGTTTCGCGTTCCACAGCGACTCCAGTCCCGCCGCACGGCCGGCGGGAACTTCCACGACGAGGCAACCGGGCAGGCAGTCCCTGTCGTGAGCCAGGAATTCCCGCAACCGGGAATGCATCTGCGTCCGCCCGCCGGCGCGCTCGACCGCGGCAACGATCTGCGCGCGCAGCGCTTCGCTTTCCACGATCAGATGAACGATCGAATCGTCGCCGAGAATGTGCATGAACCCTGCCTGTGCCGTTGACGGTACGGCGAGAATCCACGCAGCCGGCGCGCATCTGAAGTAACAAACGGTAAGTTACGTTACAGGCCCGACTCATGCCGGCGCGACTCCGCTGCGCCACACGGTCTGCGGGCGGGTATGACACCGTAACCTACCGCGCGTTACTTCCCGGCCCGCGTTCCCGCGTGAATCATCGCGGCACCCAGGGGAACGCATGAGATGCCACGCTCCGAGCCTCCAGGATCGACGGACAACGGTGCGGAAGCGCGGATGAGCCGCGACTGCGTCGCGTTGCTGCTCGAACGCTTTCCGCACCTGCAGTCGGTATCGCTGATACTGCTGCGCCGTCACGAGACCTTTCGCGATCTGTGCGAGGAATACGAGGCCTGCTCGCAGGTTTGCGATCGTCTCGAGCGGACCAACACCGATGATGCGTTGCGACGCGAGTATTCGGCCCTGCGCCTGAGACTCGAACGCGAGCTGCTGAGCTACATCGAAGAAAGTACCCGCGGCCACGGACACTGATCGAAGGCCGCGCGGCGGCAGGCAAGCGACCGGCAAGGCGACTTGTGCCTATTGACTGGCAATTGCTGCGCAAGACAGGCTTTCCCGCATACACCCACGACCAACAAAGAGCGGGACCATACGAGTCATGGCCGCGGGTGTCAGTCGCAGGAACCCGATGGAACAGGAACGCACCGGCAGTCTGACTGTGCTTGCAACAAGCGGCAGCGCCGCCCTGCGCCCCGGCAGCCGGCCCCAGGTCGAATCGTTTGCGCGCACCATTCGCGATCACCTGGAAGAGCTGCTGACCAGCCAGCAGTTCGACGGCGCCTCGCGCTCGCGGGATTTCCTGACGTTCATCGTCGAAGAAACCCTCGCCGGCCGCGGTCAGGCGCTGAATCAGGCGGTCATCGCCACGCGCGTCTTCGGGCGCAAGGGCGACTTCGACGCCATTCTCGATCCCGTCGTCCGCGTACAGGCCGGCCGGCTGCGACGTTCTCTCGAACGCTTCTACCTGCTGACGGGCAACAAGAGCGCCGTTCGCATCGAACTGCCCAAGGGCTGCTATACGCCGGTCTTCACCGACAAGGTGACGCAGGAAGCGGATGCGCGGCTGCGCGTGAAACGCATCTCGCTGTCGCTGGTAGCACCGGAATGGCCGGTACTGCTGATCGGGCATCTCGATACCGCCGGCGCCGGCGACCGCAGCATTGCCGCACGCATCGAGGATGAGCTCGCGATGGAGATCGCGCGCTATGGCGACGTCCGTGTCATCCGTCAGCGCGATCTGGAAAGACTCGATCTGCCGTATCAGGCGTCGGTGCGCTTCGAACTGCGCGGCAACCTGCGCACGGCCGGCGCTGATGTCATCGTGACGGTTTCCCTGATCGATCGTTCCAGCGGAGAACAGGCCTGGAGCGACGAGTACCACAGCGCCGCGCCGGACCAGATCTGCTGCAGTCCAGACGACATTCCGCTGGTGATCGCGGCGCGCATTGCATCCGAGAACGGCGTCATCGTGCGGCTGCTCGCGAGCGAGCATGGCGGCGAGCACGGCGAATCGAGTCGCAGCGTGGACGCCATCGTGAGCTGCTATCACTTCTTCTTTTCGCGCCAGCTCGCGTCGCTGAACCCCGCCATCGAAGCCCTCAAGCGATCGACGGTACGGGAGCCCGAGGTGGCACTGGGCTGGCTCTATCTGTCGCGTCTCTACCAGATCAACCATGCCTTCGAACTGCTCGACCGGCCGACATCGATCGATGCCGCGATCGGCTATGCCTACCAGGCCGTGCTGCTCGAACCCCGCAGCGCCAGGATTCGCTGCATCCTGGCCGCCTGTCTGGTGGTCAAGGGAGAACTCGGCGCCGCGCGCGACGAACTCGATCGCGCGCTGCACGCCAGCCGCGGTTCGCTCGCCTACCGGGAAATCATCGGCTGGCTGCTGTCGCTGTCGGGGGATTGGGAGCGTGGCGTGCCCCTGATGCACGATGCACTCGCTCGCAATCCGTATTGCCTGTCCCATGTGCGGCACGGCCTCTGGGCCGATGCCCTGCGACGCGGACAGTTCGACGAGGCGTACGTCGCCGCGCTCGAATATCCCGACCGCGTCTTTTTCTGGCGCGATCTCATGATCACCAGCTGCCTGGGTCTCCTCGGACGGACGCAGGAGGCCCGCGCCAGCGCCGCCGAGTTATTGCGCATCAAACCTGATTTCGCCAGACGAGGCCGCACCCTCATCGGCCACTACATCAAGTCGCCGGAACTGCGCGAGCGCATCGCCGAGGGCTGCCGCAAGGCAGGCATCGTGCTGCTGAACTGACGGATGCGAGTTCTACGCGGCGGGCCTGCATGAAAGATCGTCGGCGACCGTCGCCAGACACAGATCGTTCTCCAGGGTGCGCGCCGCCACGTGATAGTGATACGCCGCCCACAGATACAGCGGCAGAACGCCGAGCAATGCCACGCGCAGGGATTCGTCGTGGTGCGTCATCGCCAACTGGTCGCTGACGGCCCCCACCAGCAGCGGCCCGATGCTCACACCCACCAGGTTCGCCACGAAGAGCAGCAAGGCCGCAGCCAATGCCCGTCCCTCGCGGACGACCAGCGATTGCACCATGGCGAACGTCGGTCCCAGGTGAAACGCGATCAGCGCGCCTCCCGATGCCAGTCCGAGTATCGCGATCCCGAAGTCGTCGCTGGCGAACGCGATGCCCCAGCACGGCGCGCTCAGCAACATGCCGGCCGCCACGCTGCCCAGCCGCGCGCGTCCGTCCCGCTGCCCCGCCCTGTCCGCGATCAGCCCGCTGGCAACCGTGCCCATTCCTCCGAGAACGCCGAGCACCAGTGCGAGCAGCAGACCGGCATCCGCCGGGCTGAAGTGATGCGAGCGCATGAGGAACGTCGGCAACCATCCCATGAGTGCGGAGACGGCGATGCTGGCGACGGTCGATCCGACCGTGACATGCCGGATGGAGCGATAACGCCATAGCTGACCGACGATGGCAGCCGCGGGAATCCGGCGCACCGGATCGGATTGAACGTTCCGCTGCGGGGAATCCTTGAGCGCGCCCAGCGCCAGCAGCGCCACGACGAAGCTGATCGCGCCCGCGAGCAGGAACGCTTCGCGCCATCCCAGCCACTGCGCCGACAGACCGCCGAGTACCAGTCCCAGCACGATGCCGATGTGGGGTCCGAGCGAAAACACGGACATCGCCGTGCTGCGACGCTCGACAGGATACAGGTCGGCAATGATGGCGTGCGACGGCGGACCCGTCCCGGCCTCCCCGATGGCGACACCGATGCGCGCCAGCAGGAGCGGCACGAAACCGGTCGCCATGCCGCAGGCCACCGTCATGACGCTGAACAGCGCCGTCGAGCCGACGATGATCCGCGTGCGGTCGGATCGATCCGCCCAGCGTGCGATGGGAATACCCAGCACGGAGTAAAACACCGCAAACGCCAGCCCATAGAGCAGGCCCGCCTGTCCGTCGCCGAGATTCAGATCGCGTTGAATGGGCTCGATCAGGATGGCCAGGATCTGGCGATCCATGTAGTTGATTGCGAATACCGCGAGCAGGACGGCAAGCGATACCGCCGCCGGTCGTTCGAATCGTCGTTCGCTGCCGCGTTGCGCGCTCAAGCCATCATGCCTCCGTCGTCGATCATCGAGACCTCGGCGACGCATCGCCATCCGCACAAGGGGCACCGACTCGATGCTTCCGATCTCGCCGCCGCAGACATCGACGACATCGCGCGCCGCGATCACGCATGTTTCGGCAAGAAACGAGCTCGTCGCGACGATTGCGTTGAATAGCTACAGTCCCATCGTCGCGCATGCATCTATGATGAGGAAAACAAAACGGCAGCGCAGCTGCGACGAGAGCTGCTTCTCGTCGCTCGTCGCGTGAATGAAGTGCAACGACAGCGGGAACAGACAGCACCAGCAGTTCGCGACTGAGCGCGGACGCCATGGTTCGACTCCGGTATGAGTTACGTAACGATCTTCTGGTCCGGTGCCGCGGCCGCCGCGCTGCTTCTGTGCATCATTCACACCGCAGTCTGGATTCAGGATCGCAATGCCCATCCGAGCCTGGCGCTCGCAATCATCGCGGTGTCGCTCACCGGCATCGCGTTCACCGAGCTGCACATGATGCTCGCGCAGTCCGCGCAGGACTGGGCGTTCTGGGTGCGCTGGTGTCATCTGCCCCTGTTCATCCACTTCGCCGCGATCGTTTTCTTCGTCCGGCTCTATCTCGGTACGGGAAGAACCTGGCTGATGTGGACCATCGTCGCGATGCGGCTGGTCATCGTGATCGTCAATTTCCTGTCGGACACCAATTTCAACTTCGTTCGCGTCGACGCCATCGGGCATATCCGGTTCCTCGGAGAACAGGTTGCCGTGGTGACCAGCGGCCAGACCTCTTTCCGGCAGTGGTTTGCGACGCTGAGCAACCTTCTGGTGATGGTCTACGTGATCGATGCTGCGGCGGCGCTCTGGCGCCGCAACCGGCCTGACGATCGTCACAAGGCGGTGGTCGTCAGCGCCGGCATCGTGATCTTCCTGCTGCTGTCGGTGATGGCGACCCAGCTCGTGATCTGGGGCGTTGTCGTCATGCCCATGCTCATCACTCCGCCGTTCCTGATCTCGCTGAGCGTTCTCGCCGTCGAGATGGGGCGCGATACGCTGCGCGCGGGCCGGCTGGCGAACACGCTGCGCGAGAGCGAAGACTGGCGGGAACTCGCCGCGGACGCTTCGCAGCTCGGCTTCTGGACCTGGGATTCGCGGCACAACGCGATCTGGGCGACGGAACGTTCGCGGACGCTGTTCGGCCTCGACCCGCAAGAACCCATCTCGCTCGACATGCTGCGTTCGCGGGTCCATGCGGATGACATCGATCACATCGGCGAGGTATTCCGGCGCGCCATCGACCGGGACGGCGACTACTCCGTGCAGTTCCGCTGCCATCCGCCGCAGGGGCCGTGCCGCTGGATATCGTCCCAGGGCGAAGTGGAATTCGGTCCGGCCGGCAGACCCGTGCTGGTGCGCGGCGTGCTGCGCGACATCTCCGACCAGAAACAGGCCGAGCAGGAAGCGGCGGAACTGCGCCGCGCACTGACTCACGCCGGTCGCGTGACCATGCTGGGTCAGCTGGCTTCGGCGCTGGCGCACGAACTCAGCCAGCCGCTCGGCGCCATCCTGCGCAACGCCGAAGCGGCCGCCGTACTGCTGCGCTCTCCTTCTCCCGACATCGCGGAACTGCGCGAAATCGTCTCCGACATCGAAAAGGACGATCGTCGCGCCGGCGATGTCATCGACAGGCTGCGCGCACTGCTGAAGCGGCGCGAACTGCAGATGCAGCCGATGTCCATCGATTCGCTGGTCAGGGACGCCAGCACGCTGGTGCGCGCCGATGCCGCCGCACGGCACGTATCGCTGGAATGTCATGCCGACGAGTCCCTGCCGCTGGTGTCGGCGGACCGGGTGCACCTGCTGCAGGTGCTGATCAACCTGATCGTCAATGCCGTGGATGCGACCTGCGATATCCGCAATGCACGTCGCTGTGTCAGGGTGGCCGCGCAGGCCGCCGGGCGCACGAACGTCGAGATCTGCGTGACCGACTCCGGTACCGGCATATCGCAGGAAACGCTGCCGCGGATCTTCGAACCGTTCTTCACGACCAAGACCAGCGGCATGGGCATGGGCCTGGCCGTATCGCGCACGATCATCGAGGCGCACGGCGGACGCTTGTGGGCCGAGAACGGCTCGACCGGCGGCGCGATCTTTCACATGACGTTACCGGCAATCCAGGAAGCACCGACATGACCCGGCAGGAAGGTACAGAGGCCTGTGTCCATCTCGTGGACGACGACGAATCGTTCACGCACGCGTTGTCGAGACTGCTGCGTGTCGAGGGCATACGCACGAGCGCATTCGCGTCCGCCGGGCTGCTGCTCGACTCGCTGCGGGAGACGACGCGCGGCTGCGTGGTGGCGGATCTCAACATGCCTGGAATCTCCGGCCTGGAGCTGCAGGAGCGGCTGGCGCATTCGCCCGCGCCCATGCCGATCGTATTCCTGACGGGCTGCGGGGACATTCCCGCAAGCGTGCGCGCCATGCGCAACGGCGCGCTGGACTTCCTGGAGAAGCGCGCGCCGCGCGAGGCGCTGCTGGGTTCGATCCACGCGGCGCTCCAGCGTGGCGACATGGAGTTCTCCGAGCGGACGCGCGGTGCCGAACTCAGCCAGCGGTTCCGGCGATTGACGGCGCGGGAAATGGAAGTGCTGCAGTACGTGGTCGACGGCAGGATGAACAAGCAGATCGCCGCGATGCTGGGCATCAACGAACGCACGGTGAAACTGCATCGCACAGCGATCACGCGCAAGCTCGGCGTGCACTCCGCCGCGCTGCTCGCGACCCTGAGTCACGAGGCGCATGTCTTCGACCGGCCTCCTCCCCGTCTGCCCGACGTCGCCTACCTTCCCTAAGAGGTAGTGGCAGAGCCATCGGACGCGCGGCTACGTTGCACGCCTGACGACGGCATGTCCCCACGCGGTGGCATGTCTGCAACGTGAGGGTGTGCCGTGAAGAAGCAGTTGGTCGTTGCGATGGCCCTCGCCGCACTGCCGCCGCTGGCGGGCGCCCAGTCAGCGACAGCGGACGCGCAGTCCATGGCCAGGCGCCAGGCGGAACTCGAACGACTGGTGCAGCAGCAGAATGCCCGCATCGAGGATCTCGAACGCCTGGTCCGCGATCTCGCCTCTGCGCAGTCGGCACAGGCGGCGCAAGTTGCAGAAGTCGCCGAAGCGACGGCCGGTCCCAGAACCGACGACCGACCCCTCGAACTGAGCGAGCCCGCAACCTATCCCGCAAGACTGGCTGCCGCAAAGACACCAGGCACGGAGTACATCGGAAACCTGGGTTTCAAGCTCTATGAGAGCGAGCGTGCACAGATCTACATGCGCCTGTTCTCGTATGCGCGCTACCTGAACCAGAAAGGACTCGACGCCACCTACACGGACTATTTCGGCAATGAGAAGACGGTGGTTCAGCGCGAAGACATTCAGCTCAACAAGTTCTTCCTGCCCTTCTCGGGATGGTTCCTCGACCCGAAGTTCCGCTACTACCTGTATGTCTGGTCTGCCAATACGGCACAGGGCGATCCGGCGCAGGTCGTCGGCGGCGGCAACATCAGCTACGTCTTCAACAACCATTTCACCTTCGGCATGGGCATCACGTCGTTGCCGGCCGTACGCAGCACCGAAGGCCAGTTTCCCTACTGGCTCGGCGTCGACGACCGCCTCACGGCAGACGAGTTCTTTCGTGGGTCGTATACGACCGGCGTGTGGGCAAAGGGAGAGATCACCTCCGGCCTCAATTACATGGTCATGCTGGGCAACAACCTGAGTACGCTCGGCATCAGCGCCTCGCAGCTCGACAACACGCTGGATACCTGGTCGGGAATGCTCACGTGGATGCCGACCACCGGAGAGTTCGGTCCGCTCGGCGCGTTCGGCGATTTCGAAGGTCACACCGAGCTCGCGACACGCATCGGCCTGCACGTTACGCAGAGCACCGAAGACAGACAGAGCCAGCCCGGCACGGACACCATCGACAACACGCAGATCCGGCTCACGGACGGCAGCATCATCTTCACGCCGGGCCTGTTCGGACCGGGCATCATCGTCGACAAGGTGCAATACCAGATGGCGTCTCTCGACGCCGGCATCAAGTACCAGGGGTATTCGCTGGAAGCGGAATACTACTGGCGCGATCTCAGTAACTTCGTCGGCACCGGTGTCGACGCCATTGCGGACATCAGGGACACCGGCTACCAGATCCAGGCTTCGACGATGCTCATGCCGCGGTTGCTGCAGCTGTACGCCGGCGCGTCGGAGATACGCGGCCACTACGGCGATTCCTCGGAGTTTCGCCTGGGCATGAACTACTTCCCGAAGCGGATGCGTGGACTGCGCGTCAATGGCGAGTGGATCAACCTCGACGACTGCCCTGTCGGCTATACCGCCGTGCCCTACCCCGTCGGCGGCAACGGCGACGTGTTCCACGTCAACTTCGAACTCAACTTCTGACGTCGCACCTTCCCCTAGAGGTAGTACCGACGTGCAAGCGACGCGACTAGCGTTCGGGACGCACGGCATCGTCGTTCACATTCGAGAACCTCAGCGGAGGAGTCAGATGAAGCAACCGAAAACCATCCTCGCGACCGCACTGCTGCTCGGCGCAGGCATTGCGATGGCTGCGGACGAATCCGGATCGACCATGGACGTGTACGGTTTCGCCATGCTCGACACCGGCTACGAATTCAACCAGAGCGATCCGGACTGGTACGACGTGCTGCGGCCCACCAAGCTGCCCGCGTACGACAACCAGTTCGGCGCGGACGGCAACTACTTCGCCAGCGTTCGACAGAGCCGTCTGGGCGTGAAGACGAGCACGCCAACGAAGTTCGGCGCACTCAAGACCACGTTCGAGTTCGAACTGTTCGGCACGGGCTCCGATGCGGGACAGACCACGTTCCGGCTGCGTCATGCATGGGGCGAACTCGGCCAGTTCGGCGCGGGCCAGACCAACAGCCTGTTCATGGACGGCGACGTGTTCCCGAACTCGATCGAGTACTGGGGACCGAACGGCATGGTCTTCTTCCGCAACATCCAGTTGCGCTGGACGCCGATCCAGGGCGACACGCGTCTCGCCTTCGCGCTCGAACGTCCCGGCGCATCGGCCGACGGCGGCCAGTACGCCGACCGCATCGAACTGCAGAACGTGAAGGCGCACTTCCCGCTGCCCGATCTGACCGGCGAGTTCCGGCTCGGCGGCGACTGGGGCCACGTCGAAGTGGCCGGCATCCTGCGCTACATGGAATGGGAAGACACGCTGCCCGATCAGTTCGACCTGTCCGGCGACGCCACCGGCTGGGGCATCAACCTGAGCTCGAACTTCAACCTCGGCAGGACGGTGCTGCGCCTGCAGGCCGTCTACGGCGAAGGCATCGAGAACTACATGAACGATGCGCCGGCCGATCTCGGCGTGAAGAACAACTTCTCGGATCCGACGCGCCCGATCGAAGGCGAGCTGCTGCCGGTGCTCGGCGTGGTGGCGTTCCTCGACATCAACTGGAGCGAGAAACTCACCAGCACCATCGGCTACTCGATGCTCGACATCGACAATTCCGACGGCCAGTCGCCGGATGCCTTCAAGCGCGGCGACTACGCGCTCGCCAATGTCCTGTTCTATCCCGTCAAGAACGTGATGTTCGGGCCGGAAGTGCAGTGGGGCCGCCGCGAGAACTTCAGCGACGGCTTCACTTCCGACGACGTACGGATCCAGTTCTCCGTCAAGTACAACTTCAGCCATACCTTCGGAGGCAATTGACATGAGTGCGAACAATGTTCCGGGAATGCGGCGCCTGTTCGCGCTTGCCGCCGCGACCGCCCTGCTGTGCGCCGCTGCGTTGCCGGCGGCCGCGCAGTCCGCGAAGGAGATCCAGTCGGCGATCGACTCGGCGCTGACGAAGTTCAAGGGCGTCAAGGAAGGCGCAAACGCCGACTACATTCCCGCGCTCGCGCAGGTCGACTCCAACATCTTCGGCATCGCGCTGGTGACGCCGGACGGCAAGGTCTACACGGCGGGCGACGTGCAGTCGCAGGTGTCGATCCAGTCGATCTCCAAGGTCTTCACCATGGCGCGCGTCATCGAGGATCTCGGTCCGGACGCGATCGTCAAACGCATCGGCGTCGATGCGACCGGCATGCGCTTCAATTCCATCGTCTCGGTCGAGTTCGCGCAGAAGGCGCTCGGCGGACCGGAAATCAATCCGCTGGTGAATCCCGGCGCGATCACGGCGACGAGCATGGTGTCCGGCGCCAGCCGCAACGAAGTGTGGAAACGCATTCTCGATTTCCATTCCGACTTCGCCGGCCGGCCGCTGACCGTCGACAAGGAAGTGTTCGACTCCGAAGCGGCGACCAACCAGCGCAACCAGGCCATCGGCTCGCTCATGTATGCCTACGGATTCATCAAGGACAATCCGGCGCAGGCCACCGACATCTACACCGAGCAGTGCGCCATCAGCGCCAACGCGAAGGATCTGGCCATGATGGCGGGAACGCTGGCGAATGCCGGCAGGAATCCGGTGACGGGCAAGCAGGTCATGCAACCCGCAAACGTTCCCGGCGTGCTGGCCGTGATGGCAACGGCGGGACTCTACGACGATTCGGGCAAGTGGCTGTATCGCACCGGCCTGCCGGCCAAGAGCGGCGTCGGCGGCGGCATCATCGCCGTGTCGCCCGGCAAGTTCGGCATCGCGGTGATCGCGCCGCCGCTGGACGAAGCCGGCAACAGCGTCAAGGCACAACTCGCCATCGAAGCGGTCTCCAATGCACTCGGCGGCAATCCTTACGCCGTGACCGTCAAGTCCGGAAAGCGCTGACCGGTCGCGATGGCCATGAAACCGATAGGCGTCACGTTGATCGCAGTCACGGCCCTCTGGCTGTCGTGCAGCGTGGCGCATGCCGGCAAGGCACCGGACTACCTGTTCAACGACTCGCACTTTCACCTGACCAACTACGTGCAGGAGGGCACGGACATCCATGCGTTCATGAAAATCATGGGCGATGCCATCGGACGCTCGACGCTGTTCGGCATTCCGCTGCAGCAGACCTGGTCGCACGGCAACTCCGGCGACTTCGCGCCGAGCTACTACCTGCAATCGGACGCGCCGCTGTACTACTACTCCTTCACCGACGCCCACATCGCGATGGCGTATCGCTCGCTGCGTCCGGAGGAACAGCGACGACTGGATCCGATGATCACCGGCTTCAATCCCGCGGACATGTATGCGGCCGATCACATCCGTCGCGTGCTGCAGACTTTCCCCGGCGTGTTCAGCGGCATCGGCGAGTTCTCCATCCACAAGGAATTCGTTTCCGGGAAAGTCGCCGGCGAAACCGCCAGCCTCACCAATCCCGCGCTGGACCGGATACTCGATTTCGCCGCGGAGGCGGGCCTGGTCGTGATCCTTCACTGCGACATCGACATGCCGTTCGCGAAATCCAACCAGGAACCGGTCTATCTCAGACAGGCCATCGAAGTGATCGGGCGCCATACGCAGACGACCATCATCTGGGCGCACATGGGACTCGGCCGCGTGGTGCATCCGGTGCAATCGCAGGGCACCGTCGAAGCCGGCGCCGGCCGCGTGCCGAACCAGCTCGAGATCATCGAGCGGCTGCTGGAGACGCCGCAGCTGCGGCATCTCTACTTCGACATCTCCTGGGACGAAGTGGCGAAGTATGCCGTCCGTTCCAGCGAGACGAAGCAGGCGACGGCGCGGCTGCTGGATCGCTATCCCGACCGGTTCCTGTTCGGCACGGACAACGTCGCCCCGCCCGATCAGGCCGCGCAGCTGCGGGTCTTTCATCTCTGGGACGACATCTTTGCGCAGGTGGCGCCCGCGACGAGCCTCGCCGTGCGACGCGGCAACTACGAGCGCCTGTTCGATGCAGCGCGGGAGAAAGTCCGCGCCTGGGAAAAACGGAACGCGAAGTGACGCGGGGTGCGCCCGCGCCCAGCGTGCAGATTGCATCAGGAGCATCCGGCATGTCTGCTCGATCCTACATAGCGATCATCGACGACGATGAAAGCGTCTGCCGCTCGCTGGGACGATTGCTGCAGAGCGTCGGCATGCATCCGGTGTACTACTCGTCGGCGGAGGATTTTCTCGACGACGGCATGCGCGTCGACTTCGACTGCCTGCTGATCGACGTGCAGCTCGGCGGAATTTCCGGACTGGAACTGCATCGCCGTCTCCTCGCCTGCCAGGTGCGCACGCCCGTCATCTACATCACCGCGCACGACGATCCCGCGGCGCGCGAGCAGGCGCTCGAAGCCGGCGGCATCGCCTATTTCCGCAAGACCGATCCCGGCTGCGACGTGATCGCCGCCATCCACCAGGCCATCAGGAAGGAGTAGTTCCATGAGCAGAGTACTGCAGGTTGCGGCGCTGGCGATCTTCATGGTTTCGCTCCCCGCGGTCGCGGACCCGCTGTGGCCGCTGGACCGGAAGTTCGAGGCCAATCTCGGCATCTTCTTCCTCGATACCGATACGACGGTGCGGCTCGACGCCAGCAATCGCGATGTCGGTACCGAAGTGAATCTGGAAGATGACCTGGGACTCGACAAGCAGGATCGCTTCCGCATCGACGGCTACTGGCGGTTCCTGCCGCGTCACAAGCTGCGCTTTCTCTATTTCGACAGCAGCTCCGCATCCGAACGCAGCATCCAGAAGGAGATCGAGTTCGGCGGCGAGACCTTTCCGTTCGAAGCCAATGTCAGGGTCGATTTCGACGTCACGATCATGGAGCTGGCCTACGAGTATTCGTTCCTGAAGCGCGACAACCTGGAACTCGCCGGCACGATCGGCCTGCACAACCTGAGCGTGAAGGCCGGATTGTCTGCTGCCGCGGCCAGCAACGTGGGCTTCGGCGGCATCGATCGCGAAGCCAAGGCCGACGGCGACGGACCGCTGCCGGTCATCGGGCTGCGCGGCGTGTGGGCGCTCAGCGATCATTTCTATTTCGACGCCCAGGCGCAGTTCTTCGCACTCGAATTCGACGAATACGACGGCAGCCTCCAGGACTACAAGCTGAGCTTCAACTGGTTTCCGCTGAAGAACCTCGGCGTCGGCGTGGGCTACAACCAGTTCACGACGAAGCTTGACGTGGACAAGACGAACTTCCTCGGAACGCTGCGGCTGGAATACGGCGGTCCCTTGCTGTTCGTCACGGGCGCGTTCTGAACGACGCGCAGCCTTTGCTTTCACCGAGACAGGAGACGCACATGA
The DNA here is from genome assembly GCA_937864115.1 of uncultured Steroidobacter sp. Lineage (GTDB taxonomy): Bacteria > Pseudomonadota > Gammaproteobacteria > Steroidobacterales > Steroidobacteraceae > Steroidobacter. The sequence continues at coordinate 116,311 of CALMII010000024.1, read as the reverse complement.
AAAAGCCATCTCTCTTCGTTCTGGCATTGCTGGCGGCGATGGCCGTGGGAGCCGCGGAGGACTATGACGGCAGCAAGCCCATGATCTGCGCACCCGCGAACGGTCACGACTGCACGCCGGCCGAGAAGACCTGCAAACGTCTCAAGCCCGAAGAAGGCCGCGACGTCAACCTGTACATCGACGTGGCGAAGATGCAGGTCAAGACGCCGTACCGCACCGCCGAACTGCCGATCCAGAACGTCAGCAACAACACGAAATCGCTGATCCTCCAGGGCACCAGTCTCGAGTTCGTCTGGGCGGCGACCGTCAATCGCACCACCGGCCGGCTCACCGTGGCGATTGCGGATCGCGAAGGCGCCTACGTGATCTTCGGTCAATGCAAGCTTGGCGAGGCGAGCAGCCAGTGAGTTCAGTCATGCCGCAGGAGCAGCCCGAAATGCCCGCGGATGCATCGCTGATGCATCGCTATCTCGATCCGGCGACGAGCCTGGCCGAAATCCTGTTCGGGCTCATCATGACCCTGACGTTCACGCTGAGCGCCGGCCTGCTGGTTGCGGACGAGGGGCGCGAAGGCGCCCGGCAGCTTCTCATCGCCGTCATCGGCTGCAACGTGGCCTGGGGCATCATCGACGCCATGCTGTACCTGGTGGGACAGCTCTTCGATCGCGGGCGACTGCGCCGGCTGGGCCGTGCGATTCGTGCGAATCCCACCGATGCGCGAACCCGTGAGCTCGTCGCCGGCGAACTCGATCCGTTGCTGGGCGAGATCCTGCCGTCCGCCGAACGCGACGTGCTGTATGCGCGCATCGCCGACAACGTCGCGCAGCGACCCGAACGACTGACGCAGATCACGCGCGAGGACTGGCTCGGCGCGATGGTGAGTTTCGTGCTCGTCGTGATCACCAGCATTCCCGCCGCGATTCCGTTCCTGCTCATCGACCAGGCCCAGGTGGCGCTGCGCGTCTCGAACCTGGTGCTGCTGGCGCTGTTGTTCGTCGTGGGCGCGAGCTGGGCGCGCTACACCCTGAGCCGGCCGTGGATCGTCGGAACCGTGCTGCTGGTGTGCGGGACGGCGCTGGTGCTGGCGGCCATTGCGCTCGGCGGCTGATGGTCATCGCAATGGGGGTCCTCCTCGTGAAAAATTTTCGTGGGCGCGCGGCTTCGATCGGCTTCGGCCCGGCGCTGTTCGCCGCCGCTCCTGCGCACGCTTCGCTCTTCACCGGCGACACGCTGGACGCCGTCGCCAACGTGCTGGCGTGGATCGTGCTGTTCATCGCGCCGGCCGTGGCGATCGCGGTGTTCTGGATCGTCCACATCATGCCGGAGAAGATCGCGGAGAAACGCCATCATCCGCAGGCGAGCGCCATCAAGACGCTCTGTCTGCTGTCGCTGTTCTTCGGTGGCCTGCTCTGGCCGCTCGCATGGCTGTGGGCCTATTCCAAGCCCGTCTTCCACAAGCTCGCCTACGGCACCGATCGGGAGGAGCACGGGCACGGCACCGTCTACGTTGCCGAGGAAGGAATGGCCGATCCTGAAGTGATGCGTGCTGCGGACCCGAAGGAGAACTGACATGGAAATTCTCCTGCTCGGCATCTACTCGTTCTTCGTCTGGCTGATCTTCTTCAAGTACCAATGGCTGCCGTGGAACACGGTGAGCCAGGTGATCGTGATCACGCTGCCGATCATCGGCATCACGCTGCTCATCCTGTTGCTGAACATCGTCGCGCCCTCCTCCGCCGACGTGCGCGTCGTCAACTACGTGGTCTCGATCAATCCGCGCGTGAACGGGCTGGTCACGGAAGTGCCGATCGAACCGAACCGTCCCATCCGCAAGGGTGAAGTGCTGTTCCGCATCGATCCCACGCCATTCGAACTGGAAGTCAATGCGCTGAATGCGCAGCTGACGCAGCTCGATGCGCAACTCGTCACGGCGAACGCCAACCAGCGCGGCCTGAACCAGCAGCTCGCCAATGCGCGCGCCAGCAAGGAATCGGTCGCCTCGAAACTCAAGCTGGCGCAGACCCGCGAAGGCCAGCTGCGCGAACTCGCGCGCACCGGCGCGGGCAGCCAGTTCGATTACGAGCAGGCGCAGAACGACGTCGTGAACCTGCAGGCGCAGCTCGCCGCCGCCGCGGCCACGGAAGCGCAGGTGCGCGAGAAGCTGGCGGCGAGAACCGTCAGCGGCGAACAGGACGAGATCGCGAACGTCAAGGCGCAGATCGCGCGGGCGCAGTCGCAGCTCGCCGATGCGCAATGGCAGCTCGACCAGTCGACCTATCGCGCGCCGGCGGACGGCACCGTCGTTTCGCTCGCGCTGCGTCCGGGCGCGATGGCCGTGCCGCTGCCGATGACGCCGGCCATGACCTTCGTCGAGGACGAGCAATGGATCATGGCCATCTTTCACCAGAACGAAGTCCGCAAGATCAAGCCCGGCCAGGAAGCCGAGATCGCGCTCAAGATGTATCCGGGCCGGATCATCAAGTGCAAGGTCGACTCCATCATGTGGGCGACGGCCCAGGGCCAGCTGCCCATCGGCGGCATGAACACCGCGTCCGGCGTGGCGCCGATTCCGCCGCACAGTCTCGCCGTGCGCCTGCTCGCGGACCGTCACGACAAGGAACTGTTCATGGCCTCGGGCGCGATCGGCAACGGCGCGATCTACACCGACAGCGGCGCGCCCATCCACATCATCCGCAAGGTCATCATCCGGGTCGGCGCCAAGCTCGACTGGCTGATCCTGAAACTGCACTGAGCCGTTCGCCGTGCCGCGCCTTCCGCTACGTCTCTCCCCGCTGGCAGCGATCGTGCTGCTCGCGACGGGCTGCGCGGTCGCGCCGCCGCCCGCACCCGACGAAATCCGGCAGCAGGCCATGGGCGACGTCGATGTGAGTCGCGCATGGCAGGCTGCAGCGACCGACGCCGCGCAGGTGCAGGACAACTGGCTCGCATCGTTCGCCGATCCGCAGCTCGATGCGCTGGTGCAGGAGGCGCTGGCCCACAACCCGGATCTGAGGATTGCCGCGGCGCGCGTCGAACAGGCGGCGCAACATCTCGTGGTGGCGCAGTCCGGCCTGAAGCCGAGTGTCGGGATTGCCGGTACCGGCGGCATGAAGGGCGGCGGTGGCGGCGATACGAGTTCGGCACTGCAGGGAATCGTCGCCGCGGCCACGTGGGAACTCGACCTGTGGGGACGCGTGCGCTATGCGCGCAACGCGGCGCGCGAATCCCATGCATCGACGCAGGCCGACTTCGAGTTCGCGCGTCAGTCGCTGGCGGCCGCCACGGCGAAAGCGTGGTTCAGTGCGATCCGCATGACTCGACGCGCCGCCATCGCTCGCGAGATGGCGGCCTCGGCCCAGCGGCTCGAGTCGCTGGCCGAAGATCGCGAGCGCGTCGGCGTCGGCACCGAAACCGAAACGGCACAGGCCCGCGCCAGCGCGCGCGATCTCGAAGACACGCTGCAGCAGCTCGAACTGGCGCGTGGACAGGCGCTGCGCGCACTGGAAGTGCTGATCGGCCGCTACCCCGCCGCGGACGTCGCAACACGCGCGGACCTCGTGCCCCTGCCTGGACCGATGCCTGCGGGCCTGCCGCTGCAGATGCTGGAACGCCGTCCCGATGTGATCGCCGCAGAACGGCGCGTCGCCGCCGCCTTCAATCGCATCGGCGAGGCAAAGGCCGCGCGCCTGCCGCAGCTTTCCCTCAACCTGAACTTCGGCGCATGGGACAGCGAGATCCTGCAGCTCAAGGAGGATTTCGAAAATCCCGCGGGCGGTCTCGGTGCGCGGCTGCTGGCCCCGCTCTACCAGGGCGGCGCGCTCAACGCGCGGGTCGAGATCCGCACGCTCGAACAGAAGGAGGCGCTCGCCGCCTACGCAGGCGTTGCGCTGCGCGCACTCAACGAAGTGGAAGACGCGCTGGCCGCGGGCGCGACGCTGGCGAAGCGCGTGTCGCTGCTGACGCAGTCGCTCGACGAGCAGACGACGACGCTGAACCGGGTCCAGGAACGCTTCGACGTGGGCCGGATCGACCGGCGCACCGTCGAACAGCAGCGCATCAGCGTCGAGAACGCGAGGATCGCCCTGCTCGATGTCCGCACCGAGGCGCTGACGCAACGCGTGAATCTGCACCTTGCGCTCGGCGGCAGTTTCGATGTCCCGCAACGTCAGGCGGATGCACGGCCATGACGCCTATCGGCGCCGCACCCGGAAGGCAGGATCCATGAACACGAATGCGTCGCACGACATCACGCGGATCTTTCTCACGATCCTCGTCATCGCCGCGCTGATCGTGGGGAGCCTGTGGACGCTGCTGCCGTTCGTCGGCGCGCTCATCTGGGCGACGACCCTGGTCGTCGCCACGTGGCCGCTGTTGTCGTGGTTGCAGCGCCGGTTTCGCGACAGCCGCACCCTGGCAGTGATCGTCCTTACGGTTGCGGTGCTGCTGATCTTCATCACGCCCATCCTGCTCACCGCTTCGGCGCTCATCGACGCGGCGCATCGCGCCCCGGCGGTGGTGCGCGACTTCGTCGCCGAGGGGATTTCGCCGCCGCCTGCCTGGGTCGCGGGCATTCCCGTCGTCGGCGCGAGGATTGCCGAACGCTGGCAGGCAGTGAGCGCCGTGGGGCCGGATGCTCTGATCGAGATGCTGCAGCCGTTCCTGCGCTCCGCGTCGGCCTGGATTCTTTCCATCACCGGCGACCTGGGCGCATTGCTCCTGCACATCCTGCTGACCGTGGTGCTGGTCGCGATCCTCTACGCACAAGGAGAGACGGCGGCGCGCGGTGTTCTCGCATTCGCCCGCCGGCTCGGCGGGACACGCGGCGAAGAGACCGCCCAGCTTGCCGGCAAATCGGTACGCAGCGTCGCGCTGGGCGTGGTCGTGACCGCGCTGGTGCAGTCGCTGCTGGCCGGGCTCGGACTCTGGGTCTGCGGTGTGCCGCATGCAGCCGTGCTGACAGCCGTCATTTTCGTCTGCGGTGTGGCGCAACTGGGGCCGCTGCCGGTGTTGCTGCTGGCAATCGGGTGGCTCTACTGGAGCGGCTCGTCGGGCTGGGGCACGGCGCTGCTGATCTGGAGCATTCCGGTCGTCGCGCTCGACAACATCCTGCGGCCCATGCTCATCCGTCGCGGCGTCGAGCTGCCGATGCTGCTGATCATCGCCGGCGTGATCGGCGGCCTGATCGCCTTCGGCGTGCTCGGGCTGTTCATCGGACCCGTCATCCTCGCCGCGACCTACACGCTGCTGCAGGCCTGGATCGCCGAGTACACGACACAAGCCACCGGTGCTTCATGAAACCTTCGGTCAACTGGCTGCTGATCTTCATTCCGATCTCGCTCGCCGCGGAACATGCCCACGTCGCCGATCCCGTGGTGTTCTTTTCCGCGGCACTTGCGATCCTGCCGATCGCCGCGCTGATCGTGCGGTCGACCGAACAGGTCGCCATGCGCACCGGCGACGCCGTCGGCGGTCTGCTGAATGCCACGTTCGGCAACGCGCCGGAACTCATCATCGCCCTGGTCGCGCTGAAGGCGGGATACCTCGACATGGTGCGCGCCTCCATCATCGGCGCCATTCTCGCCAACCTGCTGCTGGCGCTCGGCGTCGCCTTCTTCGTCGGCGGCATCCGCCACAGGGAGCAGGTCTTCAACCCGCGGGCGACGCGCATCTACAGCACCATGATGCTGCTCGCCGCGATGAGCCTCGCGGTGCCGAGCGCTTTCAGCCGCTACTTCGCACCCGAAGGCACGATGCGACAGGAGCAGATGCTCAACCTCGGCATCGCCGGCGTGCTGCTGTTCGCGTACGTGTTGTACCTGATCTTTTCGCTCAAGACCCACTCGCATACTTTCGCCAGCGCCGAGGGGGGCGGTTCGCATGGTCATCACGAAGGTCCCGTATGGAGCATGCCGCGCGCCATCGGCAGCCTCGTCGGCGCATCGGTGCTTGCAGCATGGATGAGCGAAGTCCTCGTCGGCGCCGCCGAAGGGACGGGACAGGCGCTGGGCATGTCGCAGATCTTCATCGGCATCGTGTTCCTGGCGATCGTCGGCGGTGCGGCGGAAAGCGGTTCCGCCATCGCCATGGGCGCGAAGAACAAGGTGGATCTGTCCGTCGGCATCGCGCTCGGCAGCTCGATCCAGATCGCGCTGTTCGTCGCGCCGCTGCTGGTGTTCGCGAGCTACCTGATCGCACCGGCGCCGCTCGAACTGTCGTTCAGCCGCGCCGAAGTCGGCTCTCTCTTTCTCGGCGCATTGATAGGCACGGTGGTCTGCGGCGACGGCCAGTCGAACTGGTTCAAGGGCGCGCAGCTCATCACCGTCTACCTGATCATCGCCATGATGTTCTATTTCATGCCGGAGACCGGCTGATTCCGTCGTCACCCCAGAGGAGCTTCCAATGAAACGCCCGATTCTCGTTGCAACATTCGCCGCATTGTCAGCGCTCGCTCTGACGAACCTGGCAGCAGCCTCCGAGCCGCTGCAGGTAAAGAACGCCGAGACCCTGACGGCCACGGTCGTGTCGGTCGATGCCGCGACCCGCATGGTCACGCTGAAAGGCCCCAGCGGACGGACCGAGACGCTGGAGGTGGCCCCGGAGGTGCGCAATCTCGCGCAGGTCAAGGCAGGCGACCAGGTCGTGGTGCGCTACTACGAAAGTCTCGCGGCCGACATCCGCAAGAAAGGCGCGGCGGCGCCCACCAACGTGAAGGAGTCCGGCGTTGCGGCTGCTGCACCGGCAGGCACGAGGCCGGGAGCCGTCGTCGGCAACACGGTCAATTCGACCGTGGTGATCGAATCGGTCGACCGCACGGCGAATACCGTCACGTTCAGGAACGAGGACGGCATCACCCACACCGTCGCAGTGAAGAAGCCTGAATCCCAGAAGTTCATCGCCGGTCTGAAGAAGGGAGATCAGGTCGACATCTCCTACTCGCAGGCATTGGCGGTCAGTGTCGAACCCTCGCCTTGATCGTACGCAGGCATCGGCACGAGGTGGAACATGCTGCGATCGTCCATGCTCGTCGTTGCCGGCCTGCTGACGTCTCTCTGCTTCAGCACCGCAGCGACGTCGCAAGGCACTGCCGCACACGAGCGCCCGCGGGTGGCGCTCGTGCTCGCGGGCGGCGGCGCCAAGGGCGGTGCGCACGTGGGCGTGCTCAAGGTGCTCGAAGAGCAGCGCGTGCCGATCGATTGCATTGCCGGCACCAGCATGGGTGCGCTGATCGGCGGCGGCTATGCCTCGGGCATTCCCGCCGCCGAGATCGAGAAATTCCTGATCGATGTCGACTGGAAGAAAGTCGTCGGCTCGCAGGGCCGGCGCCAGTTCGAGCCGATCGAGCAGAAGCGCGCCGGCGCGACCTACAGCAATGATTTCGAATTCGGCCTGACCGGCGAAGGCCTGCAGGCGCCGGGCGGCCTGATCGACACGAACAACGTCGAAGATCTGCTGCGCGTCTACGTCGCCCAGGCGCGGCTGGAAACCGACTTCGACCGGCTGCCCATTCCGTATCGCGCCGTCGCCACCGACATGGTATCGAGCCGGATGATCGTGCTGCGCGAAGGCGATCTGGCCACGGCCATGCGCGCCAGCATGGCCATTCCCGGTGCGTTCGCGCCGGTGCTGATGAATGGCATGGTGCTGTCCGACGGCGGGCTCGTCCGCAACATTCCCATCGACGTCGCGCGCGAGCTGTGCGGCGACGTGGTGATCGTCGTCAATCTCGTCGAACCGGCGGCCGATCCGAAGAAGCTTCACAGCGCCGTCCAGCTCCTGAGCCGCACCATGGACGTGATGATCATCGCCAACGAGGAACTGCAGCTGCAGAGCCTGCGCGACTCCGACATCCGCATCGACGTCGAGATGGGTTCGATCGGCACCGCGGATTTCGAGCGGGTTCCGGAAACCGTGCCGCTCGGCGAAGCGGCGGCGCGGAAGATGTCGGCGGCGTTGTCGCGCTTTGCGCTGCCCGAGCAGGAGTATCTCGCCTGGCGCACGGCGGTCACGGCGTCGCAGCACTTCGAGGTGAAACTCGCGGACGTACGCTTCGAAGGTCTGAAGCACGTCAATCCGGAGTATCTGGCGGAAGTCAGCGCGCTGAAGCCGGGCGATACCGTCGATGCCGCCTCCATCAGTCATGAAGCGCAGCAGCTCGCGGTCCTGCAGGATCTGGATACGGTCGGCTATCGGCTCGACGGCGATCGCGACGCGCCGACCCTCACCTGGCTGCCGCGCGAGAAGGACTGGGGTCCCAACTATCTGAAAGTGGACATGGGCGCCTACGCCTCCGCGGAAGGCGACCTGATGTTCTCGATCTACGGCCGGCACACGCGCACCTGGCTGAACAAGCTCGGCGCCGAGTGGCGCAACCAGGTGCAGATCGGCAGCGAGTCCCTGTTCTCCACCAGCTTCTTCCAGCCGCTCGATCTCGCGCACCGGTTCTTCGTCGAACCGCAACTCTTCTATTCCCGCTCGCTGGAAGACATCTTCCGGGACCAGGAACGGGTTGCGCGCTACCAGTTTCAGAATGCGACCGGACTGCTCGACCTGGGCGTCAACATCGGCCCCTACGCGCAGGGGCGCGTCGGCTACGTGTACACGCGCCGCAACGTCGATGTCGACATCGGCTCGCAGGTCATGCCGGAGGGCGAGCCGATCGATGCCGGCCTGAAGGTTTCGGCGGTCTACGACAGTCGCGACAATGCATTCAGCCCGACGCGCGGACTCGCTGCGACCATCGAGTACCTGCAGAGCGACGAGTCGATGGGCGGCGAACGCGAGTGGGAGCGCATCGAGGCGGGCCTCGGCGTCGCGGTCCCGTTCCGTCGCGATGTCCTGTGGGTGACGCTCGCAGGAGGCTCCGACCTGTCCGGCAATCTGCCGCCCGATCGCGCCTTCGCGCTCGGCGGCCCCGGCAGCTTTCCGGGTTTCGAGCTGGGCGAACTTCGCGGCGACAGCTACTGGACCCTGAGCACGAACTATCTCTGGAAAGTGAAAGACGTCATGCCGATCCGCAATCTCGCGCTGTACGCGGGCCTCGGCCTCACGGGCGGCGCCATGTACGACCGCATCGACGAAGGCGAAACCGGCGAGATGTACGGCGGATCGCTCTTCCTCACCGGAAGAACCCAGATCGGTCCGTTGACGCTCGGTGTGGCGAGCACCTCGATGGATTCCTGGAGCGTCTGGCTCAGCGTCGGACGGCCGCTCGGTCACGGCACGATCCTGGAACGGGGCATTTTCCGCTAAGAGGGGTCTATACATATATATGCAGGCCGTCGCCCTGCCCGGCCTTTCATTGCCCCTCACACTTATCGACATGCCGCTGCTTCTCGCCGACGCTTCAGGCAACGAGGAGTCGGCATGTCTGGACGGGTCTGGCGTAGTTCAACGGTTCTGCTGATTGCTGCAATGAGCAGTTCCGCGGCGAATGCCGCGGACTGGCACGAGCTGTTCAAGGACCCGCAGGACGGGCGTATGGATGCGAGCGCCTGGTTGCTGGATCGCAAGGGCTTCCTGCCCGTTCCCGTGATCATCACGGAGCCCGCCGTCGGCTACGGCGGCGGTGTCGCGCTGGCGTTCTTTCACCGCAAACCGCCGGTGCCCGGCGCCGAACAATCGTTCGCGCCGCCGAGCGTCACCGGCGTCATGGGCGCGGCCACCGAAAACGGCACCAGGCTCGGCGGTCTCGGGCATCTGGGCATCTGGCGCAACAACACGGTGCGTTACACCGGCGCCGTCGGCGCGATGGACATCAATCTCACGTTCTATGGCGGCGAGAATTTCCCGCGCCTCGGCGAGAACGGCATCGGCTACAACATGAAGGGCTGGGCGACGTTCCAGCAGGTGATCTGGAAGCTCGGCAAGTCGGATTTCTGGATCGGCCCGCAGCTCATCTATCTCGACGCCGATACGGGACTCGACGAGGACGATGCGCCGCCGATCTTCGAACAGCTCAACGGCAAGGTGGAGAACCTCGGCGCGGGTGTCGTCGTTCAGTACGACACCCGCGACAACATTTTCACGCCGAGCCGCGGACTGCAGTCCGAATGGTACGTACGCGAACACTGGGGTTCGTTCACGCAGGACTTCGACTACACCGAAGTCGACGGCAAGAACCGCTGGTTCCTGAACCCGGATCCGAAGTGGGTCGTGGCGCTGCGGCTGGATACGAACTTCACGTCGGGCGATGTCCCCTTCTATGCCCTGCCATCGATCAATCAGCGCGGCATTCCGAAGGGACGCTACCAGGGCGATGCCGTGCTCACGACGGAAGTCGAGACGCGCTACGACATCGACGGACGCTGGTTTGCCGTCGCGTTTGCCGGTGTCGGCAGTGCGGCGGATTCCTTCGGCGAACTCGACAACGAATCGGCCCGCTGGGCCGGCGGAGTCGGCGGGCGTTACCTGATCGCACGCGCGCTCGGCTTGCAGGTGGGGATCGACGTCGCGAAGGGCCCGGAGGAATGGGCCTTCTATCTGCAGACGGGCAGCGGCTGGGGATTCTGAATCAGTAGAACGAATATCCCAGCGAGGTCGTGATGCCGTAGTCGTCCTTCTCCGCCGTCGCATCCGGCGGATGGCTGTCGTACGACTGATACAGCGACAGGTCGAGATAGAAGTCCGACACGATTTCACGACGCAGCGACAGGTTGCCGGTGGTGCGATAGCGGCCCGATTCGGTGATGCTCGGATACACCACCAGGCTGGCGTTGAGACTCACCTTCGGCGTGTTGAACTTGAAGATGCGCCACGTGCCGCCGAGCAATCCTTCGAGACTTTCCTGGCTGGTTTCCTCGCCGGTCGCCCATTCCTTGGTGGCGGCCAGGCCGATCACGCCCGACAGTTCGCTGCGCGGCGTCTGCACGAAGTACATGCCCAGGCCGCCGCCCAGCGTCCATCGCGCCTCGATGCCCGTTTCCTCGTTGCGTTCGAGCGAAGTCAGGCCGGCCCAGAAGCGCCGGTTCGGTCGCAGCCACTGATAGCTGTAGCTGAGCGTGTCGCGGTCGAGCGTGCCCTGATTCGGATCTTTCGTGGTGTTGACGTCGGCACTGAGCGCCCAGGCAAACGCAGGCGCGCGATAGGAGAGATCCATCGCGCCGGAGATCGTGGTGATGTCGCTCGATTTGGTGTAATCGAAGCCGACCGAGAACGACCCCTGCAGCCGGCTCAGGAACGTGGCTTCGCCCGGCGAGATCCGGGTGACGTCGAGCAGGGCGAGCTGCGCGGGCACACCGCCCTCCTCGGCGATGGTCAGCCTTTTCGCCGACACGTCGGTCGCCAGCGTTCCGTAGTAGCGACCGCCGTGAAGGTCTTCGAGAATGAATCCCTGCCTGCTCTCGATCGAGGTGACGTCCGGCCACTCGATCGACAGGGTTCCCAGCGAATCGGTCTTGACGCTCAGTTCGCCGTATTCGAGCGAAATGATTTCGCCGGTGACGCGATCGCCGTTCTTGACGTAGATGACGTCAACCTTCTCGCGAGCCTCGACCGGCGTCGACAGCAGCGCTGCCGACGTCAGTAGTGCGAAGACGCAAGCTGTTTGCCGGATCGGCATCCGCGCGAACCGCCGATGCGATACCTATTGCGCGGGCGTGCCGGGCGCCGGCACCGGGAACTTGGTGAAGATCTCTCCGACGACCGCATCGATCGCCGGCCCCGGATTCTCGATCGCCTTCTTGTCGATCCGGCCCTGCGCCGTGCCTTGCCAGACGAGCTGCTTCTTCGTGGAGTCGACCAGATCGATGGTCAGCGTGCCTTCCTTGTAGTTGATGGTGTCGATGTCCTGCGGATAGCCGCCCCACACGCCGTACATGCCGGTGCGATAGCCGTAGTAGCCATAGCCGACACCGACGCCGGCGGTCGGCGTGCTGCGGATCTCCTGCTTGTCCTGGATGTTCAGGCCGAAGTTCGCGAGCAGCTGCGGATTCGCCGCGGAGTACTGATAGCCACGCTTTTCCAGTTCGCGGCGGGTCGCGTCCTTGAGACGCGTGCTCACCAGCGTGGTGTACGCAGTCTTGTCCGTCGATACCTTCTCGAAGAAGCCGAAAGTCTTGTAGCTCGACAGATTCACCGTCGGGTCCGCATCGGCGCGGATAGTCGGTCCCGACGAGCAGGCGGTCAGGCAGGCAATCGATGCAATGACTGCCGCCGGGCCCAGGGTTCTGATGAAACGCATGGTGAATATCCTCCGTCTGTCTCGTTCGAGTTGGTCGATGCCGCAAATTGGTTGCCGAAATATGGCCGCTTCACGGGCGACCACGCTATACGCATAAAGTGATGATCCTCGCTCCAGGCGAACCCGGGCGACCCTGTCCGGGCCCGGCAACGGGCAATGATTCCCGCCCTTTGCACGGATGCCGCGGCCTGTCCCGGGGTGTGGCACTCTGCTCGGCATGCCCTCGCCGCTGCGCACGACCGGACTCCTTTCCGCCCTGTTGCTGCTGATGCCGGCGCTGCCCGCCGCCGCCGACGGACTGGTCGACACGCTGGTACGGCGATTCGCGGAGAGCGATTTCGAGTTCGTGCGCGCACAGAGCAATGCGCCGTTTCCGCCGCTCGCCTGGCTGACCGCGACGAACTACGCGGAATCGCGGTTCCGTCAGTCCAACGGCGGCGATGGGGCCGTGACCTATGGTCAGACGTCCGTTTCGCAGGCTGCGCTGCTGCCCATTCCCCTGGGAAAACGCGATGCGATCGGCATCGGCGAATGGCTGTCCTGGACGCATTTCGACCTCGAAGGATCGGCCCGCGACGAACTCGACGTCTTCAGCATCTCGCTGCCGGTGGGCTGGGTCCGGCAGGCCACGCCGGACTGGCAGATCGCGGCCTTCGTGGCGCCGCTCGGTCACAAGACGCCGCAGGACAGCTGGTACTGGGAAACGCTCGGCGGCGTCTTCGGCCGCAACGTGCGCAATGCCCGGTTCGCCTGGATCGTCGGCGCCTACTTCGACGTCTCGCCGCTCGAGGATTTCTACACGCCCTATCTCGGCGCAGCCTACATCATCGACGATCACTGGACGCTCAACGCCATCCTGCCCTGGCCCTCGGTCACCTACGCGCCGACACCGGATACGCTGTTCCGTCTCGGCGTCTCGCCGTCCGGCGCGTCGTGGTCGATCGAGCCCGACGAACGCCGGCCGCGCATGAACCTGACGAGCTGGAATGTCGGGTTCGCAGTCGAACGCCGCGTCGTCGCCAGCGTCTGGCTGGGATTCGAAGCCGGCGTCGCCGGACTGCGCGGACTGTCGATCGTCGGCAGCGACTGGGAAGCGCCGGAAACGAAACTCAGCAATGCCGGCTACGCACTGCTGACGCTCAACCTGCGGCCGGGATCGCCAGCGGGCCGTTAGCGAGCCTCTGGTCAGGCAGCGCGCCGCGTTCGATCCGGCTCCGTGGATTCCACACCCGCGACATAGAGCTTCTGCGTCGGATACGCGAACTCGATGCGCAGTTTCGCGAACTCGCGGTGCAGCGCGAGATTGATGGCCTGCTGCACGTCCATGTACTTGTTGTAGTCGGCGGAAAGCACGTAGTAGACGGTTTCGAAATCGAGCGAGCCCGGCGCGTGTTTCTGGAAATGCGAGCGGTCGAAGCGGGTGTTGTTCTGCTCTTCCACGATCCGGCGGATCAGCGCCGGTACTTTCTCGACCAGCTCCACGGGCGTTTCATAGGTCACGCGCGTGGGGAAGACGACGCGCCGCTCGTTCATGCGGCCGTAGTTGCGGACGCGGCTGCCCAGCAGATCGCTGTTGGCCATGATGATCTGCTCGCCGCTGAGGCTGCGCAGGCGCGTGCTCTTGATGCCGATGTATTCGACCGAGCCCAGGAAGTCGTCGACGATCAGGAAATCGCCGACCACGAACGGCCGGTCGAGCGTGATCGAGAGCGATGCGAACAGGTCGCCGAGCACGTTCTGAACGGCAAGAGCCACCGCGATGCCGCCGATGCCGAGGCCGGCCACCAGCGCCGTGATGTCGACGCCCAGGTTTTCGAGCGTGAGCATCGCGACCAGCGCCCAGATGACGACGTTGATGATGAACGCAATGATCGACAGCGATCCGACCGCGGCACGATCGGCGGTCATGCTCGCACGGCGTTTGCGGTCGATGTACGCGGACGCCGCCGCAACGGCCCATACGCCGGCCTGCCAGAAAGAGGCGATGGTGATCACCGAATCCATCAGGCTGGCGCCCCGCGCTCCGACGGTCAGCGTCTTCAATCCCGAGTACAACGCCACGACCAGGAAGAAAAGCAGCGTCGTGCGACTGAGCACTTCCAGCGGAAGTTCCAGGATCTCCGTCTTAGGCGTTTCCTTGAGTCGCTTGTGATAGGTGCGAATGACGCGGCGCGCGGTCATCAGCACGGCGAACACGGCGACTGCAACGGCAGTCGCGATCAGCCACTGCAGCAGGGAGTTGTCGAACAGCGGCATCCGGGACAATTCGTTCAGATCGATCATCGTTCTCTACCCAGAAAAAATCGGGGACGAGCCGACCATACGCACCTCGGGCGGATCGCTCAACCCGCGAGTCCGTGAATTGCATGGATATCAACGCAGTCCGGCGCTGCGGATCGAGCTGCTATTGCCGGCCGCCCGCGATCCACCGGTAGTAGGCGTTGCGCGGATCTTCCGTGATCACCGAATCGAGCGCCCTCGCCCAGCGATCGCGCTCGCCGCGATAGGCGTGCAGGCCGGCGATGTAGAAGCGGTGCAGGCGGTCGCGACTGCGGACGATCTCCGCCGGCAGATCCGGTGCGGCATTGACGAGCGGCGGCTCGGTCTGCAGCGCCAGCAGTCGCGGCAGCACCGTGACGATCTCGCCCGGCATCACCCACGGCCCGTATTCGATCCGCGGATCGTCGTCCGTGACCGGCCGCGCCGCGCCCGCGTAGCGTTCCATGCCTTCGCGGCCCGTGACCCAGGTGCCCAGCAGGTCGGCAGCGGACATCACTCCGATCTCCTGCAGCGCCGCGGCCACTTCCGGCTGCGAGAAGCGCGCTGCGATTCTTTCTGCATCGAGCCCGATCGGTTCGTGCGAACCGATCAGCAGCATCTCGTGCAGTTCCGTGGTCCACAGCGTCGCGTACGGAAACACGTCGAGGAAACTGCGCATGAGCGATTGCGTATCCGTCTCCACCTGCGTCGGCAGCGGCAGCCATTGCGCCAGCAGGCCGTGTTCGTTGAGTCGTTGCGCCGCGAGACGATAGAAATCGGAGGAGTACAGATTCACGATGCCGGCCGCGGAGGGCGGCGGCGGTTCGAGCGTGATCAGGTCGTAGCGTTCCTCGCTGCGCAGCAGCTCGCGGCGGCCGTCGCGCAGGCGGATCTGCGTGCGCGGATCGCCCGCGACCTGTCGATTGCCGTCGAAGAGCGTCGAGGCTTCGACCACTTCGGGCAGCAGTTCGGCCACCACGCGCTTCTCCAGCGGCGGATAGTCGAGCAGCGCGCCGGCGGTGATGCCGGTGCCCATGCCGATCACCAGTGCGGAGCGCGGCTCGCCGTTGTGCACGATCAGCGGCAGCAGCGATTGCAGGCGCATGTAGCGCTGCGAGGTCATCGAGTCGCCGGAGTTCGATACGGCATCGACATACAGGCGTCGCAGGCGGCGGTTGTCCGACTGCTGCTCGATCACTGCGACCGTCCCGCCCGCCCCCGACTTGAAGAACACCAGTTCGCCGCGACGGTAGTCGGCCAGCTGTCGCGCGAGATGATCCGGCCGCATGACGACCGCACCGGCAACGGCGATCACGCCGCAGGCAAAGGTGGCCCATCGCGCGACGACACCCGCGGACGATCCGTGCAGCACGGCGACGACACCGAGAATGCAGCCGCCGATCGCCATCGCCGACAGGCTGCGTTCCACGCCGAGCAGCGGCACCAGCACGAAGCCGGCGAGCACGGTGCCTGCGATTCCGCCCGCCGTGTTCCAGGCGATGACGGAACCGGTGTCCGCACCGACCCGGTCTTCGCCGGCCACGATGCGCAACGCCAGCGGAAACGCGGCGCCCAGCAGGATCGTCGGCGCCAGCACGATCCAGAGCGTCGCGGTGGCGAAGCGGATGGTCATGGCCAAGGCTTCGCTGTTCGTGAGATGGAACGCGAGCGTGGCGTTGTCCGTCTGGAGGGGCCGCAGCCACGCGCCGAGCGAGAACACCGCAAGGAATGCGATGACGCCGGCGAGCGCGATCAGCAGACCGAATTCACCCCAGGGATTGCCGGTGGTTGCCGCGCGCTTTGCATAGGCGCGACTGCCGATGGCCCAGCCGAACAGATAGGTGGCGAGCGTGATCGCGAACGCGAAGCTGCGCGTGCTCGTCCATTGCACGACGACCTGCGACCAGATCACTTCGTAGCCGAGGGCGATACCGCCGGAGATCGCATAGAGAAGAAGCGCGAGGCGGGCGGGCGGCGTACGTTCGACGAAGAGTCGCCCCCTCCCTGGCCCTCCCCCGCTGCGCGGAGGAGGGGAAAAGACACCGCCCTCCTTCTTCTCCTCTCTCCCACACCTTGCCGCGAGTCCAGCGCCGGCCGCCGCGAGCAGATTCAGCCCCGCCGCAACCATCGCCGCTCCCCGCACGCCGAACGCCGGGATCAGCAGGAACACCGGCAGCAGCGCACCGATGATGGCGCCTGCCGTGTTCGCACCATAGAGCCTGCCGCCGACGCGTGCGAGCTGTTGCGAGTCGCGCGTCGCTGCGCGAACCAGCACCGGCACCGTTCCGCCCATCAATGTCGCTGGTATGCCGACCTGGAGAAATGGAACGAGCCAGGCCAGCGGTCCGACGAAACCTTCCGCTCTCGCAAAGAAGGCCGCGGAGTGAGCCAGCGACTGCGTGGCCGCGATGCCGAGAATCGCGACGGCGACTTCGAGCGCCGCGTACAGCAGATAGGGACGGGACAGGCGATCGGCCCAGCGGCCGAACACGATGCCGCCGACGGCGAGTCCGGCAAAGAAGGCACTGATCGCGATCGTGATCGCATAGACGTCGACGCCGACGATCAGCGAAAGCTGCTTGATCCACAGCAGCTGGTAGATGAGCGCCGCTGCGCCGGAAAGAAACAGGAGCGACGAGGGAAGCAGCGTCGCGGCGGCGGCAGGCGATGTCGAAGGCGGCGGGTCGGTGGGTCGGTGCTTGCGTTTCATTCGGGCAAAGATAAACGAAAACGCCCGCCGATCCCGGGGAACCGGCGGGCGGCGAGGACGGCGATCCGCCCTACTTCCTCATTTTCTCCATCACCTGCCGCTTCACGTTCTCCTCGATCTGGTCGATGGTGAAGCTGGCCGGAACCTGGCTGGGCGGATAGTCGATGAAGGTCTGCAGGAAGGCGGCGGCTCTGCGCTGCGCGTCGATGAGGATGTACGGATTCTCCGTCTCCATCTGACGATAGAGGTTGGTGGGGCCGACGCTGGCGCGCTCGTACGGATCCATTCGCAGGTTGTAGCCATTGGGCGCACGCAGGCAGGTGAAGGGCTCCTTCCAGATCTCCAGTCCGCCCGGCGCGCGCTGTTCGCAGAACACGATCTTCCACGCTGTCGGGGTCGTGGCGCCCGGCAGCAGTTGGTCGTAGCGCATGGCCACGAGGTCGGCGTCGTCGTCGAAATAGAAGAATTCATTGCGGGCGCTTTTTTCTGTCTGGCCCAGCAGCAGCGGCAACTGGTTGTAGCCATCGAGATGGACCTTGGCGCTCTTGCCGCCGAGGCTGGTGCCCTTGACCAGCTTGTCCTTGATGCCTGTATCGCCAGCCGCAGCGACCAGCGTCGGGAACCAGTCGAGTCCGGAGAACAGCGCATTGCTGATGGCGCCGGGTCTGATCCTGCCCGGCCAGCGCACCATCGCGGGTACACGGAAGGCGCCTTCCCAGTTGGAATCCTTCTCGCTGCGGAACGGCGTATTGGCAGCGTCGGGCCAGGAGAAGAAGTTCGGGCCGTTGTCGGTGGTGAACACCACGATGGTGTTGTTCGCGATGCCTGCGTCGTCCACGGCCTTGAGGATCTTGCCGACGTTCTGATCCATCTCCCACATGCCATCCGCATATTCGTGGCCCATGCCGAGACCGGCCTTGCCGCGGTATTCGGGACGCACGTGCGTGAACACATGCATGCGCGTGAAGTTCATCCAGACGAAGAAGGGCTTGTTCGCCTGTGCCTGCTTCTGCATGTAGGCGATGGCGGCGCCGGTCGTTTCGTCGTCGATCGTTTCCATGCGCTTGCGGGTCAGCGCACCGGTGTCCTCGATCTTGCCGTCGGCGAAGGAATGAATGACGCCGCGCGGATTGTAGAACTTGAGGAAATCGGGATTGTCCTTTGGCCAGTACGGACGCTCCGGCTCCTCTTCGGCATTCAGGTGATAGAGATTGCCGAAGAACTCATCGAAGCCGTGATTGGTCGGCAGGAACCGGTCCTGATCGCCGAGATGATTCTTGCCAAATTGCGCCGTGGCGTAGCCCAGCGGTTTCAATGCCTGTGCGATCGTGACGTCACGATCCTGCAATCCCACCGGCGCGCCGGGCAGGCCGACCTTCGACAGGCCCGTGCGGAAGACGCTCTGGCCCGTGATGAACGTCGACCGGCCTGCCGTGCAGCTGTTCTCGGCGTAATAGTCCGTGAACATCATGCCTTCCTTGGCGATGCGGTCGATGTTCGGCGTCTTGTAGCCGACCAGCCCGTGCGTGTAGGCGCTGATGTTCGACTGGCCGACGTCGTCGCCGAAGATGACCAGGATATTGGGCTTGCTGCTCTGGGCATGGGCAGCGGCCGCCAGTGCGCCCAACGCCAGCGTCGCAAGGAAACGTGTTAAGAGACTCATCAGCGTGTTCTCCCGGATTTCGATTCGGAGGGTCGTCGGCTTCACACCTACGGCGGGCGGATTGTCGCGAGGCAGCTGCCTGCTGACAGTCCGTAGTTCGGGCAATCCAGATGGGAACGCCGTGGTGAGATGATCGAGCCGCTGAACGGGGAGGATTTCGATGCGTTCCACACAGGACCGGGTGCCGCTGCTTTCCTGGCTGCCGCCGAGCCCGCGTCAGATGCGTGCCTGCATCGGCGTGGCGTTCGTGTTGCTCGCGGCGTCGCTGGCAACCATTCCATTCGCCTCCCTGCAGTTGCCGGAGACCAGGGCGTTCATTCCGATCGTCGACACGGCGCTGATCCTCGGCGACCTGATCACGGCGTCGCTGCTGTTCGCGCAGTTCTCGGTGCAGCGCTCGCGGGCCTTGCTGGCGCTCGCCAGCGGTTATCTGTTCACGGGACTCATCATGATTCCCCACCTGCTGACATTTCCGGGCGTGTTCTCCGCGACGGGCCTGCTCGGTGCAGGGTTCAACACGACGATCTGGCTGTACTACTTCTGGCACTTCGGCCTGCCGCTGGCGGTGATCGGCTACGCGCTGTGGAAGGACCCGGACGATCCCGGCATGGCGCCGGCGCGTGCGAGCCGCGCCGCCCTCATCGGCGCCGTCGGCATCGCCCTGCTCGTTCTCGTGCTCACGGTGTTCACGACTGCGGGACATGCGTGGCTGCCGTCGATGATGTCCGACACCGTGCAGTGGTCCGCGGAGCGGCTGCGCATCGTCGCCATCGTGATATTCGCGTTGCTCGGCACAGCCATGACGCTCGTCTGGCGCCGGCGTCGTTCGGTGCTCGACCTGTGGCTGCTGGTGTCGATGTGGGCCTGGCTCATCGAACTCGTCATGGTGACGTTTACCTCCACGCGCTACAGTCTGTTGTGGTTTTCGGGGCGGCTGTACGGGCTTCTTGCCGGAATATATGTATTGCTGATGCTGCTCTGGGAATCGAACCGCCTCTACGCCCAGCTCGCGCTGGCCGCAGTCAAAGAGCGTCATGAACGCGAGGGCCGATTCGCCACCATGGAAGCCTTGAGCGCCGCGATCGATCACGAAATCCGCCAGCCGCTGGGTGCAGTGGTGGCCAATGCGAATGCCGGGCGGCGCTGGCTCACGCGTACGCCGCCGGAACTGACCGAGGCGAAGCAGTCGTTCGAAGCCATTTCCGCCGATGGACATCGCGCCGCCGAAGTCATCCGCTCGATCCGCGCGATCTTCAGCCGGCGCGAACAAAGCGAATCTCCCATCGTCGTCGACGAACTCGTGCGCGAGACGTTGCTGCTGGTCGCCGATGAACTGCGCGGCGCGCACATTGCACTCGAACTCGACCTATCTCCCGGACTTGCGGTCGTGGGCGATCCGGGGCAACTGAAGCAGGTTCTGCTGAACCTCTTCCGCAACGCTGCCGATGCGATGCAGACAGAGACGGGCCGCGAGGCACTGCTGCGCGTTTCCTGCAGTCAGCATGAAACCCGCGGTGTGCGGATTGCCGTCACGGACAATGGCCCCGGCATTCCCCTGGACATCGCCGAGCGCATCTTCGATCCCTTCTTCACCACCAAGAAAAAAGGCATGGGCATGGGACTCGCCATCTGTCGTTCCATCGTCGAAGAACACGGCGGACAGCTCGAAGTCGCGCCGGCGTCGCCGCACGGATCGGAGTTCCGGATCGTGCTGCGGGGAGTGATGTGATGCGGGTATATGTCGTCGATGACGATGCAGCGCTGTGCGAGGCACTGGGCCGGCTGTTGCGTTCTGCCGGCTTCGACCCGCGACTGCTCTCCTCGGCCCAGGAATTCCTTGCGCAGGAACTGCCGGAGGCGCCCACCTGTCTGGTGCTCGACGTGCAGCTTCCGGATCTCAACGGACTGGATCTGCAGGCGGAACTCGCGGCGGCACACATCCAGATTCCGATCGTCTTCATCAGCGGCCGAAGTGACATTCCGGTCTCGGTGCGGGCCATGAAGGCCGGTGCGCTGGAATTTCTCACCAAGCCGCTGCACGAAGAAGAGTTCCTCGATGCCGTCCGCACGGCGCTCGAGCGCGATGGCCAGCGATTGCAGGAACGACAGGCTGCATCGATCTGGCGCAGCCGGTATGAGTCGTTGACCAGCCGCGAGCGACAGGTCATGGAACTCGTGGTGCGCGGGATGCTGAACAAGCAGATTGCTGCCGCGATCGGCATCGCGGAGAAGACGGTCAAGGTTCATCGTGGACAGGTCACCCGCAAGATGGGTGTTCGGTCGGTGGCGGAACTCGTGCGCATCACGCAGCAGCTTCTTCCTGTGGGGCCGGCTTCAGCCGGCCTGAGCCTGTCAGGCTGAAGCCTGACCTACAGCAAGAGCAGAAAGAGGCAGAGCTAGGTCCATGGTCCCATACTGATTCCGCACGGACGCGCGGATGCTTCCGCGCCATGACATGCCTCATCTGTGTCGTGGACGACGATGCGTCGTTCCGGAGCGCCATCACCAGCCTGCTCCATTCCATCGGCTACACCGTGGCCGCCTTCGGCAGCGCCGAAGAATTTCTCGACTCCGGCCGCGTCGCCGACACCGCGTGCCTGATCTCCGACGTACAGATGTCGGGCATGAACGGATTCGAACTGCAGACGCGGCTGCGCGAGAACGGACAGCAGTTGCCCATCATTTTCGTGGCGGCCTCGCCCGGCGAGAAGGCGCGCGAACAGGCCGTGCGCTCCGGCGCGCTGGCGTTTCTGGGTAAACCATTTTCTGAAGACAAGCTCATGAGCCTGCTCGACCAGGTCGACCGCGATCTGCGTTCGGGCTAGCTCGATCGATATTCGTGGGGAGCCGTACATGAAGATTTCCCGTTCTACGGATACTGCTGGCGGCGCCTGCTGGTCATTCTTCGCGCGCCAGGGCAAGGGCGCAGGTATCTGTGGCCGGAGAACTCGCGCAATTGGAGAGCCGAAATCATGAGCTGCAATATCCGTTTCAAACTGCTGTTCCTCAGCGCGTTGCTCACTGTGGCCTCGTCAGGCCACACACAATCCACCAGCGACGCCCAGCGCTTCGGCTGGCTTAACAACGAAACGCTGCAGACGCCATACGGCGAATTCACCTTCGAGAACGGCTATCCCTCAGGCGACTCCGGTCAGCGCCTGCTCGACCAGCTCAAGTTCAACCGCGCCGTCGATGTGTACCTGACACAGATGATGAAGGTGAGCCAGATCGCGACCCGCGAGGGTGTGCACGCCTTCGGTGCGACGAAGTCCAACCAGGTGGTGATCTGGGAACAGCTCATGGACGCGCAGACCGTGCTGCTCACGGCCAACACCGAGACGGTCTATGCGATCGGTCATCTCGACCTGAAGAAGGACGGTCCCACCGTCGTCGAGGCACCGCCGCATATGCTCGGCTTCCTGCAGGATGGATTGCAGCGCTATCTCGCCGACATCGGTCCGCTCGGCCCGGACAAGGGTGCGGGCGGTAAATTCCTCGTGCTGCCGCCCGACTACCAGGGTGACGTTCCGTCCGGCTACTTCGTTTCGAAATCGCCCACCTATTCCGCACTGTTCGCCGTCCGTGGCTTCCAGGACAAGACCGGTACGGCGACGGCAGTGAAGCTGATGAAGCAGACGAAGATTTATCCGCTCAAGCTCGCCTCCTCGCCACCAGCGATGGAGTTTCTCAACGGCTCGAAGCAGTCGATCAAGACCGTCTTCCCGGACAACGTCCGCTACTTCGAACTGCTGTCGATGCTCGTGAACGAAGAACCGGCCGCTTCCTTCGATCCGTCAGAACGTTTCCAGATGCAGGCCATCGGCATCGAGAAAAGCAAGCCCTTCAATCCCGATGCGAAGACGAGAGCGTTACTCGATCAGGCTGCACGCGTGGGTGGTGCGATGGCGCGCGCGAATACCTATGAACCACCCGCGGTCTTTTATTACCCGGGCCGTCAGTGGCAGGGCGTTCCCGACGGCATGACTTACACGTTCGCGAAAGAGGGCGTGCCGCAGGTCGATGCGCGCAACAACGTCTACTACATGGCTGCGGGCAACTCACCCGCCATGATGGCGAAGAACGTGGGTCAGGGTTCGCAATACCTGTGGACGTACCGCGACAGCACGGGCAGCTATCTCGACGGCGCGAAAACGTACCGACTGCACGTCGCGCCCGACATTCCCGCGAAAGCGTTCTGGTCCGTCGTCGTCTACGACTCGCTCAGCCGCTCGGAATTGCAGAACGGACAACCGCTGCCCTCTGTCAGCAGCTACACGAAGCCGCTCGTCAACAAGGACGGTTCGATCGACATCACCTTCGGCCCGACGAAACCGCAGGGCAAGGGCAACTGGATCCAGACAGTGCCCGGGCGCGGCTGGTTCCCGATCTTCCGTTTCTACAGCCCTACCGAGGTGTATTTCGAGAAGAGCTGGCAGTTGCAGGACATCGAGGAACTGAAGTGACCCTTCTTGCTGTAGGTCAGGCTTCAGCCTGACTGTTTTCAGGCCGGCTAAAGCCGGCCCCACAAGCAGAAAGAACACGAGACCACACATGAGCAAAGTTCAACCGATCGCCGCTTTCATCGGCGCCGCTGTTCTGTTCGGCAACGTCGGCACTGCACTGGCCCAATCCGCCGAGGAGATGAACAAGTCCAACAATCCGCTCACGCCGACACTGGCGCTCAACCTTCAGGACGCCTGGACCGACAGCTACTACGGCCTCGGCGACGCCGACTCGAACGCGTTCCTGCTGCGCGGCGCGACGCCGCACAAGCTGTTCGGCCATCCGCAGTTGCTGCGCGCTACGCTGCCCATCGTCACGACACCCGATCTGCCGCCGTCAGGCAGTCACACCGATGTCGGCGATCTCAACCTGTTCGATGTATTCCTGTTCAAGGCAGGCAGCATGGAAGTGGGTTTCGGTCCGCAGCTCACGATTCCCACGGCCGGGCGCGATGAAACCGGTACAGGCAAGTGGCAGGCAGGTCTCGCAGGCATGTTCATGGCCCCGCAGCACTGGGGAATCATCGGCGGACTCGTCACCTGGCAGGCTTCATTCGCAGGCGATGACGACCGACGCGACCAGAACAACCTGCAGGCGCAGCCCTTCTTCATCTACAACCTGCCCAAGGCCTGGTACTTCCGCAGCTCCGCCACCTTGACCTGGGATCTCGAAGCGGACACGTATTTCATTCCGGTCGGCGCGGGTATCGGCAAGGTGTGGAAAGGCGGCACGACGACGTACAACGCCTTCGTCGAACCGCAGTGGACGGTCGCACACGATGGCGACGTGCCGAAGCTGCAGATATTTTTTGGATTGAATCTGCAGTTTCCCATTGGGTGATCTGCGCGACGCCAGTTCAATGCCGCCCCGGAAGGAACCCATCATGATCAGACCCGCTCTTTCCTGTCTCCTGCTCGCGATGTGCGTTTCGACATCCGCGCAAGGCATCTCCGAACAGCAGGCATACGAGATCGCGCGCGATGCATACATCTACGCGTACCCCATTGTCACGATGGATGCGACGATGCGCCAATCGACCAACGTGCCTGATGCCGACACGATTCCCCTGCGCGCGCCGATCAATCAGTTCGCCCACGCGCGAAGCTATCCGCGGGCACAGGACAGGGACGTGGTCCGCTACAACTTCGACACGTTGTATTCCATGGCCTGGCTCGATCTTTCCCGCGAGCCCATCGTGCTCTCAGTGCCGGATACGGGTGGCCGGTACTACATGCTGCCGATGCTCGACATGTGGACGGATGTGTTCGCCGTCGTCGGATCGCGCACGACCGGAACCAGGGCGGGCAACTTCGCGATCGTGCCGCCGGGCTGGACCGGAACGCTGCCGGCGCGACTGGACAGGGTCGTCGCTCCGACACCGGTCATATGGATCCTCGGGCGCACCCAGGCCAATGGTTCGACGGACTTCGCGAACGTGGCGAAAGTGCAGGATGGGTACCAGCTCACTCCGCTCAGTCAATGGGGAAAGTCATACACGCAGCCCAAGGGCCTGCCTGTCGACTCCGGCATCGACAAGGCGACGCCGTTCAATCAGGTCAACAGGCTGGACGGCGTAACGCTGCTGAGCCGCCTCGCGACGTTGCTGCAAAAGCATCCGGCGCATGCCAACGACTATCCGATGCTGTTCCGGATGCGGCAGATCGGCCTGGAGGCAGGCAAGCCGTTCGACCCTTCGAGACTTGACGCGGCTCGCGTGAAGACCATCAACGCGGCTGCGAAAGATGCGCTCAAAGACATCGAAGAAGCGGGCAAGACAGGCGAAGGACTCACCAAGGCGAAGGGTTGGTTCTACGCACTGCAGACCGTTGGCACCTATGGAACGTCATACAAACCGCGTGCCATGGGCGCCTATATCGGTCTCGGCGTCAACCTGCCTGAGGATGCGATCTATCCGGCCTCGTTCGTCGATGGCGACGGCAAGCCGTACAGCGGCGCCAATCGCTATGTGTTGCGTTTCGGGAAGAACGAGCTGCCGCCCGCAGAGGCATTCTGGTCCGTGACGCTGTATGACACGGATGGTTACCAGGTTGCCAACGCGCTCAACCGGTTTGCCGTCGGCAGCCATTTCGATGACAACAAGCTGAAGTTCAACGCCGACGGATCGCTTGAACTCTATATCCAGAACGAGTCACCCGGGACGGGCAAGGAATCGAACTGGCTCCCCGCGCCTACGGGCGACTTCAATCTTGCCTTGCGTCTCTATTCGCCCCGGCGCGCCATGAGGGATGGCGTCTGGATTCCGCCGCCGGTCAACAAAGTGCAGTAGCCGCAACTGGTAGGGGCAGTTCCGATCTGGGCGTGTCCTTCGACTTCTGATCGACGAAAGGAAAGACATGAAAGCGAAAAACGAATTTCGTCGGATTGAATTTGCAGTTCCCGATCGGCTGAACCGATCACGCGCGATCGTGTGAGCTGCCCGATCTACTGATCCACGCGTCAGTCCGGTGACTCGATACTGGTCGCAGTTGCCCACTGCATTGCGCAGCACCGTTTTTCGTTCAAGGAGCAATCTCGTGAAGTACCTCATCTCAGTACCGCTGCTGGTTCTTGCATGCGCCGGCTGTCAACGTGCCGGCGACACTGGCGCGACTTCTGCGCCACATGCCGCCGACACCGTAGCTGCCGAAGCGCCGGCGTACGAGTTCAAAGGCGGCTTTCCGACGCCATCGACGATTCAGAAAGCCTACGACGATGCCGACCTCACGCGCGCCATCGAGGCTTACAAGTTCTTCTTTCCGAGCGTGTCCCTCAAGGCGACCTGGGAAGGCAACATTGCGGCGGGAACCAACGCGAACAAGGAACTGCTGCTGCTTCACGGACGTCCAGAGCAACTGGTCTTCACGCCGAACTCCGATACGCCGTACTTCGGCGGCAATCTCGATCTGACCGCCGAGCCGATGGTCGTCGACCTTCCGCCGGGCGCGCTGATCGCGGTGGCGAATGACATCAACCAGCGTCACATCATGGACATGGGGCTTCCTGGTCCCGACGCAGGCAAGGGCGGCAAACATCTGCTGGTCGGGCCCGGATACGGAAAGGCAGTGCCCTCCGGTTACAACGTCGGTCGCTCTCCGACCAACCGCGTTCTGCTGCTGGTGCGCGCGATTCCGCCCGCAGGAGATGACGCCGCTGCGGTCACGATGCTGAAGACGGTGAAGGTGCATCCTCTGAGCGCTCCGGATACCAACGTGACGCTGATCGACCAGGGCGCGAAAGAGCAGGATTTCTCGCCGGTCCGCTGGGAGCGCAACATCGATTTCTGGAAGCAGTTGCACGAGATCATCGACAAGGAACCGGCGTTCGAACCGTACCGCATGGACTACGGACGTCTCGCCACGCTGGGCATCGTCAAGGGACAACCCTTCAACCCCGATGCGAGAATGACGGGGATACTCGAGAAGGCCGCACGGATCGCCAACGATCAGATGCGCGTGCAGTCCTTCGCGGATCGTCGCGAGGACCGCATCATGTGGCCGGATCGGCAATGGGAATGGGCCACGCTTCGCCCCGAGAACGGCACGTTCGATACGCCGACGTACAACGATCTCGACGCACGCGGCAAATGGTTCTACCAGGCACAGATCGAATCGCCGGCCATGTTCCGCCGCACCGCTGCGGCAGGCTCGCTGTACTGGCTAGGCGTGAAGGATGCCGCGGGCAACTATCTCGATGGCAGCAAGAACTACAAGCTCGTCGTTCCTCTTCCCGTGCCTGCCAAGCTCTTCTGGTCCGTGACTGTCTACGATCCGGAGAGCCGCAGCGAGATTCGAACCGAGCAGAACAAGGCGGCGCTGCGTTCGTTGTTCGAGCTGAAAGATGTCACTGGTTCCACGGCCGAACTCTACTTCGGTCCGAAAGCGCCACCCGGACAGGAAGCGCACTGGATCCAGACACTCCCCAGCAAAGGCTGGTTCACGTACTTCCGCATCTACGGGCCCGAGGCCGCAGCATTCGACAAGACGTGGAAGCCGGGCGACTTTGAAGAAGTGAAGTGAGCGGAGGACTCATCATGAAGAAGTATTTTCGTGTGCTCTTTCTGTCCGTAGCAGTCCTGTCCGGTGCGCTCGCATTCGCGCAGGCGTATTCCCCCGAACAGCTGACATCACGCGCGGTGGAACGACGCGCCGTCGAGGCGGCGATCTGGGGAATGCCATTGGTGAATGTGGACTACATGCGCCAGGCGTATTTCCGCGCCGGTGCGAAGTACAACGATTTCATCTTCTGGTCGAATCCGAACACCTGGATGAACCAGACGACGACACCGAACCACTCCACGAGCTACGTCATGTTCTTCCTGGATCTGAAGAACGGACCGGTGGTGGTCGATATTCCCGCTGCCGGCGACCAGGCTGTTTACGGCACGCTGATCACGGCGTGGAATGCAAATGGGGACATTCCTCATTTCCAAACACCAAATGGGGACATTCCTCATTTCCAGTTCCGCACGACGGCGGCGTGCCTGAGCTGCAGATCTTCTTCGGATTGAATCTGCAGTTCCCGATCGGCTGACGATGTCGCCCTACGACACCGGCTGCGCCTTCGGGAATTTCCACGTGCCATCGAGGATGGCCTCGCGAGGACGATACATGCGTGCGACGTAGCTCCAGCCGGGAGAGGTTGGAATGCAGTTGACTGTCTTCGCATCGCAGCCGCCGAACTGGATCGTGATGGCGCCGTCGGCGCCGCGCTTCGCAGTGACGTTGTTGAGCGAATACACGCCGAGATCGTTCTTCTCGAAGAAGCCGCTCTTGTTGTAGACGCTGACCGACCAGAAGCCGTCGACCGGCACGTCCTTGACAGTCAGGCGATACACGGTCTTGCCATCGTTCCTCTCGGGGACGACGCCGTCGTAGTAGGCGTCGCGAAGCGGGTTGCCGCCCCAGCCCCCGGCGGTGCCGAGCAGATGCTGCACGGGATCGACCTTGTCCTTGCTGCCGAACATGCGGGCGGAATCGAGGCCGCCGTTTGCCTCGGTGAGTGCCAGCAGCGATTCACGGATTCTTTTCAGCGATGCCGGGTCCCACGCGGGAGCCTGCCAGGTGCCCGTTCCGCCCTGCTCCACTTTCAGGGAATCCTGAAGCGCATGCACGGCCTTGAGATCGCCGGCGCTGTTCGGATCGGCGAAGGTCCGCACCAGGAAGAGCACGTAGCGCGTGCCGATCTGCTGCTTCGTGAACGTGTATTTGCCCGCCTCGTAAACGACCGTAGGGGTGTAGTGATCTTCATCGATGACCTGCAGCGCCATGAATCGCTTGCCGGCATCCGGCAGGGTCACGGTTGCAGGCCCGGCGTCGAGATCGACGACGGCCGAGGAATACAGCGTGTCGCGATTCATGCGAATCACCGTCTGATGATCGACCGACGCGGGTTGGCGCGCATGATTGAACTTCGCCAGCCCACCGGCATCTTTCACGAACTTCGCGAAGTACGTGTCCGTCTCGGCGCGCTTGAAGTTGTCGACGTTGACCCGTTGCGCCGTGTCGTTCGCCGCGAAGGCGGCGACTGCAGCCATGCCCACCGTGCACGCGAAGATCTGTGTCGAGATGCGCATGAGGGTTCCCGTGGATTTCTGCCGATAGGGAGTTTCGCAGTATGTCGCGCGGGTGGCAGACGACCATACGCATCGCGGGCAACGGAACTGGAAATGGGGACATTCCTCATTTCCAACCATTTCCAGGCGGTCGTAACCCCTGTTCGGATTGGAAGGAAATGAGGAATGTCCCCATTTCCGGTCAGCGTCGCTTCGACGGACGACCGAGTGGGGCCAGCGATTGATCGGCACCGAATTCGCGCGCTTTTCGCTCTACCCAATCACGCGCACCGTAGGGCCGTTGGCGGTTGATACACGTATGGATGGCATCTGTTTCCGCTGACGATTGTGGCCGGTTCACATACTCCGGCCAGTTGCCCGGCAGCGGCAGCGGTGGAGGATCCAGTACGACCCGATCCTCGCCGTTGATCCGCCAGTACAAGCTTCCCCATCGCCAATGCTCAGCACGACGAACCAGATCCGCACGTAGCGCATTGCGCTCGACATATCGCAACACCGTCAGCAGGTGTGCGTCCTCCTGAATCGCGAATGCCTTGAACCTCCCCTGCCATATGCGACCACTGGTTCCATACTTGCGATGTTGTCGTCGGACATGCGTCGTGAAGAGCCAGTGAGTCCATCGCGCCAGGTCGTCATCTGCCTTGGGCTGGACAACGAAGTGCAGGTGGTTCGGCATGAGGCATGCGGCGAAGATCGCGATTGGCACGCGCTCTCGCACTTCGTGCAGCAGTGTCAGAAACGCCGAGTAATCAGACGCTTCATGGAATACCCGACCCTTGTTGTTCCCACGATTGATCAGGTGATAGCAATGGCCGCCGATGATGGATCGTGCTGTGCGTGGCATGGCGACAGGCTGCACGGATCAACCGCGGCTGCGGCGCGAATATCTGCGAGAAATGGGGACATTCCCCGTTTCTCACGCTTCAGGGGAAATGAGGAATGTCCCCATTTCTGAGCGGCGGCGGAAAGTAGGTGCGTTCGGCGACCGCGCCCTGCGGCCGATAGAAGCGGAACGTCAGGTTGTAGGCCTGCCCTTTCGGTGTCGGCAGCCAGTTTCCGTCCGGCGCGTCCTTCGGTTTCTGATCGGCGAAATACAGCGTCAGCGATCCATCCTTGCCGTATTGCGGATTGGTTTCCCTGTTGAGCAGGAAGCGATTCTTCGGATTGGGCAGCACGCGCTTGTGCACGGCATCGACTGCGATCACCGACCAGAAGAAGGTCGCGTAGCTGGCCGGCAACTGGCCCTTGGAGAACGTGACGGTATAGATGTTATCGCCATTGAGCGGTGCGCCATCGTTGCCCTGCAGTCCCTTGTAGTAGATGACTTCCTGCGGCACGTTGGCCCAGATGCCGCCGTAGTTCACCAGTGTGCGCGTCAGCCAGTCCGCGCCGTACGCGCCGGACGTTGCAGGCAGCACCCAGCCGTCGCGCACCGTGCCATGGCCGACATTGGGCAATGCCTTGTGAAAATCCGCCAGCGCCTTGTCGCGGATGACGCCATCGATTCTCGTGTGTTCGGCTGGATCCTTGATGGCCGCGGCGATGGCGCGCGTGTTCGCCTGCAGCGTCTCCATGCCCGGATTGATGTCGGCCTCGCTGTCCAGTGCAGCGACAGCGGCATCGAATGCTTCGATCCCGGGCAGCGATTCCATCTCGAAGATCGGTGTCTGCGGAATCGTCGGCACGCTCGGTGCGCCCGTCGGCTTGAGACTGAACTGATGCTGCAGGGCCACCGCACCCTCCCAGTCCGAGCCGAGCTGTACGCGCGCGAGCACTCGCGTGTACTTGACCGGCAGATCGATGCGATGAACGTTCGCGGGCAGTTCCACCTTCGCGCCCGGCAGACACATCGCGAAATCGCCATACGGCTTCTGCGGCAGGGTTCGCTCATTGATGTTCGCGACCGTTTCTCCCCAGCCATTGAGGAAGTGCACGGTGTAGTACCGGCCGGTGACCTGCGGCACGGTCACGATGGTGCAGCTCGCGTCATCGATCGCGACCCAGGCCTCCGAGTAGGCCACGTCGAGATTGGGGTTCGGCCAGCTCACCTCACCCGGTTTGCGGTGCACGAACTCGTTCCACTTGAAGCCTTCCCTGAAATCGAGCTGCTGCTGACGCAGCACCAGCAGACGGCTGAGCAGGTAGATGTACGCGTCGCTGACGTCCTGATCCGTATAGGAGTTGGGCGGCGCGGGTCCGCTCACCGGTGGCGCCGGTTCCTGTCGGGAACACGCCGTCGCCAGCAGCGCCCAAGCCATCGCATGAAGCGTTCGACTCATCGGTCAACCTCCAACGTGACCGCAGTATCCCGCCGCGACTGCAAACGACCATACGCATCGCGGGCAAGGGCCAGCAGCGACCGTTTCCCGATGTACGGATGGCAGCCCGCCGGTTGCCGACCCATTCTGTGCAGGGAAATGGGGACATTCCCCGTTTCCACGTTTCCATTTCCGTCCCGGAAATGGGGAATGTCCCCATTTCCTTTCCCCCATCGGGTGAAGAGACATGAAAGCGAAGCATGGACTTGGCTGCATCATCGTCCTGGCCGGTTTGGCTACTGCCAGCACGTACGCCCAGAGCACCGACAGCGGCTGGCACTACCTCGTCGAACCCTATCTCATGTTTCCGAACATGAAAGGCGATGTCGGGGTGGCCACGCTTCCGCCGGCACACGTCGACCAGGATCCCGATGACATCTTCAGCAATCTGCAGATCGGCGCGATGCTGTATGCGGAAGCGCACAACGAACGCTGGGCCTTCGCGTCCGACGTCGTCTACATGGATCTCGAATCAGGAATCTCCGCCGGCACGGTGATCGCGGGCGGCAAGGCGGAAGCGACACAACTGGGCTGGGAGCTGTCCGCCCTCGCCCGCCTCTCGCCATGGATGGAACTCGGCGTCGCTGCAACCTACAACCGCCTCGACTCCGAGCTGCGTATCGACACGCAGGGCGGCGCCACCTTGCGTGGCGGATTGACCGAGGACTGGATCGATCCCTCCATGGTCGTGCGCGCCACGATTCCGCTCGGCGACAAATGGTTCCTGCAGGGGCGAGGCAACATCGGCGGCTGGGGCGTCGGTTCGGATTTCTACTGGCAGGCGCAGGGCGATATCGGCTACCGGCACTCGCCACGCACGCTGTTCACGATCGGCTATCGCTACATCAGCATCGATTACGACCGCGGCAGCGGCGCCGACCGGTTCATCTATGACGTGGATTCGTTCGGTCCGACGATGAAGGTGGGATTCACTTTTTAACCAGGGAGATGATCATGAAGCGCTTGCACTGGCTGTTCGCACTGGCGTTGCTGGCCTGCCTGGCCACGACGGCACAGGCGCAGAACAAGAAGCCGAACATCCTCGTCATCATGGGTGACGACATCGGCTGGTTTAATCCCAGCATCTACAACAACGGCATCATGGGCTACCGCACGCCCAACATCGATCGCATCGGCCGCGAAGGCGCGATGTTCACGGACTGGTATGGCCAGCAGAGCTGCACGGCCGGTCGTGCGGCGTTCGTCACCGGCCAGTCACCGATTCGCACGGGCCTGACCAAAGTCGGCCTGCCCGGCGCGGATGTTGGCCTGCGGGCGCAGGACCCTTCCGTCGCGGAGTTCATGAAGAACTTAGGCTACGCCACAGGTCAGTTCGGCAAGAACCATCTCGGCGACAAGGACGAGTTCCTGCCGACGAATCACGGCTTCGATGAGTTCTTCGGCAACCTCTATCACCTGAACGCCGAAGAAGAGCCGGAGAATCCCGACTATCCGAAGGATCCGAACTTCCGCAAGAAATTCGGCCCGCGCGGCGTGATTCATTCATTCGCCGACGGCAAGATCGAAGACACCGGCCCGCTGACGAAGAAGCGCATGGAAACGGTGGACGAGGAATTCGCTGCCGCCGCCATGAGCTTCATGGAGAAGAACACCAAGGCAGGCAAGCCGTGGTTCACGTACTTCAACAGCACGCGCATGCATGTGTTCACGCACCTGAAGCCGGAGAGCGATGGCAAGACGGGGCTCGGCATCTATCCCGACGGCATGGTCGAACACGATGGCATCGTCGGAGAGCTATTGAAGAAGCTCGACGATCTCGGCGTCGCCGACAACACCATCGTCGTGTACACCACCGACAACGGCGCCGAAGTCTTCACCTGGCCCGATGGCGGCACGACACCGTTCCGCGGCGAAAAGGCGACCAACTGGGAAGGCGGCTTCCGCGTGCCGACGCTGATCCGCTGGCCGGGCTTGATCCGGCCGGGCACGGTGATCAACGACATCTGCGCACATGAGGACTTCATTCCGACGTTTGCCGCCGCGGCGGGCGAACCGGATCTGGTCTCCAAGGTTGCAAAGGGCTACGCCGCAGGCAAGAAGAACTTCAGAGTTCACCTGGACGGCTACAACCTGATTCCGGCGCTCAAGGGCGAAACGAAGGAATGGCCGCGCAAGGAATTCCTCTACTGGTCCGACGACGGCGATCTTGTCGCCATCCGCTACGAGAACTGGAAGGTTTCGTTTCTAGAACAGCATGGAGAAGCCCAGCCGCGCAGTCCGATGGGTGTGTGGCAGACCCAGTTCGATCATCTGCGTGTGCCCAACCTCTTCAATCTGCGCGCAGACCCCTTTGAGCGCGCTACGGAGAGCATCTACTACGCGGACTGGCAGACCCGACGTGTCTTCATTCAAGTCCCCATCCAGACGTATGTTGCCCAGTGGCTGCAGAGCTTCAAGGACTATCCGATCCGGCAGAAGCCGGCGAGCTTCAATCTGGATGAGGTGATGCGGAAGCTGTCGGAGCCGGCGAACAAGTAGCTTGTTCTGACTGTGGGGCCGGCTTTAGCCGGCCTCTTTTCGGAAGTCAGGCTGAAGCCTGACCTACAGAAAGAGGGAGCGGCGCCGGATCGGCACCGCTCCCGCAACCATCACTTCCTCGCCTTGTTGAACTGTTCCTCGATCCCGCGGTTGATCTTCTCCTGCACGGCGTTGATGCCGAACTCGGCAGGCAACTGGCTCGGCGGGTATTCCTTGAACGTCTCCAGGAACGCCGTGGCCTTCGTCTGGGCCATGATCGTCAGATACACGTTCTTGGTCTGGAAGTCGTAGTACTGATCCGAAACGATGTCCGCACGCTCGTACGGATCCATGCGCAGGTTGAACAGCTTGGGCAGGCGCAGACAGGTGAAGGGCTCGGCCCAGACCCGCATGCCGCCAGGCACGGTCTGTTCGCAGAACACGGCCTTCCATTCGCCGAAGCGCATCGCCACCAGCTCGGCATCGTCATTGAAATAGAAGAACTCGTCGCGCGCGCCCTTCTGCGATTTGCCTGTCAGCAGGTCAAGCTGGTTGTAACCGTCCAGATGCACCTTGCCGGTCTTCGAACCGATCGATGTGCCTTTCAGCAGCTTGTCCTTGATGTTCGGATCGCCCGCCGCGGCCAGCAGCGTCGGGAACCAGTCCATGCCGGAGAACATCTCCCGCGTCACCGATCCCGGCTTGATCTTGCCGGGCCACCGCACCATCGCCGGCACGCGGAAGGCACCTTCCCAGTTGGTGTCCTTCTCGCTGCGGAAGGGTGTCGTCGCCGCATCCGGCCAGCTGAACTGGTTCGGTCCGTTGTCGGTGGTGAAGACGACGATGGTGTTGTCGGCGATGCCCATCTCGTCGACCGCCTGCAGCAGCTTGCCGACGTTCTGATCCATCTCCCACATGCCGTCGGCGTATTCGTTGCCGACCAGGCCGCTCTTGTCGCGGTATTCCGGCCGGACGTGAGTGAACAGGTGCATGCGGGTGAAGTTCATCCAGGTGAAGAACGGCTTGCCGGCCGCTTTCTGCTTCTTCATGTATTCGATGGCGGCGGCGGTGGTTTCGTCGTCGATCGTTTCCATGCGCTTGCGGTTGAGCGGGCCGGTGTCTTCGATCTTGCCGTCCGCAAAGGTGTGCAGCACTCCGCGCGGCGAGAATTTCTTGCGGAAGGGATCGTTGGCATCCTTCGGCCAGTACGGGCGCTCGGGCTCTTCTTCCGCATTCAGGTGATAGAGGTTGCCGAAGAACTCATCGAAGCCGTGGCGCGTCGGCAGGTATTCGTCGCGATCGCCCAGATGGTTCTTGCCGAACTGGCCCGTGGCATAGCCCTGGGTCTTCAATGCCTCGGCAATCGTGATGTCGCGTGCCTGCAGACCTACGGGTGCGCCGGGCAGGCCCACCTTGCTCAGGCCCGTGCGCTTGGGAGATTGACCGGTGATGAACGTGGAACGGCCCGCCGTACAGCTGTTCTCCGCGTAGTAGTCGGTGAACATCATGCCTTCCCGGGCAATGCGGTCGATGTTGGGCGTCTCGTAGCCCACCACGCCGTGACTGTAGGCGCTGATGTTGGTCTGACCGACATCGTCGCCGAAGATGATCAGAATGTTGGGTTTGCCCTGTGCACTGGCGGTGGTCGCCAGTCCAGTCAGGGAACTGATGGCCAGCGCGGCTGCCGTCAGCCGTGTTGTCCAGCGAAAGATCCTGTTCATGCGTGCCTGCCTCCGGTTCTTTTCGTACACGAACGATGTCCGTCCACAGCGACGGTGGCGGTCAGTGTGGAGAGATGCGTCGCGACTGAGAGTCCGTAGGAGAGTCAGCAGAAAACGGCAGATAGCCGCTGCCTCACGCGACCGGAATGGCGAAGGCCACGGTGGTGCCGCGCGAGGTGGCGTTGTTCTTCGCCCAGATGCGTCCGCCGTGGGCATCGACGATGGCGCGCGCGGTCGACAGGCCGAGTCCCATGCCGTTCTGCTTCGTCGTGAAGAATGCGTCGAACAGCCGGGACAACTGGTCCGCTGGTACGCCCGTGCCCACGTCGGTCACGGACACCGTCACAGTGCCATCGCGGCATCGACAGTCGACGTCGATGTACCGCTCTCCCGGCGGCACCGACTCCATGGCATCCGCCGCATTCATGAGCAGGTTCAGCAAGGCCTGCTGCAGGTGGACCGGGTCGCCCTGGATGCCTGGCATGTCCGCCTCCGTGGCCAGCCGGATGACGAGTCCACGCCTCGCGACGTCGGTCCGCACCAGCGTCACCACGCTGCGGACGACTTCGTTCATGTCGAGATTTTCCTTGTGCAGTTCGCGATCCCTGAGAAGCGAACGGACGCGCTGCACGATCTCGCGCGTGCGCTGATTGTCGGCGCGGATGTCATCGAGGATCTGGCGCACCTCGTCCAGCCTGGGATTCGCCGTGGCCAGCAGCAGGGAGGCCGCCTCGGCGTTGCTCAGGATGGCGCTCAGCGGCTGCGTCACTTCATGCGTCACCGACGCGGTGATCTGGCCGACCAGCGCCAGCCGGGCGGCTCCCGCCATCTCGCTGCGGCTCGCGTAGGCCTCCTGCGCCAGCCGTCGCCGCTTTCTTTCCTGCTGGTACATCACGACGGCCAGTGCGATCAGCAGCAGCGCGACCACGATGGCGGTGCGGTACAGATGCCAGGGCGATGGTGTCTGGAATCGCAGTTCGCAATCCTGCGGCGCACGGGCGCGGTCGACACCCCAGCGTTGCAGCTGGCGCGCATCGATCGTGCAGCGCGTGGCGGTTTCCGAGTAGCGCGGCAGTGCAATCGACGTACCGCGCGAGTTCAGCACCTGCGCGGCGAGCAGCCCTGCTTCGGTGCCGTGTTGCCTGAAATCGACGACGGCGCCGCCGAGCACGCCGGTACCCACATAGCTTTCGAGAATGCCGAAGACCGGCGCTCGCGATGACTGCGCCAGCGCCCGCGCGACCTCGGCCGGCGTATAGCCAGTGCCTGCTTCGTCGCGAAACATGCTGGCGTACAGGACGATCGCGTCTGCAGGAACCGCGTTCAGATCGGCACGCATCGCGCTGACCGGGCGACCGAGCCATTCCTCGATGGGCGCGCGATCCCGATATCGCTGCAAGGCGTGCTTGAACACGGGCGTCCACCAGCGATCGTAAGGTGCAGTGCCGGTGATGTAGATGATCCTGCCTGGATGAGGCTGAAGCCGGAATGCCAGGTCGACCGTTCCCTGCACATCGAACGGCATGCCGACGCCCGTGTAATTCGCCGGCAGGCGCGACGGATCGACGGTGCCTGCACCGACGCCGAAATACACGACCGGAACGTCGGGCCAGATGGACGCGCCGTACTGTTCCATGAAACGCACCGCCACCGCGGTCGCGGCCATCACCAGGTCGACATGCTCCCCGGCGTACAGCGCTCTCAGCGCATCCGCCTGTTGCGCGGGATCGTCGACGGTGAGACTCGCCACACTGCCCAGCGTTTCGCGGCGAAAGGTCACGCTGGCATCGACCGCGCCGACGATGGCCTCACGCATGGCGCTCTCGGCGGCCATGGCCGCGGGCACGAGCGCATCCGTCGGCTGCAGCACGACGATCTGCAGTGCATTGACGGCGGGTTCGGAGGTCGCGGCGACACCGTACTGCCACAGCAGCAGCAACGGGAACACCCGTATCGTTCGCCGCAGGCGGCCCGTTACGGCGTCAGGACGCAGACCAGGCGTCCGGCGATTCACGCCCAGGACGCGCGCTTCGGTGAACCGGACTCGGAAGGCAGCAGCCAGCGGTGCGCCAGGCGGCTGGCGTGCCACGTTCTCTTCTGACTGCTGCGCTGTCGACGTGCTTCCTCGTCCTGCTGCAGCACGCGATGCAGATGGACCAGATCGGCGACCGACGAAGCCTGCAGCTTGCGCATCAATCGTTCCCGATGAAACTTGATGGTGCGGGTACTGAGACGAAGGTCATGGGCAACCTGCTTGCCGCGCTGGCCTCTGGCCACACCTCGAAAGACTTCGATCTCGATGCGCGACAGCATGCCGAGACGGCTGCGCGCATCAGCCATCCGCTGCTGCTCGATACGCTGGGCCAGGTCGATGGCGAGCGCCCGTCGGACCGACGCCAGCAGTTGCGGCATCTCGACGGGTTTCAGCAGGAAGTCCACGGCGCCGCTGCGCATCGCCGCGACGCTCAGGTTCACGTCGTCCACACCCGTGAGGAAGATCACCGGCCGGCGCGGGTGCTGGCTCATGAGCGTTTCGTACAGTTCGAACCCGCTCGACCCGGGCAGACAGATATCGAGCAGCAGACAGCCCGGGCCGGAAACATCGCCGGCGAGATACTGGGCGACGCTTTCATGACAACGCACCGGGATGCCCGTCATCCACAGCATTCGAGCGATCGAGTTCGCGAACGACACGTCATCGTCGACGATGTGAACGAAACCGTCCTGTGTGAAACGCATATCTGTGTTCATGCTGGCGCTGCCACGTTTTTGCCGCCGTTTCTGCGCGGGAGGTTACGTGCTTTGGCCGTGCCTGTCGCATAGGCAGAAACCGGGGGTCTGCGGACGTATCGCTCTGCTGCGGCAGATCAATCCAGCCACGTGTATTGCCACGCCACGCCATAAGTCGTGAAGTCCCCGCCGATGCGTGTCGAGGTGCCTTCGTTCCAGGTGAACTTGAGCGACTGACGTGCGGCCACGGGAACCGAGAGCGTGAGACCGGCGCGCGTGTTCTCCTGCAGGTCGGCGCGCCGCACGCCATCGATCTTCGTATCGCCGCCGCGATACCAGGTGGCATCCGCTGCGAGCCACAGCCGCGGGCGAAATGTGTAACTCACGTGCGCCTGCAGGCTGGCGAGCGGATCCTGCTCGCGATGCTGGCCGCCGTAGAAATCGTCGTTGTCCGAGAACAGCCACACGCCCGCATACGCTTCGAGATACCAGTGGCCCAGCGGCTGCGATACGCCGATCTCCGGCTTGAACGCCCAGCGGTTCGTGCCGATGTTGATCAGCTTCTGCGGATCGTACTGGCCGGTCGGCGCGGCGACGGTGAGACTGGCACC
The DNA here is from genome assembly GCA_937864115.1 of uncultured Steroidobacter sp. Taxonomy (GTDB): domain Bacteria; phylum Pseudomonadota; class Gammaproteobacteria; order Steroidobacterales; family Steroidobacteraceae; genus Steroidobacter. Next base: position 77,568 of record CALMII010000024.1, on the reverse strand, counting down.
CAGTGTCGTCTGCGGTTTGCGCTGCGAAAATTCGCGGGGCGTGAGCGCCGCGCCGCCGAGCAGGTTGATGCCGAGCTTCAGCTTGATGTCGCCGAGTCCAGAGCGGCTGGTCGAGCGATGCGTCTCGCCGATGTTTCCCGAGACATCACCCGTCACGTACGGCACCGCCAGCGCGGCATTGGCCGATCGGCCGAACACGCCGAAGGTTCTGCCGTAGCCCACCGCCGCCGCGTCCAGCGTTGCCTCGACATCGCTGAACGGTAGCGACGGATCGAACAGCACGCCGCCGTCGGAATGCACATAGCCCGCGACCAGGAAGTTCACGCCCACCGGATTAGGCGAATAGGCGCGCGGCTCCAGTTCCTGGGCGTGAACACGCAAGGCTGCAAATATGAGGATCGAGCACGAAATCAATCCTCTCGGCGACACTCGATCCTCACTGGAGACAGCAGCGTGAACATCATCATTTTGCGCTACCTGACCTTGACCACGTCATCAGGCTTCCAGGTCTGGTCAAAGAATTCTACGCCCGTACCGTAGAGACGCAGCGCCACCAGGAAATTCCTGCCGCTCACGGTCTGGATCCAGTTCGATTCGGGTACTTCTGCAGGCTTCTGCGGTCCGAACCAGAGATCGACCGAGCCGTCGCTGTTGGTCGCGACATCGTTGAAGGCATTGATCGACGGCAGCTGCTGCGGTGCCTCGGTCATCGTGCCATCGGTGATGTTGTAGGCCGTAACGGCCCAGAAGAGTTTCGCAGGCGGATTCGGCGGCAGGTGCAGCCTGTACACGTTCGATCCGGTCAGGAAGCTGCCGTTCGCGTCCTTCAGCGTGAACGGATACTTCGAGCCCGCATCGAGCGTGCGCATGACCATCGCGGAGGCCGACGAGAATGCGATCTGGAAATAGCTGGAACGTTGCGTGATGTCGGTGTAGCCCTCCTGCAGCCATTCCGACGTGCCAGACGCCCAGGTGTTCAGATACTGGCGATCCTTGTAATAGCGGTCGCGTCCGTCCGGACGACCGAGCTGCCGCTGCGCCAGGATCATCTTCGGCGCCGTCTCCACCGCCTTCTGCAATAGCTGCGGCTGCTTGCCGGTCGGCTTGAACGGTTGTCCCTTCACGATCCCGATGGAGGCGAGCACGCCGCTCAGTTCCGGATCGATGGCCGATGCCGGTTCGTAGTCGACGAATTCCTTCAGCTTGCTCCAGAAGCTGCTGTCCACCGGATACATCATGTTGATGCGTCTGCCGCTGGCATTCGGGAACTGCATCGGCTTCAAGTCCTTCTCCGCCGCCCACAGCGGATAGACGCGCGTCTGTTCGGCAAGCGCCACGGCAGGTCCCGGATCGGGGCCGTTCGTGCCCTTCTTCATGATGGTGCGGAAAAACAGCAGCACGTTGTAGGTGGATGACTTGAACGCGAAATATCCCTGCGGAATCTCGCCGGTGTAGTCGGGCGGCAGCAGCAGATAGAGTCCGCCGCGCGCCCGATCGGGACCGATGAGACCGACATCGGTGATGGTGCGCTGAAAGAAGTCCGTGAACATGCCGATCACGTTCGGCGGTGCCGCGACCACCAGCGGTCCATCCTTCTTCAGATCCAGGTAGCTCATCGAATAGATCACGTCCGCATTGGGCGTCGGCACCCAGGTGCGGCTGTCCATGCGGTCCTTCCAGATCGGCAGAACGTCATAGCCTTTGCCGAAGACGGCCTCGGAGCCATCGCGCATGCCGATGGTGTTCAGCGCCGGCAGCATGGTCATGTACGCGTGAACGGCGCGCTGATAGAACAACTCGTCGCGCAGCGATTCGGCTTCAGTCTGCGACAGCCAGTTGCCGTTGTTGATCTGCCTGACCAGCGGAGGTGCGTCGGCAGCGACAGCGGCGCCGGTCGCCAGCGTGCCGAGCGCAGCGAGCGTCATGGCGGTCATGGTCATCTGGAATCGGAAGGCCATTTGTGTCTCTCCTGAATAGTCGGCGGATCAATCGATCTTCTTCACGACGGTACTTGCAGCAGTTGCTTTCATTGCAGCGATCTCCATCTGAGCAGCCGAAGACTCGCAGCTTCAGTACAAGTCGCAACGTAAATCCGGCAACAATGCTGATAGGGTTCTGCGACCCACGAGTCCCTGAGGCAGCTATGCTCCGATTGAGCTATCCGGAGTTCGATGGCTTTGCGGATGCATTGCAAGGCGTACAGGGTCGCTACGTACTGCGGGCAAGACAGCAGTTTGACTGGCGTCTGCGCATCCTCGACCTGAAGGGTGTGATCCTGATGGCGGGCCGCGATGGAGCCGCCAATATCTACAGCGGCGCGTCTGCGCCAGGCTGCTTCTGCGTATTCATCCCGCTTCGTGCTCACTCGGCCATCATCGTGAATGGGCAACGATTCGATGGCGAAACGATCGGATGGCTGGCGCCGGGAAAGATGTTTCACATCGGTGCCGACCAGCCGACGAACTGGCTGTCAGTAACGGTTCCGGCGGCCCTCGTGGATTCCTGGCTGACAGCGAACGAGCACGAATGCAAAGCGCGAACCCTCGCCAGCAACTTCAACCGGATCTCCAATACGCCGGTACTCTCCTTGATCCGGCTGGCTCACCGACTGTTCACCGTTGGCGCATGTACGCCCGGCAATCTGGATAGTGAGACTGCGGGCGAGATGGCAAGGCGCGATGTCGTTGACGCGACGCTTCGTACCATTGTCCCCATCGATCGCCCCAAATCAGCGGGACGGTCGGCGGGACGACCTGCGATCGATCGCGCCGGGATCCTGTCCCATGTCCTTGGCATGATCGAGGCGGCAGGCGACGCGGCCATTTATACCGACGACTTGTGTCGCACGATCAGGATCTCCGAGCGCACGCTGCGCAACGTCTTTCATGAGACTTTCGGAATGTCGCCGCACAGGTACCTCACACTGGTACGCCTGAATCGGGCACGCATGGCCATTCGTTCTGCGCAGCCCGGAGAAACGCTGGGCAGGATCTGCACGGATCTCGGCTTCTGGGATTTCGGCCAGTTTGCCCGGCAATACCGGCAAGTATTCGGCCTGCTGCCCTCGCAGGCGCTGGCGGCGCGGCGGGAAATCGTGCCGGCACACTAGCGATCGCGCACGGTGCGGCAGCGATGCATGCGTGTCGTTCCCGGATACTCACCGAACAGTCTGTAATAGTCCTTTGCCATACGACCGGCGTCGCTGAGCCCGAACCGTGCGGCGATCCTGGACACGGTATCCCCTTCATCATCGGAAGCGCGCAGTGCCGTGCGGATGTTGTGCAGCTTGTGCGCTCGAAGAAACTTCTTTGGGCTGGTACCGAACTGCTCGCGAAAGATCGTCCGCAATGTCCGTTCGCTCACGCCGGCAGCCGAACACAGGTCGGAGAGATGAAATGATGCGGCAGGACGGCCTTCGATCAGGGCCACGACGCGGCTGACGACGGCGCTTCGCGAAAACGGATCGCGTCCCGATCGCTGGCTGCGCAGTCGGGCAATGTGCGAAGCGTTGGGAAGAGACCGCTTGCTCACGATGTCGATGCCAACGCCCAATGGGCGGGGACGGACGAGCCTCGCGCCGAACGCGGATCATGGATATGCAAATCTGGCAACAAATGGCGCCCGCTGCATCCATCAGCACAGCGGGGCGTAGCGTCTATCTGGGATACAGCAGCGTGAACACGAATCGCAGACCCCAGTCCGGTCCGCCGTCCGCCGCTTCCACGTAGTACCGCGCACCGCCGCCGATGCTGACGAGCTGATTGCCGAACTTCGTGACCTTGGTGTACATGAGGTTCACCGGCACGGTCCATTGCCCGCGGTCCCAGTCGTAGCTCGATTCGAGATTGATCGTCGCGGTGCGTCCCTGCCCCAGGCCCTTGCTCAGGAACGGCTGCAGGAACGTCGAGTTCACGTCGGCGCGATCGTCGTCGCCGGCGACGGACCAGATGTGATTCACCAGCGCGCCGTACGTCCAGCCGGTTTGGGTCTGCTTCAGCGCGACGGCCGTCGGCCCCAGACCCCACTTCTCCGTGCCCAGCAGATCGTCGGTTGCCGTGGGCAGCAGGAAGGCCGGGCCGACGCCCCAGATCCAGCCGCTCGCCGTGGGCTTCTTCGGCGAGAAGAACAGGCTCTGGGTGATGTCGCCGATGCCTGACTGACTCCCGGCATTGACGACATCGTGCTGATCCACGATCGGCAGGATGGTGCGCGAGATCAGGTTCCAGTCGTCGTTGAGACTGATGGGAATCACGGGCTGCACGTTGAGCAGCCATTTCTCGCCGTCGTTGGCGTAGCCGGTGTCGTAGTTCAGTTGAAGCGGAACGCTGATCAGCGCAGCCACCGGATTGGAGAGCTGCTTCGCCAGTGCGTCGGCGTCCTGTTCCTGCGCACAGGCGATGTGTGGAAGCCACACACCGCAGGCGAGCGTGCCGGCGATGGCGAATGACTTGCGCAACGGGTTGTTCATAGGCTCGATCGATCCTCCCCTTTGACGAAGCGACAACTTCTTGCCGATTGTTCGATGCGCGAGCGTACTTGCCCGCCTCTGACAGTCGCATAGGTAGAACCCGCGTCGCAGCATGAATCCGCGCCGCTAGCATCGTGCGTCTCATTCATCCCGGTAACGCGATATGTCCCTGTGGGCCGCTCTTCTCATTGCAGGATTGTTTGGCTCGGTCGCCGCCAGCCTGCGGTTCGGCTGGCTGGTCGGACGCCGCCGCATGTCCGACGAAGGTCGCGATGCCAACGAGGGTCTGGGCACGGTCGATGGCGCGATCTTCGGATTGATGGGGCTGCTGGTGGCATTCACCTTCACCGGGGCGGCCACGCGCTTCGAGCACCGGCGCGACCTGATCATCGAGGAGGTCAATGCCATCGGCACCGCGTGGCTGCGACTGGATCTGCTGCCGCAAGCCGAGCGCGACGCCTCGCGCGAACTCATGCGGACTTACCTGGACCAGCGAATCGAGTCCTATCGACGCGTCACCGATACCGCAGCGACCGCTGCAGCAATACAGCGGACCCAGAAGCTGCAATCCGATCTCTGGGCGCAACTGCAGAGCGCGATCCGCGCCGCGCCGGCAGTCCCGATTGCGCAGACCGTGATGCCCTCCTTCAACGACATGTTCGACATCGCGTCGACCCGCATTCTCGCGACCGAGCAGCACCCGCCCATGGCGATCTATGCGCTGCTGATGATCCTGGTACTGGTCAGTGCATTTCTCGCCGGCTTCGGCCAGGCGAAGGCGGCGCGGCAGAGCATGCTGCATCTCCTCGGCTTTGCCGCCACCACGACCGTCGCGTTGTACCTGATCCTCGATCTGGAATATCCGCGACTCGGACTGATACGCGTCGACGCCTTCGATCAGGCGATGGTGGATCTGCGCGAGGGCATGCGGTGACTCGATCTGGCCTCTTGCTGTGGGGCCGGCTTGAGCCGGCCAGAAAACAGTCAGGCTAAAGCCTGACCCACAGAAAGCAGCTAGCATCGAGGCCCCTTCACTTCGCCGTGTCTTCATGAACAAGTACAACAAGAATCGCTGCCTTCTCATCGGCGGCTGGTTCGCTCTCGCAGCAGCCATCATGTCGCTGCCGGCCCGCGCCGATGACAAGAGCGACGAGTATCGCGTCACCGTCTTCCCCTCCTACGCCCTGACCGAAGACAAGAAGTGGATCGGTATCGGCTACCTCGGCTACGTCACGAACGACGACGAGCAGTACGACATCACGTACCTCGGCCTCGGCACGATCTGGCGCTTCCGCGAGCGAGCCGAACTGTGGGGCGTCGTGCTGAATGTCCGAACCGACAATGAGGAATCGACCGACATCAACGAATACCGTCCGCTGGTCGGCCTGAAGAACTACTTCACCCGCTCGGGCCGGCTCACGTTCTACAACCTCGCGCGCATGGAGTACCGCATCCAGGATCGCGACGTGGGCGAGGACACGGAGTTCTTCCGTTTCCGCGATCGGCTCGGAACCGAGTTCGCCCTGACGCAGAAGGCGAACGAAGCCGGCGCGTGGTATGGCCTTGCGGACGCAGAAGCGTTCTATCGCTTCGATCGTGACATGTCCGATCTCGCGCGACTGCGGATCGGACTCGGCTATGTGTTCGGCGAACTGGTGCGTGCCGAGCTGATCTATCACATGCAGTTCACGCGCGCTGCAGGCGAGAGCTTCGACTGGACCGACAACATCTGGCGCCTGAATTTCAAGGTCGCGCGACAGCATGGATTGCTGTCGCGGCTGGCGCACGGCGACGACTTCGAGTGAGATGGGTCGGCAAACAGTTACCTACCGCCCATCGCACTCTTTATCTGCGCCTCCACCTTTGTGAGATTGAAAGATCCCGGGGTCTGGCTTGGCGGATAGTCCTTCATCGTGACCAGGAACTTCGCAGCGAGCTGCTGCATGGGCGCGAGCACATACACGCGGTCGAGGAACCAGTCGTTGTAGGTGTTGGCGTTGTGCTGCGCCTTCTCGAACGGATCGCGGCGCAGGTTGAACAGCAGCGGCACCCGCAGTTCGATGAACGGCTCGCGCCAGACACCGAAAGCTTCGCCGCGGTTTTCCAGGAACACGGCCTTCCATGCGTCGTAGCGCATGGCCACGATCTGGCCGTCATCGTTCACATAGATGAACTCGCGCCGCGGCGACTCCGCTGCCTTGCCGGTGAGGTAGTCCAGCTGGTTATAGCCGTCGATGTAGTTCCGATACTTGCGTCCGTTCAGAGAGACGCCCTTGGCGATCTTGTCCTTGATGCCGGCATCGCCGCCGATCGCTGCAAAGGTGGGCAGCCAGTCTTCGTGCGCCACGATGCCCGTCAGGCGCTTGCCTGCCGGAATATGGCCGGGCCAGCGCACGAACGCCGGTACGCGGTAGGCACCTTCCCAGTTGGAATTCTTTTCGCTCCGGAACGGTGTCGTACCTGCATCCGGCCAGGTGTTGTAGTGCGGTCCGTTGTCGGTGGAATACAGCACGATCGTGTTGTTGGCGATGCCCAGGTCATCGAGCAGCTTGAGCAGTTCGCCCACCTGGCCGTCATGCTCGATCATGCCATCGGTGTACTCGTCGTTGCCCTTGTGACGGTGCTCCGCCTTGACGTGCGTGCGGAAATGCATGCGCGTGCCGTTCCACCACGTGAAGAAGGGCTTGCCGCTCTTCACCTGGCGCGTGATGAAATCCTTGGCGGCCGCGATGGTTTCCTCGTCGACCGTCTCCATGCGCTTCCTGGTCAGCGGGCCCGTGTCCTCGATGCGACCGTCGGCATAGGAGTGAATCACGCCGCGCGGCCCGAAGACCTCACGGAATTTCTTGCCGTTGGCCATGATCATGTCCGCCGGATAGTCCTCATTCTCCGGCTCTTCCTCGGCATTGAGGTGGTAGAGGTTGCCGAGGAACTCGTCGAAGCCATTCGCCGTCGGCAGGTGTTCGTCGCGATCGCCCTGGTGATTCTTGCCAAACTGCCCCGTCGCGTAGCCCTGGCTCTTGAGCACGGTCGCCATGGTCACGTCCGTCTTCTGCCAGCCCTCGGCCGCGCCGGGCAGACCCACCTTGGTCATGCCGGTTCGTACCGGGACGTTGCCGCCGATGAAAGCTGCGCGCCCGGCGGTGCAACTCTGCTGTCCATAGTAGTCGGTAAACGAAACGCCTTCCTTCGCGATGCGGTCGATGTTGGGTGTCTCGTAGCCCATCATGCCGCCGTTCGTATGACTGATGTTCCAGGTGCCGATGTCGTCACCCCAGATCACGAGGATGTTGGGCTTCGAACCGGACTGAGCCCACACGGGTAAGGACCACAGGGCCAACGCTGCAACGGTCAGGAAGGATCTAATCGCTCGCATTGAATTGCTCCTGCAGCTTGATGAGTCGCGTCTTCTTTTTTTGCAAGGCGTCAAAGCGCCAGCCAGCGCAATTGTCATTGCACGACACTGGAGATTCAGTACGTAGAAGGGGCACCGTGCTGCGCGAAGATCTTCCTCACACGACTGCGAAAACCGACACCTGCCCAACCTACGTACTGTGCCGGACCAGCGGGCTACGCAGAATGCTGCTGCTGCGTTCACGCGGTAAGTAGTTCGCGCAGGACACGCCGCGCACCCGCAGCTCGTGGAGTAGTGTCTCGCTCCGAGCGTGACTGGCCGGGTCGCAACGAGGTGATCAGTGCAGGCTCAATCGCGTCCAGCCCGCGCCCGGGAAATGCTGCGACCGCAGTCGCATGCACTCGCGCTGGAGCCGCGCATCCTCTTCGATGCCGCCGCCGCCGTGGCGGCGGATCAGCAGCACGATGCAACCCATGGGTCGGACGGCAGCGATCACGCGGTACCCGCGCCGACGACGCCCGCGCCCGAACCGGCGCCGCCGCAACATCTGCTCGTCGTCGATTCGCAGCTTCCCGGTCGTGAGCGTCTCTTCTCCGATCTCGATGCACAGACGCATCTGTTGATCGTGAGGCCGGGCGAGGATGCGCTCGCGGCCATCACCGGCGCCCTCGCCTCGCTCGGCCAGGTTGATTCGATCCAGATTTTCTCGCATGGCAGCGCCGGGCAGTTTTCGCTCGGGAATGCGACGTTCACGAGCGACAGCATTCGCGACATGGGGGCTTCGCTAGAAGCCTGGTGCGGCAATCTGTCGGACGACGCCGACATCCAGCTCTACGGCTGCAATGTCGGCAGCGGCGTCGAAGGTCGTGCACTGGTTGCCGAACTTGCCCGGTGGACCGGTGCCGATGTCGGCGCATCCGATGACAACACCGGCAGCACTTCGCACGGCGGCGACTGGATACTGGAAGTCACCAGCGGTGAGGTCGACAAGGCCCTGGCGCTCGACAGCAGCGTCCTCGCATCGTTCGACGGACTGCTGGCCGCCAACACCAGCCTGTCCGGCGCCGGTGCCGACGTCGATCTCGGCAGCAACTTCACGTTCACCGTGAACTTCCGCAACGATGCCGATCCCGTCGCCTTCGGGCCGTTCGTCGACCTGTTCCTGCCGGCGACCGGTCGCGATGGCGACGACGGCGTCACGTTCGTCTCTGCGAGCTATCTCGGTCAGACGGTCAAATCGTACGTGATGACGTTCGACGCCAACGGCAATGCCACGCATCCGCTCGCCGTCGACAACGCCGGCAATCCTCTGGTCATTCGCGCTGCCGACTACGGCCTGCAGGCCGGTGACCAGTTCGTCGTGCTGCAGCTGCCGTTCGCGAGCGTATCGAAGGATCAGCCGACGATCGCGGTGCAGGTCACGGCGCATCTGAGCGATCTCGCCGACACGACCTACTCCGACTCCGCGCCGAATCTGACGCTGCTGGCGCGCGGCGGTTTCCAGTTCGGCAACGATGCACTGAACAATCCGGCGACGGACCCGAGCCAGGTGGAAGCGGCGACGCATGCCTTCGTCGTGCGACCGACGGTGCTGCAGATCGGCCAGTCGGTCGACGTGACCGAAGGCGAAACGGCGACGGGCCCGAACTATCCGCATCGCGAAACGACGACGGTGAGCACGGCCCCGGGCCAGAGCCTGCAGAACGTCACGATCACGCAGCCGCTGCCGCTGAACATCCAGGTCACGGCGATCACGCCTGGCGCCGCCGGCACGATCACGCAGATCACGCTGTTCGATGGCACCGAGGTCACCGATCCGGCGCTCATCGCGCTGCACATCGCCAGCGACGGCTTCCTCGCCTCGTACACGGTCGAGTACGCCAGCGTGACCGGTTCGGTGTCGTCGACCGTGGATTTCTACGTGCCGCAGTCGGACGCCAACGGCAACGCGGTGATTTCCGCCGCGACCGGTGCGGACGCCACGGTGACGTTCCCGGGCGCGCAGGCCTCGGCGATCTTCACGCCCGCCGATCCGCGCGATGTGCCGGAGGATGTTTCGGTCATCCAGCTCACCGGTCAGCCGGTCAGCTTCACTGCCAGTTCCATCACGCTGCACAAGGAAGTGACCGACGTGATCGACCTGGGCGCGAGCGGCATCGATCCGGGCGACGTGCTGAGCTACGCGGTGAACCTGGAGGTCTCGGATTATTTTGCTTTCGGCTGGACGCGCACCAACCAGGGACAGTTCGTCATCGTCGACGAATTGAGCGATGGGCATACGCTGGTGCCGGGCTCGGCGACGTTCAGTGTCACGCTGAATGGCGAAACCTACAGCGTGCCGCTGGTCGCGACGATGGTCACTCATCCCGACGGCACCACGAGCCTCACCGTCGATATCGCGCAGTCGCTGCGCGACGCCGGTCTGCTCGCGGCATTGCCCGGCGATCTGGCGTTCGATCCGGATCGCAGCAGCGCCACGCGGGCCGTCATTTCCTACAGCGCCATCGTCGATCAGAACTACGACACCGGCTACGACGATCCCGACATCAACGAAGGCGACCCCATCAGCAACCACGCGACGCTGACGGCGAGCGTGGTCGACGATGCGGACAATCTGACCGGCTTCGTCGTCTCGGACGATTCATCGACGAGCACCGTGGTGAAGGCCGGCAGCGTCGACATCGAGATCCTCAGCGTCAATGGCGGCACGCCGCCCGCCAACGGCGAACTGCGGCCCGGCGACCTGGTCGTCTTCCGCATGTCGTACACGCTGACGACCGGCGACTTCGACCAGTTCTCGCTGACGTCGAACCTGCCGCTGCCGCTGTTCGACGTCTCGGGCATCGCCTGGACCCAGGGTTCGGGCGAACGGCAATGGGATTTCGACAGTTCGGATACCAGCCCGCACGACGTGGTGAACGTCACCAGCGCCGCGGGCAATGCCGTCGTGTTCGATTTCGGCAGCGAATCCCATCTGGCGCCGGCGCGCATCGCCGTCGTCTTCACGCTGCGCGTCGGCGATCAGCCGTTTGCGGACCAGCGATCCATCACGGCACAGGCGCAGTCGCGCCAGCTCACCACGATCGACCAGCAGCCGTTCTTCTCGCTCGACGCCGTTGCCATCCAGTCCATCGCCGAGCCGATGCTGCTGATGGCGCATGGCGTGGTTGCAGCCAGCAACGGCACCGTCACCGGCACGACGGGAAGCTGGAATGCGCCGGGCACCACGGGCCGCCAGTTCAGCGGCAACGTCACGGAACTCTCCGCCATCGAGGGATCCGTGACCGGCATCGACGGCGGCGACCGGCTGCGACTGGCCACCGCCATCGAAAACACCGGCGGCGGTGCGGCCTTCGACGTCGCAACCACGGTCACGTTGCCGCCGGGACTCGCCTTCGTCGGCGGCTCGCTCGGCAGCGCCAATGTGCTCATCTATCGCGGCGACGGCACCGCGCTGGTCGCCGGCACGGATTACAGCATCAGCGGCAATGCCATCACGTTCAGCGATGCCGGCAATGCCGGCTCGTTGCTGCCGGGCCGCCCCGGAACCACCGCAGATGCGAACGGCACCAACCTCGTCGTCATCACCTACGACGTGATCGTCGACAACGGCATCCTTGCCGCCCGCACGCTGCAGAGCACGGCGGCGCTGACCCATTACGCCAGCACCGAGGGCGGCACCGACTTTGCGCCCGTCGATCTCACCGACACCGCCGACCAGCAGATCGCGAGCCCCGAAGTACGCAAGGAATTCGCCGGCGGCAGTCTCGACGATGCCGACTCCAGCGCAGCGCACACGCGCGGCGACCAGCTCGTCATCGGCGAACGCATGCTCTACGACGTGATCGTGCGATTGCCGGAAGGATCGACGCAGACACTGCGCCTGCAGGATCTGGTGCCGGACGGCATGCAGCTCGACACGTCGTTCGGCGGCACGGGTTATCAGCTCATCACCTCGAGAGCCGGCAGCACGGCGCTGGTTGCAGACTTCAATGGCTCGGTGTCCGCGAGCCGCACGGCGGGCACCGGCGAGACCGTCGGCGGCGACGTGGCCTTCACCTTCAGCGCGAGTTCCGCCAGCGCGGACAACGACGTCGACAACAATGCCTTCGTGATCCGACTGCAGCTCATCGCGGTCAACGTCGCGGCGAGCCAGAGCGGCACGCTGTGGCAGAACGAGGCCGAGATCATCTTCAGCGATCCGGATGGCGATGTGGCCAACGGCAGCACGCCGCAAGATCGCACGCTGGAACTCACCGGCGGCGGACCGACCATCAACATCGTCGAGCCCACCGTGACGGTGGCACAGAGCATCACCCAGGCCGACGGCAGCGACATCACCATCGGCGTCGATGCAGGCGACGTGATCAACATCGTCATCACGCTGCGCAACACCTCCGGCATCGATGCCTTCGATCTCAGTTTCAGCGACGTGCTGCCGGCGCAGCTCGGCAGCCTGCAGTTCCTGAGCAACAACCCCGGCTTCGAACTGGTCGGCAATGAACTGCGCACCGTCGCCGGCGCGGATGTCGACCTGGCCAACGGCGGTTCCATCACGCTGAGCCTGTCGGGCACCGTACTCGCTCAGGCCGCGGGCCTGCCGAGCTTCGACAATGTCGCGACGGTGCAGTGGACCAGCCTGAACGGTGCGGACACCGGCGAGCGCACCGGCGTCGAGGGCACGCTGAACAGCGGCGTGCTGAACGACTACCGCAGCGCCAACACGGCCAACATACGCGTCAGTCAGGCGGACCGGTTCTCGCGCATCGGCGGCCTGCCGGACACGGTCGGGCCTGCCAGCACGGCCGATCCGCGCGAGAACGTCACGGTCGGCGAAATCATCCGCTATCGCGTGGTCTCGCTGGTGCCGGAAGGCGTGGTCGACAGCGCGAATCTGCAGATCACGCTGGCGGACGGACTGGAGTTCATCAACGACGGCACGATCCGCATCGCCTTCGTCTCGAGCAATCCCATGACCACGACGCTCGGCGATCTGGCGACCGGCCAGCTCATCGTCACGGGCAACGAAGGCACGGAGATGACGGGCTACATCGCCAAGGATCTGTCGGGCCAGGTACCGGCCGCCGTGCTCAATCCCGCCTACATCCACGTCAACGGCAACGTCATCGTCTTCGACTACGGCACGCTCACCAACAGCGATCGCGATGCCGACTTCGAAGGCGTCGTCGTGGAGTTCAACGTGCGCGTCGTCAACGTGGCATCGAACGTCGCGGGCACGGCACTCTCCGCGCAGATCGTCGATCGTTCCGGCACCACGCAGATTGCGTCGCCGCAGACGCTGTACCAGGACATCGTCGAGCCGTCGTTCGGTCCGGTCGACAAGCGAGTGATCTGGTTCGATCCCAATCCGACGGGAACGACCGGTACGGCGCGAGTGTCGGTCTCATTCACGCAGAACTCGAACCTGTCCGCCTTCGATGCACATCTTGAAGACGACATGACCAGCGGCAGCAACTACTCGCTGGTGTCAGTCACGATCGGCAGCAACACCTACACCGCCGCCAACCTGCCGGCGGGCGTGACATTCAGCACCAGCGGACGGATCGTCGTCGATTTCGCCAGCGTCGCGCCCGGCATTGCGATCAGGGTCGTCTATGAAGTCACCGTCCCCAATGCCCTGCAGCTCGCGAGCCGCAACGCGACCCTGACCTGGAGCAGCCTGCCCGAGACGTTCACGACCTGGGGCGGTTCGGCCGTGGGCAGCGACGGTACCGCCGGCGGCGAACGCACCGGCGCCGGGACATCGCCCAACACATATATAAGAAGCGAAGGCGCCGGCCTGGGGATCATCACCGGCCGGCTCTGGGACGATTCCGGCTCGCCCACGGGATCGGCCATGCCCGATGGCCCCGGCCTCGCCGGCCAGACCGTCACACTGACCTGGGCCGGCGCCGACAACAACCTGGGCACCGCCGCCGACAACCTGGTGTTCACGGCCGTCACCACTGCCAGCGGCGACTATGGCTTCGGCGTGCTGCCGGCGGGCACTTACCGCATGGACGCGCCGACGGAGGTCACCTATCCGCAGCCGCTCGGCACCCTGCGCGTGCGCATCGATTCCGGTCCGCCCGCGACCTTCGGCATCGTGAATCTCGGCGTCAGCGAAGGCGGCAGCCAGCGCGGCAACTTCGGCTACGTGCAGCTGAACGACGCGCCGGTCAACACACTGCCGTCCGCGCAGTCGGGCCTGGAAGACGTGCCGCTCGCGCTGGCGCCCTTCGCCATCGCCGACGTCGACGCGGGCAGCGGCATGCTCGACGTCACCTTCGGCGTGCTGCATGGAACGCTGTCGCTCTCCAGCACGCCGGCCGGCGTCACGGTGACAGGTTCCGGCACATCGAGCCTGCGACTGTCGGGCACGCTCACCGCGCTCAATGAAGCACTGGCGAACGTCGTGTATCTCGGCAATGCTAATTTCAACGGCGTCGACACGCTGACGATGACGACGGGCGACCGCGGCAATTTCGGCGATGCCGATGGCGATGGCTTTCCTGCCGAGAATCCCGAAGACCAGCGTATCGATTCGGATGCTCTGACCATCACGCTGGCACCGGTCAACGATCCGCCAGATGCGGTCGACGACGTCAACATCGCCGTCGAGGCCGGCGGCGTCGCGAATGCCACGCCTGGCACGAATCCATCGAGCAGCCTGTTCCTCAACGATACCGACGTCGATATCGCCACCAACGACGACCGGCTGCACGTCGTCAGCGTCGATGGCCCGGTGAATCCGCTGCAGACGGTACCCGTCGACGGCTTCGTCGATGTCGCCGGCCAGTACGGCACGCTGCGCGTGACGTATGGCGGCGGCTACCAGTACTTCGTCGACAACACGCTCGCGGCAGTGCAGGCGTTGCGTACCTCGGGCCAGACGTTGACCGAACAGTTCACGTACGTCATGGCCGATCTCGCCAACGTGCAGGACACGGCGACGCTGACCCTCACACTGCAGGGCGCGAACGATGCACCGGTCGGCGTGGCCGATGCAGGAATCGCCGTGGAAGCCGGCGGTGTCGCGAACGGCACGGGCGGCAGCGATGCCACGGGCTTCGTGCTGACGAACGACCAGGACGTCGATTCGACGGTCAATGGCGAGGCGCTGCGTGTCACCGGCGTGCGCAACGTCGGCATCCTGCTGCCCGGTCCCGTTGTCGCCGTGACCGCGGGCACCACGAGCGCCAATGGCACGTCGATCGCCGGGCTGTACGGCACGCTCACCCTCGGCGCGGACGGCAGCTATCGCTACGTCGTCGACGACGCGAACGCCGACGTGCAGGCGATGGCGACGGGCGACACGCTCATCGACAACTTCAGCTACGAAGTCACGGATGTCGCCGGGCTGCACGATCTCGCCGCGCTGCAGATCACGATCCAGGGCACGCAGGACAATCCCGTCGCCAGCGACGACGTCGCGATTGCGCAGGCCGGCTCTGCGAGCAGCAACGAGAGCAATCCGACGTTCAACGTGATCACGCTGCCGAGCCGGCCGAATCCGCCGGGCAGCAATGGCGTGGATTCCGACGTCGATGCCGTCGACCAGCCGAACAGCGTGCTGCGCGTGAACGGCATCCGCACCGGCATCGAAGGCGCGGGCGGCACGCTCACCACGGTGGTCGACGGCGGGCCGGCGATCGTGCTGGCCGGCAGCTACGGCACGCTGACCATTCAGGCCGACGGCAGTGCGTCATATGACGTCGACAGCGACGACACCGACGTGCAGGCACTGCTCGCAGGCCAGACACTGCAGGATGCGTTCACCTACCAGCTCGCCGACACCGCCGGCCTGACCGATCTCGCGCAGATCACCATCACGATCTACGGCGTCAACGATGTGCCGATCGCCGGCCCCTCGAGCGCCATCGCGATCGAAGCCGGCGGCGTCGACAACGGCAGCGGCGGACAGGACGCCACCGGCGATGCACTCACGCGTACCACGGACCCCGACGGCGATCCGCTCGAAGTGGTTGCGATCCGCACCGGCGTCGCTTCGGGGACGGACGGCATCATCGGGCAACCGCTCGCGGGCACGTATGGTTCGCTGACCATCGCCGCGGACGGCAGCTACACCTATGCGGTGAACAATGCCGATCCGACCGTGCAGGCACTGCGCCGCAGCGGCGATCTGCTGTTCGACACGTTCACGTACACGATCGCCGATCCGGATGGCCAGAGTTCGCAGGCGCAGATCATCATCGTCATCCGCGGCAACGACGACACTCCCGTGGCCGTGGATGACGTGGCGGCCACCGTGGAGGCTGGCGGCGTCAACAACAATCGCCCGGGCACGCCGGCGACCGGCAATGTACTCACCGATCTGACCACGGGCGATACGGACGTCGACGGGCATGGTGAAACGCAGCGCGTGTCGTCGGTGCGCACCGGCAATGAGGCAGCGATCGGCGGTACGGCGGGAACGGTCGGCGTGGAACTGCGGGGTACGTACGGCTGGCTGACGATCGGCACCGACGGCCGCTACAGCTATCGGCTCGATGAAACCATGGCCGCGGTCGAAGCGCTGCGCATGTCGAGCGACACGCTGCAGGATCAGTTCAGCTACACCGTGGCCGATGCGCTCGGAGCCGAGGATCGCGCCACGCTGACCATCAACATCCGCGGCGCCAACGACACGCCCGTCGCCGTCGACGATGCGGCGACGGCGATCGAGGCCGGCGGCATCGGCAACGCGACCGCAGGCAGCAACGCCACGGGCAATGTGCTGGCCAACGACAGCGACGTCGATGGCTTCGGCGAGACGCTGACCGTCATCGGTGTCGAACACGGTGCGCAGGCCGCCCTCACCGGCGTCCCGCTGCAGGCCGCGTATGGCACGCTGACATTGAATGCGGACGGCACATTCACGTACGTCGTCGACAACGCCAATCCGCTGGTCGAGGCATTGCGCACCGCGTCCCAGGCGCTGACGGAAACCTTCCGCTACTCCGTCCGCGACGCCAGCGGCGCACTGCGCACCGCCACGCTGACGATCACCATCGAAGGCCGCGACGACAATCCGGTGGCCGTCAATGACTCCGCCATTGCGGTGGAGTCGGGCGGCACGGCCAACGCGACACCGGGCGTCGATCCTTCCGGCAACGTGCTCGGCAACGACACCGACGTCGATGCAGGCGATCGTCGCGCGGTGATCGGCATTCGCACGGGCGCCGAAACTACCGGCGCGGCGTTCGCAGGCTTCGTCGGCCAGCATGTGATCCAGGGACTGTACGGCGCGCTGACGGTGAATACCGACGGCACCTGGAGCTACCGGCTCGACAACACGCTGCCGGCGGTCGAAGCCCTGCGTCAGGGCGAAGTGCTGCAGGAAGTCTTCACCTACGGCATCCGCGATCTGGCAGGCGCAACCGATGCGGCCGAACTGCGGATCCAGATCCAGGGCGCGTGGGATGCGCCGATCGCCGTCGACGACATCAACAGCATCGCCGCGAACAGTCTCACGCCGGTGTCGGGCAACGTCTTCGCCAACGACACCGACGTCGATCATGACGACACGCTGGTGATCGTGGCCGCGAACTTTGGCGACACGCCGTTGCGACCGGTCAGGCCCGGCACCAACAGCAACACCGGCGGCGTGCTCATCGGCCAGTACGGCACGCTGCAGGGCGGCGCCGATGGAAGCTATCGCTACTACGTGGATGTCGCGAATCCCGCGGTGCTGGCGCTGGGACCCTCGGACTTTCTGGTCGACGACTTCACCTACGCCGCAGCCGATCTCGGCCTGCTCACCGACCGCGCGCAACTGCGCATCACCATCCAGGGCCGCAACGAAGCGCCGCTGCCGACGGCCGACATCGCCACGGCGGCGGAAGCCGGCGGCATCGCCAACGCCAGCGGCGGTGTCGATCCCTCGGGCAACGTGCTGAGCAACGACAGCGATCTCGAAGGCGATCCGATCACCGTCATCGGCATCAGTTCCGGCAACACCGGCGCGGCGGGTGTCGTCGGCACGCCGCTGCAGGGTCGATACGGATCGCTGCTCATCGCCGCCGATGGCACGTGGCAGTACACGCTCGACAATGCACTGGCCGAAGTGCAGGCGCTGCGCCTGGCCGGCCAGACACTCCAGGAACGCTTCACGTACACGGTGGCCGACCAGTACGGCGATTTCTCGCTCAGCGAACTGCTGATCAACATCCAGGGCAGCAACGACACGCCCGTCGCGCTGGACGATGCGGCGACTGCCATCGAAGCGGGCGGTGTGGGCAATGCGACGCCGGGCGCCGACGCGGTCGGCAATGTCATGACCAACGACGCCGACGTCGACAGCGCCGCGAACGGCGAGACGTTGCAGGTGCTCGGCGTCGTCGATGCGAGCGGCACGACCGTGCCGGTGGGCCAGGCGCTTGCCGGCAGCTACGGCCAGCTCACGCTGCAGGCCGATGGCAGCTACCGTTACGTCGTCGACAACACCAACGCCGTTGTGCAGGCACTGCGCACGGCGGGCGAAACGATCAGCGAAACCTTCACGTATCGACTGGTCGATGCCGCCGGCGCCACCACCGATGCACATCTGCAGATCACGATCCAGGGAGCGAACGATGCGCCCGTCGCTGCGGATGACAGCAGCACCGCCATCGATCAGCTCCCCGCGCCGCACGCGACCGGCAACGTGCTGCCGAACGACAGCGATGTGGATGCAGGCGACGCATTGAGCGTCGTGGGCATCCGTGCCGGACGCGAGAATGGCAGCGGGGCGACCGGCATCGTCGGACAACCGCTCGCGGGTCAGTACGGCACGCTCGTCCTCCAGGCTGACGGCAGCTACGCCTACACCATCGACCTGACCAATCCCGACGTGCTCGCGGCCGCCGGCCTCGGCCAGGTGCTGCAGGACGTATTCACCTACACGCTCGGCGATCGCGAAGGTGCGGTGGATCTCGCCGAGATCGTGATCCACCTGGACATCTCCGCGCCCTACATTCCGGTGGACGACGACGGCCCGCACTCTCTGCGCAGCGACTGGCTGCGTGGCGGATCGATGCCGGAGCTGAACATCACGCCACGCGTGTTCGTCCACCCCGTCGTGCAACGCGCCGCGCTGTTCGACGAAGTCGCTGCATCGAGATCAGACGGCAGCGACATCCGCTGGACCTTCGACTTCGGCATCCGCAGCCGCTCGCTGCTCGCGCCACTCGACGAAACGCCGGGACAGCACGTGCGCGAGGCGGTCCGCGCCAGCCAGCTGCGCAGCGAGTACGACATGGCGTGGATTCTCGGCCGCCACAGCCGCAGCAATCTCAGTGCCGATGGCCTGTTGCCGGATCCTTCGGTGTTCGCCATCGGCCGCGAAGGGCTGCTCGGAGAACCGCCGCAGGCGGAGCGCACGAGCGAGGTTCGTGCGGCGCCCTCGTTCACTGCCCAGTTGCGAGCCGCCGCCGATAGATTCAGGGAGACGCGATAGATGGGAAAGACACGGCAACGCTGGCTGTCGGTGACGATCGCCGCGACGCTCACGTCCGCGGCCGGCTGCAGCACGATCATGCCGCCGCCCCCCGATCCGGACACGCTGCGCAAGACGCTGGCCGAAGACCAGGGTCGCATGTACGGCGCACAGGAACCCGTGACGGCACCGATCACGTTCTATGACGCCGTCGCGCGTGCGCTGAAATACAACCTCGACTATCGCCTGAAGCTGATGGAAAGCGCGCTGGCCCGCAACCTGCGCGACGTCTCGAACAACGAGATGCTGCCGCAGCTCGTCGCCTCCGCCGGTTATGGCGGACGCAGCAACGATTCCGGCGGCACGTCCATCGGCATCGAGGACCGCCAGGTGAGCCTGCGTCCTTCCACGTCGGAAGAGCGCTATCACCGCGTCGGTGCGCTCGGCTTCAGCTGGAGCGTGCTGGACTTCGGCGTCGCCTACTACCGCGCGCAGCAGAAATCCGACGAAGTGGCGATGGCCGAAGAGCGTCGCCGCAAGGTCGCACAGAACGTGCTGCAGGACGTGCGCAACGCCTACTGGCGCGCCATCGCCGCGCAGCAGCTGCAACCGCAGGTCGACCAACTGCTGGAGCGCACGCGCCGCGCACTGGCGTCGGCGCGCGAAGCGGAAACCCGGGGATTGCTGCCGCGCATGGAAATCCTGTCGTACCAGCGCGCCCTGCTCGACTCCATCTACCTGCTGTCGGTGCGGCGCCAGGACCTGGAATTCGCGCAGGCGGAACTCGCGGCGCTGATGTCGCTGCCGCCGGGTTCGCGGCTGTGGCTCGCCGACGCCGCGCAGCCCGGCCTGCCGCAGCTCAACGACGACGTCGCCAAGCTGGAACAGCTCTCGCTGGAGAACCGCCCCGAAGTGCGCGAGGACTGGTACCAGAAGCGCATCGACCTCAACGACATCCGCATCGCCAAGGCGCATCTGTGGCCGAACATCGGCGTCACCGCCGGCTACGACTACGACGACAACAAGTATCTGTACAACAGCGACTGGACTTCCACGGGCGTACAGGTTTCGCTGAACCTGTTCAACTTCCTGAAGTGGCCGGACGTCTACGCGGCGCAGGACACGCAGACGGCGCTCGCCGATACGCGTCGCGTCGCGCTGTCGATGGCGATCCTCACCCAGACGCGCGTCGGCGCGATCCGCTACCAGCTCGCGCGTCAGGAAGTCGAGTTCGCCGATGAGAGCCTGCGCGTCGACCGGAGCCTGCGCGACTATGCGCGCGCGGCGAAGACCACGTCGCTGGGTACGGAACTGGAGATGATTCGCGCCGAAGGTCGTTACCTGTTGTCGCGCTATGAACGTGAAGCGGCGTACTCCAGTGCGCAGGCCGCATGGGGACGGCTGTACAACTCCATCGGCCTCGACATCCTGCCCGACACGATCGCGAGTCATGACATCGCTACGATCGCGAAGGAGATCGAGGCGACCTTGACGCGGCAGGAGCAACAGGGGTTGCTCGCAGGGAGCGGCAATGTGGCGCGCTGAAGCTCAATTGCGCTTGCGTTCCTGCCCCTTCCCCCGCTTCAGGCAGCCCCCTCCCTGCCCTCCCCCGCAAGCGGAGGAGGGTAAGAACAGAAGCGTCGGAATCTGGTTGATGCTGCTCAGTACCGCGATGCTTTCCTGCGCGCACGCCGACTCCGTGCCGGCAGCCACCGCCGTCGCGAAAGACCCCGGCACGATCCGCGTCCTGCTGGTCGCGCTGCGCGAGACGACGCTGTCGAGCCAGATGAACGGCATGCTGGGCGACATCCGCGTCACGCTCGGCCAGCGCGTCGCGAAGGACGCCGTGCTGGCGCAGATGGACTGTCGCGAACTGAATGCGCGCGTCGACATTGCCGAAGCGGAACTCAAGACCGCGCGCCAGGCGCTGGATGCCAAGCGCAATCTGCAGAAGCTCGACGCGGCGGGCGATATCGAAGTCGCGATGGCCACGGCCGAAGTCGAAAAGGCCCAGGGCGCGCTGACGCTCGCGACGACGCAAAGCAGCTACTGCCGGATCGCTGCGCCCTTCGCGGCGCGCATCGCACGCATCAACGTCAAGCCTTATCAGGCCGTCGCCGCCGGCACGCCGCTGTTCGATCTGGTGAGCGACGGGCCGCTCAAGGTGCGGCTCAATGCGCCCTCCACGTTCCTCGGCAAACTGCAGCCCGGCGCCGCGCTCGACATCAGCATTCACGAAACCGGTCGCAGTTATCCGGCGAAGATCAGCGCCGTCAGTGCACGCATCGACGCGGTGGCGCAGACGGTGGAGCTGGAAGCGCGGCTCGACGGCGAGCATCCGGAGCTGA
This sequence comes from uncultured Steroidobacter sp., assembly GCA_937864115.1. Lineage (GTDB taxonomy): Bacteria > Pseudomonadota > Gammaproteobacteria > Steroidobacterales > Steroidobacteraceae > Steroidobacter. The sequence goes on along the minus strand of CALMII010000024.1, from coordinate 55,981 downwards.
TCGCCGGCATGAGCGGCATTGCACGGTTGAAGTGATGTCTGCCGAAAAAGTCACCCCGCTCGGCGAGCGCCTGCCGCATCCGCAACTGTTGCTGGCCATCGCGACACTGCGCGATCGGGCGCTGGCGGCGGGTACGCGGAATGCGCTGGCATTCTCGATCGCCAACGATCCTTACTCATTGCTGCACTATCGCCAGGCCGTCGTGCTTGCCGTACAGGGTGCGGGGTTCGAACTGCTGTGCATCTCGGGGCTCGCGCGACCCGCCGAGGACACGCCGTACCTGATCTGGCTGCGGCGCGCGAGCACATGGCTGGCATCGCAGTTGCCGGACGGCGAACCTCGCTGGCTGACTCGCGCTGCGTCCGATCTGCCACCCGACATCGCCGATGGCTGGCAGGAATGGTGGCCCGAGGGCGCGTGGTGCGTGCCGCTGCACGATCGCGCGAACCGGCGTCTGGGCCTCGCGCTCTTCCTGCTCGAAGAGGAGCCTCCATCGCATCTGCAGCGGCTGCTCGACGGTGTGCGCACCACCTGGGCGTATTGCTGGTCGGCACTCACGGGAAGTCATCGACGTCGTTGGCGACCGGGCCGACGCACGCTCTGGATCGCGGCGGCTGTCGCGCTTGCAGCGCTGTGCATGCCAGTGCGTCAGACCGTACTCGCGCCCGCGGAAATCGTCTCGCGCGAGGCACAGGTCATCAGTTCGCCGATCAATGGCGTCATCGAACGCATGCTGGTGCGGCCCAACCAGATCGTCGCGATCGACGCACCGCTGTTCGTGCTCGATGAGACGACGTTGCGCAGCCAGGTCGAGGTGCTGGAACGGCAGGTCGCCGTGGCGGAAGCCGAACTCATGGCGGCGAGCCAGCGTTCGTTCGACAGCCCGCAGGCGCAGAGCCAGCTCGCGCTGCTGGCGGCCACGGCTGAACAGCGGCGCGCGGAACTGGCGGGCGTGCAGGCGCAGTTGAAGCGTACGCAGGTGAACTCGCCGCGCGCCGGCGTCGCGGTGTTCAGCGATCCGGATGACTGGCTCGGCAAGCCCGTCACCACCGGCGAGCGCGTACTGCAGATTGCCGATCCGTCGCAGCCGGCGATGCTGATCCATCTCGCCGTGGCCGATGCCATCGCGCTCGAACCCGGCGCACAGGTGACGCTGTATCTCACGGCGTATCCGCTGACGGCAGTCCGCGGAGCAATCCTCGAAACCAGTTATCAGGCGAAGCCGGATGCGAATGGCGTCGTCGCGTATCGACTGCTTGCGAGCGTCGATGGCTTGCCGGCACAGGCGCGACTGGGATTGCACGGCACCGCCAAGCTCTACGGCGAACGCGTCACCCTCGCCTACTACCTGTTCCGTCGTCCGCTGGCCGCGCTGCGTGCCTGGACGGGCTGGTGATGATCGCGGAAGCCGACCAGCCGCTGCCGCCGCTGCGCGAGGACCTGCAGCTCATCGCCGCCGCGAACGGTCGCAACGGCGAACCGTCCTGGGTGATCCAGGACAGCGTGCTCAACCGCTTCTATCGCATCGGCTGGTTCGAATTCGAATGCCTGCTGCGCTGGACGCGCGCGACGGCGCGGCAGGTGTGCGAACAGATCGCGCAGCAGACCGCACTGAAGCCCGACGTCGAACAGATCCTCGGCTTCCGACGCTTCCTGCAGCAGCACCATCTGGTGCGTCCGGATGCCGCCGGCATCGAACGTCTGCAGCAGCAGCACGAGGGCAACCGCTGGCTGAACCTGCGCTGGTGGCTGCACCACTACCTGTTCTTCCGCATTCCGCTGTTGCGGCCGCAGCGCTGGCTGCAGCGGATCGCCGGTCGCCTCGACTGGCTGTTCACGCGCACGACCGCGTTCGTGGTGATCTGTCTGGGCCTGCTCGGCATTGCGCTGGTGCTGCATCAGTGGGACACGTTCACGCACGCGGTGGTCGAGTCCTTCTCCACTGCAGGCCTGCTGAGCTTCGCGGTCGCGCTCATCGTCGCCAAGACCCTTCACGAACTGGGTCATGCCCTCGTTGCGACGCGCATGGGACTCAAGGTCGCGCACATGGGCATCGCGTTCGTGGTGCTCTGGCCGATGCTCTACACCGATACGGGCGAGAGCTGGAAGCTGCGCAGTTCGCGCCAGCGTCTCGCCATCGCCTCCGCTGGCATCCTCAGCGAACTGGCGCTGGCTGGACTGGCGACGCTCGGCTGGGCCATCGCCGAGCCCGGCTTCACACGCAATGCACTGCTGTATCTCGCAACGACGAGCTGGGTGCTGTCGCTGGCGCTCAACGCGAGTCCGTTCATGCGCTTCGACGGCTACTTCATTCTCTCGGACCTGCTCGACTTCCCGAATCTGCACGAACGCTCCTTCGCCCTCGCCCGGGTGTGGTTGCGTCGGTACGTGCTCGGTCTCGACGAGCCGTGGCCGGAACCGTTTCCGCCATCGCAACGCCGCGCACTGATCGCGTTCGCCTTCCTGACCTGGCTGTACCGGCTGGCATTGTTCGTCGGCATCGCCATCGCGGTGTACCTGCTCTTCTTCAAGGCGCTGGGCATCGTGCTGTTCGCAGTCGAGATCGCCTGGTTCGTGGTTCTGCCGGTGTGGCGCGAACTGCGTCAGTGGTGGGAGCGTCGTGCGGCTGTGCGACCGCGACGTCGCTACCTGCTGTGGACCTGTCTCGGCCTCGTCGTGCTGCTGTTGGCGATTCCCTGGCGTTCGCAGGTTCACGGTCCGGGCGTGGCCCGCTCGCAGCAGCAGCTCCGCATCTTCGCGCCGTACGCCGCACGCATCGCCGCCATCCGTCCGATGGGAACCGTTGCCGCGGGCGACACGCTCGCGACGTTCGAAGAACCCGACATCACCGCCCGCATGCACGGCAGCGAAGCGAGCCAGCGCGGCTACGAAGCGCGACTCGCCGGCCTGATCGCCGATCGCGAAGGACTGGACGCGCAGGCTGGCATCCGCGAGCGGCTGCACATGCAGATGGAGGAAACGCGTGCGTCGCGCACGGAGCTGCAACGGCTCACGCTGCAGGCGCCGTTCGCCGGGCAATGGCGCGACGTCGATCATGAACTCGTCCGCGGCCAATGGATCGACACGCAGCAGCCCGTCGGCATGCTGATCGATCCTGATCGCTGGCTCGTCGATGCCTACGTCGAACCGGATGAAGTGCATCGCATCCACGTCGGCAGCGCGGCGCAGTTCTTTGTGGCGGGACGGCCCTCGCCCATCGCAGGTCATGTGCTGGCCGTCGCTTCGACGCGGGCGCGTCAGCTCTCGCATCCCATGCTCGCCGCCCGCAACGGCGGACCGATCCGCACGGCGCAGGACAGCGACATGCTCATGCCGAATCCGCCGCTCTTCCATGTGCTGGTGCAGCTCGAGCATCCGCCCGCCGGCGCGTACGAGATTCGCGGCGATCTGCACATCGAGGGCGATCGTCGCAGCCTGCTTGCGGACGGACTGCGGCACCTGCTGGCGGTATTCGTACGCGAAAGCGGCTTTTGACGAATCGGCGCTTTGACGTCATGACGTCATGTCACTATAGTCCCGCGCATGAGTGAAGCAGCAAAGCGCGCAACCATCTATTTCGAGCCGGAGTTGCATCGCGCCATCAGGCTCAAGGCGGCCGACACGCATCGATCGCTGTCCGACATCGTCAATGACGCGGTCAGAACGGCGTTGCGGGAGGATCAGGAAGATCTGGCCGCGTTCGAAGAGCGGGTCGCCGAACCGACCATCTCTTACGAGGCCTTGCTCAAGGATCTGAAGGCCAATGGCAAGCTATGAGCTGGTATTCAGGAAATCAGTAGCGAAAGATCTGCGGGCTTTTCCCAAAGCAGACGTCAAGCGGATCATGCAACGCATCCGCTCGTTGGCTGACGATCCTCGTCCGCCCGGGTCAGAGAAGCTGTCGGGACAGGATAGGTATCGCGTTCGCCAAGGCACGTATCGCATCGTGTATGAAATCGAGGATCACCGGCTGCTGGTCGTCGTAGTCAGAGTCGGACATCGGCGCGACGTCTATCGCTGATTTCCCCGTCGTCGCCGTCGGCATCCCTCCATCCGCACGGATGGCCGCGCACCTTGCCCCTTTCCCGGATACCGCGGGAACGGCGGGCCACGTAGGGTCGGTTCATTCATCCGGTCCGGTGACTACCAATGCGCGCCCTTCATCGCCCTGCCCTCGTGTGTCTGCTCGGCCTGCTGATCGTCTGCCAGGTGCAGGCGGCAGCACCTGCCGATCCGCTGCCGTCGTGGAATGCGGGGCCGTCGAAGCAGGCCATCGTGAAGTTCGTGACCGAAACGACCCGCGCGGGCTCGCCCACCTTCATCGCGCCCGAAGAACGCATCGCGGTATTCGACAACGACGGCACGCTGTGGTCGGAGCAGCCGCTGTATTTCCAGGTCTTCTTCGTGCTGGACCGGATCAAGGCGATGGCCCCGCAGCATCCCGAGTGGAAGGACAAACAGCCGTTCAAGGGCGTGATCGAGGGCGACACGAAAGCCGTAATGGCGTCCGGCGAGAAAGGTCTGCTCGAACTGCTGGCGACGACCCACACCGGCATGACCACTGACGAATTCAGCAGGATCGTTTCGGACTGGGTCAACACCGCCAGACATCCGCGCACCCAGCGCCGCTACGACGAAATGGTGTACCAGCCCATGCTGGAACTGCTCGCCTATGTGCGCGCCAACGGCTTCAAGACCTACATCGTCTCGGGCGGCGGCGTCGAGTTCATGCGGCCGTGGGCGTCGAAGGTGTACGGCATTCCGCCCGAACAGATCATCGGCTCGGCAGGGAAAGTGAAGTACGAGGTCCGCGACGGCAAACCGGTGCTGGTCAAGCTCGCCGAGGTCGACTTCATCGACGACAAGGAAGGCAAGCCCGCCAACATCAACAAGATCATCGGCCGCGTTCCTGTCTTTGCCTTCGGCAATTCCGATGGCGACAAGCAGATGCTCGAGTGGACTGCCGCCGGTGCCGGTGCGCGCTTCGCAGGCATCGTTCATCACACCGACGAGAAGCGCGAATGGGCCTACGACCGCAAGTCGCACATCGGCACGCTCGACAAGGCGTGGGACGAGGCGACGCAGAAAGGCTGGACGGTGGTGGACATGAAGAAGGAATGGAAGGTGATTTATCCGTGGGAGAAGAAGTGAGGCACCATCCTTCTTCCTGTAGGTCAGGCTTCAGCCTGACTCTTTCTGAGGCCGGCTGAAGCCGGCCTCACAGAAGAAGTCAGTGCCATGACCTCCCGCTCCGACATCGACCGCCTGCAGAAGCTGGTCGAGGCTTCGATCCTCGGCCAGCAGGAACTGATCCGCAGCATGATCATCGGCCTGCTCGCCGATGGACACCTGCTGCTCGAATCATTGCCGGGTCTCGCCAAGACGCGCGCCGTGAAGAGTCTGGCGAAAAGCCTGACGGCCGACATGCGCCGCATCCAGTTCACGCCCGACCTGCTGCCCGCCGACATCACCGGCACCGAGGTGCTGCACCAGCAGGACGGCAAGAACGTGTTCCAGTTCCAGCCCGGGCCGATCTTCGGCAACGTGATCCTCGCCGATGAAATCAATCGCGCGCCCGCCAAGGTGCAGTCCGCGCTGCTGGAGGCGATGGAGGAACGGCAGATCACCGTGGCCGGCACGACGCATCCGATGCCGGATCTGTTCATCGTGCTCGCGACCCAGAATCCGATCGAACAGGAAGGCACGTATCCGCTGCCGGAGGCGCAGACCGACCGCTTCCTGATGAAGGTGCTGATCGACTATCCGGACCCGGCGAGCGAAGTCGGCGTGCTGCAGCTCAATCGCAAGGAAGAGATCGAGAAGACGGTGCAGGCATCGAAGTCGAAGGACGCAGCCGCGGCGCCGGCGAAAGCAGACACCGTGTCACAGGATTCGATCTTCGCGGCGCGGCGCGAGATCAATGCGATCCATGTCGCTGCCGCGATCGAGCAGTACATCATCGACCTGCTCAATGCGACGCGGCATCCCGACCAGTACGGCGACAAGCTGAAGAAGTGGCTGCAGATCGGCTCCAGTCCACGCGGCGGCATCAGCCTCGATCGCGCCTCCCGCGTCAATGCCTGGCTGGAGGGCCGCGATCACGTGACGCCGGACGATGTTCGCAGCGTGGTGCATCCCGTGCTGCGCCACCGCCTGATCCTTTCCTATGACGCGAACGCCGACGGCGTGGGCGCCGACCAGGTGATCGATGAGTTGGTGAAATCCGTTGCGGTACCTGCCTAGTGTCTCCTGCTCTTCCTGTAGGTCAGGCTTCAGCCTGACATCTTCTGGCCGGCTGAAGCCGGCCCCACAGGCAGAAAGCTCAACCCGAGGAGTGAGTCATGCGCTACATCATTGCCCTGCCCGTTCTGTCCCTGCTCGCGCTGACCGCCTGCGAACGCAAGCAGGCTGACAATGCCGCGGCAGATTCCGCCGCCGTTCCCGCGGCGAACGCCGGGTTCGACTACACCTGCACCGATGGCGTGAAGTTCAATGCCCGCATCGATCGCGGCAACGTCGTGCTCACCATCGACGGCAAAACCCTGACGCTGCCGCCGGATACCAACACCTCGGGCGCGCACTACTCCGGCGAAGGCGTGACCTTCGTCGCCAGCGGACGCGATGCCACGCTGATCCGCGACGGCGAGAACGCACGAAGCTGCAGCGCGCCCTGAGGCCGCGTGTCCAGCGTCGATGCGATCGCTCCGGATTCCATCGGCTTCGCCTACGTCGACGCCGGGTATCTCGCGCGGCTGGAGTTCGCGGCGCGCGGACTCACCTTCCTGCCGCGCCAGAAACATCGCAGCATCCTGTCCGGCCAGCACAGTTCGCGCCTGCGCGGGCGCGGACTGAACTTCGAGGAGATCCGCGCCTACCAGCAGGGCGACGATTTCCGCACCATCGACTGGCACGTGACGCTGCGCACCGGCGAGCCGCACGTGCGCGCCTACACGGAAGAGCGCGACCGGCCGACGATCTTCGTCGTCGACCAGAGCATGTCCATGTTCTTCGGTTCGCAGCGCGCGCTGAAATCGGTGGTCGCCGCGGAGATCGCGGCGCTCGGTGCGTGGATGGCCTTCAATGCCAGCGATCGCGTCGGCGCCATCGTGTTCAACGATCACGAGGTGTCGCACGTTCGTCCGCATCGCAGCCGCAGCCGGCTGCATCAGATCTTCGGCGTCATCTCGCGCTACAACCAGGCGCTGACTGCCAGCAGCGCGCCGGTCGCGGAGAAGGTCACGCTGAACAAGGCGCTGGAAGAAGTGCTGCGCATCGCCTTTCACGACTGCCTGGTGTGCGTCATCAGCGATTTCGCGCATGCGGACGAACGCACGCTGCGGCTGATGCGCGGCATCGCTGCCCACAACGACGTGATCGCCGCCATGATCTTCGATCCGCTGGCGCAGCAGCTCGCCGGCAATGGTCGCGTGGTCGTGAGTCAGGGCGAGCTGCAGATCGAACTCGATCTGGATTCAGGCACGGTGCATGAACCGCTGGTCGAACTGTTCTCCAGCCGGTTGAAGAGCGTCGCCGAACTCGTGCGGCGCAGCGCGGTGCCGATGCTGGCGTTCACGACGGCCGAGGACACGCGTGCGCAACTGGCGCGACAGCTCGGCACGCTGGTGCCGCCTTCCGCGTCGCCGGCCGCGAGGATGGCGAGATGAGCGAGCCGGTGCATGCCATTGCGGGAGATGCACTGGCTGGTCTGCAGGAATTGCCGCTGCCGCCACCGGTGTCGTATGTGCCGCAGACGATCGGGTGGGTGGTCGTTGCGGTGGTGCTGGTCGTGATCGCGGCGGTGATCGCGTGGCGCGTCGTTCGGCATCGTCGGTTGAATGCGTATCGGCGTGAGGCGCTGGCGGAGCTGGAACTGATCGAGCGCGCGGCGCTTGAAGATGCCCCCCACCCAACCTCCCCCCGCTTCGCGGAGGGAGGGGTCAGAGGTTCCGCCCCAGTTCCGGCCCCTCCCTCCGCGAAGCGGGGGGAGGTTGGGTGGGGGGCGTCTCCGATAGCCACTCTCCCCGCCCTGCTCAAACGCACGGCCATCGCCGCCACCTCGCGCGATCACGTCGCTACGCTCACCGGTGATGACTGGCTGCGTTTTCTCGACCGCACGCTCGGCGGCGACGCGTTCAGCCAGGGCAAGGGCCAGCTCCTGACGCGTCTCGCCTACGACGACGGCACGCAACTCGCGCCCGACGATCTGCGCGAACTGCTGCGCCTGTCGCGACGCTGGATCGCACACCACCATGCTGACGTTTGATTTCCCCTGGGCGTTCGCACTGCTGCCGCTGCCCCTGCTGGTGTGGTGGCTGCTGCCGCCCTTCCGCGAAACGACGCCCGCGCTGCGCGTACCGTTCTTCGAACAGACAGCGAAGACACTGAACCTGCAGCCATCCACCGGCGCCGTGATACAGAAATCCAACCTGGCGCAGAAGCTGCTGGCGCCGCTGTGCTGGGCACTGCTCGTCACCGCGCTGGCGAGTCCGCAATGGCTGCAGCCGCCGCTGGTGCGCACGCAGTCCTCGCGCGATCTGATGCTGGCCATCGACATCTCGCAATCCATGGAGGAACGCGATTTCCGCGGGCCGGATGGCAAGCCCGTCGATCGACTCACTGCAGTGAAGTCGGTAGTGCGCGACTTCATCGCGCGGCGCGAAGGCGATCGCATCGGGTTGATCGTGTTCGGCCAGGGCGCGTTCCCGCAGTCGCCGCTGACGCTCGATCACGCCACGGTGCTGCTGCTGCTCGACGAAGTGCGCATCGGCATGGCCGGACCGCAAACCTCGATCGGCGATGCCATCGGCGTGGCGGTCAAGATGACGGAGCATTCGAAGGCGCAGGACAAGGTGCTGGTGCTGCTGACCGACGGCAACGACACCGCGAGCCGCGTGCCGCCGGACGATGCGGCGCGCATCGCAGCCGAACATCGGGTCGTGATCCACACGATCGGCATCGGCAATCCGCAGGCGAGCGGCGAGAACAAGGTCGATCTCGCGGCGCTCAGGCGCTTCAGCGACGAGACGCATGGACAGACCTTCCGCGGCGAGGATCGCGCCGGACTGGAGGACATCTACGCGACGATCGACCGGATCACGCCGGTGAAAGTGCAGCGCACGCAGTACCAGCCGAAGATCGCGCTGTATTTCTGGCCGCTGGGGGCGGCGCTGGGATTGCTGGCGCTGTATCACCTGGTGGCGATGGCTGGATCATGGCTGCGCCGGCCGCCCCCTCCCCAGCCCTCCGCCTCCGACCCCTCCCTCCGCGCAGCGGGGGGAGGCCGGGTGGGGGGCCTCTCATGACCTTCCACTTCCTCCGCCCCGCGTGGCTCCTGCTTCTCCCCGCTGCACTCCTGCTGAGCTGGCTCTGGCGTCGCCGCTTCGACGCACTCGCGCAGTGGAAGGCATTGATCGACGCCCGCCTGCTGCCGCATCTGCTCATTCATCCGAAGCCACGACTCGGCCTGCGTCCGGTCGATTCCATCAGCATCGCCATGGCGCTCGGCGCTCTGGCCGCCGCAGGACCAACCTGGGAACAGGAACCGCCGCCCTTCGGCCAGGATCTCGCGCCGCTCATGATCGCGGTCGATCTCTCGCAGTCGATGAACGCCATCGATGTGGCGCCGTCGCGGCTCGAACGAACGAAACAGAAGATCCAGGACCTGCTGAAGCTGCGGGCCGGCTCGCGCACGGGGCTCATCGTGTACTCGGGAACGGCGCATCTCGTCCTGCCACCCGCGGAAGACACGGCCGTGCTGGAGCTGTACCTGCCGACGCTGCAGAGCACGCTGATGCCCAAGGCCGGCCGCGCCGCCGCCGACGCGCTCGATCTCGCGGCGACCTTGTTGGCGAAGGAGCAGACCGTCGGCACCGTGCTGTTCATCACCGATGGGTTCGACACGCAGCAGATTGATCACTTCGAGTCATTCGCATCGGGCAGCGATCACCAGGTGCTGGTGCTCACGGTCGGCACCGTCGAAGGCGGTCCGCTGCGCGATGAGCGCGGCAACATCCGTACCGACGACAGTGGCCGGCCGCTGCGTGCCGCACTCGACCAGGACAGTCTCGAAAAGCTCGCGTCCGACGCCGACCTGCCGATCGCCAGTCTCACGCTGGACGACTCGGACATCGAATGGGTGCAGCGTCGCGCGCAACATCATCTGCGCATCATCGAAGAGAAGAACGGCGCGCTGCGCTGGAAGGAGTTCGGTTACTGGCTGTGCTGGCCGATCGTGCTGCTGGCGGCGTTGTGGTTTCGGAGAGGATGGGTGGTGCGATGGGCGGCGTGAGTGTTTTCGAAGAGCGCCCCCACCCTGCCCTCCCCCGGCGACCGGGGGAGGGAATCAGAGTCCCTCCCTCCGCGAAGCGGGGGGAGGTCAGGTGGGGGGCTCTTCTCTTCCTGCTATTCGCAACCCAAACCCACGCCTTCGACCTCATCGACCTCTTCGCCACCCCCGACCAGCAAGGCCGCTGGCATTTCGAACACGGCGACTACCACGCCGCCGCCGCGCACTTCCGCGATCCCACCTGGAAAGGCATTGCGCTCTATCGCGCCGGCGACTACGCCAACGCGCTCACCGAATTCTCGAAGCTCGACAACGCCACCGGTTACTTCCTGCAGGGCAATGCACAGGCGCACCTGAAGAAGTACGAAGCCGCCGTGAAGTCCTACGACAATGCGCTGCAAGCGCAACCGCAGTTCCCGCAGGCGACTGCCAACCGCGCGCTCGTCATCTCGCTGATCCCGAAGCCCGACGACGAAAGCAACGAGGAGGCTCCCGACCTGCCGCCGGACGAGGTGAAGTTCGACGAGAAGGGCAAGCATGGCAAGGAGAAGCAGATATCCGCCGAGATGATCCGCAAACAGACAGCGGATCTGTGGATGAAGAACCTGCAGGTGTCGCCTGCCGACTTCCTGCGCCAGAAATTCCTGATCGAAGCGGAGGCGCAGCAGCCATGAGGCAGTCGATCCGCACTGCCCTCACCTTCGCGCTGCTGCTCACGGCCTGCAGCAGCTTCGCCGCCGATGCGCCTGCACTGCTCGTGCGCACGCGACTGGAGCCCGCGACCGTCGCCATCAGCCAGCCGGCCACGCTGTACGTCGAAACCTACACGGAGCTGTTCTTCACCAGCGGCATCGAACTGCCCGCGCTCAACATTCCGGGCGCGATCGTCAAGCTGTCGGACGAACGCCCGTCCCACGTCAGTCGCAACGTCGGCAACGTCAGCTGGACCGGCATCGAGCACCAGTACAGCATCACACCGATCGTCGGCGCCGATCTGAACATCCCGTCGTTCGACGTGTCGGCGCACAGCGGGCCGCAGTCGCAGCTTCTGTCCGGCAAGACGCGTGCGTTGACATTGAAGGTCGATGTGCCGGCCGGCGCCGAAGGCCGGTTCGTCACTCATGATCTGCGCATCGGGCAGAGCGTCGATCGCGATCTGACGACGCTCAAGGTCGGCGACTCCTTCACTCGCAGGATCACGATCATCGCCACGGGAACGCCGGCGATGTTCATTCCGGAAACTCCCGCGCCGCAGATCGACGGACTCTCCATCTACCCGGCGCCGCCGGTGCTGGAAGATCAGACCGACGCAGCGGGACCGGTCGGACAGCGCACCGAGAGCATCACTTACCTGGTGCAGCAGCCGGGAAATTTCTCCGTGCCGGAGACGACGATCGAGTGGTGGGATCTGGACTCACGCGAACCGAAGACCGCAACCGTGCCTGCGCTCGACCTGCATGCCGACGCTGCGCCGCCGCCGACACCGGTGTTCGAGATTCCTCCGGAGCAGGTCGCACCGGCTCCGCCACGCACGTTCGACTGGCGACGTGCATCGCATGTGCTCGGCGGCAGCATCGCCGCGCTGCTGTTGCTGTACTGGCTAGCGCCGCGCGTCGTGCGCTTCACTCGCAAAGTGATCGATCGTTTCGCCGCGCGGCGCATCCGCTATCTCGATTCGGAACGCCACGCGTTCCGTGAATTGCGCCGCATCGTGCGTCGCGGGGACGTGCACGCGATTCCACAGGCGCTGTATCGCTGGCTGGATCGATTGCCTGCATCGAGCCGGCCGTCACGCGATCACGCGGCCGTTACGCAGATCGACACCCGTCTCGCTCGCGGCAGTGAAGCGCTGCTCGATCGGTGCTACGCCTTGCAGCGGGACGATGCATCTGCCGCGTTGAACGATTTCGATCACGCACTGCGGTCGGCTAGACGCCAGTTGCTGTCGCATGGTCGATCTGCGTCGCCCGTCACCAGGTGTCTGCCCGATCTCAACCCCGCCTGATGGCTCTGCGCCATCGACCGACGCGGCGTTCGTAGCGGCAATCCCCGATTGCGCGACACGAGCCTCGCCCGGAACGTACGCCGCAGGGATTTCCCGAGCGCAGCACTGGGACTTGCGCTGCCAGCCGCGTGACCGCCGTCGCAGGTTTCGTCCCGCCGGCTGCCGATCCCGCAAGTTCGCGGCGTGCGCGGCCGATGCTCCGGGAACGGAAATGCGTTCTGGATGGAGTGCGCGGACATGACCGATCGTCTTCGACTGCTGATGGCCGCCGCCGCGCTGACCGTCCCGGTGCTGGCGCTGGCGGCGACGAAGTCGGCTGATTTCAGGGTGAGCGTGCGTGTCGCGAACGTCTGCTCGATGGCGCGGACCGCCGGAGCGCAACCGGTCGCCGTGGAGTGCACGCCCGGTACGGCCTATCGCATGCACGTCGCGCCGGCGCTGACACGCAGCGATGGCGACGAACCGGCCCGCACGGTGGTCACCATTTACTATTGATACGGATATGGCGGCCGGCGCGCAGTTGCCACACTGCGCGGCAACTCGGCCGTACAGGACTCCGCAGGGGCGTCTTGCGGCACGGGATCGGAGGAATTCCCGATGCGTGTCTCGCGCTCCCCTCTCAGCCTGGCCGCCGCCGCCTGCCTGGCGCTGACCGCTCCGCCCGCCGTCGAGTCCGCAACCCGGACCGCGAATTTCATCGTCCGCGTCAACGTGGTCAGCGACTGCACGATCTCCGCGACCGCGCTCGACTTCGGCACGTTGACGCTCACGCCGGCCGGCGTCCTGGCGGCCGACATGACTTCCAGTTCGCAGATTCTCGTCACCTGCACCCCCCTGGCGCCCTACGAAATCGCACTCAATGCGGGTACCGGCAGCGGCTCGACGATCGCTGCGCGCAACATGGACAACGGCGCCGGCGCGACCGTGCCCTACCAGCTCTATACCGCAAACGACTTCGCAACCATCTGGGGCGATGGTGCAAATACGACGAGCACGGTGGGAGAAACCGGCACCGGCTCGCAACAGACGTTCACCGTGCACGGCCGTATCAACCCGCCGTTGCCTTCGCAACCGCCGGTGGGTTCGTACAGCAGCATCGTCACCGCCACGATCACCTACTGATTCAGGCCGCCTCACGTCTGATACGACACGGGAGACTTCCGAATGAGAACAACCACACTCGCCGCCGCCGCACTGCTCGCGCTGCTGACCGGCACGGCCTCGCTCGCCGCCTCGATCCAGGTACGTCCGACGACGGTGATCCTGGCGGGCAACGAAACCGCCGCGTCGGTGACGGTCACCAACACCGGCAACGCGCCGGTCACGGCGCAGCTGCGCATCTTCAACTGGAACCAGGACGGCAACGAAGACCGGCTCGATCCGACGACCGCCGTCGCGGCGAGTCCGCCGATGATGACCATCGCGCCGGGACAGAATCAGACCATCCGCCTGGTGCGTGTCGCCAAGGAGCGTGCAACGAAGGAAGAAAGCTACCGGCTGCTGGTCGACGAGATCGCCGACCGCACCGTCGATGCAGGCACCACCGGCGTGAACATCCAGCTGCGCTATTCCGTGCCGGTGTTCGTCATGCCGAAGACGCGCGCGCCGGCCCGGCTGTCCGTCACGGCGAAAGTGGCTGACGCCGGCGTCGTCATCGATGCCGTGAACCGCGGCGACGCGCACGCCCAGATCAGCAAGGTGTCGCTGACGTACGCGGATGGCACGTCGCAGGTGCTCGACCCGGGCCTCGTCGGCTACGTGCTGCCCGACAAGAGCCGCCAGTGGACGCTGCCGTTGCCTGCCTCGGGCAGCCAGGGCGCGCCGCGTTCGATCAGCGCAGTGGTGAATGGCCAGGAGATGCAGGTCCGTCTGTGACGACGCCAGTCCGGCACTGAATCCGCATTGTCGTGCGGCCGCGCGCGTGCGCACCGTTTTTACGGTCTTGCTGTGGCTGCTCGCGGGTCAGGCGCTCGCCGCCGCGGAACCCGCGCAGCCGCTGTACCTGCAGGTCGTGCTGAACCACGTCGACCGGCAGCTGATCGTGCGCGTGGAGCAGCAGGACGGCGAACTGTTCATGACCGCGGAAGAACTCGCCGCGATCGGCGTGATCACGGAAGGGCTGCCCGCGGACGCCGCGGGCCGGATCGCGCTGAAGGACATTCCCGGCGCACGCCACGAGTACGCGGCGCTCGATCAGCGGCTGTATCTCTCGCTGCCGGACGCGGTCCTGCAGCCGCAGACGGTGAGCTATCAGCGGCCGCCCGAGGCGGTCCCGCATTCGGACACGGGCCTGGTGATCGGCTATGCGTTCAACGCGCAGCGCGAACGCATCGCGCAGTCGCGGCAGGGAAACCGCTTGCTCGCGCCGCTGATCGAATCGGGCTACGCGCGCACGCCGACGTACACCGAGGCCGCGTACGGGCGTGCTTTCGAGGAGCGCAACCGCAGTCTCGCGATCGGCTCCGATCTGCGCCTGTTCTCGCCCGCCGGGCTGTTCATCAACACCGGCTATTCGACGCTGCAGGCGGGCGAAGCGGGTTACACGCGCCAGGACAGCTACTGGACCTACGCCTCGCTCGATCCGATGCGCAGCTACACGGTCGGCGACTACATCACCTCGTCGCTGAGCTGGACGCGCGCGCTGCGAATGGGCGGCGCGCGCGTGGCGCGCAATTTCTCGCTGCGGCCGGACCTCGTGACCTTTCCCGTCCCCGCGCTCGGCGGCAGCGCGGTGGTGCCCACGACAGTCGATCTCTACGTCAATGGCGTGCGGCAGTTCAGCGTCGATGCGCAGCCGGGGCCGTTCGTGATCTCGAGTCCGCCGGCGCTGACGGGCGCGGGCGAAGTGTCGCTGGTCTATCAGGACGCGCTCGGCCGCGAAGTATCGACGACGCGGCCGCTGTACATCGACGCGCGCATGCTGGAGTCCGGCCTCAGCGACTACGCGATCGAAGTGGGTTACGCACGGCAGATGTACGGCAGCCGCTCCTTCGAATACGCCGAGGATCCGGCGGGCATGATGTCGCTGCGCTACGGCGTCAACGACGCGATCACGCTCGAAGGCCACGGCGAATGGGGCAAGGGACTGGGCAACGGCGGTCTCGGCGGCCTGTTCCGCTTCGCCAGCTACGGCGTGCTCAACGCCGCCGTGGCGTACAGCGACGGCGACAGCCAGGGCCTGCTCACCGCCGCGGGCTATCAATACATTTCGCCGCGCTGGGGATTCGAGGTCTACGATCGCCGCGCGCACGACGACTACCGCGATCTCGGCACGCTCGAAGGCATTCCCGTGCCGCGCCGGCTCACGCGCGGATCCTTCAGCCTGTGGTTTCCGCACAGCCAGGCGGTGACGCTCACCTATGCCGAGCAGCGCACGACCAGCGTCGGCGGCACGCGCATCGCCGCCATCGGCTACAACGCCAACTGGTACGGCTCGCGCATCGGCACGTATCTCAACGTCTTCAAGGATCTCGACGACGACACCAACGATGGCGTGTATTTCGGTTTCAGTTGGGCCGTCGGCGAGCGCGCCACGGTCTACGCCAGCGCCAGCCGCTACGGCGAGCAGGACACCGTGACGCTGGGCGCCAACAGTCCGACCGACTACGACCTGGGCGGATTCGGCTGGGCCGCGCACACCGAAGCGGGCAACGACGACTACCTGCGCGGCAGCGCACGCATCGACTATCGCAGCCGTTACGGCGACTGGGCGGCGCGCATCGATCATGCGGAACTCGCCGGCGGCGCCTACACCAACTCCTCACTCTACGGCACGGGCTCGATCGTCTACATGGACGGACAGTTGCTGGCCGCGCGACCGATCTACGACGGCTTCGCGCTGGTCTCCACGCGTGGCGTCGCGGACGTGCCGGTGCTGCGCGAAAACCGGCTGCTGGGTCAGACCAACGAGCGCGGCTACCTGCTCGTGCCCGACCTGCCCTCGTATCGCACCAGCCGCATCGCCATCGATCAGTTGCCGCTGCCCGTCGACGTGAGCCTCGGCACCGACCGGCTGCTCGCCAATCCGCGCGAACTCTCGGGCGTGCTGGTGGAATTTCCGCTCGGCCGTTACCAGGGCGCCGTCGCGACGCTGGTCGACGAACAGCGTCGGCCGCTGCCGGTCGGCAGCCGCGCGACGCTCGCAGCCACCGGCGAATCCTTCGTCGTGGGCTACGACGGCCAGGTGTTCCTGCCGCATCTGCAGCCGCGCAACCGGCTGGAAGTCACGACCGGCGAAGGGACGTGCGTGGCCGAGGTCGTCTTCCAGCCGGCGCAGTCGATGCATGCGATCGGCCCGTTCATCTGCGCGGAGCAGGCGCCATGAAGCGGGCGTGGCTGTGGATCGTGCTGTTGTGGCTGGCGGCGCACGGCGCGGCGTACGCGCAGTACTGCAGCGTATCGTCGTCCGGCAACATGAACTTCGGCACCATCAATCCGCCGGACGCTGCGTACACGAGCGTGATCGGCCACTTCAACATTTCCTGCGGCGGCACGACGCCCTACATCCGCGTGTGCATCTCGCTCGGTTCGCCCACGTCCGGCACCTGGGATCCGCGCTACATGTCGGGCCCGTCCGGCGCGCGCATGGCTTACAACATCTATTCGGATTACACGTTCTCGACGATCTGGGGCAGCGAGGTCAGTCCGGTCGCCGAACCCGTCGCCGTCGACATTCCGCTGCAGGACGGCGGCGGCGGCTGGGGCAACGGCCATGGGACGGTCACCTACTACGCCCGCGTTCCCAACCAGGGCGGCCTGCCGATCGGCGATTACCAGGACAACATGCAGGGCGTGAACATCGTGCGCTTCGCGGGCTACACGAACTACGCACCCGAATGCAGCGACACCATGCAGGCGGCTGGACACGTCAACTTCACCGTGATGGCGAAAGTGGCGTCGAGCTGCGTCGTGACCGCGACGACGCTCGACTTCGGCACGACAGGCAATCTCGCGACGACGGCAGTGAACGCCACCAGCACGATCCGGCTCGACTGTCCGCCGGGGGTTTCGTACAACCTCGCGCTCGACGCCGGTCGCGGCAGCGGCGCCACGGTCGCGCAGCGTCGCATGACGCACGTGCAGGATGGGACGAAGTCGCTCACCTATCGGCTGTATCGCGATTCGTCCCACACGCAGCTCTGGGGCGACGGCAGCGCCGGCACCACGACGGTCAATGGCGCACCGGGTACGTTCACGGTGCATGGCCTGCTGCCGCAGCAGAGCGTTCCCGCCACCGGCGAATACCAGGATACGGTGACGGTGACGGTGACGTACTGAACGGCAGCGGGGGCAGGATCGAGGTCTCTGTAGGTCAGGCTTCAGCCTGACTTCTGAAAAAGGGGCTGTAGGTCAGGCTTTAGCCTGACTTCTGAAAAGAGGCCGGCTGAAGCCGGCCCCACAGTAAGAGGCTCCCACCCTGAATCCTTGCCCCTCCTACGTACTGTCTGATTCGGCATCTCATTGCAGCATCGCGGTACTTCTCTCGCGCCGGAAGCCGGGCAGTGACCGCCATGCAGCATCCTTGCAGATTCCTTCCCTTCGCGGCGCTGTGGCTGGCGCTGCTGCTTGCGGGCCTCTCCGCCCGGGCCGCCGATGCCGACGACGCGCTGGAAACGCCCTGGCCCTATGAAGTGAAGGACGGCGATACCGCGATCACCGTCTACCAGCCGCAGCTCGATTCCTGGGACGGCTACAAGCTGCAGGCGCGCGCGGCGGTATCGGTGAAGGAAGGCGAAAAGGACAGCACGCTCACCTACGGCGTCATCCATGTCAGCGCGCGCACGCTGGTCGACAAGTCCGACCGCATCGTCACGCTCGATCGCTACGAGATCGTCAAAGCCGAATTCCCCAGTGCGCCGAAGCAGAGCGGCGCATGGATCAGCGACCTGAAGAACGACGCCAGCAGCAAGTCGCGCACGATCTCGCTCGACCGGCTCGAAGCGAATCTGCACATCGTGCAGACGGAACAGAGTCTGTCGCAGGCGCCGATCCGCAATACCCCGCCGCAGATCCTGTTTTCGACGCAGCCGGCGATGCTCATCTACATCGACGGCCAGCCGGCGTATCGCGACGTGCCCGGAACGAACTATCAGCGCGTCATCAACACGCGGCCGCTGCTGGTGAAGAACCGTTCCGGTCAGCACTACCTGCATGTGTTCGACGGCTGGATGACGGCGGACTCGCTGCATGGCCGCTGGTCGGTAGATCTCACGCCGCCGGTCGATCTCGAACCGCTCCGGCAGCAGGCCGTCGAATCGCGACAGGTCGATCTGCTGACCGGTCAGACCGATCCGGAACAGCCGGCGCCCTCGCTCGCCAAGGGCAATGTGCCGCAGATCTACATCGCCACCTCGGCGACCGAACTCATCGTGACCGACGGCGAACCGAAGTGGGTGCCGATTCCCGGCACTCAGTTGCTGTTCGTCGAGAACACGACCGGCCACGTCTTCAAGCTGCTCGGCGATCAGAAGACGTACGCGCTGATTTCCGGCCGCTGGTTCCGCGCCGCTGATCTGAATGGGCCGTGGGAATACGTGCCTGCCGACCTGCTCGCGCGGGATTTCGCGAAAATTCCCGACGACAGTCCGAAGGAGAACGTGAAGGCGTCGGTCGCCGGTACGCCGCAGGCGCAGGAAGCCGCGATCGCTGCGTCCATTCCGACGACGGCCGCGGTGAAGAAGAGCGAAGCGAAGATGACGCCGCCGAATTACGACGGCTCACCGCAACTGGTCGCGATCGCGGGGACATCGCTGCAATACGTCGTGAACTCTTCGACGCCCATCCTCATGGTGAGCGCCAACAGCTATTACGCGGTCGAGAACGGCGTGTGGTTCGCGTCCGCTTCGCTGCAGGGACCGTGGATCATTGCCACGTCGGTGCCGGCGGAGATCTATCGCATTCCGCCGAGTTCGCCGATGTACTACGTGACCTACGTGAAGGTGTACGACACCGACGGCGACACGGTCTACACCGGCTACGCGCCCGGCTATCACGGCGAATACGTCGATCCCGTCACGCACGTCGTCGTGTATGGAAGGGGCTACTCCCGCGCACCGTGGATCGGCCCGTACTGGTACGGCCCGCCGGTGACGTATGGATTCGGCGTCGCGGTCCGTTACACGCCGTGGACGGGATGGACCGTCGGCTTCGGTTTCGGCTGGGCCTGGGGCGCAGCGACCGTCGCAGTCGGCTGGGGTTGGGGACCGTATCCATGGTGGGGGCCGTACGGCTGGGGCTGGTCCTGGGGTCCGCCGATGTATCCGATCTATCCCGCGCCCTACTGGGGCGGCGCAGCATTTGGTCCGCGCGGCGGCGCTGCCGTATGGGGGCCGGGCGGCTGGGCAGCGGCCACCGGCAACATCTATTCGCGCTGGGGACCGGTTGCCAACGTCTCGCGCTACAACGCGGGCTTCAATGCGTGGACGGGCAATGAATGGGCCGGTCGCGTCGGCATGTCGTACAACTCGAGCACGGGCGTGCTCTCGGCGGGACAGCGCGGCGCGGTCGCGAACGTCTACAGCGGCAACTACGCCGCAGGTGAACGCGGCATCGCCACGGGGCCCGGCGGACGCACGGTGATCGGTGGCCACGGCACCGCGGGCAATGCCTACACCGGTCGCGACATTTCCGGCGGCCACGCCGTCGTCTACAACCGCAACACCGGTACGGCGACAGGCATCGCCGGCATCCATGGCGACAACGCCGGCATCGTCGACATCGGCGGCAACGTCTACGCCGGCGGCGACGGCCATGTGTGGAAGCACACGGACGACGGCTGGCAGTCGATGGTCGGTGGACAGGGCGGCACGCAGTACCAGCGCCCCACTCCCACGCAGACACGCACGCTCGATCAGGACCGCTTCTCGCGCGACATGGGCGCGCAGCGTTATCAGTTCAACCGCGGCGCCAGCGGCATGATGCATCGTTCATTCGGCGGCCGGCGCCGCTAACGGAGAAACAGGCATGAATCGATCGACATTGGCAGGTACGGCCTTGTGTCTGGCGGGTTTCGCATCGGCGGGCCACGCCGATCCGCTCTGGCCGCTCGACGACAAGTTCAACGTCAGTCTCGGCGTTTTCTTTCTCGACACCGAAACGACGATGCGCCTCGACGGCGATGCCGGTCGCGTCGGTACGGAGGTCAACTTCGGACGCGAACTCGGCCTCAAACCGGGCGACCGTTTCCGAATCGATGTTTACTGGCGCTTCTTCGACCGCCACAAGCTGCGCTTCATGTACTTCGACAGCAAGGAAGGCAATACCCGCACCATCAATCGCGACATCGAATTCGGCGATACGACGTTCCCGCTCAACGTGGAGGTCAGAACCGACATCAAGGTGGAGATCTTCGAACTCGCGTACGAGTACTCATTCCTCAAGCGCGACAATCTCGAACTGTCCGGCACCATCGGCCTGCACAACCTGAGCGTGAAAGCGGGATTGCACGCCGACGCTTCGAGCAACGCGGGTCTCGGTGGCCTCGATCTGGAGGAAGCCGCTGACGGCGACGGACCCTTGCCGGTGGTGGGACTGCGCGGTCTGTGGGCGCTGAACGATCATTTCTATTTCGACGCTCAGGTGCAGTTCTTCGCCGTCAAGTTCGACAACTACGACGGCAACCTGCAGGACTACAAGCTGAGCTTCAACTGGCAGCCGTTCGAGCACTTCGGCGTGGGACTCGGCTACAACGATTTCTCCACCCGCCTCGACGTCGACGAAGAGCACTTCAACGGCAAGCTGCGCTTCAACTACGACGGCCCGCTGCTGTTCGTCACGGGTGCGTTCTGATCGCCCATCGCGAAGCGCGCGAATGGATGTGGCACGTCGGCAACGTTCGCCGGCGGCAATCCGCCATTGCCCCAACTACGGAGTGTCACGGCCGCAGCCGGCCGGCAACATCGCTGCCGTTGGTCACACCATGACTGGAGAAAAACGTGAGCCGCCATTCTTTCGCGTACGCACTTGCCGCAGCCATGTTTCTGAGCGGATGCGCCACTACGGCAAAGTCGCCCATCGATGACTCGTCGACCCACGAAGGCCTGGTAAGAGCCGAAGTCAAAGGCGTCGACGCCGTCTACAAGAAGCCGGCAGCCAATCTCTCGGCGTACGACAAGATCCTGCTGCGGCCGGTCGAGGTGGAGTTCAGCAAGAACTGGAAGCCGGAGGACGATTCCGTGCTGTACAAGATGAACAAGCCCGACCGCGAGAAGATCAGGAAGGATCTCGCGGACGCCTTCGCCGACGTGTTCAAGCAGGTGCTGCAGGAGCAAGGCGGTTACCAGCTCGTCACCGAACCGGCCAGGGATGTGCTCGAAGTGGAGGCGGCGATCGTCAATCTCTACATCAATGCGCCCGACATCTCCATGCAGACGTCCGCGCGCGTACGCACCTACACGACGGACTCGGGCGAAATGACGCTCATCTCGGAGCTGCACGACTCGGTGACGGGAACGCTGCTCGCGCGCATCTACGACCGCCGCCAGGACATGGGCGGCGGGCAGTGGCAGTGGACCGACTCGGTCACCAACAGCGCGGATGCCCGGCGCGAAATCCGTCGCTGGGCAGAGTTGCTGAAGAAAGCACTGGATTCGTCTCGGGCGGCGGGCGGCTGAGCCTTCCGCTCTCATCTGCAGGAGTAAATCAGTCATGAATCTGGGAAAGATGGTCTGGATCGCATCGGCGGCCTGCGCGCTGCTGCTGGGCAGTGCGGCCAACGCACAAAGTCGAGGGCCGGGATGGGAGTTCGGCGCCGATGTGATCTATCAGTTGAGCCAGGATGTCGACTTCAACGGCGGCTCCTCGGCGTCGCTGGATGACGATTTCGGCCTCACCTTCACGTTCGGCTATCGCTTCAGCGACAAGCTGGAGGTGCAGTTCGCCCTCGACTGGAACGACGTCGACTACGATGCGACGCTGCAGACTTACTCAAACGGCAATCCGCCCGTCCCGCTGGGCCAGATCGGCGTGAGCGGCAGCTACGAATCGTTCACTCCGCGGGCATCCATTCACTACAACTTCACCGATGGACCGATCACGCCCTACGTCAAGGCCGGCATCGGCTGGAGTTTCATCGACACCAACATTCCGGATGGACGCCCGCAGAACGTCTGCTGGTGGGATCCATGGTGGGGCTACGTCTGCGGCACGGTGCAGGACACGCGCAGCGTCGACGGCTTTCAATACGACCTCGGCGTCGGCCTGCGCTGGGATCTCGGTCCCGGATACACATTGCGCTTCGCGTACGAGAAGCACTGGCTCGATCTGAGCGAGGCGGACGGCACCCCGGACCTCGACCAGTTCAAGATCGGCATCGCCTACCGGTACTGACGAGGGTTCGCCTCCTCCCCGCGATGGCGAGGGAGGAGGCGCCTGCCCGGGACGGCGGAATCCCGGTCTGCAATCTGCGCCAATACGGTGCCTTTCTTCCCGGGCCGGCCCCTTTCCGGACGGCCTTTCGAACCCGAAAAATCTGCACTAATCGGGTTGCCTTTCGAAGTCGCAGGTGTATATTCCGGCGCTAGTTGCTTGAGTGATCAACAGAAAAATCACCGGGCAAACTTAAAGTAAATTCTCAACATTTGCGCGTTCCCGCTTGTCGTTGTTTTGACGTCACAGAGGATCCGGCAAATGGTCCACTCACTCCATTTCGCTTGGGAGTCAGTCGCGATGAGCAGCGCTTGGGAACATTTTTTCGCCGCCACGGCCATTCTGGCCTCCTCCGGCCCGATCAAGCAGCGCCTGGTCGACGCCTACAAGACGCACCTGGCCGGCATCGACCAGGACGAACTGCCCAAGGAAATACGCGAGGAATTCTGCTCGGTGACGAGTTGCATGTCGTGCGTGCGGCCGCTGCGGGGCGAGACCGCGGAACAGGCGACGGTCCGGAAGATGTCGGACATGGAGGCCGGCCGCATCGCGATGCGGATCGTGAACATGCTGGGCGCGCTGGCCCGGGCGCAGACGTTCCAGCGTCAGCCGAAGTTGCGCGCAGTCAACAGCGACGACTGAAAGCCGCTCAGTCCATCTTGAAGTCGATCACGTCCCAGCGCGCCGTATCCTCGTGGCGCGCCTGACGGCGGATGGCATCGGCGATTTCCCGCTCGTTCCATTCCACCGTTTCATCGCCCAGCGCTTCCAGCTGCACCGGCAGCTTCTGCTTCACGCCGAAGAATTCGAGCACCACGACGGGCTTGTCGAGGCCCTTGGCGCAGTTCAGGGCGAAATCGATGATCTCGCGGTATTTTGCGTACATGCCCGAGGGGACGAGAACGATCTCCGACAGGGAAATCTGCTTGCGCAGTTCATCCTTCATGGCGTCCTTGTCGGTGACCTTGAGTCCGGGATTGCTGCAGTTCTTGTAGTAGAAGTTGTGCGAGCTCTCCAGGTATTCGAAGACACGGTCGTAGTCGTCGGCCGGTTCGAACGCGTGGACGACGAAGAGCCGGACCGGGTTCCGTTGCGAAATACCGTTCAAGGTGCACCCCTGCGAATCGCGATAGCGAGAAAGCGGCCGAATCTTAATCGAGAACGGCGACCTCCCGCAGCCCGCCTCGAGGATTGAGGGTCTGGCGGACAGCTTATTTCCCGGGGGCTGCTATAGAATGCGGCGCTGCGATTCCGCGGCGCTTTCCGGCCCATTCTTCCCGCGACCCATGCGCTTCGTCCTGTACAACATCCGGTACGCCACCGGCACCGGTCCGGCGTTCCATCTGCCGATCCCCGGCGCCGGCTATCTGCGCAGCAACACGCGCGTCCTGGAGCGTCTCACCGCCTATCTGAAGTCGCTCGACCCCGACCTGGTCGGCCTGATCGAAGTCGACACCGGTTCGATCCGCACGGGGCTGGTCAATCAGGCGACGCAGATCGCCAATGCACTCGGTCATTACTCGATGTACCAGTGCAAGTACGGGGCGGAATCCTTCAATCAGTTCCTGCCCATCGTGCGCAAGCAGGGCAACGCATTTCTCGCGGCGCCGCGCGTCGAAGGCGAGCGGTTCCACTACTTCGAGACCGGCATCAAGCGGCTGATCATCGAACTGGAACTCGAAGACTGCGCCATCTTCCTGGTGCACCTGTCGCTCAAGTTCCGCCACCGTCACGATCAGCTGCGGCATCTGCACGAACTGGTGAAGCGCGCCAGCAAGCCCGTGATCGTCGCCGGCGACTTCAATACGTTCTGGGGCGATCACGAGATCTACCTGTTCATGGAAGCGTCGGGCCTGAAGAGCGCCAATCGCACCGGCCTGCCCTCCTATCCCAGCCGCAATCCGCGCAAGGAGCTGGATTTCGTGCTTTATTCCAACGGCATCGAGATCACGCACTTCGACATTCCCGACATCCGCTTCTCCGACCATCGGCCGCTGATCTGCGACTTCCAGGTGCGCCGGCCCGGCACCTGACGACCCGTCCCAACTCCATCCAGCGAGGACGCCATGCCTGACACCGCCAACTGGACTTTGACCAAGGACGAATCGGGTATCGCCTGGCTGTCGCTCGACAAGGTCGATGCGTCCGCCAACAGCCTGTCGCGCGCGGTGATGGAAGAACTCGATGCGCAACTCGACGCATTGCATGGCGCACCACCCAGGGCGCTGATCATTACGTCGGCGAAAAAGAACGGCTTCGTCGCCGGCGCCGACATCAAGGAGTTCATCGGCATCCAATCGCCGGAGGAAGCCTGCGCAATGATCCGGCAGGGCCAGCAGGTGCTGGATCGACTCGAATCCCTGCCCTGCACCACCGTCGCCGCGATCAACGGCTTTGCTCTGGGCGGCGGCCTCGAACTCGCGCTCGCGTGCAAGTACCGCGTGGTCGCCGACGATGCGTCGATCACGCTGGGATTTCCGGAAGTGATGCTGGGCGTGCATCCCGGCCTCGGCGGTACCGTTCGCGCCGTGCGGCTGGCCGGACCGATCGCCGCGATGGACCTGATGCTCACCGGCCGCACGCTCCGGCCGAAAAAGGCGCTGGAACTCGGACTCGTCGACCGGCTCGCACCGCCGGCGCAGCTTGCCCAGGTGGCGAAGGAAGTCGCACTCAATCCTCCCGCGCAGCGCACGCCGGGCCTCAAGGATCGATTGTCGAACCTGGCGTTCGTTCGCCCCGTGATTGCCGGCCAGATGCGCGCACAGGCCGCAAAACGCGTGCGGCCCGATCACTACCCTGCGCCGTATGCGCTCATCGATCTGTGGCAGAAGCACGGCGGCAAAGGTCCGCAGGCCTACGATGCCGAAGCGCGCTCGATGGGCAGGCTGCTGTGTACGCAGACCTCGCGCAATCTCGTGCGCGTATTTTTCCTGCAGGAGCGGTTGAAGTCCGCAGGCAAGTCGGGCGTCGAGCCGGCGAAGCACGTGCACGTCGTCGGCGCGGGCGTCATGGGCGGCGACATCGCTGCCTGGTGCGCGGCGCGCGGCATGACGGTGACGCTGCAGGATCGCGAACTCAAGTACATCGCCCCGGCGCTCGAACGCGCCAAGGCGTTCTTCGACAAACGCTACCCCGATGCGACCAAGCGCGAACAGGCGATGGCGCGCCTGAAGGCGGATGTCGAAGGCAGCGGCGTTCCCGGTGCGGATGTCGTGATCGAAGCGATCTTCGAGAATCTCGAGGCCAAGCAGGAACTGTATTCGCGCCTCGAACCGCGCATGAAGCCCGACGCGGTGCTCGCGACCAATACCTCGAGCATCGTCTTGGAACAGCTCTCCGCGAAACTCGCCGATCCCGCACGACTGATCGGCCTGCACTTCTTCAATCCGGTGGCGCGCATGCCGCTGGTGGAAGTCATTCGCGCACGAACGAGCGATGCGGCCGTCGTGCAGCGTGGTTCGGCCTTCGCACGCCAGATCGACAAGCTCGCCATCACCTGCATGAGTTCGCCGGGATTTCTGGTGAACCGCGTGCTGATGCCGTACCTGAGCGAAGCAATCCGCGCCGCTGAGGAAGGCATTCCGCTGGCGCTGATCGATCGCGCCGCCGAAGACTTCGGCATGCCGATGGGTCCGATCGAACTGGCGGATGTGGTCGGCCTCGACGTCGTCATGAGCGTCGGCAAGGTATTTTTCCAGTCCGGACAGATGGCCGTGCCGGGCGTTCTGCAGACGCGCTTCGATCAGAAGCAGTTCGGCAAGAAGACCGGACAAGGCTTCTATACGTGGGTCGACGACAAGCCGCAGAAACCGGCGGTGTCGGGCCAGCGGGCGCCTGCGGATCTGCAGGATCGCCTGTTGCTGTCGCTGGTGAACGAGGCGGTTGCCGTGCTGCGCGAGAAGGTCGTGGAAGATGCGGATCTCGTCGATGCCGGCGTCATCTTCGGTGCGGGCTTCGCTCCCTTTCGCGGCGGCCCGCTGCAATATGCGCGCGAGCGCGGCGTCGATGCAGTCGTGACGCGCCTGCGCGAACTGCAGCAGGTGCACGGCGCACGGTTCGCACCGGATCCGGGATGGGATGCCGTACGTTGATCGGCAGTACGCCGCAATCCGCAACGCCCGGAATTCGCGGGAAAAACCGTGTGTTACCATGCCGCGGCCCGCGTTTTCCGCGGCGCGCCCTACCCGTCGATGCAGGTGATTGAAGTAGCCCAATGGAGAGCAAACCGCTCGAACTCAGCTTGTTGCGGTCTTTCTCGCCGCTGGATGGCCTAAAAACCGAGAACCTGCACTCGTTGTCGCGCAAGGCCGTTCTGCGCGAACTGCCGGCCGGCCGCCTGCTCTTCAAGGAAGGCGACACCGACAAGCGCACCTACTACCTCGTCAGCGGCGTTCTGGAACTGATGCAGAACGGCCGCACGGTGCTGATGCTGCGTGGCGGCTCGCCCGAAGCGCGCAATCCCATCGCCGCGTCGCTGCCGCGTCGCTACAGCGCGCGTGTCGTCTCCGAACGCATCGAGTACCTCTCCATCGACAGCGACATGCTCGACGTCATGCTGACGTGGGACCAGACCGGCAGCTACGAAGTCAACGAACTCAAACATCAGGAAGACGGCTCCGACAGCGACGACTGGATGACCACGCTGTTGCAGACCAAGGCACTGCACCGCATTCCGCCCGCCAACATCCAGGCGATCTTCATGCGCATGCAGCGCATGGACTACAAGGCGGGCGAAACCGTGATCCGCCAGGGCGATGAAGGCGACTATTTCTACGTGATCGTGAAAGGCACCTGTTCCGTGGTGCGCGAAACCCCGCTCAACAAGACGGGTATCAAGCTGGCCGAACTCGGCATGGGCGATACGTTCGGCGAGGAAGCCCTGATCTCCGACGCCAAGCGCAACGCCAACGTCACCATGATCAGCGACGGCACGCTGATGCGACTGGGCAAGGAGGATTTCCGCACGCTGCTCAACGAGCCGATGCTGCAATGGGTCGATTACGAACAGGCGAAAGCCCAGGTGGCACGCGGCGCGAAGTGGCTCGACGTGCGGCTGCCGAGCGAATTCGAGAACTACCATTTCGAGGGTGCGATCAACCTGCCGCTGTACTTCATCCGCCTCAAACTGAAATCGCTGGATCGCGACACGCACTACATCGTGTGCTGCGATACCGGCCGCCGCAGCTCGGCAGGCGCCTACATTCTTTCAGAACGGGGATTCCACGCCTCGGTGCTCCGGGGCGGGTTGCAGGCGACGGATCTGGCGGGAAAGAAGTAACGCGTCTCTGCCCTCCCGGGCTGGATATCTGTATCCAATCGGATACGATTCCCCTTCGTGAATACGCTCATCAGGACCGATGAATTCGCTGCATGGCTCGCGGCGCTACGCGATGTGCGCAGCAAGGCCCGCATCCTTGCAAGGCTGGAATCCGCGGTTCTGGGCAATTTTGGCGATTGCGAACCCGTCGGCCAGGGCGTCAGCGAGATGCGCATTCATACAGGGCCGGGATACCGGGTGTATTTCATGCGAGAGGCCCTCGTCGTGTACGTGCTGCTGGTTGGCGGGAACAAGTCCAGCCAGAAGCGCGACATCAAACGCGCTATTCAGATGGCGCGGGAACTGAGGAAATGATCCATGAGCAAACCGAAGGCAAAAGTCAGGACCAGCAAGACCGTTCGCCTTGCGCCGTTCGACGCATCCGAATTCCTCGATAGCGAGGAGGTCATTGCCGAATATCTCTCGGCGGCGCTCGAAGATCCGAATCCGGATGTATTTCTGCGTGCGGTTGCCAACGTCGCCAAGGCGCGCGGCGTCGCCGACATAGCGAAGGTATCCGGTCTCGGACGCGAAAGTCTTTATAAGGCGCTCGCACCTGGAGCGAAGCCACGCTATGAAACAGTTCGCAAGGTATTGGATTCGCTCGGCGTCAAGCTCACCGTAGCGGCGGCGTAACGACGCTCCAGACGTAGGGTCCGGTTCTACATGGTGTGCGTGGGCTTATCCCCGCCCAACGCACCCGCGAGATAACTCTCGATCTTGCGCTGCGTGTTGCCGCGATCCTGTTCGCTGAACTGCACGCCGATGCCGGCGGTGCGCTTGCCCTGCGCACCCTTCGGCGTCATCCAGATCACGCGGCCGGCGACGGGCAGCTTTTCGTCTTCGCCCATCAGGTTCAGCAGCATGAAAACTTCGTCGCCCAGGCGATAGTTGCTGTTCGTGGGGATGAACAGGCCGCCATTCTTCACGAACGGCATATAGGCCAGATACAAGGCGCTTTTGTCCTTGATCGTCAGGGTCAACAACCCGGGCTTGCTGGTTGGCTGCCGCATCACCATCCGCTCGATTCCTCAGTGCCTGGGGGCAGGCGCGATCACCCGTAGTACTGCGAACAAGAGTGACTCAATGGCCAGTTCGCGCTGTAACGCCGTGCGGACCAGCTGCGCCTTGAGCGCGCGGATCTGGTCCACGACCCCGTAGATTGCACTTATGTTCAACGTGGCAGGCAGACTTGGCAAGTGCGTCGATCTCGCGGGGAACGTGAACAGATCGGCAGTTCCGCCAATTCCCCTGCGGGCGACCGAGGTCAGCCACAGGTCGAGCCAGGTCAGGCGGTTCGGCAGCTCGGGCAGTTCGTTCTTTTTCGTCCATTCGGCTGCGACATGCGTCACATCGGCGCGACCGGACACCAGCGCGTTGAGTGCGCCCTGCATGTCCGAATCGAGCGTGGAAAACCGTTCCCCCGCGAATTCCAGGGCGCGCAAGGGTGCGTTGCCGGTGAACTCGATGAGTGCGCGATCGGCCACGCTGCCGGTTTCCTGCTGCAGCCACTGCAGGGTTTCCTGCGCCGGCGGGCTGCTCACCGAGAGTTTCTGGCAGCGACTGCGTACCGTCGGCAGCAGCGACGAAGGTTTCGATGTAACCAGGATCAGCACGCTGCGCGGAGTCGGTTCCTCGAGCGTCTTGAGCAGGCTGTTCGCCGCCTGCGGCGTCATCTGGTGCGCCGGATCCACGATCACGACCTTGTAACCCTGCAAGTAGCTCGTCTGCGTCAGCTTCGCGACGGCGTCGTCACGGATCTGATCCACCGAGATCAGTTGCTTGCCCTCCTCCGGGCGTACCCAGTGAAGGTCTGGATGCGACCCCGCGGCGATGAGCTGGCAGCTCGCACACTTGCCGCAGTGCTGGAGCGTGACGGTCGACGACTCGCAGAGCACCGCGGCGGCGAGCCATGCCGCAAGCTGGCGCGTGCCGAGTCCATCGGCGCCCTGCA
Organism: uncultured Steroidobacter sp.; assembly: GCA_937864115.1. Lineage (GTDB taxonomy): Bacteria > Pseudomonadota > Gammaproteobacteria > Steroidobacterales > Steroidobacteraceae > Steroidobacter. The sequence continues at coordinate 26,055 of CALMII010000024.1, read as the reverse complement.
GCAGGATCGCATGCGGCAGGCGGTCTGCTTCCCAGGCAGATTTCATCTGTTCGATGGCCGCCGCGTGCCAGGGATAGAGTCGCGGCGCAGGCGGCAACGCGGATGTTTCTTCAGCCATCGAGCCGCTCCTGGATTGCTGCACGAATGGCCGTCGCGACCGACTCGCGGTCACCGGACGCGTCGATCACTGCAAAGCGCTGCGGTTCCTGACGCGCGCGATCGAGATAGGCGTTGCGGACGCGCTCGAAGAAGCTGCGCTGCTCGCGTTCGAACCGGTCGATGTTGCCGGCGGCCGTGTTGCGATCCTGTGCGCGTGCTGCCGTCAGATCCAGGGGCGCGTCGAGCAACAGAGTCAGATCGGGTCGCAGATCGCCCTGGACCAGTTTCTCCAGAATCGAAATCTGCGAGATATCCATGCCGCGTCCGCCGCCCTGGTAGGCGTACGTCGCATCCGTGAAGCGGTCGCAGACGACCCAGGTTCCCCGCTGCAGCGCCGGACGGATGACATTGTCGAGATGCGTCGACCGGGCAGCGAACATCAGCAGCAGCTCGCAGATGGCCGGCATCGGTTCGCTGGAGTTTTCCAGCAGCAGCTCGCGGATGCGTTCGGCCCGCGCCGTCCCGCCCGGCTCGCGCGTGAACAGCACATCGCGGTTCGTCTGCGCGAACCACTCGCGCAGCGTCGCGAGCTGTGTCGATTTGCCGACGCCCTCGCCGCCTTCGATGGTGATGAACTTGCCGCGGGTCATTTCGCCGTCTGCTGCTGCCGCAATTGCCGCAGGTATCGTTGCACGGCGGCATTGTGCTCGGCCAGCGTGGCCGAGAAGTAATGACTGCCGTCGCCCTTGCCGGTCGCGACGAAGAACAGCGCGCCCGTCATTTCCGGCCGCACCGCCGCCTGCAGCGAACGGCTGCCCGGCAGCGCGATCGGCGTCGGCGGCAGGCCGGAGCGCGTGTAGGTGTTGTACGGCGTGTCGCGCAGCAGGTCGACGCGACGGATGTTGCCGTCGTAGTTCTCGATGCCGTAGATGACCGTCGGATCGGTCTGCAGTCGCATGCCGCGCTTGAGCCGTTCGATGAAGACGCCGCCGATCTTCGCCCGCTCGCTGTCGAGCGCCGTCTCCTTTTCAATGATCGAGGCCAGAATCAGCGCTTCGTACTTCGTGGCGAGCGGCAGGTCCGCAGCGCGGCTTTCCCAGGCCGCCTCCAGTTCGCCCTGCATACGTCGGTAGGCCATCCGCAGCAGGTCCAGATCCGACGTGCCGCGCGGAAACCGGTAGGTGTCCGGAAAGAACTGGCCTTCGGGATGAATGCCGTCGGCGCCCAGACTGCGCATGACCTCGGCCGAATCCTTTCCCGACAGCGTCTGCGCGATCGACTCATCCGCCGTCATGAGCTTGCGAATGTCCGCGAAGCGGGCGCCTTCGATGAAGGTGACGCCGTGCAGGATGACCTGACCGGAACTCAGCGTATCGAGCAGGCTGCGGGGAGTGGCGCCGGGGGCTAGCGCGTACTCGCCGGCTTTGAGTCCCCCCTGGCGCTGGGTCAGTCGCGCCCAGACGATCCAGACGTCGGGCTGGTCGAGCCAGCCTCGCTGATTCAACTGCATGGCGACGGTGCGAAGAGACGCGCCCTTCTCGACTTCGAATGTGGCCGTTTCATGCAGTCCCGCGATGGGCGTCTGCAGCCAGACATGGGTCCGCCATGCGATCAAGGCCGCCGCCGCAGCGGCCACGACGATCAGCGCCATCACGATGCGCAGAAGGCTTCGCATCACAGTGCCAGCGCCTGGGACAATTGTGCAGCCACGGGAAACGTTTCCCAGGATTGGTCCTGCAACTGATTCACCGGACGGATGCCGCGCACGGCATTGGTCAGGAACACCTCAGTCGCCTCCGCGAGATCGTGCGGCCAGAGCGGCTCTTCGCTGCAGGACACGCCCAGCTGCAACGCGACCCGCAATACCTGCGCGCGCATCACGCCGCGAACACCGCAGAAACGCAGATCGGGCGTCAGCAGTGCCCCGCCCTTCACGATGAAGACGTTGCCTGCCGTCGCGCTGACCAGTTCGCCCTCGGTATCGCACAGCAATCCCTCGTCGATCGCGGTGTCGTGCCACTCGTTCTGTGCCAGCACTTCCTCGAGTCGATTGAGATGCTTCATGCCGGCGAGCGCCGGATTGCGGCTCAGGCGTGTGTCGCACCAGCGCAGTTTCAGGCCGCCGCGCTTGTCCGGCGCTGGCGCGGGATGAACGGTCAGTGTTCGATTGGTCCGTGACATCGGGTCAGGCCGGTAGCCTCTGCCGCCTGCGCCTCGCGTGATGACGATCTTCAGCACGCCCTCGCGATGCGCTGCAGCGAGGATGGCGATATCGGCGCTCAGCTCGGCGGGAAACGCAATGCCGAGGCGCCGGCAACTGTCCTGCAGACGCTGCAGGTGCGCGTCGAGAAAGCGCACCTTTCCATCGCTCAGCCGCATCGTCTCGAACAGGCCATCGCCATAGTTGAAGCCGCGATCGTCGACCGGCAGCGCGTGAGCCGGATCATCGATGGGTGCGCCATTGTGCAATCCGGCGACGCTCACTGCGCGATCTCCGTCAGCGCACGCAGTACGCCGCGCGCTTTCGCACGCGATTCGTCCAGTTCGCGCTCGGGGATCGAGTCAGCGACGACTCCAGCGCCCGCGCGCAGCGAAACACGGTTGCCACGCACTTCCAGCGACCGGATGAGGATATTGAAATCCATGCTGCCATCGCGGTTCAGATAGCCGAGGGAGCCAGTGTATGCGCCGCGCGGCGTGCGTTCGAGTTCCGCGATGATCTCCATGCAGCGGACCTTGGGACAGCCGGTGATCGTGCCGCCTGGAAAGACTGCGGCGAGCACCTGTCCCGGCGTAATGTCGTCCCGCAGGCGGCCGCGGACGTTGGAAACGATGTGGTGCACGTGCTCGTAGGATTCGATGGTCATGAATTCATCGACCTGGACACTGCCGGCCTCGCAGATGCGGCCGAGATCGTTGCGCTCCAGATCGATGAGCATGACGTGCTCGGCGCGTTCCTTGGGATGCGCATGCAGTTCGCGAATGAGATTCGCATCGGACTGCGAATCGCGGCCTCGCGGCCTCGTGCCGGCAATCGGGCGCGTTTCGACGATCCGGTCGCGCACGGCAACCAGTCGCTCCGGCGACGAACTGACGATGGCGATGTCATCCAGCACCGCCAGTCCGCAGAAAGGACCGGGATTGGTCCGTCGCAGGCGTTCGTACAGATGCACGGGCGTCACGCCGTCGCGCAGACGCGCATGCCAGCCGCGCGACAGATTCACCTGGTAGATGTCGCCGGCGGCGATGTAGTCGAGCGCGCGTGCGACTGTGTCGAGATAGTCCGACGGTGCGTCTTCGACGACGTCGCTGTCGATCAATGCCTGTGGTTTCGAGGATGCCGGCCGCGCGGCCGCGAGATCGGCTTCGATCACATCGAGCAATGAGGCGCTGGCTGCTTCGGCCACGATCCAGCCCTGCCCCGTGTCGCGTCGATGAATGACGCCCGCAGGTATCCGGACGGCCTGCGCAATCGAGCCGGCGCTTCGAGGCAATCGCAGACGCGGTTCGATCTGTGCAGCAAGCTCGTAGCCGAGATACACCAGCCAGCCGCCATGAAACGGCAGCGCCGAGTCGACGCGCGCCGCGCGCTCCTGCGACCACCACGCATCCAGTGCAGCGAGGAATGTGCCTTCCTGTCCGCCCGAGAGCCGTTGATCCGACTGCAACGTCAGGCGCTCGCCGGGAAAGGCGAAAAGAATATCGAACCGCCCCAGCGGTTCCGCCGCAGCGGCACTTTCGAAGAGTGCGGGATAACGCCGCGGATTCGCAGCGTGCAGATCGAGCAGCGCGGTCGGCGAGACCGAAACAGGTCGGACCGCCGGCGCGGCGCTCATGTCCCGGATCAGAGCTTGCGGAAGATCAGGCTTCCGTTCGTGCCGCCGAAGCCGAACGAATTCGACAGGGCCACGTCGATCGACATCGGGCGCGCCGTCTTCGGCACGTAGTCCAGATCGCAGCCTTCGCCCGGGTTGTCGAGGTTGATGGTCGGCGGCGCGACCTGATCGCGGATCGCCAGCACCGAGAAGATCGCTTCGACTGCGCCGGCCGCGCCGAGCAGATGCCCGGTCATGGACTTGGTCGAACTCACGGCGAGTTTCGCGGCGTGATCGCCGAAGCAGCGCTTCATGGCCAGCGTCTCGGCACGGTCGCCCAGATCGGTCGAGGTGGCGTGCGCATTGATGTACTGGACGTCGGACGGATTCAGCTTCGCATCGCGCAGCGCGTTGGCCATCGCGAGTCGCGCGCCTTCGCCGTCATCCGGCGGCGCGGTGATGTGATGGGCATCGCCGCTCATGCCGAAGCCGACGAGTTCGGCATAGATGCGCGCACCGCGCGCCTTGGCGTGTTCGTATTCTTCGAGCGTCAGTGCGCCCGCGCCATCGGACAGCACGAAGCCATCTCGATCGCGATCCCACGGACGGCTGGCCGCCTGCGGATCGTCATTGCGGGTCGACAGCGCGCGCGCCTGGCAGAAGCTGCCGAGACCCAGCGGCGTGGTCGCCATTTCGCCGGCACCGGCGATCATGACGTCGGCATCGCCGTACTGAATGAGTCGTGCCGCAAGACCGATGGCATGCGTCGATGTCGTGCAGGCCGTGACCGTGGCGATGTTCGGCCCGGTGAGCTTCAACTGGATCGACACATGGCCGGAGATCATATTGATGATGCTGCCCGGCACGAAGAACGGAGAGATCTTCTTCGGGCTGTGCGTCTCGATGTATTTCTCGTAGTTCTCTTCGATCGTGTGCAGGCCGCCGATGCCGGCGCCCATCGCGACACCGATACGCGGCGAATTTTCCGGCGTAACGGTCAGGCCCGAATCCTTGAAGGCCTCGATCGCGGCGGCGTAGCCGTAATGCATGAACGGATCCATGCGCCGCAGTTCCTTCGCCGGCAGATACTTTTCGGCATCGAAGTCGGCGACCGGCCCATGGAAGCGGACCGGAAAGGCGCTGACATCGAAGGTCTGGATCGGCCCGATGCCGCTCTTGCCGGCCAGTACGTTCTTCCATGCCTCTTCGACGGCACTGCCGACGGGAGAAATGATGCCCAGACCGGTGATGACGACGCGTCGCTTGGACAAGCGCTTACCTCGGAGATCGGCGGTGGAAGAAGGAAATCAAATCGAGTGGTCGGCCTGCCCTCCGTGGCGGATCGACCCGTTGCCTGAAGAGGTGCGCACGCCGACGGCTGCGCACCTTGAGTACTTCAGGCCTGTTCGTCTCAGGCTTGTGCGCGGCGTTCGGTGATGTAGTCGATCGCCTGCTGCACAGTGGTGATCTTCTCGGCGTCCTCGTCCGGAATCTCGGTTTCGAACTCTTCTTCCAGCGCCATCACCAGCTCGACGGTGTCGAGGGAATCGGCGCCCAGATCGTCGACGAAGGAAGCGTCGTTGGTGACTTCTTCTTCTTTGACGCCCAACTGTTCGGCGACGATGGCTTTGACCTGCTGTTCAATACTGCTCATTGCTGTACGAGTCCTCTGTGAGACTGCTTGAAACCCTTCCAAAGACCGACCCTTTTATTGTGGGGAGGGTCGTACGGGGGGCGTATTCTAAGTTAAGTGACTGAGGCGGCCAACATTTCCGAATGAGGCCGCATAACAACGACTTGACATCTTCAAACCATGTACATGCCGCCGTTCACGTGCAGCGTTTCCCCGGTGATGTAACTCGCCTGGGGCGATGCGAGAAACGCGACGGCATGGGCAATGTCTTCCGGGGCGCCGAGACGGCCCAGGGCGACCTGGTTCGCGAGCTGTTGTTGCTGTTCCGCCGCAAGTTGCGCCGTCATGTCGGTGGCGATGAATCCGGGCGCCACGACGTTCACGGTGATGTTGCGTGAGCCAACCTCGCGAGCCAGCGATTTGCTGAAACCGATGATGCCGGCCTTGGCGGCGGCGTAGTTGGTCTGGCCGGCGTTACCCATCACACCGACGACGGAAGCGATGTTGATGATGCGGCCGCGACGCGCCTTCATCATGCCGCGCAGCACGGCCTTCGACAGGCGAAACACCGAGGCGAGATTCGTGTTCATGATCTCGTCCCATTCCTCCGCCTTCATGCGCAGCAGCAGGTTGTCGCGCGTGATGCCGGCATTGTTCACCAGCACGGTGACCGGGCCTTCCTTACCTTCGATGTCCTTGAGTGCAGCGTCGACCGAATCCTGCTGCGATACATTCAGCACGAGGCCGCGACCCTTGAAGCCGCCTTCGCTCAGCCACTGGGTGATGCCCTGCGCACCGCTCTCGCTGGTCGCCGTCCCGATGACCGTCGCACCGCGCTGCGCGAGTTCCTGCGCGATGGCGCGACCGATGCCGCGCGACGCGCCGGTGACCAGCGCAATGTCTTCGTTCATGGAAACAGGGGTCATGCGTTCTCCTTGCATGCCTGCAATGCGGCCTGCAGCGAATCGCCGTCTTCGATCGCGAGCATCGCGATCTCCTTGTTCTTTTCGATGCGTCGATTGAGACCCGTGAGCACGCGGCCCGGACCGCATTCAACGATCACGCGCGCACCGCCGGCGACGATCGCCTGGATCGTCTGCGTCCAGCGCACCGGCTTGACGAGCTGCTGCACCAGCGCTTCGCGGATGCTGTCGGCATCGCCATGTTTGCGGACGTCGACGGTGTAGATGTCGCGCACCTGCGGTGCGTCGAAATGCGTGTCCTTGAGCCGCTGCGCGAGTTTCTCGGCCGCGGGAGCCATCATCGCGCTGTGCGACGGTACGCTGACCGGCAGCTTGATGGCGCGCTTCGCGCCGCGCGCCTTGAGCAGTTCGATCGCACGATCGACGGCGGAAGCGGCACCGGCGATGACGATCTGTCCGGGCGAATTGAAATTGGCGGATTGCACGACGTCGCCTTGCGCCGCTTCTGCACAGGCCGCTTCGACATCGGCATCCTCGGCGCCGAGGATCGCGGCCATCGCGCCCTGTCCGGCGGGAACCGCAGCCTGCATGGCCCGGCCGCGAAACTGCACGAGTGCGGCTGCCGTCTTGAAATCGAGCGCGCCCGAAGCGACCAGTGCGGAATACTCGCCGAGGCTGTGACCTGCCATCGCTGCCGGCATTCCGCCGCCATGCTTGCGCCACACCCGCCATGTCGCGACACCGGCCGCGAGCATCGCGGGCTGGGTGCGTTCGGTTTCGCCGAGCAGGGCTTCCGGCCCCTCCTGGCACAGCTTCCAGAGGTCATAGCCGAGCACATCGGAGGCTTCGGCAAATGTTTCCTGCACCAGCGGCTCGGCGCCGGCGAGCGCGCTCAGCATGCCGACCGACTGCGAACCCTGCCCCGGAAAGACGAAGGCGAACGTCATCTATTGATCCTGACTGGGAAAAACGGCGCGCGATTATAGCGATCAGCGCCGTGCTGGCCAGCGCTGCAGATACAGGCAAACCCCGAGCGCTCCCAGAAATCCGCCGACGGCGCCATACAGATGCGCATCGACGATCACGGGCATGTCGCCAGAAAGTGGCAATGCGCCCTGCCATTGCTCCCAGACCAGCTTGCCGACCAGCACCAGGGTCAACGTCAACGCGAGGGACCTGCTTTCGTGCCGCCACCCGGCCACGGCGCCGGCCGCCAGGGCGCCATGAAGCACCCCCGACAGACCCACATACCACTGCAGTTGTGGCTCAAAAAGAACAAACCCCACGTCGATGCTGACCGCGCTGGCGAGCAGCACGATCAGCCATTGCCGGGGGGTGTAATCGCGTCCGAACAGGGTCGCGATCAGGGCCGCGCCCATCACATTCAATAGGAGATGCGCAATGCCGCCGTGGACGAGATGCCCGGTCAGCAGCCGCCAGTACGCGCCTTCCAGGACCGCGGCGCGCTCGTAACGCAATGCAAGACGAACCGGTTCGCCGCCGAACTCCAGCAGAACGGACACGGCGCAAAGCAGTCCAAGCAGCCACAGTCCATGGACGCGGCTGCCTTGCCGTGCAGGCTGTGAACCTGTCGTGTCCCGGCGACCCTCGCTCATGCTTTCATCCTGCTTTGTTATGATCCGGCGCGTTTCGCAGGGTCGCTTTCAGCATCATGGCTCTGTGTCGATTCTCATAAGGATTGCATGACATGCCCGTTACCCGTGTCTCCCGACTGACCTCGCTGCGTCTCGCGCGCGGCTTCACACTGATCGAAATCATGGTCGTGGTGGTCATCCTCGGCATTCTGGCCGCGCTGGTCGCGCCGAATGTCATTCGCCGCATCGACGATGCGCAGATCGCCAAGGCCAAGCAGGATATCCGTTCGTACGAAACCGCCCTGAACCTGTTCCGCATGGACAACTTCAAGTATCCGACGACCGATCAGGGACTCGCTGCGCTCGTCGCCAAGCCTGGCGACACCTCGATCCGCAACTGGCGCGAAGGCGGTTACATCAGCGGCCTGCGCAAGGATCCGTGGGGCAACGATTACCACTACCAGAATCCCGGTTCGCACGGCGAGTACGATCTGTTCACGCTGGGAGCCGACGGCGTCGAAGGCGGCGAAGGCATCAATGCCGACGTCGGCAACTGGACCATAGAGTAACGAGTTGCGCCGTTCGACGGCGCAGCCATTTCCGGCACCCGCCGGCTTCCCATGCCAGGCATCCACCGGTCCACGCATCCCTCTTCGCATCGCGCGACATCGCGTAGCGCGGCGGGCTTCACGTTGCTGGAAATTCTGGTCGTCATCATCGTCATCGGCGTCATCGTGGCCTCGGCGACGCTGTCGATCGGCGTGCTCGGCCGCGACCGCGAATCCGAAGAACAGATGCAGCGCATCTGGGCCGTCCTCAAACAGGCGCGCGAGGAAACGGAACTGCAGGGTCTGGATCTCGGCATGTTCGTCTCGGCGACCGGCTATGAATTCCTGCGCTACGACGGCCGCGAAAAGCGCTGGCTGCCCATCGATGGCGATCCGCTGTTCGCTCCGCGCGTCGCACCCGAGGGCTTGCGTTTCCGCCTGTGGGTGGAAGCGCGCGAGATCGTCATGAAGCCCGGCCCGGTGGATCGCTCCGACAAGGACGAGGACAAGAAGTGGCTGCCGCAGATCTTCATTCTGTCGAGCGGCGATGTCATGCCCTTCGAACTGCAGGTCGAGCGCGATTCCGAACCGGCCATCTGGCGCGTGGTCTCGCTACCCGACACCGATCTGCGCCTCGAGCGCCGCGCGGGCATGGAGCCCTGGTCGGTCATCGCGCAGACCAGGCCACCGACCGACAAGGACAAAGAGAAGGACGCGCGCAATGCGAAGCGCTGATTCCTTCCGCCGGCGTCTGCGCGGCTTCACGCTGATCGAAGTGCTGGCTGCGCTCGTGATCGTCTCGCTCGGCATGCTCGCCGTGATCCAGGCCGTCAGCGAAACCGCACGCAACAGCACCTACGTACGCGACAAGACCGTGGCGCACTGGGTGGCGATGAACCAGCTCACCCTGACCCGTCTCGCACCCAGCCCGCCCAAGATCGACAAGACCTCCGACGAAGTCGAAATGGCCGACCGCCGCTGGCGCTGGACCATGGAAGTCACGCAGAGCCCGCTCGAGAGCGTGCGCCGCATCGAAGTCAGCGTGCGCCCGGAAGATGCCGACGAGAAATCGTCGCTCGCCTTCGTGACCGGCTTCTATGGCACGGCGATCGCCCCACCCGGTACGACCGCGGTGCTCTGGCAGCAATCGGGGAACGAACAGGGCGACGGCAAGGACGATGGCAAGAAGGACGACGACAAGAAAGATCAGGACCCGCCGCCGCCCGCTCAGCCAGATCCGGGCGAACCGGTCGACACGCCCGTCATTCCGGAACCGGAGCCGACCGAGTGAAGCCCATCGCGCACACGGGTGGATCGAAGGCGCGCGGCTTCACGCTGCTCGAAGTGCTGATCGCGGTCGCGATCTTCGTCATCGTCGGCATGCTGGCGATGACGGGCTACAACGAACTGATGAAGCAGACCGATCGCGTCGATGAAGGCACCGCACGTACCCGCGCCATCCAGGCGACGATGATGCGCATGAGCCAGGATTTCGCCCTGCTCGAACCGCGCGCGGTGCGCCCTGCGCTCGGCGAGGATCCTGTTCCCGCCTTGCGCGCGGGCGGCGAAACCGGCGGCATCGAGCTCACGCATTCCGGATGGAGCAATCCCGCGGGCGTGCCGCGCCCGACGCTGCAGCGCGTTTCCTATCGACTGGAAGACACGGAGCTCTATCGCGACTACTGGCCGGTGCTCGACCGGACCCAGAGCGTCGAGCCGGTGAGCGTCGTGCTGCTCGACAGGGTGAAGAGCGTGTCGGTGCGCTACATGGGCGCCGATCGCGACTGGAAGGAACAGTGGCCGCCGCTCGGTTTCTCCGGTCCGACGCTGCGCTATGCCCTGCCCATCGCCGTAGAGATCACGCTGGAGCTCGAAGACTGGGGCAAGATCGTGCGGGTCGTGGAGGTCGCGGGATGAGATCCGGGCGACAGGCGACAGGCGACAGGCGACAGGCCGCAAAACATCAGCGCGGCGTCGCGTTGATCACGGCGGTGCTGATCGTGGCGCTGGCCACCATTCTCGCGGTGAACGTCGGCTTCAAGGCCTATCTCGACCAGCGTCGCGCCGCGACCATGTTCGCGCTCGACCAGGGATTCGAAGTGGCGATGGGCGCCGAAGCCTGGGCGGCCGACATCCTGAAACGCGATGCGTCGAACGGCGGTTCGAAGGTCGACGACTTCACGGAGGAATGGGCGACGCCGATTCCGCCGATTCCCGTCGATGGCGGCGAAGTCGCCGGCCAGCTCGAAGACATGCAGGGCCGGTTCAATCTCAACAGCCTCGTCAAGGTCGACAACGGCGAACTCGTGGCCGATCCGGCCGCCGTGCAGCGCTTCAAGAATCTGCTGGCGCTGCTGGAACTCGAAGACAAGTGGGCCGACATGATCGTCGACTGGCTCGACTCCGACATCAACCCGAACTTCCCCGACGGCGCCGAGGACAACGTCTACACCTCGCTGACGCCGGCCTACCGGCCGCCGAACATGCGCATCACCCGCGCCAGCGAACTGCTGGCATTGAACGAGTTCGGCCTCGAGCGCTACCGGCGCCTCGAACCGTTCGTCACCGCATTGCCGCCGGGAACGGCAATCAATCTGTGTACCGCAGCGCCCGAAGTGCTCGACGCGCTGCTCGGCAATGGCGTGAGCCAGTTCACGCGCGATCGCAAGAACGTCATCGAGATGCGCAAGCTGCGCTGCTTTCCCAGTCTCCAGGATTTCAATGCGCAGCTCGATGCCAAGGTCAGACAGGAGTATCAGGACGGCCGCGTCATCGACGAGAGCAGCAGTTACTTCCGCGCCAACGTCTGGGTCACTATTGGCACTACCCAGTTCACCCTGTACAGTCTTCTGAATCGTACCAATGGAATGGTGCGTCCCATCCTGAGAAGCTTCGGAACCGACTGATGACAGAAGCGCTGGTCATCCGCCTCAAACCCACTTCGTCCGCCGTCGCAAGCGACGTTCCGCAATCCATCGATGCTGAATGGATCGCCGTCGATGGCAGCGGTGCGCGTCACGGCAATGTGCAATCCGGTCCGCTGGCCAATGCCGCCGGGTTTGCCGGCGGTCGCAAAGTGATCGTCATCGTTCCGGGCACCGACGTCTATCTCGCCGAACCCGTCCTGCCGGTGAAGAGCGGCGCCAAGCTGCTGCAGGTGGTGCCGTTCGCGCTGGAAGAACAGATGGCGACCGACATCGACGATCTGCACTTCGCCGTCGGACGTCGCGACGATCGTCCCGGCACGCCCGTCGCCGCCGTTGCGCGCGAACAGATGCAGTCCTGGGTGGAGGCATTGCGCAGTGCCAGTCTCCACGTCGATGCGATCTATCCGGAGACGGCCGCCCTGCCCGTCACGCCCAACGGCGTCACGCTCCTGGTCGACGACGCGCGCGTGTTCGTGCAGCGCGAAGCGACACCCGGTGCGGTCCTCGACGTGCAGCCGCTGATCGAAGCGGTGCAGCTCGGGCTGGCATCGGGCGACGACTCGCGCGAACACGTGACGATCTACCTGACCGAAAGCGTGTACGAGCACGAGCGCGACCTGTTCGAAGGTCTGCGCGAGTTCACGGCCAGCCTGCAACTGAAGCTGCTGCCCGACGGCCCGCTGCCGCTGCTGGCGGCCAACGTGATGACGAAGCCGTCGATCAATCTGCTGCAGGGCGCCTTCGCGCCGAAGACCCGCCTGCGCATGTCGTTCGCGCCGTGGCGTTATGCGGCCGCATTGCTGGTCGCCTTCCTCGCGCTGCATGTCGGGCTCAATGCCTGGCAGTTCTTCGATCTGCAGCGCAAGGAGCAACGCCTCGACGCCGAGATCGCACAGGTGTTCCAGCAGGCGATGCCGGGAGCACCGGTGCCGGATGCAATTGGTGCGCGCAAGCAGGTCGAGATGCGGCTCAATGCCTTGCGCGGCAGCGGCCCGACCAGCGGCGTGCTCACGACGCTGGGCATGCTCGTCGACGCGATGGCCCAGGCGCCGGGCGCCAGCCTCGAAGCCCTGTCGTACCGCGACAGGGCCACCGATCTCCGAATCCTTGCCCCTTCCGTCGATCAGCTCGACAAGATCCAGCACGTTGCCGTCGAACGCGGTTTCTCCGCCGAGATCCAGTCGGCCAGTCCCCGCGATTCGAAGATCGAAGGGCGTCTGAAACTCAAGCAGTCGGGCGCCTGAGACAGGAAGCACGTTCATGCAGAAGATCCAGGACTGGTACCGAACCCTCAAACCGCGCGAACGCGTCATCGTGCTCGCGGGCGGCCTCATCGTCGTCGCTGTCGCCCTCTATACGCTGGCCCTCGCACCGTTCTACAAGGCGCTGCATGAGCGCAGCGAACGCGTGCAGCGCAAGGAAGCGGATCTGGCCTGGATGCGCAGCGTCGCGGGCGAGGTCCTGACGCTCGGCGCCAATCAGCCGATCGGCAGCGGACCCACGGGCGAATCGCTGGTCGTTCTCGTCGATCGCACGGCGCGCGAGTGCGGTGTCGGCTCGGCGCTCACCGGCCAGACGCCGAACGGTGACAACGGCATCCGCGTGCGCCTCGAGGCGGCGGCCTTCAACGTCCTCGTGAAATGCCTGGGCAACCTGCAACAGGCCCACGCCATCAGCATCGAACAGGCCACGTTCGACAAGGCATCGCGTCCCGGTCTCGTCAACGCCAGCCTCGTGCTGAATCGCGCTCCCACCTGAATGAAAAAAGTCTGGCTCATGGTCGCGCTCGGCGTCGCGGCCTATCTCGTGTTTGCGCTGGTCACGGTGCCGGCCAGCGTCGTCGCTTCGTTCCTGCCGCCGGGCGTGGTGGCTGCCGGAACGGAAGGAACGGCCTGGAATGGACGGGCGGCGACCGTCGTCGTGGGTGGGGCGCCGATCGGTAGCATCACGTGGAAACTTCATGCATTGCCGCTGCTGGCCCTGAAGCTGAAGGCCGATGTGAAGGTGACGCGCAGCGACGGTTTTCTGCAGGCAACCGTTGCGACTTCCGGCGGCGAAGATCTCTCGCTGACCCAGTTCACCGGCTCGCTGCCGCTGGCCTCATTGCCGCCCGGGGCGATGCCCGGCGGCTGGACAGGTACGTTGAACATGCGACTGGCGCGACTGGACCTCACGAACGGATGGCCGGTCGGTGCCGACGGCACCCTCGAAGTCATCGATCTCGTCGGGCCGGCACGCAAGCCGGTCGGGATGGGCAGCTACAAGATCATCTTCCCGCCCGAACTCACCGGCAATGAACTGGTCGGCGCGCTGTCCGACATGGGCGGCCCGCTGGAGATCGCGGGCAACGTCCGGCTGAGCGCCAATCGCAGTTATCTCATCGAAGGCTCCGTGGCCACCCGACCCGAGGCAAGCCAGTCCATGACGGATTCGCTGCAGATCCTCGGCACGCCCGATGCCCAGGGGCGACGTCCCTTCTCGCTCTCGGGAACGATGTAAATCCGCCCTGCCCGCAGTTCCTGCGCGGCGCTACACTCCCGCCCGATTCCTGGCCAACGCCGGCCGCCCGAATCGCATCCTCGGATCGTTCTTCAAGAGCAATTCCAACCGGGAGAATTTATGCGATCACTCACCGATTCCCGTACCGCGCGCGTCGTTCTCATGACGTCGATCGCGATCCTCGTGACCGCGTGCGGCAAGAAGCAGGAAGAAGCCGCTGCGCCCGCCGCTGCAACGTCAGCCGCCGCCACGACCGCGCTCGAGGGCCAGGTCGATATCGTGGCCTGGCCGGGCTATATCGAGCGCGGTGAAACCGACAGGAGCTACGACTGGGTCAGCAAGTTCGAAACCGATACCGGTTGCAAGGTCAATGTGAAGACCGCCGGCACGTCCGACGAGATGGTCTCGCTGATGACCCAGGGCGGCTACGATCTCGTCACCGCCTCCGGCGACGCCTCGTTGCGGCTCATTCGCGGCGGTACGGTGCAGCCCGTCGACATCGCGCGCGTTCCTTCGTACGACACGCTCGACCCGCGCATCAAGGAAGCCCCGTGGCACTTCGTCGATGGCAAGCACTACGGCGTGCCCTACCAGTGGGGACCCAACGTGCTCATGTACAACACGACCGTCTTCAAGGACGCGCCCACCTCATGGAAGATCCTGTTCGAAGAACAGAAACTTCCGGACGGCAAGAGCAACAAGGGCCGCATCCAGGCCTACGACGGTCCGATCTACATCGCCGACGCCGCGCTCTACCTGATGAGCACCAAGCCTGAGCTCGGCATCAAGGATCCCTACGAACTGACCGAGGCCCAGTACACGGCGGCGCTCGACCTGCTGCGCAAGCAGCATCCGCTGGTGCAGCGCTACTGGCACGACGCCAACGTGCAGGTGCAGGACTTCACGAATGAAGGCGTCGTCGCCTCCAGCACCTGGCCCTTCCAGGTCAATACGCTGATTGCCAACAAGCAGCCTGTTGCCAGCACGGTTCCAGCCGAAGGCGCCACCGGCTGGGCCGATACCACGATGATGCATTCCAGCGCGAAGCATCCGAACTGCGCATACCAATGGCTGGAGTGGTCGATCTCGCCCAAGGTGCAGGGCGATGTGGCCTCGTGGTTCGGATCGCTGCCCGTCGTTCCCGCCGCCTGCAACGGCAACGATCTGCTCGGTGCCGAAGGCTGCAAGAACAACGGCTTCGACAACTTCGAAAAGATCCATTTCTGGCGCACGCCGGAATCGAAGTGCGCCACCCAGGGCGACGCCTGCGTACCGTACAGCCGCTGGGCGACCGATTACGTCGCCATCATGGGCGGTCGCTGAGCAGGAGATTTCACACGGAGATCACGGAGCACACAGAGTTCGGAAAAGGGAGATTTCACACAGAGATCACAGAGAACACAGAGATAGAAATCTGTTCCGAACTCTGTGCTCTCCGTGCTCTCTGTGTGAAATCTTGTTTCTGTTCTCCGCGGTCTCCGTGAACTCCGTGTGAAACACTGACTTTCCCATTCCATGACTGCCGCCATCGAGTTTCGGGATGTCTCGCGCGTCTATGGGGACGTGCGAGCGGTCGACCATGTCTCGCTGCAGATCGGCAGCGGCGAATTCTTCGCCATGCTCGGTCCGTCGGGATCGGGCAAGACCACCTGCCTGCGGCTGGTGGCGGGTTTCGACATCCCCGACAACGGATACATTCTGCTCGACGGCAAGGACGTCACCGGGCTGCCGCCGTACGAGCGCGACGTCAACACCGTCTTCCAGGACTACGCGCTGTTTCCGCACATGAGCGTGCTGGAGAACGTTGCGTATGGCCTGCGGGTGCGCAAGGTCGCGCGCGTGGAACAGCAACGCCGCGCCATGGAAATGCTGGAGCTCGTCAAGCTCGGCGCACTCGCGCAACGCCGCCCGTCTCAGCTCTCGGGCGGACAACGCCAGCGCGTGTCGCTCGCGCGTGCGCTCATCAACCGGCCGCGCGTGCTGCTGCTCGATGAACCGCTCGGTGCGCTCGATCTCAAGCTGCGCGAGGAAATGCAGATCGAACTGAAGAATCTGCAGCGCCAGCTCGCGATCACCTTCGTATTCGTCACGCACGACCAGGGCGAAGCGCTGTCGATGGCGGATCGCGTCGCCGTGTTCAATCACGGCAGGCTGGAACAGCTCGACTCGCCGCGCACGCTCTATACGCGTCCGGCCACGGAATTCGTCGCGCGCTTCGTCGGCAGCGCCAATGTCGCCGGTCGCGAGCTTGCCCGGCAACTCACTGGCATCGCACAGCCCTTCGCGGTACGTGCGGAGAAGATCCGCATCCAGCCCGCGAGTCGGCCGCCGGCGCCCGGCGCGATTCATTGCGACGGCAAGCTGGTCGATATCCAGTATCACGGCGCGACCAGCCGCTGCCATGTGCAGCTCGCCGGCGGCGAGATGTTTGCCGCATCCGTCAGTCACCAGGCCGACCTCGAACACACCGCCATCGGCGCGCCCGTCACGCTGCACTGGTCTGCCGACGACGCCGTGCCGCTCGTCGGAGACAGCGGATGAGCATGGCGGTGGCAACATCGGTCGGCGCACCGGGCGGCTGGTTCCGCGGCGCCTCGACGTTCCTGTATCGCCGCCCTGCTTTCTATCTCTCGCTGCTGCTGGTTCCGCCGCTGCTGTGGTTCGGCACGGTGTACCTGGGCTCGCTGTTCCTGCTGCTGGCGAACAGCTTCTATGCCATCGACGAGTTCACCGCGAAGATCGTTTACGAACCGACGCTCGCGACATTCAGGCAGGTGTTCACGCAGCCGGCGCACATCGACATCATCGTGCGCACCGTGGTGATGGCGCTCGCAGTGACCGTAGCGTCTGCCTTCATCGCCTTTCCCGTCGCCAACTACATGGCACGTCATGCGACGCCGCGCCTCAAGGCACTGTGCTACGTCGGCGTGATGCTGCCGATGTGGACCAGCTATCTGGTGAAGGTCTACGCCTGGCGACTCATTCTCGCCAAGCAGGGCATCCTGAGCTGGCTGGTGGATTCGCTGGGACTCACACCCGTGCTGGAAACGATGCTCGAACTGCCGGCGGTCGGCGGTCCGTCGCTCGCCTCCTCCTATCTCGGCATGTTCATCGTGTTCGTGTACATGTGGCTGCCGTACATGATCCTGCCGCTCGCTGCCGCACTCGAGCGTGTCCCGAATGCATTGCTGCAGGCATCCGCCGATCTGGGTGCGCGACCGTTGCAGACCTTCCGCAACGTCACGTTGCCGCTGGCATTGCCAGGGCTGGCGGCAGGCTCGGTTTTCACCTTCTCGCTCACGCTGGGCGACTACATCATTCCGAGCGTCGTCGGCGCGCCCGGCTATTTCATCGGCATGATGGTCTACCAGCAACAGGGAACGGCGGGCAATCTGCCGCTCGCGGCCGCCTTCTCGGTCGTGCCGATCGTCCTGATCATGATCTACCTGACGCTGGTGAAACGCGCCGGAGCCCTCGATGCGCTCTGATGCACGATCGAACCGGGCTTCCTGGCCGACGCGACTCGGCGCGCTGTTCGGACTCGCGTTCCTGAATCTGCCGGTGCTCGTGATCATTCTCTACGCATTCACGACCGACGATCGTACCTACGCGTTTCCGCTGCCTGGCGTGACCCTGCACTGGTTCGAAGCGGCCCTTGCTCGCTCGGACATCTGGGCGGCGATGCGCCTGTCGCTGGGCGTCGCCGCGCTTGCGACGTTGTTCGCCATCATCCTCGGCACGCTCACGGCGCTGGCCCTGGCGCGTTCGCGCTTCTGGGGCCGCGAAGCGATCACGTTCGTACTCATCCTGCCCATCGCCCTGCCCGGCATTGTCACCGGCATCGCGCTGCTCGCTGCGATCAAGGCCGCGCACGTCGATCCCGGCTTCTGGACCATCGTCGCCGGCCACACGACGTTCTGCACTGTCATCGTCTACAACAACGTGGTCGCGCGATTGCGGCGGATGCCGCACAACTGGATCGAAGCCTCGATGGATCTAGGCGCCGACGGCGCGCAGACTTTCCGCTACATCGTGCTGCCGCAGATGGCCACCGCGCTGCTTGCCGGCGGCATGCTGGCCTTCGCACTGTCGTTCGATGAAATCATCGTCACGCTGTTCACGGCGGGACACGACGAAACGCTGCCGATCTGGTTCTTCAACGAACTCTTCCGGCCGCGCGAGCGGCCCATCACCAACGTCGTCGCCGTCATCGTGATGGCGGTGACGCTGCTTCCCATCCTGCTGGCCTACTACCTGACGCGACCGGCGGAAGAGCAGACATGAGGCGTAAGAGTTTCACACGGAGATCACGGAGCACACGGAGCCGGAGATCAAGAGAGAAGAGTTTCCACGGGGGAAGAAGGGGGACGCGGGGAACACGGGGTCTCGGAACAGAAATTTTCTTTCCCCGTGTTCCCCGTGTCCCCCCTTCTTCCCCCGTGGAAACTCTTCCTTCTTGATCTCCGTGGTCTCCGTGATCTCCGTGTGAAATCTCCTTCTCCTTCGAAACGAGGTCGACATGAACACAAAGCTGCTGATCAATGGCAAGTTCGTCGCCGGCAGGGGTTCGAAGGAAGACGTCCTCGATCCCGCCACCGGCAAGGTCATTACGACGGTGGCGGAGGCCTCCGACGAACAGGTTGCCGCCGCGGTGGAAGCCGCGTCGAAAGCCTTCGCGAACTGGTCGGCAACCGTGCCGAAGGACCGTGCGGCACTGCTGCTCAAGGTGGCCGATCACATCGAAAGCGAAGGTGAGGAATACGCGCGGCTGGAATCGATGAACTGCGGCAAGCCGTATGCGGCAGTGCTGGGCGATGAGATCCCGGCGATCGCCGATGTCTTCCGCTTTTTCGCGGGTGCTGCCCGCGCGCAGCACGGCGCGGTTGCCGGCGAGTATCTGCCCGGCTTCACCAGCATGATCCGGCGCGATCCTGTGGGGGTCGTCGCCTCCATCGCGCCCTGGAACTATCCACTGATGATGGCGGCGTGGAAGCTGTCGCCGGCGCTGGCCGCGGGCAATACCGTCGTCATCAAGCCTTCCGAGCAAACGCCGCTGACGGCGTTGAAGCTGGCAACGAAACTCGCCGAACTGTTTCCGCCGGGCGTCGTGAATGTGATCTTCGGCCGCGGTTCGTCCGTCGGTGCTTCGCTGATCTCGCAACCGGGAGTGGCGATGATTTCGCTGACCGGCGATGTCGGCACCGGCGAGAAGGTGCTGCAGGCAGCTTCGAAGAGCATCAAGCGCACGCACCTCGAACTCGGCGGCAAGGCGCCGGTGATCGTCTTCGACGACGCCGATCTCGAATCCGTCGTCGGCGGCGTACGCACATTCGGCTTCTACAACGCAGGCCAGGACTGCACGGCTGCGTGCCGCATCTACGCCGGGCCGAAGATCTACGACAGGCTCGTCGCCGATCTCACGTCCGCCGCCGCATCGATCAAGGTCGGCAAACAGAAGGATGATGGCGTCGAGATGGGGCCGCTGATCAGCGCCAGGCAACGCACGCGAGTCGCCGGGTTCGTCGAACGCGCGGCCGACAGGAAGCACATCGAGATCACGACCGGCGGCAAGATCCGCAGCGGCGGCGGATTTTTCTACGAACCGACCGTCGTTGCCGGCGCCCGGCAGAGCGACGAAATCGTGCAGCGCGAAGTGTTCGGACCGGTCGTCTCGGTGACCCGATTCAAGGACGCCGACCAGGCCATCGAATGGGCGAACGACTCCGACTACGGCCTCGCCTCTTCCGTGTGGACGAACGATGTCGCCAAGGCGATGCGCGTCGCCTCGCGACTGCAGTACGGCTGCACGTGGATCAACACCCACTTCATGCTGGTCAGCGAAATGCCGCACGGCGGCATGAAACGGTCGGGCTACGGCAAGGACCTGTCCGCATACGCGCTGGAGGACTACAGCGTCGTGCGGCACGTCATGGTGAAGCTCTGAAACGAAAAGCCCGCCATGAAGGCGGGCTTTCCGGTGCGACGATGCGCGACTCGCGATTACTGACGGCGACGGCGGCGTGCCAGGCCGGCACCCAGCAGGCCCATGCCGAGCAGGCCCAGGGTGGCCGGTTCGGGAACGCTGGTGGTGGCGAACGCATGATTGTCGGACTCGAACGCGAACTGCGTGGTCGAGAAATCGATGCGATCGAACGTCGTGTCGAAGAGGAAGTTCACATAGCGGTTGGAACCGGCGGCCGTCTGGTCGCCCAGCGCGGTGCCGGAAGCAATCACGTCCTTGCCGGTGATGGTCGCAAGCAGCGAACCGTTGCTGTAGAAGCTCAGCGTGTTGTAGTCGTCGATCGATCCCCAGTAGAGACCGAAGTAGTTGTACGACGTGCCGGCGTCCGCCTGGAACGTGCCCGTGCCCGAGGCCTGCGGCCAGGCAACCGAGTAGTAATTCGTAGTGTCGCCGGCCGGTGCGGCGGACTCACCGCTGATCGAGGTGTCCAGCACGTTGCCGGCACCGGTGTAGTTGCCGGGTTTTACGAGGCTGCCCTCGAAATCGAATACCGTTGCACCCGCAACCGTCGTGGTCTGGCCTTCGGTGAACGTTGTGATGTATGCGGCGTTCGCGGCCATCGGGGCAGACAGCAGCGCCATCGACACAGCCTTGCAAAGCAGGTTCATGAGAGCGGTTTCTCCGTGTTTCCGGGGCGGCATCAGTGCCGCGTGCCCGTATGAGTGCAGCATTCGGGCCAGCCGCGGAAATACCGGCATTCCTGCCGTTCCCTCGGCGCCAGTGTCAGTCCTGCCGACAGCCAGGCGCTCTCGTACCCGACATAACGACGTCGACCGTTCGCCCTGCAGGACACTTCGCAACACGCCTTCCGGACACTGGCCGCAAGGCGCTCATCGACCGATTCTGCAACCACCGAATTTTCCCGAGCCGACATGGAGTGAACGATGGCCACCCAGCGCCGCAAGACGACCCGCAAAAGCACCGCCCCTTCGCGCAAGACCGGCGAGACCAACGTGCGAATCCTCAGTGCCGCCGACGGCGAATCCGGCCGGGCACGAACGATCCTGTACGTGCACGGCATCGGCAACAAACCGCCGGCCGAGATCCTGAAGTGCCAGTGGGACGAGGCCCTGTTCGGCTTCAATCTCGGCGAACGCAGCCGGCTCGCCTACTGGGTGAACCGCGTCCTCTATCCGCTGCCGACCAAGGCGAGCTGCAAGATGGCGGATGCCACGCAGGATCTCACCTCGGCGACGGCCGACGCTGTGGCCATCCGGGCGCTGGCTGACGCCGATGAAGGCATCGAGCCGCTGCTGCCTGTCGATGCAGAAAAGAAAAGCGAACGCGACGTGCTGCGACGGATCGCCGAACGCGCCCTCCATTCACCACCGTCCTCGACGCAGATCGGCGCGGCCGATTTCCATGCCCGCGTCCTGCCGCTGCCGAAGCCGTTGCGCGAGTTCATCACCCGGCGCATCACCAAGGCCTTCCTCAAGGACGTCAACGAATTCCTGTTCGTGAAGGAACGCCGCGATGCCATGCGCGAAAGCGTGCTGTCGCGGCTGCGCACGGGCGGCGGCCCGTTCATCGTCATCGCTCACAGCCAGGGTTCGATGGTCGCCTACGATGCGTTGAGCACGCTCACGCAGGCGGACGGCGTCGAGATCGATCTGCTGATCACGATCGGCTCGCCGCTGGGACTCAAGGAAGTGCAGGACCAGCTCAAGACCATCACCAACCAGAAGAAGGGACTGCGCGTGCCGCCCATCGTCAAACGCTGGGTGAACGTGGCCGATCCGCTCGATCCGGTGTGTGCCGACAAACGGCTTGCCGGCGACTACTCGCCGACCGATGGCGTTCGCGTCGAAGACATCGTGCAGTGGAATGCCGACTCGCCGCGCGACCCGCATTCGGGTTCGGGCTATCTGCGGCTTCCCGAAGTGCGCGGCCCGGTGCGCGCCGCGATCGATCGCGAACTGTTCCAGCGCATCGCGCCCTTCACCATCGCGCGCGACCTGGTCGCGCAGATGGAGGCCGGCGTCGCCGAGGAACGGCACGCGGTGCTGATCGAACTGCGCGATCAATGGGAACCGGGTGCGTCCTCGCGCCCGGCCGACACGGTGCGCGACGACGTCGTGCAGTGGATCAGGAGCGCGATCGGCAAGACGAAGCCGAAGCTGTCCGAGGACGACGTCGATCTCGAACCGCTCGCCAGCTATGTCGCGGCCAAGCTGACGCGCACGGAAATCGAGCGCATGTCCGAGGAGTTGCATCTGCAATCGGTGTACCGGGTGTTTCGCAATGCCCGCAAGCGCGCCCTGCTCGATCAGTCCATCAACGTCCTGCAGTGCGCCACCGCACACCGCGGCTACGATTCGCGCGGCCAGGGCATCGCCTGGGCCGTGCTCGATACGGGCATCGATCCACTGCATCCGCACTTCGGCTACGGCACCGGCAGTTCGAACATCGGCAATGTCTTCGATTGCCTGAGTCCCGGCGACATTCGCAGCTGGGATTCGAAGAAGGCGCCGCGGGTCGGCGTCGACGGCAACGGCCATGGCACGCACGTCGCAGGCATCATCGCGGGCAGCATTCACGATCTCGGCATCAGCGGCATTGCGCCTGCGGTGAAACTGCACTCCTACAAGGTCCTGAACGACGATGGCCGTGGCAGCGACGCCAAGATCATCAAGGCGCTCGACCATATCTATGAACTCAATCGCAATGCGTCGTCGCTCGTCATCCACGGCGTCAACCTGAGCCTCGGCGGCGCCTTCGATCCCGAAGCCTTCGGCTGCGGCGACACGCCGATCTGCAAGCAGCTGCGCAAGCTGTGGCGTCAGGGCGTCGTCGTCGTGCTCGCGGCGGGCAACGAGGGCTATCTGGAACTGCAGCAGGGCGATGAAGTCATCGGCCTGAACACCGATCTGTCGATCGGCGATCCGGCGAATCTCGACGAGGCGATCGCCGTCGGTTCCATCCACAAATCGAAGCCGCATCTCTACGGCATTTCCTATTTCAGTTCGCGCGGGCCGACGGCGGACGGCCGCTGCAAGCCGGATCTGGTGGCGCCGGGCGAGCGCATCGTGTCGTGTCGGGCCGGCGCCAATCCGAAGACCAAGACCCGCAGCAACCTGTACGTCGCCATGAGCGGTACCAGCATGGCGGCGCCGCATGTGTCCGGCGTCGTGGCCTGCTTCCTGTCCGCGCGTCGCGAGTTCATCGGATACCCGGAACGCGTCAAGCAGATCCTGCTCGATGCCTGCACGGACCTGAAGCGCGATCGCATGCACCAGGGCGCCGGCATGCCGAATCTGGTAAAGATGCTGCTGGGCAGTTGACGACGACATACGGCAACTACTGCTTTCGCGGCCCGCGGCAGGACGATGGGATAACGGCCACGCGCATGAAAACTACAACGACCTGGTCCTGCTCCCCCCTCCTGCGTGGCATTGCGCGAGGCGCGTCCGCGTTGCTGCTGTGTGCGCTCGCCGCCTGCGCCTCGCTGAAGGAACGCCCGGAACTGCCGCCGGAATCCGCGCAGCCCATCGGGCAGACCACGGAGCTGGACCGGCTCATCGACAGCCACGAGTCGCGGCATCCCGGGCAGTCCGCGTTCCGCCTGCTCAAGGAGGGACCGGAAGCCTTTGCCTCGCGCGTGCAGAGCGCGCGCCTCGCCGGCCGCAGCCTCGACGTGCAGACCTACATCTGGCACGCCGATCTCACCGGACTGTACCTCGTCGGCGAGCTGCTCAAGGCGGCGGATCGCGGCATTCATGTCCGGGTGCTGATGGACGACATGGACGCCCGTGCCCGGAACGCCGGTTTCGCCGCCCTCGCCGCCCATCCCGGCATCGATGTGCGCATGTTCAATCCCTTCGCTTCGCGCAATGGATTCTTTGCCTACATCGGCGAAGGACTGACCAGCTTCACGCGCGTCAACCGTCGCATGCACAACAAGACCTGGATCGCCGACAACCGCATCGCCATCGCCGGCGGCCGCAATCTGGGCGACGAGTACTTCGGCGCCAGCGACGAGGTCAACTTCGTCGATCTCGACTTCGCCATGGTCGGCCCGGTGGTGCGCGACGCATCGGCGTCGTTCGATCGTTACTGGAACTCCGCTTCTGCGTATCCCATGGAATTTCTGGACAGGAAGAGCGTCAACGAGCAGGCGCTGCAGGAACTGCGCGACTACCTGGCGCGTCACGGCCAGGAAGCGGAAGGCAGCCGCTTCGCAACGGACCTGCAGGGCGACAACACTGTCCGGCGCATGTTCGAGGGCAAGTGGTCCATGGAATGGGCCTCGACCTATCAGTTCGTCGCCGACGATCCGGCCAAGGTGACGATGAAGAAGCGGGATGCGAAACGCACGCACGTCGGTTCGCTGCTGCAGCCGACGCTCGCAGCCACGCAATCGCAGGCGAGCATCATCTCGCCCTACTTCGTTCCCGGCGAGAACGGTACGGCAGGCCTCGTGAACGCGGCCCGGAACGGCAAAGAGGTACGCATCCTGACGAACTCTCTCATCGCCAACGACGTCGCTGCGGTCCACGGCGGTTATTCCGCCTATCGCAAGCAGCTGCTGGAAGGTGGCGTGCAGCTGTGGGAACTCAAGCCGGAAGACGGACAGAAAGTGGATTCGAGTCTCTTCGGTTCGTCCGGCGCCAGCCTGCATACCAAGGCACTGACGGTGGATCACCGCAGCGTCTTTGTCGGCAGCTACAATCTCGATCCGCGCTCGACCTGGCTCAACTGCGAACAGGGCGTGCTGGTCGAGAACGAAGTCCTGGCCCGCGAACTCGAAGAAATTTTCGCCACCCAGACCGCCGGCGACCGCGCCTGGCGCGTGACACTGCAGGACGACAAGCTGCACTGGAGCGACGGCACCGCCAGCTTCGATTCCGATCCGCACGCGGGTTTCTGGCGCAAGTTCCAGGCCTGGATCGTGCGGGTAACGGGCCTGGAGAGCCAGCTCTGACCGTGCCGTTTCTCTTCCTGTAGGTCAGGCTTCAGCCTGACTTCCGAAGAGTCAGGCTGAAGCCTGACCTACAGGGGAAAGGGCGACCTCCCGCCACTGCCGCAGCAACGGGAAATACAGCGCCGCCCGCACCCGCCGTTCGCTGTCGTACAGGCCCATCAGCTGCGCATAGCGCGTGAGCTGCGGGCGATAACGCAGGACCTCCTCATCGAGGAAGGCTTCGAGACCACCGCCGGCATGCGTGCTGGTCTTGAAATCGACGACCCAGCGGGTGCCCTCTTCGTCGACGAAGGTGCGATCGATCACGCCTTCGACGATGCGGCCGTCGATGACACCGCTCAACGCAAGTTCGGAAGCGGATTCGTGCCGCGTCGTATCGATGCCCAGCACCCAGCGGCCGCGTTCGTCCTGCAATGCATGTTCCAGCGCTGCAAGCACGCGCTCGCACGCGGCGTCGCAGCGATCCGGCGGCACGCCGAGTTCGGCAAGTTCCAGCAGCACGCGCTCGCGCGGCGGCAGCGCGGCTGACAGACCGAATCGGCATAGCCGGTCGAGTTCGCGATGCACCAGCGTGCCGACGTGGCGGCTGGTTTCGGACACCCAGTCGAAGATTGGACTCTGCTGTTCGAGATCGACGACCGGCGGTTCGGCGCGAACATCGACGGCGTCCGGCTGCGGCGGGTTGCCCGCGGGGGGGAGGGCGGGGCGAGGGGCCCCCTCGCCGCCGAGCCGGTCGACCGGAAAATGAAAGCCGCGACTGCCGCCTCGCCTTTCGGCCGCCGCACCGATCCGTGATCGCGCAAAACACGATCCAAACTGCCACGTGATGCCGCTTCACCGGAATTTGCGGGAAAGCCGGCAGAAGGCTTCCCAGATCAATGGCCGGTCGCGAACAATTTGCGGAGACGACACCATGAGACGGCTTCCGATTGCCGCCGCGATCGCCTGCCGGTCGGCGGCGGCGAGCGTCCCCGTGAGGTCCACCACCCGCCCGGAGAGCTTCGGGACGGGCGCGGGCGCCTGCGCCCACGCCGCGAGCGGCGCGGTGGCGAGGACGAGCAGGAACGCGGCCG
>CALMII010000023.1 GCA_937864115.1 uncultured Steroidobacter sp. | reverse complement strand
CCGCGCACGACCACCTGGTTGCCGTCGGGATACTTGCCCGACTTCTCGCCGAAGAAGACGCTGACGCGGCCGAAGTCTAGGCGGTGGACGGGTTCGGTCATGCGGCAAGGATAGCGGAAGCGCTCTGCGTCGGCGCGAACGAGCGGTCCGTTGACGACGGGCAACGACCCTGCCCGCCGGCCCGCCCGGAATGCCCGCGACAGTTGCCGCGGCTCGCCGGGCCGCGACGGATGCGACAGCTTCAGGCGATGGCCGTCAGCGACAACCTGCGTCAGCTGCTCGGGCAACTCGACCGGGTGTTCGGGCGGCCATGGCGCGCCGCAGGGCGCCGGCGATCGATGCCGGCTGGTTCCGTCGGGTCGGAGAGCGTCATCACCGAGATCAGCCTGCTCGATCGAGCTCTGCGGCGGGTCGGATGGAGGCGTCTGCTACCCCGGGTTCGGCCCTTTGATGCAACTACCAGACGGCGACCAGACCGGCAATCGACACGGTCACCAGCGTCAACAGCACGATGCGCTTGAGGGCAACGTCGTCGACTCGATGAAAGAATCGCTTTCCTGCATATGTCCCCAGCAGGTACGACGGGACGAGAAATGCCGCCCGCAAGAACTCCGCGTGCCCAGCCCGGTCTCCCGCGAACACGACGGCAAGTGCCGCCACAGAGCAAAAAAGAGCCCACAGCACAAAGGTCGCGCGACCGGTACGGGCGGAGTCACCATTCCCCAGGAGAAATGGGTACAGCGCCGCTCCGAACGATGTTGCGCCTACGATGATTCCGTTGACCGCCCCGGCACCGAGGAGGCTTCCGCGCGAGTAGGTCCCGCTATAACGCCACCCACTGAGCAGGAGAATCGACAGTGCGGCAACCGTCCCATAGACGACCATGCGCACGATTCGGGGGTCCGCATGCAGCATCAGGTAGCCGCCGATCGGCAACGTGGCTGCTGCGCCAGCCGTAATGATTCCGACAACTCGCCAGTTGGCTTCCTTGGTCGCATCGCGCAGAAGCGCGAAGTTCGACGCGAGATCGACCAGCATCACGGTAGCGACTGCGGATGCCGGCTCGTAGACGAAGCTCATGGTTGGCACCAGAATCAGTGGCCCACCGAATCCGGTAAGGCCCCTGACGGCACCTGCAGCGAATGCAACCAGCGCAATGATTGCCTCGGGCATGGGCGTCACGGACCGACAACGCCCCAGCCAGCGGCCGCTAGCCCAATCTCACTAGGTACGGGGGGCGACCCTCCCGGTAGCTTCCTCCAGCAGGCAATCGCGGCAGTCGAATTGCTCCCGAGCGTACGGGCACTCACGTCCCGATCGCGCGAAGCCGCAGTCGAAGGCACGCGACGCCACGGCCGCCCTCGATGACCGCGCATCGCGCGCCCTGAGCGAGGGCGTGAGCGGCTGCCAGCCAGTCCAGAGAGAATCAAGGTAAGACACGGCACGGACTCCCGGTTGACTGGAATCGATCCTAGCTCGACACCCAACCGGTGGGCTTGACAGACATCAAGCCAATTCTCTTTATTGAGCACAAAATGTCTCACTGGCTGAGATTATCTTGCCTTCCGCACGGCCGAGGCGGTCGTGAGCAACCGGCAAAGACGCCTCACGCAACGGCCTCGGCCTCGGCACTCCGTACCGGCGCCCGTCCCCTGATGAGGTCCGCAGCCCTTTCGGCAATCATGATCGTCGGGATGTTCGTATTGCTTGCAACCATGAACGGCATGACGGAGGCGTCTACGACGCGCAGTCTTTCGACCCCTTTCACCCGAAGCTCCGGATCGACCACCGCCGCCGGATCCGCACCCATTCGACACGTGCCAATCGGATGCCAACAGGTCTGTCCCGTCCGCCGTGCATAGTCGAGAATCTCGTCATCGGACACTACCCCGGGACCAGGCCGAACTTCTCGTACGATGTAACGTGACAGCGCCGGCTGCTGGCTGATTGTCCGCATCATCTTGAGCACCGAGACCATCACCTCGCGATCCAGATCCTTGCTGAGGTAGTTGGCCTCGATGCGCGGCTGCGCACCCGGGTCCAGGGAGTCGATGTGCAGGCGTCCGCGTGACTCCGGGTACAGGAAATACCCGCCGAGGTGAAATCCGGAATGCGGATCGAGCCCACTGTCCTTGTTCGTCGAGAGGCGACTGGTACCGCTGACGAGCCCCGATTGGAGGCGCACGTCTGGACAGGAAAGCCCGGGACGAGTCCTCGCGTAAGCGAGCGCCGTCAACGAAGGAGTGGCGAGCAGACCGTCGCGAAACACGGCATAGCGCAGGGCCGAGGCCCACAGGCGTGGCTTGCTTCTGAGCAGGTCATTGACCGTGATCGGCCGGTCGCATTCGAAGGACATCCGCGGCATCAGATGGTCCTGAAGGTTCTCGCCGACGCCGGGTCGGTGGCAAACGAGCGGTATGCCGAGGCGGCTCAGGAGTTCGGCATTTCCGACGCCCGACAGCTCCAGAATCTGGGGTGAGCGGATTGCACCTGCGCACAAGAGGATCTCTCGCGTTGCGAGCGCCACCTCGAGTTCGCCTCCTCGTCGATAGCGCACGCCAGTGGCCCGTCGGCCCGAGAACACCACGTTCGCAACCACCGCACCAGTGAGCACGCGGAGATTCGGTCGGCGCATGACCGGCCGTAGATACCCGATGGCCGCGCTGCACCGCAGGCCGTTCCGCGTGCTCAGCTGAAGATGCGCCGCCCCTTCGGCCTGCGAATCGTTGTAGTCCTCCGTACGCTGGATGCCAATCTGGCCGCAGGCCTCGAGGAACGCGTTCGAAATCTCGTCACCGCCAAGCCGGCTCACCGCGATCGGTCCGCCGAGCCCGCGGTAGGAGCGATCGCCGAACCGGCAGTCCTCGAGGCGCATGAAGTACGGAAGGACATCGCTCCATCCCCATCCGGGGCAACCGCTCTGCTCCCAGTCGTCATATCTGTGCGGATGCCCACGAACGAAGAGCATTCCATTCACCGAGCTCGACCCTCCCAGCACCCTGCCGCTGGGCCAGTAGACGCGAGTCCCGAACATTTCGGGCTCTGGCTCCGTGTTGGCCTGCCAGACGAGCCGGTTGTCGTTCAAGACCTTCCCGACACCCAATGGAATTCTCAGCCACAGGCTCGAATCCGCCTCACCGGCCTCGAGGAGCAGCACCCGAACATCCGGATCCTCGCTCAGTCGATTCGCCAGCACACACCCGGCCGAACCGGCGCCGACGATGATGTAGTCAAACGTGGACTGCTCCATCTCTTGTCCTGTAGACCCGACCATTGGCACGCCGTGCCGGGAATCCTGTCTTCGCTCAAACAACGTTTCGCTGCCTGGGCGGCGTCTACCCGACAGGCGCGGCAACGGGGGCCGTTGTCGGGTTGGCCGAGACGAGATGGAGGAGCTCGCGGATGTGATGCACGAGTTCGAGACACTCGCCACTATCGACATCTCGCGGGCGTGGGCTATTGACTCGAAACTCCGACGTTATTCGTCCGGGACGCGGTGACATCACGACGACGACGTCCGCAAGCTTGATCGCCTCATCGATATTGTGCGTAATGAAGAGAACCGCCTTCCGCTCTCTCTCCCAGACGCGTATCAACTCGTCCTGCATCTTCTCTCGGGTGAATGAATCGAGAGCTGCAAAGGGCTCATCCATGAGCAGCAGGCGAGGCTTGACGGCGAGCGCCCGCGCGAGCGCGACGCGTTGCCGCATGCCGCCCGAGAGTTGCCGGGGAAACTTCCTCTCGAAGCCTTTCAGGTCGATCAGATCGACATAGTGTCGAACGATCTCGGCGCGCTCTTTCGCCGCCACCCCGAGTCGCCGCAAGCCGTATTCGATGTTCCCCTGTACCGTCAGCCACGGGAAAAGCGCGTAGTCCTGGAACATCATGGTCCTGTCCGGACCCGGTCCATCGATACGCCGGCCGAACGCCTCCACGCTTCCCTTGGTCGGAACCTCGAAGCCTGCGAGGAGATTCAGCATCGTGGTCTTGCCGCATCCGCTGGGGCCAACGATGCAGATGAACTCGCCCTCGCGAATCTGCAGGGAGACCTCGTGGAGCGCTACGACCTCGTTTCGCCCGCTTGCGTAGGTCTTGCAGATTCTTTGGAACTGGACGCACTGCCCCTCAGCCATTCAGTTGCCCTCCCGCCAAGGAGTTACCAGTTGCTGAAGGAGACGAACAGCGGCGTCCAGAAGGAGCCCGATGACGCCGATCATCACCATGCCGACGACGATATGGTCGCTACGAAACAGCAGACGCCCTTGACTGATCAGGAACCCGAGGCCAGACGTCGCCGCGACCAGTTCCCCGGCAACAAGGGCCATCCAGGCGATTCCGATACCCACGCGCAGGCCGACGAACATCGAGGAAAGCGCGCCAGGAAGAATCACCGTGAAGACGATGGCGGCGCGGCCTGCACCGAGCGTCCTCGCCGCGCGAATGAGCTGCGCATCGACATCCCGCACGCCCTCCATCGTGCTGAGCACGATGGGGAAGAGCGCGCCGAGGAAGATGATGAACTCGTTCTGCGCGTCGGTGATCCCGAACCACATGATCGAGAGCGGAATCCACGCCAGAGGCGGTATCGGTCTGAAGAAGCTGACCACCGGTTCGAACATCCACGCAAACAGGCGCGAACCTCCCAACGCAAAGCCCAACGGGTAACCGACAAGTGCAGCGAACGCTACCGCGACAGCGACGCGCTTCAGGCTCGCCATGACATCTTTCTGCAGCGTGCCCTGCTGGATCAGCTCCCAGCCCCCCGCCAACACAGTGGTAGGGGCCGGGAGCAGAAGCGCCGTTGCCGGGTTCGATCTGCTCACAAGCTCCCAGATCGCGAACATGAGAAAGAGCGGCACGTATCGGGCCAATTGGTACCCGAGGCGCCGAACGGATTGAAACGCAGGACTTGGTCCAGCCATCGTCTCCGGGCTCTCTTGTTTCTTCGGGTGGGGCTCCGAGGGTTGCCTCTCGGAGCGGACGTCAGCTTGTGCTGGCACCAGTTCTGCTTGCCTCAGCATCGCGGTCATCCCGGAGCCGTCTCTCTCAGGGCTGATAGGTATTGGCTCCGAAGCGCCACTCCTTGACCAGGTCTCCCTTCTCGGGGAATGCCTGCTTGCCCATCGCCATCAAGCCGTATGCCGGATACGGAGGCTTCCCGACCTGGCCACCCCAGTTGGCGGGCAGGAACGCCGGCACTTCCGGAATCGCCCAGCCGAGTTTCGTGTAGGTATTGCGCAGATACTTGTTGCGCAGCACCGCCTTGAAGTCCGCCTCGGTGTAGGTGCGCTGCAATACGCGCGCCTCATGCATGACGCCTGCCTGGTAAGACTCGAGGGGGATCCAGAACCCCTTCGCATTCTCGAAGGGATAGTTGATCGTGGGCTTCGGGTTGATGACGTGAATCTCGGCGTCTCGCTTGATCAGGGCGGGGTCGCGACCTCTCTGAGATGGGTGAGCCGCGAAAGCTTCGAGAACCTCGTCGGGCTTCAGGCGCGCGATCAGCCGCGCTTCGACAAACGCATCCGTGTACGCCTGCAACACGTCGGCCGCGCCGACCTCGAGTTCGCCCCGGGCGTACGAATAGCCGTTGAAGACTTCGTACGTGTCGACCAACTCGAGAATTCGCGCATTCTTGCGAAACTCCGTCATCGCCAGGACGTTCGGCTCCCAGATCGCCGTCAAATCGATTCCCTTCGGCATGGTGATGATGTCGGCCGGCCCCGTGTTCTTGATGACGTAGTCCTTCCCCTCCTCCAATCCGAGGACTTTCGCGGCGATAAGCAGTCCGAGGTGATTCGTGCTGCCGATGGTGACCCCACACACGGCCGGCCGACCCAGTACCTTCCCCCCCTTGAGTTCGGCCAGGCTGCTCTTCAGGGGAGAGTCGGGAGGGACAAGGAATGCCTGACGCTGGGCCGGGTACGTGCAAACGGCAGCGGTGGGGATCTTCAGATCGATGAGCCGCAGCAACCCCAGTGTTCCCGCTTGGGCAATCTGGATCTTCCCCGGCACGAAGACCTCATTCATCAGGCCGGCGGTGAGGAAGGCCGGATACTGAACGTCGACCCCTCGCTTCTCGAGGAGTTTGTAGTGCTGCATCACGAACAGTACGAGGTTGCCGTCCGACCACATCGGGTTCCAGGCAACCTGCAGCGGCCACCAGCCCTTGGACTTCAGCCAATCCACTGAGGCTTGCGAGATCTTCTCGTAGGCCGTTGGCCAACCCCACTCGCTAAAGGAGCCCGCAGCTTGGGCATTGGCCGCTCCGATAAAACCCGGACCGAGCCCGAGTGCAGCGGTGAGTGGAAGGCCTTGCCGCAGGAAGTCGCGACGCGATTGCTCAGGGGGCTGCTTTGCCATGTGCTGTCTCCTTGGTCGTTAGGGTCACGATGCGCCTGGCGCTCCGTGCCGCACCCCGGCGGGTACGCCGGGAGATGCGCAGTTCTATGTTTAATAGCGTTTTTGAGACAATTCTGCTCAAAACCTCTGACCTGCTGGGGATCCTAGCGTGGAGTGTTTCGACTGCGCAACCCCCCGATCAAACTGGCTTGGCGCGCAGTTACGCCATGTACTTCTCGAGCACGCGCTGTGGCTGGCGCAGGGCATCCCTCCGATACGGCTCGCTGAGAATCTTCGAGTCGACCACGATCTCGACCACGGCCGCACGCCGGGCGGCGAAGGCTTCTGCCAGCGCCGGACCGATCTCCTCCGGCTTCGTGACGCGAATGGCCCAAGCACCCATGTCCTTCGCGATGTCCGCGAAGCTCGGGTTCTCCAGGTTCGTGAAGTAGTAACGCTCACCGAAGAAATCGAACTGGTTTCGCTTCTCCGCGCCGTACTGGGAATTGTTGAAGATCACGCTCACGAAATTCAGTTTCTCCGTGACCGCGGTCATGACTTCCTGCAGGCACATGCTCCAGGCGCCGTCGCCGACGAGCGTCAGCACCGGCTGATCGGGCCGCGCGAGGCTGACCCCCAGTGCGGTGGGCAGGGCGACACCGATGCCGCCGAGGCTCCCGGCGCCGAAGAAGCTCCTGGCGCGGTCGAACGACGCGAAGTAGGAGTTGGCGGCGCCGCTGACGTTGCCCACGTCCGCCACGATCGACGTACCCGCGGGCGTAGCCTTGGCCACCTCCCACAATGCGCGCCTCGGGTGGATGGTTGGGTTCGTGCTCGTCGACATCTCCTCGTGCTTGCGCGCCCACGCTTGCTTCTCGGCTTGGACATCCGCCATTACCTTTGCCCTGTCCGCCGCGATCGTATGCTGCTTGATGCTCTCGACGAGTTGCCGCGCGACGGCCCGACAGTCGCCGATCAGGCCTACGGCCATGGGGCGCAGCGAGCCGAGCTCCAGCGGGTTGATCGAGTTGTGGATCAGATGCGCCCGCTTCGGGAAGAAATCGATGCCGTATTGCGGCGTGGTGCCAAAGGTGTTGAACCGCGTACCGAGCGCGAGAACGACGTCCGCCTTCGCCATCAGCTTCATCGCCGCTTCGGAGCCCTGATAGCCGATGGGACCCACCGCGAGGGGGTGATTCCCCGGCACGGCGTCGTTGTGCATGTAGACGCATCCCATGGGTGCGCCCAGCGCCTCCGCGAGCTTCGCTATGTCGGCACCGGCGTCGGACTCGACCGCGCCCAAGCCGGCGACGATGAAGGGGCGCTTTGCGCCGGCAAGCAGTGTGGCTGCCTTCGCGATCTCGTCGTCGGGGGCGCCGCCGTAGCGGCCATCGGTCCGGTAGGCAGCGGGGAGTTGCTCGGCCTCCTCCCACTGCCCGTACCACGCATCGCGCGGAATGTCGACCTGCACTGGTCCTCGCAATGCGACGGCCGCCCGGAAAGCCCCACGGATGCCTTCGGCCATTCGCTCCGGACGGTTGACCTGAAATTGCCATTTGACCAGCGGCGCCAGAAGCCGCATCTGGTCGACCTCCTGAAAGGCCTGGGAGCCGATGGCGCCGCTGAGCACCGCCGGGGTGATCACGACCAGCGGCGTGTGATTGAGCGCGGCACTGGCCACGCCGGTCACCAGGTTCGTGATGCCCGGGCCGTTCTGCCCGATGCAGACGCCCGGCTTGCCGGTGGCGCGTGCATAGCCCTCGGCCATCAGGGCGGCACTCTGCTCGTGACGCACCTGGATGAAGCGGATACCGCCCGCCGGAAACAGATCCAGGGGATCCATGAACGCCGAGCCGACGATTCCGCAGATGTATTCGACGCCTTCCAGTCGCAGTGCCTCGACGAACGCCTCGCTACCCGTGATTGAACGTGCCATGTGTCTTCCTTCGAATGTGCTCTGCAAACTCTCGTCGACGATCGGCTACCCGGCCTTGCCGTAGAAGCTCGCGACGCGATTGCTCAAGGGACTGGGCTGCAACTGGCTGTCTCCTTGGTGCGCGTCGGGGCCACGACTGCCTGAGGCTCCGAGTGCCATCCCGCAGGCAGGCTGCGGGACATGTATTTCTATTGTTATCACGGTTTTTGAGACAGTTCTGCTCAAAACCGCTGATCTCTTGCGGATCCTAGCGCGGAGTGTTTCAATTGCGCAAGCCCCAAGCGAGCTCGTCCCCAGCGACACGTCTGGAGACCGATCCGCCCAGACAGCGCCCGAGCTGCTCGACACTCGCGGCAACTCCGCGGTGATGGCGGCACCCAGTGACGATCACATTGCCATGGACATCGAGACAGATACCCAGGAACTGACGCCCGAAGAGCTACGACGACTCGGACCAAGACGCCTGCTCGTGCGCGTGCGGTCCATCGTCTATCAAGCCGAGGGGATCAACGCCTATGAGGTCGTGGATCCGACCGGCGCCGACCTGCCGTCATTCGAACCGGGAAGCCACATCGACCTCTACTTTCGCGATGGCCGCGTCAGGCAGTACTCCCTTTGCAGCGACCCGCTAGACCGCCGTCACTACGTATTTGCCGTTCAGCGCGAGGCGCACGGTCGCGGCGGATCCAAGGCGATCTTCGAGCGCGTACATGTGGGACGCATCCTGGCAATCTCCGAGCCGCGGAACAATTTCCCGCTGAGCCAACGGGCAACACGACATCTGCTCCTGGCAGGCGGGATTGGCGTCACCCCGATGATGGCAATGATTCATCGGCTTCGAGCCGCCAGTCAGGAGTTCGTCCTGCACTACTGCACGAGATCGCCCGAGAGAACGGCCTTCCTGGAAGAGCTTCGCCCACTCCGGGAATCCGGCCTCGTCTTTTTCCATCACGACGGCGGCGACCCGACCAAGGGACTCGATCTTGGGGCGCTACTTCGCCCCTACGACGAAGGGACCCACCTGTACTACTGCGGCCCCAGTGCATTCATGAACGCGGTGCGTGAAGCATCGGCTCACTGGCCGATCGGAACAGCCCACTTCGAGCACTTCAATGCACCACCCGACGCCCGCAATGCGGCCGCGCCGGAAGCGGGCTGCGCGTCCACGACTGCCGGCAATGCCTCGGAGACCATCGGAGTCGGATTCCAGGTGAAGCTGGCCAGATCAGGTCGAACCTTCGACGTCCCTGATGACAAGACGATTGTCCAGGTCCTGCGCGAGAACGGAATCGTCGTCGAGACATCTTGCGAATCAGGACTCTGCGGAACGTGCCGCGCTCGTTACCTATCGGGAGTTCCGGATCACCGCGACTTCGTACTCGATGACGAGGCGAAGAAGGATCAGATTCTGATCTGCTGTTCCAGGTCGCTTTCGAATTTGCTCGTGCTGGATTTGTAGGGGCGGAACCTCCGCGAAGAAGCGCGGGGAATATCGCTTAATATGACAGCCGATTTCGAATCGTGTCCGTTGAACCGTGGCCGTTGTTCCGGGCATTGCCGACTTGCCAAGAGTCCCCCTGTCCAGCCTGGAACCCACCCTATCCCGAATCAACGCGTCGTCGAACATGACCCGCATGCGTGTTGCCTCAGCCAGGACCAGACAGGACGTTGAGCCGCCCCAAGCCGACACGCCTCAGGAGGCACTCGCTCCGGGCGCGCGGATGCTCGCTGTCCTCGAGGTAGCGACGAGCTCGGAGGGCCCAGTCTCCTCCAGCGATCTGGCCCCCCGCCTGGGACTACCGCGGGCGACGGTCCATCGCCTCTGCGTCGCGTTGGAGAAGATGGGATTCCTCCAGCGCGAGCCTGGCACAAAGCTTTTCGTGACCGGGTACCGGCAGCAACAGATGGCTCTGAACTCCCTGGTCAACTCATTCCGACGAGGGGAGCGACATGCCGTCTTGCAAGCCCTTGCCCGTGAAGTCGAGGAGACGGTCAACGTGACCGTCCTTGACGGCAATGAAGTTGTCTATATCGATCGGGTCGAGTGCCAATGGCCGCTGCGGACACATCTGCAGGCCGGATCGCGGATACCGATGCACTGCGGCGCAAGTGGAAAGCTCTTCCTGAGCATGCTTCCTGCGGCCCAGCGGCGACGCTTGCTGCTGGCACCGCTGCAGAGATTCACGAGCAAGACAATCACCGATGCGCGGCTTCTGGAGAAGCACCTGAAGCAGATTCGCTCTTCCAGGGTGAGTATCGACGAAGAAGAGTTCATGCAAGGACTGATCGGATTGGCTGTACCCGTCTTTTCGAACGGACGGATCTGTGCAACCGTCTCCCTTCACGCTCCGACGGCCCGCCATACGGTCGAAAGCGTGAGCCGGTTCGTGCCGGCCCTCCAGAAGAGCGCCGAACTGATTTCTCGGCTACTAAGCGCAGCGGTCTAGCGGCATGACGAACACTGAATCGCCGGAAGCGAGTTCGGCCACCAGCCGGGCAATTGCGATCCTCGAATGGGTTGCGCAGGCGCAGGGGCCAGTAGCCGTAGCCGAGCTCGTGAGACAGCTTCAGCTGCCGAAGCCGAGTGCGCATCGCATTTGCGGATCGCTGGAGCAGATGGGACTGCTTCGTCGAGAGCCCGCAGGAAACGGGCTCTTGGTCGGCCACCGATTGCTGACGCTCTCCCTGAACGCGGCGATGAACTTCGCAGACCGTGGAAGCCGACGAGCCATCCTCCGGAGCCTGATGGAAGAAACGGGGGAGACATGCACGTTGACGGTGCCCGACGGCGACGAACTGGTCGTTCTCGAGCGCGTTGAATCGCCGTTGCCGCTGACGGTGCAGTTGCGGCCCGGATCGCGCGCACCGCTGCATTGCACGGCTAGTGGAAAGCTCTTCCTGGGCATGTTGCCCCCGACACAGCGCCGCAAGATCCTTGATAGCCTCCCCTTGCAGCCCTGCACCGACCGTACCATCACGGAGGTCTCTCGGCTTTCGGCGCACCTGGATCTGGTGCGCAAGAACGGATACGCGACCGACGACGAGGAATTTGCGGTCGGACTCAGGGCCTTGGCGGTCCCCGTGTTCGGCAAGCGGCGCAGGGTGATCGCCGGTCTGTCCATCAACGCGCCAGCAGCGCGCCTGAACGTCGAGGACGCGATAGACAGGGTGCCACTGCTGCGTCGCGCCGCGGAAAGGATTGCACGGACAATTCTTGGCGACTGACGGACTCGGGGGCCTGCCCCCGAGTCCGTTGATGCACTCGACCGCTCAGAGATCCCAAGCCTTCTTCTCGAGCTGCTCCAGACGAGCAGAGACGAACGCCTTGCGCTCCTGAAGTGCGTACGTGTCGGCTTCCTGGGCAATTGCAATGATCTGGCGGCCAAGCCGTTTCAGCATTGCTCGGTCCTCCTCCTCGGTTGGGCGCTTCGGCACCGCAAGCACGTCGTTCTGCGTATAGCAGTAGGTCGGCAGCCCACGTCGCGCACGTTCGTGCATCGACGCCGGTTGTGCATCCGGCGACTTCCCTCGGATCGCCTCACGCAACAGCTTCCTGAACAGGTAGACGCCGATGTCGCTCTCCATCGGGTTCTCCAATGCGTGAACGGCGACCGCGCGTTGACTCGTGATGACCTCCCAGTCGCCCGGTCCCCGCTGCCCGACTTCGTAAGGCCTGTCCCCGACCTGCCCATCAAGGAAGTCCATCGAGTCCCAGCCGACCCTGCCTTCATCACCCTGCTGCCTCGGGTCAGCGGTTCGGCCGAACATACGCCACCCGTAGATGATGCTATGGGTGTCGTCGACAGGTACGTACCAGCGTGCCATGTTGACTCGATGGAAGAGGCGTCGCTCGCTCCCATCCTCGAACAAGTATCCGTGGAAGCCGATGTTGGGCACCACGAGGTCCTGAATCCTGATCCAGACCAGCGCATCGCTCATCCGGCGCCCGGCGATGTAGCACATCGCACTCCCGCCACGGACAGCAACATAGTCCATGACCGGCACACTCTTCGCGAACGAGGCAAGCGTCAGTCGCTGCCAGTCGATTCCCTCGGGAACCTTTCCTCCGTACAGAAAAGGCGTGTTGTGAAGAAAGGCCGTGTGCATCTGATCAGGAATGTTGTCCAGTACCTGCAGCCAGTTGCACGGGAACACATTGGAGAAAGGAAGAAGACGCGTGTCATCGTAGGCTTCGAAGGCGTCGTACTCCGGGAAGGGAGGCACGTCTTCGGGCGGCCCCATGTACGCGAACACCAACCCATCGCGCTCGAAAGCTGGATAGGCGCCTTGACTCAACGACTCGCGCAAGCGCGCTCCCTTGTCGCGCTCACCCGGCGCCTCCAGGAGCGCACCGTCGACATCGAAATGAAGTCCGTGGTAGGAGCATCGGATTCCGCACTCCTGGATCACACCGAACTCCAGCGATGCGCCAC
Source organism: uncultured Steroidobacter sp. (assembly GCA_937864115.1). Lineage (GTDB taxonomy): Bacteria > Pseudomonadota > Gammaproteobacteria > Steroidobacterales > Steroidobacteraceae > Steroidobacter. Next base: position 1,004 of record CALMII010000023.1, on the reverse strand, counting down.
GGTGGCAGCAGTGCTTGTGCAGAACGCCGACACGGCCGGATCGGTCCCGAAACGCAACGAGGTCCTCGTCGAGTATGCGGATTGCGTGAGGAACGTCGGTCAGTCGAGAGGACATGCACACGGGCTGCCAGAATCTGCGCATGTACTCCCCGAGGACCGTTCCGGGCCCAGCGCTCGCAAGCTCGAGGTCCGGTGACGGCACAGAGGTCTTGTAGTAGCCGCTGAATGGCCGGCCCTTGGCGCGGCTACCGGGCGTTTGGGATCCAGACATTCGCTGACGCTCCTGTGACGGCTTGTCGCGATGGCATTTCGCCATCCATCTCGGGAGAGTTCTTAGCACAGCGATCATTCATGATCAAGATTTGTCTTGAAATTCGTACATATTGGTCTCGATGAGTGAGACTTCATAGGGTATGTCGTTCACGATACCCATTGAGTACCCGATCCGCGAACCTCGCCCGACGCTGCGACATCAGCCTCGCATGGGTGCGATGGTGCGCTCCTGACCAGGACCTCGACATAGCCGAGTGTTCGGTCCGTACGGCACGAGGCCTGCATCGCGGCGAAGTCGAGTGTGCAGCCGGTTTCATTGGCGTCCAGGTACACCGTGTCGCCGCGGTCGGCGGCGCCTTGACTACGAAAGGCCGAACGCCGAACCGGAGAACTGACCCACCAGACCGAAGAACGAGTGCGGCGCCGGAAGGAACGTGCGGACGTCGTTGGGAATCTGGGGAACAAGATCGGGACACTCGGCCCCCGAAGGCGCCGCCGACAAGGGGCCTCCGGTAGACTGCGACTCAAGGGAAGTTGAAGATTGCGGACGCTGGCGTCGGCCCGCTACAAATGCGTACTGCGCGCCTGTAGCTCACCGGATTGTGCAGTGCGCGCAACGGCGCGACTCATCCGGCTGGTTTCATCGGGACGGAAGATGGCGCGCCCGGCAGGAATCGAACCTGCAACCCCTGCCTTCGGAGGGCAGTACTCTATCCGTTGAGCTACGGGCG
>CALMII010000022.1 GCA_937864115.1 uncultured Steroidobacter sp. | reverse complement strand
AGGAGATTTCCAACCAGGCGCAGACGCGCGAGCTGTTCTCGCTCACCCGCGCGCAGTTGCAGCTCGACATGCTGTACAAGGAGGTGCGTGACGAGTTGCACGACATGGATCAGGTCTTGGAGGACGAGGCGGAGCGCAAGCAGAACGAAACCATCGTCCGGCTGACCGTCGTCACCATCCTCGGCCTCGTCGGCACCGTGACCACAGGTTTCCTCGGTATGAACCTGTTCTCCTACGCAGAACTCGAGCCTTGGGTGAAGCTGGCAATTTTCATGGCCGTGCTCGTGCCGACGACAGTGCTGACCTTCTATACGGTGATGAAATCGAGCCGGTTGTCGGATTTTCTGGACGCGCTCGCCGACGAGGGGCGGCCGTGGAGCAGCCGTGGGCGGGCCTTGATGCGCGTGTGGCCGCGCAACCCGCGACCGTGAGAGGGCGTGGCATCAACTCTACGGGGTGTCGAGTTTGCGCGTCAGGTTCTCGAACTCGCGGCGCAGTTCATCGTTCTTGAAAATCTGTTCGAAGCTCGGCGCCTCGAGCTTCTGGATTCAAAGGACGAGGCACTCTCGCGCAATCAGGTTGCGCAATTGCACGCTCGCCTCGACCGTTTCGTACGTATTGTCGGCGATCCTCATGTCGTGAGTCGCCTTGAGGCGCGCTTTTTGCGATCTGCTCGTGAACACGCTGGCGTGAGCCAAGCCGTGACCTCATTGCCTTCAACTATGACAGAACGGAAGGCCGTGCACTCAAACCAAAAATCTTCGTTCGCGGACTTCTCTACAGCACGGGCGTAAGGGGACGGATGGTCGGAAGTTTGTACGCCAAGTTGTGCGTAGATGGCACCTCACAAGAATTCGCGGTGTGGGGTCACGGCAACGCGGCCTTGTCCCGGGGAGCGGTCTGTTCGTGCCGCCAACGGGCATTGCGGAAAACCACCCTTTCAACCCGGCGGCGGATATGCCCGAGTTCCGCTTTGTTGCGGGAGAATACCCGACGCCCTCCGATCAACTCGACCTCAATTGCCGGCGTTGCGCGATCAATGATGACTGGGGCGGGCTGCTTCGTGAGATTGGTCAACGCCGAAAGATCGGCAAGGCCATCGGGCGTGTCGGTGATCGTGACCGGCACGATGCGATGCACCGGCCCCATGCCTAACTCTTTGCGCCAACGAAACATCAGATCGGTCGAAATGCCGTACTTGCGGGCGACGCCCGAGATGGTCGCGTTTTCACGCGTCGCCTCCTCAATGAGGCGCCGCTTGTCGTCGTCCGAGTAGTTGCGGCGCTTGCGCATCGGGGTGAAGGGAATATGCCTAGTCTTAGTGCTAGCACTAGTGCGATCACCCCCGCCGCGGCGATAAAGCAGGTTTGGCGGGACGAAGGTCTCCTTGTCCTTGAACTTGGCCCGCCAGTTCCCAAACCGCTTCAGAGCGAGACCGTGGCGCTCGCAGTATTCCCGCTGGTTCAGGTCGCTGTCGCGCCATGCCTTCAGGTGTTCTTTCCAGAAAAACGCTAGTTCCAAGCATTTGACCGAACTGTATCGGGCCATCCTCGTCTCTCCTGCTGCACACCTCACTGGTGCAGAAGAAGGTCGAGTGCGCTCCCTGTTCTCAAGTGTGCATTCCCTGAACGCTTACCACCGATCGTAAGTGTCCATTTCTGACACGTCTGTCAGGCGGAAGCTGCCGCGGCCTTCCAGTTCCAGGGGAGGAGGTCGTCGAGTCGGGACACCGGATGACCGCCCGCCATGCGCTCCAGCACATCCTTCACGTAGGCGTAAGGCTCGACGTCGTTGAGCTTTGCAGTCGTAAGGATTGTTGCGACGACGGCCCAGCGGTCGGCGCCCCCGTCCGAGCCGGCGAAGAGGTGGTTCTTGCGCCCGAGCGTGATCGGGCGGATGGCACGCTCGACCGTGTTGGTATCGAGTTCGATGCGGCCATCGTCGAGGAAGCGGCAGAGAGCCTCCCACCGAGCGAGTGCGTATCGGATTGCTTCGGCTAGACCGCTGCGTCCCGGCACGCGGTGCAGTTGGCGTTCGAACCACGGGCGCATGGCGTCAGTCAATCGCCTGGATCGCACGTTACGAACGCGCTGGCGCTGCTCGGCCGATTGCCCGCGGATGCTTTGCTCGATCGTGTACAACGCGCCGATGCGACGCAGCGCCTCCTCGGCGATCGGCGAGCCGGTGGCCTGATGGACATCGTAGAACTTGCGCCGTGTGTGCGCCCAGCATGCCGCCAGCGCGATGGTGCCGCGCGTGGTGAGCTGCTCGAAGCCGGCATAGCCGTCGACCTGTAGCACACCTGCGAAGCCCTTGAGATGCGCCGCGGGCCGTTCGGCCTTGCGGTCGGGACTGTAGTAGTAGACGGCTGCCGGCGGATCGGTCCCACCCCAAGGTCGATCGTCGCGTGCATAGACCCATAGTCGCCCGGTTCGCGTTCGACCGCGGCCGGGATCGAGCACTGGCACCGTCGTGTCGTCCGCGAACAACTTCGGCGAGGCGAAGAGCTGCTCGGCCAACCGCGTTCGCAACGGCTCAAGCCACCAAGCAGCGCCACCAACCCAGTTGGCGAGTGTCGAGCGATTGAGGTCGACGCCATTGCGGGCAAAAATCTGCGACTGGCGGTAGAGCGGAATGTGATCGCAGTATTTGCTCACCAGCACGTGCGCGAGCAGGCCGGCGCTTGCCAGGCCTTTCGCGATCGGACGTTCGGGTGCCGGAGCCTGATGCAGCTTTCCGCAGGTCCGGCATCCGTACTTCGGCCTGCGAATGCGAATGACCTTGAGACGCGCCGGAACATAGTCGAGCACCTCGCTGACGGTCTCGCCGATCTGATGGATGGCACCGCCGCAGCACGGACAGGTGTGGCCTTTGACATCAAGCGTCACGTCCTCGCGCTCAAGATGATCCGGCAGACTGAGACGGCCTTCGGTGCTTGATTCCTGCCTCGGCTTCGAGGCTGTTGTCTCCGGCATAGCGGTCTCAACG
>CALMII010000021.1 GCA_937864115.1 uncultured Steroidobacter sp. | reverse complement strand
GCGACGGTCCAGCAAAGCCCCTCGGGCACACCACTCACTACGGTGGTGGCGTGTTGAATGCAGCTACGGAGAAGATTAGAGAGCGGGAGGAATGGGCCGATCGCTTAAGTCAGTGCCATTGGGCTTCAGCCTGACAGTTCTCAGGCCGGCTGAAGCCGGCCCCACAGGAGGACAACTTCGCACGCCACAATTCATCACAGTTCATCGCTGATCCAACCCGATCGCCCGCTAGCCTCGCAAGGCATGGACACAGCAACCCGGTTGAACGTGGGCGTGCTCTTCGGCGGGCGATCGGCCGAGCACGAAGTTTCGATTCTCTCTGCGCGTAACATCATTGCCGCGCTGGATCCCGGGCGATTCCAGGCCGTGGCCATCGGCATCACGCGCAAAGGCCGGTGGATCCAGCAGTCGACGCAGCGATTGCTGCGGGAGAAGGGCGATCCGCGCTTCGTGCAGCTCAGCAATGATGGGCCGGAATTCTCGCTGCTGCCGTCGACGCGATCCGAAGACCCGCCGGTCGACGTCGTGTTCCCCGTGCTGCATGGGCCGCACGGCGAAGACGGAACGGTGCAGGGACTGCTGGAACTCGCCAACGTACCGTTCGTGGGCGCCGGCGTGCTCGGTAGCGCCGTGGGCATGGACAAGGATGTGATGAAACGTCTGCTGCGCGATGCAGGCATTCCCGTGGCGAACTTCATTGCGATCCGGCGTCACGAGTATCGCCGCGATCCGCTCGCGGTGCTGCGCAGGGCGGAGTCGCTGGGTTTTCCACTTTTCGTGAAGCCGGCGAATCTCGGATCGTCGGTCGGTGTTACGCGCGTCCTGTCGCGCGCGCAGTTGCCGGCCGCTCTGCAAACGGCATTCGACTACGATCTGAAGGTGATCGTGGAAGAATCGATCACGGGTCGCGAGATCGAATGTGCAGTACTCGGCAACGATGTGCCCGCAGCGTCGATTCCCGGCGAGATCGTCGTGACCCGTGCCGACGGCTTCTATTCCTACGACGCGAAATACCTGGACGAGCAGGGCGCCAGACTGCAGGTGCCAGCCGCACTCGATGCGCATCTGACGCGCGAAGTGCAGCGGCTGTCGCTGGCGACGTTCCAGGCGCTGGAATGCAGCGGCCTGGCGCGGGTCGATTTCTTTCTCCGCCCCGACCGCCAATTGCTGGTCAACGAGATCAACACGCTGCCGGGATTCACGGCGATGTCCATGTATCCGAAGCTCTGGGCGGCGAGCGGCGTGTCGCCGCGCGAACTCGTTTCCCGGCTCATCGACCTCGCCATCGAACGGCATGAACAGAAACGCTCGCTGCGTTCCCTCTGCTGCGTGCGCTGAATCACGGTGTCCCGGAAGAATGTGAACTGCGTATCAGAGCGGCCAGACGGCGCCCACTAGAGTCGCCGCGTCCAGCTCACGTTGTGCGATTCAACATATTCCCAACGCCGACAGGCGTGCGAGGCAGAGACATGGGCCTGTCGGAAACCATCCTTGCCGCGATGATCGGTGCGGCTGCGACTGTCGGCACCGCGCTGTTCCAGCTGCTGGGCGCATTCAGGGCGAAGGGCAGGACCGACATCAAACCCAAACGCGGCACGACGCTGCGATCGATCATCGCGATCACCGCGCTGATGGTGGCCTCGGCGGCCGGCGGTTTTCTCTACTCGCAGTTCCTGCAGCAGCGCGCTGGCGAGGACATCCGCGCAATGCGTCAGGAGCTGCGCGAACTGCGCGATCTGACCGCCTCACGTGTCCTGGAACGCAGTCAGCCGCAGCAGTTCGCCGATGTGGCAGCCCCGGAGTCAGCTATGCCCGTGCCGGAGCCGCATGCGATACCGATCAGCCTCGAGCCCGAGAGCGGGGTGGCAGAGTCGATCGCTTACGTACCGGCGTGTCGCGTAGCCGGAGCATCGGACTGCCCTGAGGCGCAAGCCCAGCGCATCGCGCTCTGCGGTACCGTGCCGGCCCATGCGCGAGTCGAGACGATCCACTTCTTTGCCCAACCTGATGCCGTGCAGCACCCGTGGGATCAGCATGCAGTCGCTCTCGAAGCGGATGTCGGCGGCGCGAAGTTCTCCGGCAATACGTTCGAATATGCGCAGGGTCCCGCCGCCAAGGCCGTCTGCGTGAACTTCATGCAGTGGAGCAGCCAGCATCCGCACATTGCACGGATCGTCGTGCAGTACTCCACGGGTTCGTCGACTGAGGTCGCGACTCCCGGCACCAGCGAGGCATCGCCGGCGGTCGAAACCACGATTGCCGGGTCGGATCCCTTTTCGTCGGCCGTGCCTGCTGCGCTGACGTCCTCGACGACCGCATTGCGGTAGAGGCCTTTCCGAACCGCCTCGCGCGAGGTGCCTGAATCCGTGCTTAAATCCCCCGTACTACAACGCAAGATCGGGGGATCGAATGTTCGGTCAGATGATGGATCGGCCTCTGTTGATCAGTTCGCTGCTGCGCCATGCCGATCTGCAGCATCCGCAGCGGGAAATCGTCTCCATCACGGCCGATCATCCGCGCCATCGCTATACCTATAGCGAAGCTTTCGCCCGGGTCCGCAAGCTCGCCAATGCCCTGGTGCGGCTCGGCGCGCAGCCCGGCGATCGCATCGCCACCCTGGCCTGGAACGACTTCCGGCATTTCGAGATCTACTACGCGGTGTCCTGTTCGGGTTTCGTGTGTCACACGATCAATCCGCGCCTGTTCGAGGAACAGCTCACCTTCATCGCCAATCACGCCGAAGATCGCCGGCTGTTCCTCGACCCGGCCTTCGTCCCGCTGATCGAGAAACTGCAGCCGACGCTCAAGACCATCGAGGGCTACATCATCCTCACGGATGATGCCCACATGCCGGCGACCACGCTGCCCAATGCGCGCAGCTACGAATCCCTGATCGCGAACGAGTCCGACGCATTCGAATGGCCGGAGTTCGACGAACGCACCGCGAGTTCGCTGTGCTACACGTCCGGCACCACGGGTGATCCCAAGGGCGTCCTCTACAGTCATCGCTCCACCATCCTGCACTGCTATGCGATGGCGCTGCCGGACTCTGCCAATCTCGCGGCGACCGACGTGGTCATGCCGGTCGTGCCGATGTTCCACGTCAACGCCTGGGGACTGCCGTATGCGTGCGTGATGGTGGGCACCAAGCTCGTATTCCCCGGACCGAAGATGGGTGATGCGCCGACGCTGCAGGCGCTGATCGAAGAAGAGCAGGTCAACAATGCGGCGGCGGTGCCGACGGTGTGGCAGGGTGTCGTCGCCTACCTGCAGAAATCCGGCAAGCGCATCGACTCTCTCAAGCGCATTCTCTGCGGTGGCTCGGCAGTACCGGTGGCGCTCGCCGATGCGTTACGCGACCCATACGGTGCACATATCGTGCAGGCGTGGGGCATGACGGAGACGAGTCCGATCGGCACGATCTGCAACTGGTCGCCCGAGGCGATGCGTCTGCCGGCACAGACGCGCGATGCGCTGCGTGCCAAACAGGGACGCTCCGTGTTCGGCATCGAAATCAAGATCGTCGATGAGGACGACAGGGAACTGCCGCGCGACGGCCGCGCCTTCGGCGCGTTGAAGGTTCGAGGACCCTGGGTCGCGTCCCGTTACTACCGTCGCGACAGCGACGACGTCTTCGATACCGATGGCTGGTTCAGCACCGGCGATGTGGCCACCATCTGCCCGCTGGGCTACGTGCAGATCACCGATCGCACCAAGGACGTCATCAAGTCGGGCGGCGAATGGATCAGCTCCATCGAACTCGAAAATCTGGCCGTGGCGCATCCCGCCATCGCGCAGGCCGCGGCGATTTCCATTCCGCATTCGAAGTGGCAGGAGCGGCCGCTGCTGGTCGTGGTCCTGAAGCCGGGCGAATCGGTGACGCGCGAGGAAGTCCTGAACTTCTTCCTCGGCAAGGTCGCCAAGTGGTGGGTCCCCGACGACGTTGCGTTCGTCGAGAAGCTGCCGCTTACGGCCACCGGCAAGCTGAGCAAGCTGCAGTTGCGCAAGCAGTTCGAAGGGTACGTGCTGCCGGGCGATGCCTGATGTCCTCTGTGGGGCCGGCTTCAGCCGGCCTCTTCCTGTAGGTCAGGCTTTAGCCTGACAGTTCTTAGGCCCGGCTGAAGCCGGCTCCACAGGAAGGGCCTGCCCTCAAACGGCGCCCCCTCGTGCATTCCTGTCCAACGATGGTGCGTAAACACGGCTCTCGTCCGTCTTCTCCTGCCATTCGTCACATGCACGAAACTTGCACCGCGGAAGGTATCGCTGACCGCAACCTTCACGGTGCCAAAGATGGCTACGTCGCTCGTCGCAGTAGAAGAACAGACCGCACGCGAAGATGACCGCACTGCATTGACAAAGGAGGCGTTCCAGCACGCCTTCCTCGACAACCTGTTCTACATCCAGGGCAAGTTTCCGGCGCTGGCGACCAGGAACGACTACTACCAGGCGCTTGCCTATGCGGTGCGCGATCGCATGCTGCAGCGCTGGATCAGTACCGCGGCGGCTTACACGAAGCAGGGCTCGCGCACAGTCGCGTACTTCTCTGCCGAGTTTCTGATGGGGCCGCATCTCGGCAACAATCTCGTGAATCTCGGCATCTACGATGAGGTCCGCAAGGCCGTCACCGAACTGGGACTGGACTTCAACGAGCTGCTGCTCGAAGAAGATGAACCGGGACTCGGCAATGGCGGTCTGGGACGGTTGGCCGCCTGCTTCATCGAATCGCTGGCGACGCTGGAGATTCCGTCGCTTGGCTACGGCATCCGCTACGAATTCGGCATCTTCCATCAGGAAATCGTCGACGGCTGGCAGACCGAGCGCACCGACAAGTGGCTGCGCTTCGGCAATCCCTGGGAAATCGCGCGACCCGAGTGGGCCGTACACGTGAAGCTGGGCGGTTACACCGAGCAATACCACGACGAACTCAACCGCCTGCGCGTTCGCTGGGTGCCGGACCGGCTGGTGGCGGGCGTTCCCTACGACACGCCGATCCTCGGCTATCGCAAGAACACCGCGAATACGCTGCGATTGTGGAAGGCCGAGGCGCCGGAATCGTTCGACTTCGCCGTCTTCAATCGCGGCGACTACTACGGCGCAGTGATGCAGAAGGTCTCTTCGGAAAATCTCAGCAAGGTGCTGTATCCGAACGACGAGCAGCTGCAGGGCAAGGAGCTGCGCCTGTCGCAGCAGTACTTCTTCGTCTCGTGCTCGCTGCAGGACATGTTCCGCATCCTCAAGGTGCAGAAGATTCCGGTCGAGCGCTTCCACGAGAAGTTCGCCGCGCAGCTCAACGACACGCATCCGGCGATCGCCGTGGCCGAACTCATGCGCCTGCTGGTCGATGAGCACGTCGTCCCGTGGGAGCAGGCATGGGAAATCACCCGCAAGACCTTCGCGTACACGAACCACACGTTATTGCCCGAAGCACTCGAATGCTGGCCGCTGCCGTTGTTCGGCCGGCTGCTGCCGCGGCATCTCGAAATCATCTGCGAGATCAATGCGCGCTTTCTGGACGAGGTGCGCATCCGCTTCTACGGCGAGGAGGATCGCATCGCGCGCATGTCGCTGATCGACGAACGCGGCGAGCGCTACGTGCGCATGGCGCACCTGGCGTGTGTCGGCAGTCATGCAGTGAACGGCGTGGCTGAACTGCATTCCGAACTGCTGAAACAGGACGTGCTGAAGGATTTCTACGAACTCTGGCCGCAGCGCTTCGGCAACAAGACCAACGGCGTCACGCCGCGCCGCTGGATGGCGCTCAGCAATCCGCGGCTGACGGAGCTGATTTCATCCAGTATCGGCGCCGGCTGGATCACCGACTTGAGTGAATTGAAGAAGCTCGAACCGCTGGCGCAGGACGGCGCGTTCCGGCAGCGCTGGCTCGACGTGAAGCGTGCGTGCAAGTGCGACTTCGCAGCGGTCGCCTTGAAGAAGACCGGCGTCATCATCGATCCGGATTCCCTGTTCGACGTGCAGGTGAAACGCATCCACGAGTACAAGCGCCAGCATCTCAACATCCTGCATGTCGTTGCGCTCTATCACCGCCTGCGCTCGAATCCGAATGCGGACATCGTACCGCGCACTTTCATCTTCGGCGGCAAGGCGGCACCGGGTTATCACATCGCCAAACTGATGATCAAACTCATCACTTCAGTCGGCGATGTCGTGAATCGCGATCCGGCGGTCCGCGACCGGCTGAAAGTTGTGTTCCTGCCGAACTTCAACGTGAAGAACGGCCAGCGCATCTATCCGGCCGCCGATCTGTCGGAACAGATCTCGACCGCTGGCAAGGAAGCGTCAGGCACGGGCAACATGAAGTTCTCGATGAACGGTGCGCTGACGATCGGCACCATGGATGGCGCCAACATCGAGATCCGCGAAGAAGTCGGCGCGGAGAACTTCTTCCTGTTCGGCCTCGATGCGCACGAAGTCAGCGCACTCAGGTCATCGGGCTACCACCCGTCGAATTATCTGCGCGGAGAGTTGAAGGAAGTCGTCGACCTGATCCGTGGCGGTTTCTTCTCGCGCGGCGACACCGCACTGTTCCGGCCGCTGATCGATGGCCTCGTCTACCACGATCCATACCTGCTGTTCGCCGACTTCGATTCGTATGCCGACGCGCAGCAGGCCGTTTCCGCTGCCTACCAGGACTCCCAGCGCTGGGCGCAGATGTCCATCCTGAACTCGGCGCGCTCGGGTAAGTTCTCGTCGGATCGCACGATCCGCGAATATTGCGACGACATCTGGAAGGCGCCGACCGTGCCGGTGAAGTTGCTGTCGCAGGAGGATGTGAAGGTGGGGTTCATGCAGTGAGGCATGAAATCGGGCGATCTACCCAGATAGTCGCCCTCACGGCAGAGCGCGGACGACTATCCTGACTGCGTGTTTCCTTAATGTCAGGTCTGACATACAATGCGCGGCACGGATGCCAAGCCATTGGTCTGGCTACATAGCGAGATAAAGACACCCCCGTTCTCGACGGCCGGCCGCATCGGGGCGGGCGTGCTGTTGCGTCGGCTGCAGTTGGGTGAACGGCTGTCGATGCCGCACTCGCGAGCGATGCAGGAAACGCCTGTTGGCCTATCGTCGGGCTCTGGAGTCATGATGGCGAAGTCGACCAAACTCGAGAAGCTGCGACGGGCTGGCTGGCAGGTCGGCGGAGCGAAGGAATTTCTCGGGCTGTCCGACGCGGAGGCCGCCTTCATCGAAATTCGCGTCGCGCTCAGTCGTCATCTGCGCGAGCGGCGCATGGAACAGGGATTGTCCCAGTCGGATCTTGCCGCGAAGGTAGGTTCGAGTCAGTCGCGCGTGGCCAAGATGGAAGCGGCCGATCCCACGGTGTCGCTGGACTTGCTGGTTCGTTCCTTGCTGGCGCTTGGAGCGAGTTCCGCCGATATCGGCAAGGCGCTGCGACGCTGAGGTCAGTCGCTCATCACCAGGCGCACGGCGAATATGCCCCACATCACATACAGCACGATCGTGCTCGCGACGAATACCTGAAACCGGCGGATCACCTTGTTGCTGGTGAGATGAATCCAGGTGTGGCACGCGCGCAGGGAAACGAATCCCCAGGCGCAGGCCAGCAGCAACAGCGTCGTCAGCTTCGTGATCGCCAGAAATCCGCACAGCACATAGAACAGCACGGGCACTTCGAACAGGTTGCGGAAGTGATCGGCGGACTGTGTGTTCTCCAGTTTCTCGGCCATTTGCTTCGACGTTGCGACCTGCTGCGGATGGATGCGTCGTGTGCGAAGTTCGCCCAAACGATCTGATCCGAGGCGCAGCCAGACGAAGCCCGTCAGGAAGGCGAGGACGGTAGGCGGCAGCAGGATGGCGTGGTCGAATGGCATGGGACATCCGTCAGGTATTTCTTGCCGTCAGCGGCGGTCATTTTCAGTTGGTGAGTGTCGCTCACCAACTGACTTCGTTCGGCGGTCAGCCACTTCCAGTAGTTGCGTGCTTTGATGTAGTCGGGTCGGTCAGAACAGCAATGATGTCCACCACCGAGAACCACCATTTCTCTGCGGCCTCATCCCACTCGGTGCGAACCTGCTGGCTTTCGAACAACTTGAGCCTGCCTTTCACCTCGATTCCTGCCATACGTCCTCCAGGTACGTCACGATGGCCTCAACCTCCACAAGAGGCCGGCTGAAGCCGGCCCCACAGCACAGCACAGAAAAGAATCGATCATCTTGTTCTCTTTTATGCGGTCTTTCGCGGCTGCTGTTCTTCTTATACGACCTTCACCGGAATCTTCCCGATCCGCTTCTGCCATTCCGCCGGCCCCGTCTCATGTACCGATGTGCCCTTCGCATCGACGGCTACCGTGACCGGCATGTCCTTCACGTCGAATTCGTAGATCGCTTCCATGCCGAGATCCGCGAAGGCGACGACGCGGCTCGACTTGATCGCCTTCGAAACGAGATAGGCGGCGCCGCCGACGGCCATGAGGTACGCGCGCTGGTATTTCTTGATGACCTTGATCGCTTCCGGACCGCGTTCGGACTTGCCGATCATGGCGATCAGGCCGGTCTTGCCGAGCATCAGTTCGGTGAACTTGTCCATGCGCGTCGCGGTCGTCGGGCCTGCAGGGCCGACCGCTTCGTCTTTCACCGGATCGACTGGACCCACGTAGTAGATGACGCGATTGGTGAAATCGAGGCCGGCGGGCAGCGGCTGGCCGCTGTCGATCAGCGTCTGCAGCCGCTTGTGGGCGGCATCGCGGCCGGTGAGCATCTTGCCGTTCAGCAGCAGGCGTTGGCCGGGTGTCCAGGCGGCGACTTCTTCCGGCGTCAGCGTGTCGAGATTGACGCGCGTCGCATCCGCCGATGCCTGGAACGTGAGCTTCGGCCACAGATCCAGATCGGGCGGATCGAGTTTCACCGGACCGGAACCGTCGAGGACGAAGTGCGCGTGGCGGGTCGCGGCGCAGTTGGGAATGACGGCGACGGGCAGCGAGGCGGCGTGTGTCGGATACGTCTTGATCTTGACGTCGAGTACGGTCGTGAGACCGCCGAGGCCCTGCGCGCCGATGCCGAGCGCGTTGACCTTGTCCATGATTTCCAGGCGCAGCGCTTCGAGCTTGTTCTGCGGGCCGCGTTCGCGAATCTCGTGGATGTCGATCGTCTCGAACAAGGACTCCTTCGCGAGCACCATGGCCTTCTCTGCAGTCCCGCCGATGCCGATGCCGAGCATGCCCGGCGGACACCAGCCGGCACCCATCGTCGGCACCGTTTTCAAAAGCCAGTCGACGATGGAGTCGGAGGGATTCAGCATCGTGAGCTTCGATTTGTTCTCTGACCCGCCGCCCTTGGCCGCGAGTGCGATCTCGACTTCACTGCCCGGCACGACTTCCATGTGGATGACGGCCGGCGTGTTGTCCTTCGTGTTCTTGCGCTCGAAATAGGGATCGTTGACGATCGACGCGCGCAGCATGTTGTCGGGATGGTTGTAGGCGCGGCGCACGCCTTCGTTGATCATGTCGGTGAGACTCATCGTCGCGTCCCATTGCACGTTCATGCCGACTTTCACAAAGATCGTGACGATGCCCGTGTCCTGGCAGATGGGGCGATGGCCTTCGGCACACATGCGCGAATTGACCAGAATCTGTTTGATCGCATCCTTCGCCGCGGGGCTTTCTTCCCGTTCGTACGCCGCCGCCATTGCGCGGATGAAATCCGGCGAGTGGTAGTAAGAAATGTACTGCAGGGCATCGGCGACGCTCTGGATCACATCGTTCTGGCGAATCACGCCGCTGGAATCTCGGGTCGGTGCTGGCTTGGCGGACATGGGCTGGGCACGGGAAATTGCGGGGCCGGCAATCTAACATCGGTGCCGGGAGGGTGGAAGAATGATGCAAATGCCTGCGGTTCTGCTGCAGGATCGCCCGATACGCAACGAAGAGGAGTCCCGATGATCGACCCCAGGCCCGTCGTGCTCGAACGATCCGGCATCCGGCTGGAACCGCTGACCGAAGAACATCTGCCGGGCATCGGGCAGACGGCGGCCGACGGCGAGCTGTGGAAACTGTGGTTCACGGGCGTGCCGGGGCCGGGAGAGGTGCAACGCTGGTACGAACTCGCCATGGCGGGTTTGCGCGACGGCACGCGACTGCCGTGGATCGTGCGCGAGCTGAGCACCGGCCGGATCGTCGGCAGCACCAGCTATCACGACATCGTGCCGGCGGTCGACCGGGTCGAGATCGGTTACACGTTCTATGCGCAGAGCCGGCAGCGCACCTCAGTCAACACGACGTGCAAGCTCTTGCTGCTGTCGCATGCGTTCGACACGCTTGGCTGCAAGGTCGTGGGATTGCGCACCGACAATTTCAATTTCCGTTCGCAGCGCGCCATCGAAGCGCTGGGTGCAAAGAAGGATGGCGTGATCCGCCATCATCAGTCGCGCAAGGACGGTTCGGTGCGCGACACGGTGATGTACAGCATTCTCGCGAGCGAATGGCCGGATGTGAAAAGGCATCTGGAATTGCGGCTGGCCAGACACCGACAGTGAAGCGGTGAGCGGGCGGAATCGCCGCTCACCGCTGCCTGTTATTGCTTCTTGCCGGTGAACTTGCCTTCGCCCATGCCGCCGAAGTCGACGGTGCCGCTCATGGTGTCGCCGTCGACCGTGCCCGTGTATTTCACGTCGAGGCCGGTGCCCTGCATTTCGAGCGTGTAGTTCAGCTCGAGCGCATTGCCCTTGAGCGTGCCCTTGACCGGCGTTTCGCCGCGCTGACCCTTGAGCGTGCCGGTCAGTTCTTCGCCGGACTGGGTCAGTGTCAGGGTCGATTCGCGTACGCCGCGCGGGCTTTCCACGCTCAGCGCCCACGTGCCGGCGATGTCGGCGGCATAGACGCTGGCCGCGGCGATGAGACTGGCTACCGATGCCAGCAAGGTCTTGTGCATGGTCTTCATGTCGTCCCCTGGATGTGAGTGATCGAAACCGGTGGGATTGCCCACGCTGCGCAGTGTGCCCGCGCCGCTGCAGGCGGCGACGGGCTTTGCGATTCTTTTTTTCCGCGGGCTATTTGATCGCCCGCTGTCGGGCGCGGCCGAGAAAGGCCTGTTCGTCCGGCGGCAGGCCGCTGCGTTGGGCCTCCCACAGCGTTTCGGCGAGACATTCGATCAGCTCGTGCTCGGCGTCGTGCGCATTGCCGGTTTTGCGCACGAGCGCATCGAAGGCCTGTCGCACGCCCGTGGGGCGGTCGGTGGCGAGCTGATCGCGCACGGCCAGGTGCAGTCCCATGTGCAGGAACGGATTCGATTGGCCGCCTTCGGGCGAGTAGTCGCGATCGAGCACGCTGTCGGGATCTTCGAGCGCGCGCTGGTACTCAGGATGCAGCTCGATGACGTCGGCGATCTGCATTTCCAGCGGCTGCATCGGCAGTCGCTCGCGTCGCTTGCGCCAGGCCTCGAGATAGGCAGCGCGGAGCTGGTCGCGGGATTGGGTATCGAAGAAGGGCATGGCGGGAGTTTACTGCTGCTTTCTTCTGTAGGTCAGGCTTCAGCCTGACAGTTCTCAGGCCGGCTGAAGCCGGCCCCACAGCAAGAACATTCAGCGGCTTCCCGATCGTCTGCTCTGCTTTCGTCCAAGTTGCGCAATCTTGCGCCGGATGGATTGCTTCTTTGCCGCCGCCGTTTGCGGCACCTCCTTCTTCGTCTTCTCCTTGAACTCGCACAGATCCGCGATCAGGCATTCCGGGCAGCCGGGCTTGCGCGCGAGGCACACATAGCGGCCGTGCAGGATGAGCCAGTGATGAGCGTCCTGTTTGTACTGCTCAGGCACGACTTTGTTGAGTCTCTCTTCCACGGCCCGCACGTCCTTGCCTTTGGCGATGCCGGTGCGATTCGAGACACGAAAGATGTGGGTGTCGACGGCAATCGTCGGATGACCGAACGCCGTGTTCAGGATCACGTTGGCGGTCTTGCGGCCGACACCTGGCAGTGCTTCCAGTGCTTCGCGCGACTCCGGCACTTCGCCGCCGTGGCGTTCGATCAGCAGGCGGCAGGTTTCGATGACGTTCTTCGCCTTGGTGTTGAACAGGCCGATGGTGCGGATGTACTGCGACAGTCCATCGACACCGAGCGCGAGAATCGCCTGCGGCGTATTCGCATGCCGATAGAGCACCTGCGTTGCCTTGTTGACGCTCTTGTCGGTGGCCTGCGCGGACAGGATGACCGCGACCAGCAGTTCGAACGGCGTGCGGTATTCCAGTTCGGTCGTGGGATGCGGTCGCGCCTGTTTCAGACGTTCGAAGATTTCAGCGATCTTGACTGCATTCATGGGCTGGGTTCATGCCGGTGTCGTAGCCAGTTGCGTGCCGCCAGCAGCACACCGAAGGCGATGAAGGCGCCTGGCGGCAGCATCGCCAGCAGGAAGCCCATGTCTGCGGGGAAGAGCTGCAGATCCAGCCCGGCTGCGCGCGGTCCGAGGGCGTCGGCAGCATCGTGGAACAGCGAGCCGCGTCCCACGAGTTCGCGCGCGAGGCCGAGCACGATGAGAATGGCGGCAATGAAGACACCGTAAATCAGCGCCGAGCGCCATGCAGAGATCAAGCCGGTCTGTCGGCTGCGGTCCGCGAGCGCGACGATCGCGAAGTTCACGGACAGCAGCGGCAGGAACACACCGAGCGAACCGCGCAATTCGTGAGCCGCCGCGCTCATCCACAAGCCGAGCAGGCTGACGAGCGCGGCGAGGACGAGCGTCGTCAGCACGTGATGCAATGGTGAAGCGATCGTGCGGGTCAGCCAGCCGGCCGTCGTGCCGATGAAGCAGGCAATGATGGCGGATACGCCGAGCGCGATCGCATTGGTTGCCAGATCGCTGGTGGCGAGTGCCGGACAGAGCGCGATCAGCAACCAGATCGACGATGGGCGGCTGGTGGTGTTCATTTTCCCGCTTCGGTGGCGAACAGCCGGTCGCGCTGCGATCCGTAGTATTCGAGCGCACGCCGCGTCGCCTTGACGATGGCGCGGGGCGTAATGGTCGCGCCGGTGAAGGCATCGAAATCGCCGCCGTCGGGACGCACGCTCCAGCGCTGCTGCGGCGGATCGGCGAGCGACTTGCCGCGGAAGGCATCGAGCCAGTCGGTGCGGCGATTCTCGAACTGGTCGCCGAGACCCGCCGTCTCCGAGTGACGCACGACCTGCACGCCCAGCAGCGTGCCGTCATGCGCAATCGCGACCAGCAGTTCGATCGGGCCGTGGTAACCATCGGGCGCCACGGTCTGGACGATCGCCGCGACCGGCGTGCCGTTCCTGAAGGCGCGATAGATCCACACCGGCTCGGCAATGCCGAGAATGTCGGGCGAGGTGACCTGGATGCGGTCGGCGAGCAGATCGTTGTCATGGCTGTCCGGCGGCACCAGGACATCGAGCCGTTCCAGCAGCCATGCCTGTTCGTTGCGACGCGTTCGTTCGTGCGTCGCGCTTTGCATCATCGCAACGAAGGCCGCCAGCAGTATCGCGACCGCGACCACGATGAGCACCGCGGTGGTCCGCTGCGGACGCCGGCGGGTTTCAGCGTTCGTGTCCATAGATCCTCGGAATGGTATAGCGGTCGATCAGCGGCACCGCGAGGTTCATGAGCAGCACGGCGAAGGCGACGCCATCGGCATGGCTGCCCCAGGTCCGGATGACGTACGTGACCAGTCCGATGCCGGCGCCGTAAACGAGTTTGCCCTGATCGCTGGTCGCGGACGAGGTCGGATCGGTGGCGATGAAGAAGGCGCCGAGCAACGTGGCGCCCGCGGTGAGATGGAACAGCGGGCCGGGATAGGTGCCGGGATCGATGGCGTACATGAATGCCGCCGGCAGCATCAGTCCGGTGAGCATGGCGACGGGGGTGTGCCAGCGGATGATGCGCAGCGCCAGCAGCCACACTCCGCCCGCGGCGATGCCGAAGTTGATCCAGTCCCAGCCGCGGCCGCCGAAGGGGCCGAAGATCGGACTCGCAACCGCTTCTTCGAGCGTGCGGCCCGAGGCCAGCTTGATCGCGCCCAGCGGCGTCGGTGAGGTGATGGCGTCCCAGCGCAGCGCATCGGGCAGATGACCCATGAGGATCGCGTGCAGCGTGTCCATGAATGGGATGTCGATGGTCTGCAAGCCCGCGACGTCCGGCGCCAGCCAGCGCGACAGATGCGTGGGGAAGGAGACCAGCAGCACGGCATAGCCGACCATCGCCGGATTGAACGGATTGGAGCCGAGTCCGCCGTAGAGATGCTTGGCGATGACGATCGCGAACGCGGTGCCGCTGGCGATCAGCCACCAGGGCGCGAGCGGCGGCAGACACAGCGCGATCAGCATGGCCGTGATGATGGCGCTGCCGTCGGTGAGGAAGGGGCGCAGCGGCTGACGGCGCAATCGTAACGCCACCGCTTCGGTGGCGAGCGCCGTCGCGATGCCGAGCGTCATCTGTACGAGGATGCCCGGCCCGAACACCACGACGTGCAGCGCCGTGGCCGGCAGCAGGGCGTAGATCACCAGCCGCATCACGCGGGCTACGCCCTTCGGTGCGACGTGCGGTGCGACGGTGTGCGGTGCGCTTGCCGTCGGGAACTTCATGACTTGCGCCCCGCCAGGTGCCGGCGCTTTTCTTCCAGCCGGGTGCGCTGTTCCTGTTCGATGCGCTGCAGGCGGTCGCCGCGCGCTTCGTAGTGCGCGCGTGCGGTAGTCGCATCACGACGGGCCCGCAGCGTTGCCAGCAGCGCGGGCTTGGCTTCGCGAAAGCGCTGCGTCAGCGGGATCTGGCTCGGACACACGTAGTCGCAGCAGCCGCATTCGATGCAGTCCATCAGGCCGTAGCGCTCGAGGTTCGCGAGGTCGCCGGCTTGTGCATGCCAGTGCAACTGCTGCGGCAGCAGTGTCGCGGGACAGACTTGCGCGCAGTCGCCGCAGCGGATGCAGGGCATCTCGGCGCCGCGCGGCTGCAGATCGGCGGCAGTGGCGGCGATGATGCAGTTCATCGCTTTGACCACGGGCAGCTGATCGCTGGTCAACGCCTGGCCCATCATCGAGCCGCCCATGATCAGCTGCTGCACGTCGGCAACGTAGCCGCCGCAATCGGCGATGAGACTGGCGACAGGCGTGCCGAGGCGCACTTCGAGATTGGCGGGTTCGCTGACGCCGGCGCCGGTGACGGTCACGATGCGACTGATCAGCGGTTCGCCATCGCGAATCCAGCGCGCGGCCGCGGCAGCGGTGCCGACATTCTGGACGACGATACCGATGTCTGCGGGCAGGCCATCGCTGGGAACCTCGCGCCCCGTGATGGCGAGGATCAACTGGCGCTCGCCGCCGGCCGGATAGATGTCGCGCTGAATGCTGATCGCGATGTCGTTGGTTTCCCGCAGCGCCGATCGCAAAGCCGCTTCGGCCTGCGGCACGTCATCCTCGATGGCGATCGTGCACTGCGTTGCGCCGGTGGCGTGTTTGAGGATGCGTGCACCGAACACGACATCGGCAGCGCGCTCGCGCATGAGCATGTCGTCGCAGCTGATCCAGGGTTCGCACTCGGCGCCGTTCAGCAGCAGGTGAATGCCGTCGACATCGGCCGATCGCGCCAGCTTGGCGGCAGTCGGAAACGTCGCGCCGCCGAGGCCGACGATGCCGCCGCGCGCGATGTGTGCGCGCAGGTCGGCGGCGGAGAGCGACGGATAGTCGACGGGGGATTGCGCGTAGCGTGCATCGCGGCCGTCGTTGGCGATCACGATGCTCCTGGCTCCTTCCCCCGCTTGCGGGGGAAGGTTGGGATGGGGGGCTGCGGTGCCGCCGTCGCCCCCTCCCTGGCCCTCCCCCGCAGGCGGGGGAGGGGATGACAGAATCGTTCCCGACACCGGCGAATGCAGCCACGCACTGATGTCGCCCTGCGGCTCGGCGATGGGCTGTCCCAGCAGCACGGCGTCGCCCGGTTGCACGATCGGTCGGGACGGCGCGCCGGCGTGCTGATCGAGCGGCAGGATCAATCGTTCCGGTACGGTCGCGGCGCGCAGCGCAAGCCGCGTCGAGCGCGTCTTGTTCGCGTCGAGCGTCAGGCCGCCCCGGATGCGTGCGCCCATGCGCTATCTCGCCGCCATGAGTGGCGGGAATTGCTGCATGCCTGCCGGCGCAGGACGCATGTCGATGCAGTCGACGGGGCAGGGTGGAATGCACAGTTCGCAGCCGGTGCAGTCGGCAGCGATCACCGTGTGCATGAACTTGGAACCGCCGACGATGGCATCCACTGGACAGGCCTGGATGCACTTCGTGCAGCCGATGCAGGTCGTCTCATCGATGACGGCGACCGCCGGATACACCGGCATGACGCCGTATTGCGGATCGACGGCGCGTCGTTCGCGTCGGAGCAGAGTCGCCAGCGCCGCGGCCGTGGTGTCACCGCCGGGCGGGCACTGATCGATTCCCGCTTCGCCGCGTGCGATGGCGGTTGCATAAGGCAGGCAGCCATCGAACGTGCAGCGCCGGCACTGCGTCTGCGGCAGCAGTTCGTTGATGCGTTCGGCGAGGATGTCTTCGCGCCGCTGCGTCGCGGGAAGCCACAGCAGCACCAGTCCCAGGCAGGCGGCAAAGGCGGCGGTGATCAGCAGCGCTGCGACCATGACGTCAGTCGCGGATGAGCCCGGTCAGTCCCATGAGCGCCAGCGCCATGAGTCCCGTCGTGACCAGGGCGATGGGCGTATCGCGAAACGCCAGCGGAATTCGCGCCGCGGTGACGCGGGCGTGCAGCGCGGTGAATGCGAGCAGCATGACGGCGAAGGCGGTGCCGATGCCGACGCCGGACCACAGTGCCGTCGTGATGTCGGCGAAGTCCGCCGACATCAATGCCGTAGCGAGCACGGCAGGGTTGCCGATCGCCACCAGAACGAATGCCGGACGGACGGGCGTCCAGGGTCCCAGTCGCGGCAGCAACAGTGCCAGCAGCGGCGCGAGGATCATGACGAGAATGACCAGCACGTAGGTCCGCAGATACGCGGTGTCGAACGGCCGCAGGAGCGCGTGTTCGATGAGGTAGCCCGCCGGTGCGATCACCGCAATCAGGATGAACGAGGCGAGCGCCCAGCCGATGCTGTTGGAATGCTCGTCGGTCTCCTCGAACAGCCGCGTGCCCAGCAGCGCCGGCGCGTAATGACTTGCCAGGACGGCACTGAGCAGGATGAGGAGGAGGGCGGACATCATGGTTTGATGCCGATCTCGCTACTTCACCTTCATGCCCGGCGTCGCGCCTGCATCCGGCGACAACAGGAAAATATCCTTGCCGCCCGGTCCCGCGGCGAGAACCATGCCTTCGGACGTGCCGAACTTCATCTTGCGCGGTTTGAGATTCGCCAGGACCAGCGTGAGCCGACCGGCGAGTTGCTCTGGCGTGTAGGCCGAACGGATGCCGGCGAACACGGTGCGTTGCGCGTCGCCGATGTCGACGGTGAGCTTCAGCAGTTTGTCGGCACCATCGACCGTCTCTGCAGCGACGATCTTCGCGATGCGGATGTCGAGCTTCGCAAAGTCGTCGACGGTGATTTCGGCAGCGCTCGCGGCTTGAGGCGTGGGGCCTGGGCCAGAAGCGGGAGCCTCTGCAGTTTTCTTCGCGGCTTCGTTGGCGCTTTCGAAAAGCGCGTCGAGCTGTTTCGGATCGACGCGCGTGATCAGCGGCTTGAACGTGCCGAAGTGATGGCCGGCGGGCAGCAGGCTCGCGGCGTCGCCGCGCTCGAACAGGTTCCAGTCGAGCGGGCCGCTGTTCAGATAGCCTTCCGCCTGTTCGGCCAGCGCCGGCAGGATCGGCTTCAGGAACAGCGTGAGCGCCTTGAACGTCGCCATCGACGACGCACAGATCTCGCCGAGCTTCTTCAGGTTGTCCGGATTGTTCGCCGCATCCTTCGACAGGATCCACGGCTTGTAGACGTCGATCTCGGCATTCACCGCGTCGGCGACTTCCATCGTGAGGCGGATGGCCTTGCCGAACTCACGCTCGTCGAAGGCGGCGCGGATCGCAGCCTGATGTTCGAGGGCTGCGCTGATGCCGCGCGATCCGGCGGGCAGTGGCGGCATGCGGTTGTCGAAGAACTTCGCGATGAACGGCGCCATGCGGCTGGCGATGTTCACGTACTTGCCGACCAGATCCGAGTTCACCCGCGCGATGAAGTCTTCCGGATTGAAGTCGATGTCCTCGACGTTCGCATTGAGCTTGGCAGCGATGTAGTAACGCAGCCATTCCGGATTCATGCCGACGTCGAGATAACGCAGCGGACTGATGCCGGTGCCGCGCGACTTGGACATCTTCGCGCCGGAGACCGTGATGAAGCCGTGCACGTAGACGTTGTCCGGCACTTTCTCGCCGGCGAATTTCAGCATCGCCGGCCACAGCAGGGTGTGGAAGTAGATGATGTCCTTGCCGATGAAATGAATCTGTTCGACGTCCGGCGCGGCGAGGAATTCGTCGAAGCTGCGTTCTTCGCCGTTCGCGCGGGCCTTGCCGCTGTCGAAGTAGTTCTTGAGCGAGGCGAGGTAGCCGATCGGCGCATCGAACCAGACGTAGAAATATTTTCCGGTGGCGCCGGGAATCGGGATGCCGAAGTAGGGCGCATCGCGCGAGATGTCCTTGTCGGTGAGCGCCTGATCGCCTTCGCCTTCCAGCCATTCGTTGGCCTTGTTCCTGACGGCCGGCTGCAGGCGCGGCTTGCCGTTCTGCTCGGCGTTGAGCCACTCGCGCATGAACTGCTTGCAGCGGGGCTCGGAAAGTTTGACGAAGTAATGATCGGAAGTGCGACGCACGGGCGTCGCGCCCGACAGCGTGGAATACGGGTTGATCAGATCGGTCGGCTCGTAAGCCTTGCTGCACACCTCGCAGGTGTCGCCGTACTGATCCTTGGCATGGCAGTTGGGACACTCGCCCTTCACGTAGCGATCCGCCAGGAACATGTTCTTCACGGGATCGAAGAACTGTTCGACGGCCTTGACGTAGACGAGCCCCGCCTCCTGCAGCTCGCGGAAGATCCGCTGGGTCAGCTGCGTGTTTTCGGGCGAATGCGTCGAATGCCAGTTGTCGAAGGCGATGTGGAAGCCTTCGAGATACTTCGGCCGGTCGGCAGCAATGCGCGTGACGAGCTGTTCGGGCGTGATGCCCTCGCTCTCGGCCTTGAGCATGATCGGCGCGCCATGGGCATCATCCGCGCCCATCCAGTGGACCTTGTTGCCGACCATGCGCTGGAACCGCACCCAGATATCGGCCTGGATGTACTCCATGATGTGGCCGATGTGGAACGGGCCATTGGCGTAGGGCAACGCCGTCGTGACGAACAGGTGGCGGGGGCGGGAAGTCATTGGGAAAGCAGGCAAATCCGGGGGAAAGCGGGGGCGGATTATGCCATGGAGGAAGTGACGAAGGTCACGAGGGTCACGGAAGTCACGAAGGTGGGAGAAGCCTCTACCCTCTGACCTTCGTCACTTTCGTGACTTCCGTGACCCTCGTGACTTTCTTCGTCACCCCACCTCTTTCAAATGCTCGAACTTGGCCTTGTTGATGGCCTTC
Source organism: uncultured Steroidobacter sp. (assembly GCA_937864115.1). Classification (GTDB taxonomy): domain Bacteria; phylum Pseudomonadota; class Gammaproteobacteria; order Steroidobacterales; family Steroidobacteraceae; genus Steroidobacter. The sequence goes on along the minus strand of CALMII010000021.1, from coordinate 82,223 downwards.
TTGTAGGCCTCCTTGCCCGTGATCATGGCCTTGTCGAGCAGGTCCTGGATCGCCGAGTCCATGACCTTCATGCCGTGGGCGGCGCCGCTCTGCATGGTGTTTTCGAGCTGGTCGAGCTTGCCCTGGCGGATCAGGTTGGCGACGGCTGGCGTGTTCACGAGGATTTCCAGCGCCGCGACGCGCCCCGGCTTGCCGGCGCGCGGAATGAGCTGCTGCGAAATCACGCCGCGCAGCGAGGTGGAAAGCATGGCGCGCACGTGCGACTGCTTGTCGGCGGGGAAGGCATTCACCATGCGATCGACCGTCGGCGCCGCGCCGTTCGTATGCAGCGTGCCCATCACCAGAATGCCCATCTCCGCGGCGGTGACGGCGATGCTCATGGTTTCGTAATCGCGCAACTCGCCGACCAGGATGACGTCGGGATCTTCGCGCAGTGCCGAGTGCAGGGCGCTCGCGAACGAGGGGCTGTGATTCCCGATCTCGCGCTGGCTGATGAGGCAGTTCTTGCGCGGATGCACGAATTCGATCGGGTCTTCGATGGTGAGAATGTGGCCCTTCAGGCGCGCGTTCATGTCGTCGATCATCGCGGCCAGCGTGGTCGACTTGCCCGAACCGGTCTTGCCGGTGACCAGGATAAGGCCGCTGTTGACCTTGCACAGGTTGCGCACGGCATCCGGCATGTTGAGCTGGTCGAGCGTCAATGCCTTCGATGGAATCGCGCGGCACACGCAGCCGAGGCCATACAGGTGGCGCATCACGTTCACGCGGAAGCGCGAGACGCCGGGAATGATGTAGGCGAAGTCGGCGCCGTGCTTTTCTTCGAGCCGCAACTGTGCGGCGCGCGGCATGATCTCCATCAGCACTTCCTGCACGAAATCGGGCTTCAGCGGCTCCGGCCGTAGCGCATGCAGTTCGCCGTAGAGACGGACGCGCGGCGGATCGCCGGCGATGAAATGCAGGTCGGAGCCGTTGCGGCTCAGCACTTCCTTGAGGAATTCGTCGATCTTGCGCGGGACGTACTGGTTGGCCGTGGTGGCTGCGACCGCGCCTGGATTCGTGCCGGTGGGTTCGGTGCTCATGCTGACTTCGTCACTCCGTCGCTCAACCCGGCGCCAGATCCAGCTTCGGCAGCACGCTGGTATCGGTGACGTACCGCGCGAACAGCTTCTTGTCCGAGGCATAGACGTACGCATCGTCGGCGTCGATCTCTTTCGCCTGCACGCCTGCTAGCAGCGCTTGGTCGAGCATCTGCATGCCCAGTTCCTTGCCGGTCTGCAGCTGCGAAGGAATCTGATGGGTCTGGTCGGTCATGATCAGTTTTCCGATCGCGCGCGTGACGATCATGATTTCGCACATGGCCTTGCGGCCGCGCTGATCGGGCGTCTTGACCAGCACCTGCGTGACCACGGCGATCAGGCTCTGCGACAGGAAGCTTTTGGTCTGTTCGCGCTCGTCGGCCGGCAAGGCATCGACGATGCGGTCGATGGTCTTCACGGCGCCGGTCGTGTGCAGGGTGCCGAGCACGAGATGTCCAGTTTCGGCCGCGGTCATGGCCCAGCGGATGGTTTCCGCATCGCGCAATTCGCCGACCAGGATCACGTCGGGATCTTCGCGCATCGCGGCGCGCACGCCTTCGGCGAAGGAGGGCAGGTGCGTGTTCAGCTCGCGCTGGATGACCTGGCCCTGCTTGCTCTTGTGTACGAACTCGATCGGGTCTTCCAGGCTGATGATGTTGGCGCGGCGGGTCTGGTTGATGTGATCGATCATGGCCGCGAGCGTGGTCGACTTGCCCGTGCCGGTCGAGCCGGTCACCAGGATCATGCCCTGATGGTTGTCGCACAGCTTCTTGATGATCGGCGGCACCGCCAGCCGGTCGAGCGATGGCACTTCGGATGGAATTGCCCGGAACGTCGCGCCGACGCCAGTCTCCTTGCGGAAGACGTTGACGCGGAAACGGCCGCCGTTGGCGGAAACGTACGAGAAGTCGACGTCGTGTCCCTTGCGCAGCAGGTCCAGGTTGGGCCGGCTCATGATCTCGCCCACGTAGCCTTCGAGTTCGGCCTGGCTCAGATCGCGGAATTTGATCGGCAGCAGATCGCCGTACATCCGCAGCATCGGCGGCAGGCCGACGGCGAAGTGGATGTCCGAGCACCCCTGGTCGGTACCCAGCTTGAGGAAGGCGTCGATGCGGGCCATGCGGCGATTGACGTTCTGTAGCTTGTCTGCCGACAGACTACAGTGAAGCTGCCGCAATTCGCCAGACTTGAGGCCGGATCGCGGCCTTCGATCTGGCTGTAGGTCAGGCTTTAGCCTGACTTGCTTCGTGAAGAGGCCGGCTGAAGCCGGCCCCACAGAAGAGGGGGAAGGGGCTTTGCTACAGCGCCTTTTCCAGCGCCAGGCGCATCTCATCCATGCTCTGGAAGCGCTTCTGCTTGTCGACCGCCATCGCCTTCACGACGATGTCGGCAAGCGGCTTGGGCAATGAGGGATTTACCTCAAGCGGCGACCGGGCCTTGCCCTGCACGTGCTGGTACATGACGGACATGTGATCGCCGCGGCTGTAGGGCGGCTGGCCCGTGACCATTTCGTAGAGGATGACGCCGAGACTGTAGATGTCGGCGCGCTCGTCGACCTTCTTGCCCAGGATCTGCTCCGGCGCCATGTATTTCGGCGAGCCGATGACGTAGCCGGTCTTGGTGAGCTGCGTGTCGCCTTCCTTGTGCGCGGCGGCGACGCCGAAGTCCACGATCTTGAGCAGGCCTTCGTTGTTGATCAGCACGTTCGCGGGTTTCAGATCGCGATGCACGATGCCAGCCTGGTGCGCGACCGTCATGCCCGTGGCGATGTCGATGCCGTACTGCACGGCGCGGCGCAGGTCGAGCGGCTTTTCGTTGACGATCTCGCTGCCCAGCGTGTGCGACGGGAAATACTCCATCGAAATGGCGTAGTTGCCGCGCATGAACAGGAAGTCGTAGATGCGGATGACGTTGCGGTGCGTGATCTTGCGCGAGTAGCGCAGCTCGTGCACGAAGCGCTTCATCATCTCCTCGTCCTGCGACACGTTCGGGTTCAGGAACTTGAGGATCAGGCGTTCTTCGACGACGGTGTCTTCGACCAGCAGCACGGTGCCGAAGGCGCCCTTGCCGATCTTTTCGATGTACTTGTAGCGGCCTTCGAGGATTTCGCCGGGTTTCAGCGCGGCGATGTCGAGGCGCGCGGTGCCGATCGCCGATTCCTCGGCCTTCTTGATGACGGCATCGACGTCGCCCTTCTCGATGAGCAGCGTGCGTGCTGCGGCGGGCGTTTCCGCCGGAGCGCCCGGACGCGTGACGCGGGTCTGGGCCTGTGCGGCAATGGCGCTGCTGGCGTAGCGGCCGTCGATGTCGTCGACGGCCTGGATCGCGGCGTTGACGAGCGTCTGGTCCGTCGCGGTCGTGGTGATCGAATGAATGCGGCTGCGCACCGTGTCGGCGCGCTTGTCGTCGGCCAGGCGCGCCAGCGCATTGATGGCCTCGACCTTGATCTCCTTTTCCGGCCGGTCGAGCAGCTTCACCATCTGATCGACGACGCGCGCGTCGCCGATCTTGCCGAGCGCGCGGATGACCGCCGGGAGCGCGCGGGCATTGTCGGAATTCATGATCTCCAGCAGCACCGGCACCGCGCGCTTGCTGCCGATCTCGCCGAGGGCATCGATGGCGCGCTCGCTCACCCACCAGTCCTTGTCCTTGGTGGCTTCGAGCAGGAAGTTGACGGCGCGCTCGTCCTTGGTCTGGTTCAGGATCTCGATCGCGGCGCGGCGGACTTCCTCGTCCTCGTCCTTGATGAGTTCGATGACGGCGTCGACCACGCGCGGACCGCCGATCTTGCCGAGCGCGTCGGCGGCGCGCGTGCGCACCCACCAGTCGTCGTCCTTGATGACCTGCAGCAGGTGCTTGATGTCGCGCGAGGTGCCGAGGTGGTTCAGGACTTCGACGCCGGCGCGGCGGGCGTATTCGTTCTCGTCCTTCAGCACCTCGATCAGGTACTTCATCGTGTCCGGATCCTTGGCCCGGACGACGACGTCGATGGCGCGGTTCTGCACTTCGATGTCCGGATCGCGCAGCATGTGACAGACCGCGGCGATGTTGACGGGGCCGTCCATCTTGGCCAGTGCATTGAGCGCGGCCTGACGGATGAGCTTGTTGGAGTCGCGCAGCTGGGTCTGCAGCGCTGCCGACACGTCGGGCCGGTTGAAGCGCGAGAGGATGCCGATGATGTGCATCCGCGCGGTCGAGTCCTTGCCGTCGATGCGGCTGATGAGTTCGGGTACGGACGCGGCGTCCGTCAGCTCGCCGATGATGCGGAACAGGGCGGCCTTTTCGTTGGCTTCCTGGTTGTAGGCGTGCTGCAGCAGTTCGCGGACGCTGAAACGGTTCTTCTGGGCGGCGATGATCTCGATCACGGCCGGCTTGGAAACGTCTTCGCGGGAGAGCAGGTCGATCAGCAGCGATGAGCTGTAGTTGGTGCTGGCCGTGAGCGCCCACCCGACCGCGGCGATCGTGCGCGGGCTGCCGTCGATGAGACCCTGCGCCAGCAGCGGGAACGACTTGTTGTCGACCAGCTGCGCGAGGATTTCGACGTACGCGGCGGTTTCCTTCTTGTCCGCGGCGGCGACGGTGTCGAGGATTTTCGGGATGGCACCGGGACCGATCTTCGCCAGCTTCTGGAACGCCTTCTGGGCGTCCGGATGCAGCGGATCGCCGATGTTCCTGATCTCCGCAATCAGGCGTTCGGCTTTCAGGTCGGAAAAGAAACTCATCGAGTCGTCTCGGTATCCTTCGCGCTGCTGACCGGCCTTGGAGTGCGACTCTGATTCGCCCCGGTTTCTTGAGCCAGATCCTCGCGAGCGTAACCGCCTCTGGCTGGGGCGAAAATGAACCTTTTGTCCGGTGCATTAACGCGTTGCGCGGCATTATGCCATGTCTGCTGCGCAGCAACTCCTCAGGAAACATGAGAATTTCCCCGAATCCGGGAGATTCGTCACTCTTGCAATCGCGGGTCGGTGCGCCTGCGGTCTCGATTACAATGCGCGCCCGCCGCGATCCGGCTTTACTCGGTGCACAGGCACGCGACGAAGCCACTTCTGCGGCAGATTCCGTAACGGGACGATTGCATGACGACTGAGCGAGACGTGGCGGTGCGCCACCTTGTCGAATCCTTTCGCGAGCCGTACCTCGGCATGGAACTGGGGGCTGCGGGCGCCGTGGTCGGCGTCGCTGCCTCGCAGCCCGATGTCAACGTGCAGTTGCGGCTGGGTTTCCCGGCGAAGCGCTACGGCGCCGAACTGGCGAAGTCCTTGGGCGAGCGCATTCGCAGCCTGGACTGGGTGCGCTCCGTCGACGTGCAGGTCGACTGGCGCGTGGAGTCCCAGGCGGCCCAGGGCAACCTGCGCCCGGTCCAGTCGATCCGCAACATCATCGCCGTCGCCTCGGGCAAGGGTGGGGTGGGCAAGTCCACGACCGCTGCCAATCTCGCGCTCGCCCTCGCGCAGGAAGGGGCCGCGGTCGGGTTGCTCGATGCGGACATCTACGGTCCCAGTCAGCCGCGCATGATGGGGCTGGAGGGCGAGCGGCCCGTCAGCCCCGATCAGAAATCGATGCTGGCGCCCGAGGCGCATGGCATCAAGGTCATGTCGATCGGCTTCCTGATCGACGAAGAACAGCCGATGGTGTGGCGCGGGCCGATGGTCACGCAGGCGCTGGTGCAGCTGCTCGAAACCACACGCTGGGGCGAACTCGATTATCTGATCGTCGACATGCCGCCGGGCACCGGTGACACGCAGCTGACGCTGTCGCAGCGCGTGCCGGTCAGCGGCGCCGTCATCGTCACGACGCCGCAGGACATCGCGCTGCTCGATGCGCGCAAGGGGCTGCGCATGTTCCAGAAGGTGGAGGTGCCGGTGCTCGGGATCGTCGAGAACATGAGCACCCACGTCTGCTCGAACTGCGGTCACGAGGAACATATCTTCGGTGCCGGCGGCGGGCGTCGCATGGCCGAACAGTACGGCGTCGAACTGCTGGGCGAACTGCCGCTGGACATCCGCATCCGCGAGCAGATGGACAGCGGCACACCGACAGTAGTCGCCGATCCGGACGGCTCGCTGGCGCACGCCTACTTCGATTTCGCCCGCAAGACCGCGGCCCAGCTGGCCCGCCGATCGCTGTCCGCGGCTCCGGCGTTCCCGTCGATCCAGATCGAAGACACCTGATACCCGTTGACCGTCGTCTGCGCCCTCGTCACTCTCGCCACCTTCGTTACCTTCGTCACTCCTCTATGAGCATCAAATCCGACCGCTGGATCCGTCGCATGGCCGCCCAGGGCATGATCGAACCGTACGAGCCGGGGCAGGTCCGCGTCGCCAACGGCGGCAAGATCGTTTCCTACGGCACCTCGAGCTACGGCTACGACGTGCGTTGCGCGAACGAGTTCAAGGTGTTCACCAACATCAACTCGACCATCGTCGATCCCAAGAACTTTGATTCGGCCAGCTTCGTCGACCAGGTGTCGGACGTGTGCATCATTCCGCCGAATTCATTCGCGCTGGCCCGCACGGTCGAATATTTCCGCATTCCGCGCAGCGTGCTGACGATCTGCCTCGGCAAGTCGACCTACGCGCGCTGCGGCATCATCGTCAACGTGACGCCGCTGGAACCGGAGTGGGAAGGGCACGTGACGCTCGAATTCTCGAACACCACGACGTTGCCGGCGAAGATCTACGCCAATGAAGGCGTGGCGCAGATGCTGTTCCTGGAATCGGACGAAGTCTGCGAGACCTCATACAAGGATCGCGGCGGGAAATACCAGGGCCAGCGCGGCGTGACGCTGCCGAAGACCTGACTCGCTCTTGCTGTGGGGCCGGCTTCAGCCGGCCTTTGAAGAAGTCAGGCTGAAGCCTGACCTACAGTCAGAGGCCGGCTGAAGCCGGCCCCACAGCAGGAATCAAGGCCCGGTTTTCTCGACGCTCAGCAGCGTCATCACCGTCTCGACCTTTCCCTTGCGGATCTGCTCGGCACGGGCCGGCAGGTAGTCCAGCGATGGCACATGCCAGACGCGCGAGAGCCGGTTCGAATTGGCGCGCGTGCTTTCGTAGACGACGGTCTGCAGCGGGCCGAGTTTCGATTGCACCGTTTCTGATTGGCCGCGCGTGTAGGTGTAGTGGCGGATGTTGTCGCCGTTCACCATGGCGATCGTCCCCGGTTCCGCGCCGCCGGCCAGTGCGGCCATCACACCGATCTGGATCGACAGCCGGTCCTGCATTCCCGGCTCCAGTGCCAGCTTCACCGGCTCCCCTTCGTAGGTGCCGCTCACGGTATTGGCGTTCCAGTCGAACTGCAGCTTGCCGTCGCCTTTGGCGCCCGAGCGGCCGTCATTGGCTTCCCAGGAGAGCGGACGCAATCCCTGCGGGGTCAGTTCCAGCGTCGTGCGTTCGAAGGCATCGGAGCTGATGACGAATCGCGCCAGGGCCGAGGGGCTGGCGCGGGTTTCGAAGACGTAACGGTTCTGGCCTTCGTGCCGCCATTCCATGCGCAGCGTGCCGCCGCTGAGGCCGCGAAACGTGACGGCGTAAGTGGCGACGAACGGTTGCGGCACCGTCGGCTGGGCGTGGGACATCATTGCGAGCAGGAGCAATGCGCAGCCCGCGAAGGTCTGGCGAAGGAAGCCGGAAACATCGTGCCGCAATTCATTCTCCTTGCAGTGACCCGCATCCGGAGTCTGGAGGCGGCGTCAGGACGCGATGACGACCGGTGTCCGCAGCGCCTGTCCGTCCAGCCAGGGCTGTTCGCCCTTCAGTTCCAGCCGTCCGCGCGCAAACCAGTCGATCGCCTGGGGATAGATGCTGTGTTCCTGCCGCTGAACTCGTGCTGAAAGCGTGGCTTCCGTATCGGAGGCCAGCACCGGAACCGTCGTCTGGATAATGACCGGACCGCCGTCGAGTTCCTCGGTGACGAAATGCACGCTGACGCCGTGGATCGTGTCGCCTGCTTCGAGGGCGCGTCGATGCGTGTGCAGCCCACGGTATTTCGGCAGCAGCGACGGATGGATGTTGAGGATCCTGCCGGCAAACGGCCCGATGAAATTCGGCGTGAGGATGCGCATGAAGCCGGCCAGCACCACCAGTCGCGGCGCATGGGATTTCACCAGCGCAGCCAGTGCGGTGTCGTAGGCAGGTCGATCGGCAAAGCCTTTCGGTGACAGTGCGGCGGTCGGCAGGCCCAGGCTCGCGGCGAGCGCGAGTCCGGCGGCCTCGGGCCGATCGCTGATGACGGCGCGGATCTCGATGGGCAACTCGCCGCTGGCTGCGCGTTGCGCGATTGCCTGCATGTTGCTGCCGCGACCGGAGATGAGGATCACGACGGGAAGGCGCGATTCGCTCGTGCCGTTCCCCGAAGTCGATGGCGTCATCCGTGAATGACCACGCCACCATCGCCGCGCCGGATCTCGCCGATGACGACGGGCTGTTCACCGTGATCGCGCAGTAGTCTGAGCGCCTTGTCGACGTGCTCGGCCGCCACCGTCACGGTCATGCCGATGCCGCAGTTGAAGGTTCGATACATCTCCGCCGCGGCGATGCTGCCGGTCTTCTGCAGCCAGTCGAACACTTCCGGCCGCTGCCAGGCCTGGGCGCTGAGCAGCACTTCGAGACCGGCCGGAATCACGCGCGGAATGTTTTCCGTGAGTCCACCGCCGGTGATGTGCGCGAAACCGCGCACCGGCACGGCCTTCGCGAGCGCCAGCAACGGCTTCACGTAAATGCGCGTTGGGGCGAGCAGTGCGTCGTAGAGCAGGCCGCTGCCGAGTTTGGTGGCGGGCGTCGCCTTGCCGACCTGCAGCAGTTTGCGGATCAGTGAATAGCCGTTCGAATGCGGACCGGAGGAGGGCAGTCCGAGCAGCACGTCGCCGGGGCGCGTGCGACTGCCGTCGATGATGCCGTCCTTCTCGACGATGCCGACGCAGAATCCCGCGAGATCGTAATCGCCGGCGGCATACATGCCGGGCATTTCTGCCGTTTCGCCGCCGATCAGCGCGGCGCCGGCCTGCACGCAACCTTCGACGATGCCTTTGATGACGGACTCCGCGACGTCGATGCTGAGCTTGCCGGTCGCGTAGTAGTCGAGGAAGAACAGCGGCTCGGCGCCCTGCACGACCACGTCGTTGGCGCACATGGCGACGAGATCGATGCCGATCGTGTCGTGACGGCCGGTGTCGATGGCGAGGCGCAGCTTCGTGCCGACGCCGTCGGTGCCCGAGACCAGCACCGGCCTCTTGTAGCGGTCGACAGGAATTTCGAACAGCGCCCCGAATCCGCCCAGACCCGCCAGCACCTCGGGCCGCATGGAGCGCTTCACGGCCGGCTTGATGCGCTCGACCAGTTCGTCTCCGGCCTCGATGTCCACGCCGGCGTCTTTGTAGGTGATCGAATCGGAAGACATTGAAACCTCGCGATGATGGCTGCGGCGCACGCCCTTGCGGGGAGTTCGGGCTGCCGGGGGACTGCCGGGTATGAAATCGGCGTGTGGTATTTTACACGGCCACATCCTCCAGGCGGAGCCGCCGACCGTTTTCGATGCGCCCGACGAGTCCTTTCAGAAGCCGGTTGTTTTCCTTGATCGTGCTGTTCGTGGCCGGGCCGGCCTTTGCCGTCACGGTTCCCGATCTGTACGAGGCCTCGGTGCCGGTCACGTCGAATCGCGATGCCGCCTTCGTCGATGCGCTGCGCACGGTAGTGATTCGTGTGAGCGGCCGTGCCGATGCCGCAGCGCGTCTCGGTGGGGCGCTCAACAATCCCCGGCAGTACGCCCAGCGTTTCGGCTTTACGTCCGACAACATCCTGCAGGTCGCCTTCGATGACGTGTCCGTCGATCGCCTGCTGACCGAGGCCGGGCTGCCGGTCTGGGGGCGCGAGCGGCCGGCGACGCTGGTGTTGCTGAACGTGACGACGGCCGGCGGTTCGTCCTACTGGATCGATGCATCGGCCAGCTCCGCTGAGCGCGAAGCCATTGCCAGAGCCGCGCGGGTACGCGGTGTGCCCATCGTCTGGCCGGACATGACGACCCAGGACCGCACCCAGATCAATGCGGATGCCGCAGCCACCGGCGGCGACACCGCGGCGTTGCTGCAGACGGCGTCGCGCTACAACGCCAATGCTGCGCTGCTTGGAACGGCACGCAGCGATGGCGCCGGCGGACTGTCGGTGCGCTGGACCCTGGCGTCGGCCGACGGCACGGCAAATTCCAGCGGTTCGCTCGAAGACGGCATCAATCTCGCCGCCGATACGTTCGCCCGCGTGTATTCCGCTTCCGGGACGACTGTCGACAATCTCACCGTCGAGGTCTCCGGCATCAACACGCTGGGGGCCTATGCCACGACCCTGAACTATCTCGAAGGCCTGACGGTGGTGCGCGGGGTGGCCGTCGATCAGGTGCTGGGCGATACGCTCAGATTCCGCGTCGCCGTGCGTGGCGATGCGGCCACGCTGCGTCGGGCACTGGCGCTCGACGGCAGGCTCGTTCCGGCGACTGCGCTGGATACCCAACCGCAGTCCGCGGAGGGGCTGCGCTTCCGGTATCAGCCCTGAAGTTGCACGCAGCTACCGGCTACGACGGATGATGTTGCCCAGCCTGCGTTTCATTCCGAATGCACTGTGTTTCCTGCGGATGCTGCTGGTCATCCCGGTGGCCTGGCTGCTGTTCGAACATGAATTCCGCGCCACGCTGTGGCTGTTCGCCGTCGCCGCGGCCACCGACGGACTCGACGGTTTTCTGGCGAAGCGCTGCGGCTGGACGTCGGAACTGGGCAAGATCATCGATCCGCTGGCGGACAAGATCCTGCTGGTCGGCGTGTTCCTCACGCTTGCGATCATGGGGCTGATACCGCTGTGGCTCGCGATCGCGGCGATCGGACGCGATGTGATCATCACGGCCGGCGCCATTACCTACAACTCGCTGTTCGGCGACCTGCAGGGTCATCCGACCTGGATCAGCAAGCTCAACACGCTGTGCCAGATCCTGTTTCTGCTGCTGATCGTCGCAGCCCATGCCGTCGGCGATGTGCCGCAGACGGCCGTCACGATTCTCGGCGCGCTGGTCTTCGTCACGACGGTGGTCAGCGGAATCGACTACGTGGTGACGTATTCGCGCAAGGCGATTGCCGTGAGTCGCCGCCGGCGCGGCCTGCCGGCGTGAGCGGCCAGCTCGCTCTCGGCCTGAAGCTGCGCGACAGTTCCGTTTTCGCGAGCTACTTCGCCGGCCGCAATCAGGCAACGGTCGATGCGCTGCGTGCCGCGGCGATCGGCGCGCCGCCCACGTGCCTGTTCCTGCATGGACCGACGGGCGGCGGCAAGACCCATCTGCTGCAGGCACTGTGCGCCGAGGCGTCGCAGCAGGGGTATTCCGTTGCCTACCTGCCGCTGGCGGATGTCATGAGCATGGGGCCCGAACTGCTGTCGGGATGCGGAGAGATTGCGTGTGTCTGCATCGATGATGTCGAAGTCATCGCTGCGCAGCCGGCGTGGGAGCGGGCGCTGTTTCGTCTCCATCAGCAGCTCGACGAGCGTCAGGGCCGCCTCGTGGTTTCGTCGTCCCGTCCGCCTGCGGCGAGCGGCATCGAACTCGCCGACCTGCGTTCGCGTCTCGGCGGCGGACTGGTGCTGAGCCTGCAACCGCTCGATGAAACCGAACAGATCGCCGCCCTGCAGTTGCGCGCACAGATCCGCGGCTTCGACCTGCCGCTCGATACCGCGCAATACCTGCTGCGTCGTCTGCCGCGCGACATGGCCTCGCTGTGCGCGTTTCTCGACGAACTGGATGAAGCCTCGCTCGCCGCGCAGCGCCGGCTGACCGTGCCGTTCGTGCGCGAGATCGTCGACGCGCGCTGATTCAGCGCGGTCGCGTGGCTCGCAGATACGCGATCAGCGCCACGAACAGCAGCAGCGCCAGCGCCAGACAGGCGCCGGACCAGAGCCGACCGTGCGGATTCGCAACCGATTCGGTCAGACCCATCACGAAGTAGGGAATCACGCACAGCGTCGCCCAGGCATACGTGCGCCGCTCGCGACGAACGAGTCCGCGAAGCGGCGCGCACAGCGGCAGTATCAGGACCAGCGCGAGTACGGCTCGTCCTGCCGAGAGTCCGGCGCTCAGCGTCCACGACACTACCAGCGCGATCAGCAGGCCGATCAGGGTCAGCGTCAGCAATCGCAGCGTTGCTGCGGCCTGCGGCTCGCCCATCGCACTCACGCGCGCAACTTCGCGGCGAATTCGGCGACGCGCCGCCCGAGCAGTTGCGCGAGCGTCTTTTCTTCGTCCGACAACTTCGGCTGCATCTCGCCGAGCGCCACGTGACTTGCGCCGTAGGGCGAACCGCCACTCGTCGTGTGGTTCAGCGCCGGCTCGGTGTAGGGAAGCCCGACGATGACCATGCCGTGATGAAGCAGCGGCAGCATCATGCTCAGCAACGTCGTCTCCTGACCGCCGTGCATGGTCTGTGTGGAGGTGAATACGGCCGCAGGCTTGTTGGCCAGCACGCCGCTGACCCACAGCGAACTCGTCCCGTCGAGAAAATGCTTGAGCGGCGCGGCCATGTTGCCGAAGCGCGTGGGACTGCCCAGCACCAGGCCGTCGCATTCGCGCAAGTCATCGTGCGTGACATAGGGCGGGCCTTCAGAAGGAATCGCGGGCTGCGGCTGTTCGATGCTCGTGACCACCGGCGGCACCGTGCGCAATCTCGCACGCGCGCCGTCGACCGATTCGATGCCGCGACACACCTGCCGCGCCAGTTCGGCGGTGCTGCCTTTGCGCGAATAAAACACGACGAGAACTTCGGTCACGCGAAGAAACTCCGGGAATGGTCTGCGAATTGCGATTCCTGTTGCTGCGCGCGGCCATCGATGTGGGTTGAGCGCAACGCAACAGCCTCTGCAGGCGTGCGGGATTGTATTCGGGGTCGCCTTGACGGTGTAGGCTCGCGTTGTTACGGTCGGGCGAAAATTCCAGCCCAATCATGGCGTACTCCTCACTGCCTGCAATGCTGCGCGGTCTGTTGCTGACACTGCTGTGTGCGGCGGCAGCCGGGTGTGCGGGCGCGCCGGCTCAGGAGATGAGCAATGCGCGTCAGGCCATCAAGGCAGCGCGCGATGCGGGGGCCGATCAGGTCGCGCCGCAGACACTGAACGAGGCGCAATCGCTGCTCGAACAGGCCGAAGCGAGTCTGCAGAAGGGCGACTACAAGGGTGCGCGCCGCAGCGCCGTGGCCGCGAAGGGGCGGGCCACCGAAGCGCTCAGCGCCGCACAGCCCGTCAATCGCAAGGAATCCGGCTGACGCCCGGACCGCTGCGTTCCCGTCACTGCGCATGCCCGTTCTCGTCGCAAGACGGTGTTTCGTTTCCGGCCGCGTCCAGGGCGTGTTCTATCGTGGCTCGACCCGCCAGAAAGCCATCGAACTCGGCCTGAGCGGCTACGCCCGCAATCTTCCGGACGGCCGCGTCGAAGTGCTCGCCGTGGGCGACGCGACCGCCGTCGTATCGCTCATCGACTGGCTCGCCATCGGCCCGCCGGCAGCGCATGTTTCCAACGTCGATGTGATCGAACTCGACCTGGATGCCATCGATGACGTGCCTGTCGGCTTTGCTACACGGTAGGAAAAGAAGGTTTCACACGGAGATCACGGAGGCCACGGAGGTCGGAAGGGAGAAGAGAATTTTCCACGGGGGAAGAATGGGAACACGGGGAAAGAAAATTTCTGCTCCGAGACCCCGTGCTCCCCGTGTCCCCCGTGGAAAATTCTCTTCTTCTGCTCCGTGTTCTCCGTGTTCTCCGTGATCTCCGTGTGAAACCTTCCTAGTCGTACCGCCAGCGGTTCGCGAGTCGTTCGAGGACGAGATCGGAGTAGTTGCGGCGTCCGACGCTGCCGTTGTAGCGCGCGAGGGCGCGCGTGTAGTCGCCTTTCTCGCGATCCAGGTAGAACTTGAGGATCGTGCAGCCCATGCGGATGTTCTGCGGGATGCGCACGAGCTGTTCATTGGTCATGCCGAGCTGGCGTGGCCAGAACGGCATGATCTGCATCAGGCCGACTGCGCCGGCATGCGAGACGGCCCAGCGATCGAAGCGGCTTTCGACATCGATGACCGACATCACCAGTCCCGGCGGCAGGTTCAGACGCTTCGCCTCGCAGTGCACGTGATAGAGGATCTCGGTGCGCTCGGCCTGATCGGCAACGATGCGCTTGAGTTTCGGCTCCATCACCGCGTGCCAGACCTGCTGGTCGTACTTGTCTTCGAAGCATCTGTCTGCGGCGACCGCCTGCTGCAGCAACTTGCCGAGTTCTGGATCCTGCTGGCGATCTGCCAGCGCCACGCCGCTCACGGCGCAGAAGCAGGTCAGCAGAATGAAACGCAGCAAGGTCATGACGGGCTTTCCGGGCACTGAGTCTCGTTAGTTGTACGCGTCGCGGGCCGCACCCTATCATGTCGAAAACCGCTGCTGAACCGTCGCCGGTGCCGCTTTGTCGCAGGCCCGGATGCGGATCAGGCAGGAACTCACGTCACGAGTGGGCAATTCCCCCGGCAACAGCCTCGCGTTGGGATTCGATTCGAAATGAATGCAGAACGGGATTCGGGAGAACTGCCGCCGGCCGCCGATGAAGCGGTGCGTCCGGGCCGCGGCGTGTACTGGCTGCCGAACCTGCTGACCACCGGCACGCTGTTCGGCGGTTTCTATGCGATCGTCGCCGCCATCGACGGCAATTTTTCGCGCGCCGGGACGGCCGTCTTCATTGCCATGGTGTTCGACGGTCTCGACGGTCGCGTCGCGCGCTGGACCAACACACAAAGCGAGTTCGGCAAGGAATACGACAGCCTGTGCGACATGGTCGCCTTCGGCCTGGCGCCCGCCATCCTCGTGTACCAGTGGGGCATCGAACGCATCGCCGACTACGGCCAGTTCTGGGAACGCTTCGGCTGGCTTGCTGCGTTCTTCTACGCCGTCGCCGCGGGCCTGCGCCTGGCGCGATTCAATTCGCGCGCCGCGGTGGCAGACAAGCGCTATTTCGAAGGACTGCCGAGCCCGTCGGCGGCCGGCACGGTCGCAGGATTCATCTGGCTGGTCAGCGAAGTCGAAGTCGATAGCCTGGCGCGGCTGGTGCTCGCATTCATGGTATCGATCGTCGCGGGCGCACTGATGGTCAGCAAGTTCGCCTACTGGAGCGGCAAGGAGCTGAACCTGCGCGGCCGTATTCCCTGGGTGTACGCGCTGGTCATTCCGCTCATCTACGTGCTTGCATCACTGGCCCCGCAATTGTCCCTGGCGCCGCAACTGCTGCTGGCCTTCTTCGGTACCTATGCGATTTCCGGCCCTGTGGTCTGGGGCTGGCGCAAGCTGTTCCGCAAGAAGCGCCACGCCGAACACTGATCGATGGACTCGCGACGACTCAACTATCTGCGCGCGCTCGACATCGACGTCTGGCAACGGCGCGAGCTGCAGGCGACGCGTGCGGAACAGCCGCCAGCGGCTGCAGTCCCGGTCGTTGCACCGCCGACGGTTGCCGCTGCTCCCGTCCGACCGCCGCGGCCGGTCGCTGCAGCACCGAAAGTCGAGACCGTCGTACCGCTGCGTTCCATGCCGCGCGACGATGCCGTCGCGGCGATGGGCTGGGACGAACTCTTCAACGCCGTGCGCACCTGCACGAAGTGCCCGTTGCATGAAACCCGCACCCAGGGCGTGTTCGGTGTCGGCGATCGTCAGGCGCGCTGGATGATCATCGGCGAGGCGCCGGGTGCCGACGAGGACCGGCAGGGCGAACCCTTCGTCGGCCGCGCCGGGCAATTGCTGAACTCGATGCTGCGGGCCATGGGCCTGGCGCGCGAGCAGGTGTTCATTGCCAACATCCTCAAGTCGCGGCCGCCGGGCAATCGCGATCCCAGGCCCGACGAGGCCGCGGCCTGCCTGCCCTACCTGTTCCGCCAGATCGAACTGGTGAACCCCACGCTGCTGCTGTGCGTCGGCCGCATAGCCGCACAAACCCTGCTCGAAACCGACACGCCCATCGGTAAACTCCGCGGCAGGTTGCACACTCTGCCGTCGGGACGGCCGCTGATCGTGACGTACCACCCCGCCTATCTGCTGCGCAGTCCCGCCGAGAAGCGCAAATCCTGGGCCGACCTGGTGCTGGCCATGCAGACCTTCGAACGACTGTCGGATGCAGCGGGGCAGACGACGTGAGCGCCGAACCCGATCGCTCAGCGGGCTTGCGCGACGTACGGTTTCGTCCCATGACGATTCCGGACGTGCCGCTGGTCGGCGCGGTCGAGCAGGCGTCATACCAGTTTCCCTGGAGCGAAGGCGTGTTCCGCGACTGCGTGCGCGTCGGCTACCTGTGCCGGGTAGTCGAGTTCCGCGGCGAGATCGGCGGCTACGGCATCATGTCGTTCGGCGCGGGTGAGGCGCACATCCTCAATGTCTGCATCCGCAACGACCTGCGCGGCTACGGCGTCGGCCGACAGCTCATGAACTACCTGCTCGACCGGGCCCGCGACGAATACATGCAGGACGTCTTCCTCGAAGTCCGCCCGTCGAACAAGGTCGCCATGGGCCTGTACGAATCCATGGGTTTCGAGCGCATCGGCCAGCGCAAGGGCTACTACCAGGCCGTCGGCGGCCGCGAAGATGCCCTGATCTACAAACTGGCGCTGGAGCCGAAGAGCGCGATTGAAGGACGGCAGTAGCTTCTTGTTGTGGGGCCGGCTTCAGCCGGCCTTTCGGGGAGTCGTCAGGCTGAAGCCTGACCCACAGGAAGACCGGCTACAATGCGCGCCCCGCGCTTCCTGCCCGATGACCCATGCCCGAGCTGCAAGACGAAATCGCCCGTCGGCGTACCTTTGCGATCATTTCGCACCCCGACGCCGGCAAGACCACGCTCACGGAAAAGCTGCTGCTGTTCGGTGGCGCGATCCAGCTCGCCGGTACGGTGAAGGGCCGCAAGGCCGCGCGGCATGCGACCTCCGACTGGATGGCGCTGGAGCAGCAGCGCGGTATCTCGGTGACGTCGTCGGTGATGCAGTTTCCCTACGACGGCCGCATGGTGAACCTGCTCGACACGCCGGGTCACGAAGACTTCTCCGAAGACACCTATCGCACGCTGACCGCCGTCGACTCGGCGCTGATGGTCATCGACTGCGCCAAGGGCGTCGAAAACCGCACCATCAAGCTGATGGAAGTCTGCCGGCTGCGCGACACGCCGATCATGACCTTCATCAACAAACTCGATCGCGAAGGCCGCGAGCCGATGGAGCTGCTCGACGAGATCGAGAAGATCCTGAAAATTTCCTGCGCGCCGGTGACCTGGCCGATCGGCATGGGCCGCGACCTGCGCGGCATCTATCACCTGCTGGAAGACCGCATCTACATCTATCAGGCGGCGGAGAAGGGCCGGGCCGGTACGGTGGCGACGATCGACGGTCTCGACAGCGCCGAGGCGGGCGAATTCCTCGGCGATCGCGCGCAGGCCTTCCGCGATGAAGTCGAACTCGTGCGCGGCGCCGCGCCGGAGTTCTCGCGTGACGAATATCTCGCGGGCCGCCAGACGCCGGTGATGTTCGGTTCGGCCATCAACAACTTCGGTGTGACCGAACTGCTGGCGACGTTCGTCAAGAATGCGCCGGGTCCGCTGCCGCGCCCGACGACCTCGCGCACGGTCGATGCGCAGGAAGAAAAGCTCTCGGGCTTCGTCTTCAAGATCCAGGCGAACATGGATCCCGGCCATCGCGACCGTATCGCCTTCATGCGCATCTGCTCGGGCAAATACAGCAAGGGCATGCGCCTGTTCCACGTACGACTCGGCAAGGAAATGCGCATCAGCGACGCGCTCACCTTCCTCGCGGCGGACCGCCAGCACACCGACGAAGCCTTCGCCGGCGACATCCTCGGCCTGCACAATCACGGCACCATCAACATCGGCGACACCTTCACCGAAGGCGAGTCGATCATGTTCACCGGCATCCCGAACTTCGCGCCGGAAATGTTCCGCCGCGTCGTGCTGCGCGATCCGCTGCGCATGAAGGCGCTGCAGAAGGGCCTCGACCAGTTGTGCGAGGAAGGCGCCACGCAGGTGTTCCGCCCGCTGCGCAACAACGACCTCGTGCTCGGCGCCGTCGGCCAGCTGCAGTTCGACGTGGTCGCCTTCCGCCTGCAGGACGAATACAGCGTGCAGGCGACGTTCGACAACGTGAACGTGTTCACCGCCCGCTGGGTGTATTGCAACGATGCGAAGAAGCTCGAAGAGTTCCGCACCAAGGCCTACGACAACCTGGCGGTGGATCACTCCGGCGCGCTGGTCTACCTCGCGCCGACGCGCGTGAACCTGCAGCTCACGCTGGAACGCTGGCCGGATATCACGTTCCGCGAGACGCGCGAGCATCTGGCGGCTGCGGCGTAGGACTCGGGTATCGCCAAGAAGAAGAGGAATGGCCGCAAAAAGGCGCAGAACACACAAGGTCAGAAAAGAAATTCTTCTTACCTTTGTGTTCTTTTGCGTTTTTTTGCGGCCGTTATTTCTTTCTCAGTTGCTTGTGGTTAGTTCCGGAGCGCTCGATTGAAGACGAAGCTGCTGAACAAGAACGTCGTTGCCTGGGCGCTGTACGACTGGGGGAATTCGGCGTTTGCGACCACGGCGATGGTCGTGTTCTTTCCGGTGTTCTTCAAACAGTACTGGAGCGCCGAGGTGTCGGCGACCGAGAGCACGTTCTGGCTCGGTATCACCAACGGCGTGGCGAGTTTCCTGCTCGCGATCCTGGCGCCGCTGCTGGGCACGCTCGGTGATCGCGGCGGATCGCGCCTCAGATTCCTGCTGGGTTTCACGGTGCTCGGCGTCCTGTCCACGGCGGGACTGGGGCTGGTCGCGCAGGGGCAGTGGCAATGGGCCGCGGTGCTGTTCGCGCTGGGTTCGATCGGCTTCTGGGGCGGCATCATCTTCTATGACTCGCTGCTGATCGACGTCGCGCCGCGCGAGCGGCTCGATACGGTGTCGGGCATCGGCTATGCGGTCGGCTATCTCGGCGGCGGTGTGCTGCTGGCGATCAACGTCTGGATGACGCTCGATCCCAAGTTCTTCGGCTTCGCGGATGTCACGGCCGCCGTGAAGGCATCGTTCATCTCGGCCGCGGTGTGGTGGGGCGTGTTCGCGATTCCGATCTTTCTGGTCGTGCGCGAGCAGGCGGCGGCGCCCGGCGACCCGTCGCGCTCGACGTTGCGCCAGAGTTTCGCGGAGCTGGCGGCGACGGTGCGCGAGGTGCGCAAGTACCGCGCCATCGTGTTCTTCCTGCTGGCGTACTGGATGTACATCGACGGCGTGAACACGATCCAGAAAATGGCCGTGGACTACGGCCTCGCCATCGGCCTGGAATCATCGAGCCTCATCCAGGCCATCCTGATGGTGCAGTTCATCGGCTTTCCGGCGGCGCTGCTGTTCGGCTGGATCGGCCAGCGCATCAGCCCGATCGTCGGCATCTTCACCTGCATCGCCGTCTACGCGTGCGTGACGATCTACGGCACGCTGCTCGATACGGCAAAAGAGTTCTTCATCATGGCCGCCGCCACGGGCTGCGTGCAGGGCGGCATCCAGGCCCTCAGTCGCTCGTATTTCGGCAGCCTGATTCCGCCGGGTCGCACCGGCGAGTTCTTCGGCTTCTACAACATGATGAGCAAGTTCGCCGCCGTGCTGGGTCCGTTGCTGATGGGCGTCACGGCGCTGGTCACGGGCAATTCGCGTACGGCGATCCTGTCGATCGTCATCCTGTTCCTCGCGGGCGGGGCGCTGCTGGTCGTCGCCGCGCGCCAGCCGAAGTCCGTGGCAGGCTCCGTTCGAGCGGCCGAGTGAAGTCGGGAATGTGTCGGGCCAGTTGACATGTCCTTCCCGGTTCTCCCTGTCGATAGTTCGTATGTAATTGATACTAATGCAGAAATTATGCAGGGCACGCCCCATGCATTATCCAAGGCGGAACAAGAAACTCATTACCGAGGTATCCACGTGAAAAGGAATCGATGGCTGGTCATGGTCGGACTGATGGCATGTGCCGCCAGCGCCCAGGCAGGTTTCATCCTGGTGGACTCCGCCAACGGCAGCTCCACGAGCAGCATCTCGCCGCTCAACGACTTCGTGTCCGAGCTGAACGGCAATCAGGTGACGAACTACACGCTCGGAACGTCACTGGGTGTGGATGCCGCCGGAAGCGTGACGTACTACTACTACGGCAAGGAAGCGGGCTACCGCAACGATTTCCAGGCCGGAGCGATCGGTCATAGCTCCGACTACGCGCCGCAGACGCAGAATCTGTTCGGCAACCCGCTCGCACTCGGCACGGTTCAGGTCGGTGCCGGATTGCTGGATTTCGGGTTCTGTTCTTTCAACGGTGGCGCCACGGCCTTCGGATGCCTCACGAACGCCGATAACGATCTTGTGCAGCTGAGCAATCCCTGGCAGTCGATTGCCATGAGCATCGTCGATAACGCCGCCTGGCTGTTCTGGGACGATTCCGGCGCAGGCCCCGATGACAATCACGACGACATGCTGATCAAGGCCGTGTTCACTCCGGCTACGTCCGTGCCGGAGCCGGGCACGCTCGCTCTCCTGGGCGTCGGATTGACGGGAATGATGCTGAGCGCGCGCCGGCGCCGTCAGCCGAAAGCCTGAAACAATCGTCGCTTGCAGCATGAAGAAGGCCCCGATCGGGGCCTTCTTCGTTTGTGCATCCGGATCAGGAAAGGATGGCCGGTTCTGACTCCCACCGCGCCGGATCCAGCCGGTAGTACTTGCGCAGCTGCCGATAGAGCAGTGGATGCTGCTGCTCCAGTTCCTGCGGCCTGCCGAAAAACACTTCGGTGACGACGGCGAAGAACTCCGCCGGTGCCGTGGCGCCATAGGGATCGATCAGGCCCGGAATCCCCACCTGCAGGTTGGCGCGCAGACGGTCGTATTCGTCCCAGAAGACGCGTGACCATTCGTGGAAATCGGCGGCCGTGGCGAGTCCCGGCGCGCCGTCCATGGTCTCGTCCTCCATGTCGAGATAGTGCGCGAACTCGTGCAGCACGACGTTGTGGCCGAGACTCGGCGCCTGTTCGATGTCTTCCCACGACAGGATGATCCGTCGCGAATCCCACGCCTGGCCCGACAGCACGCGCGCGCCCTCGCTGACCAGGCCGTCCGAGTGACTATGGGTTTCCGGAACGATGAAGGGCGTCGGATAGATCAGGATCGAATACAGATCGTCGTAGAGCCCGTCGCGCGGTACACCCGGCCGGTTGAGCACGAGCAGGCAGGCATTCGCAGCGATGACGACCTTCATGCGTTCGGTGACGTCGAGGCCATTGCAGCCGACGAAGGATTTCTGTCGCACGAAGATCTGGATCAGTCCGTGCAGGCGTCCGCGCAGCGGCGCGGGCAGTCGCGGGTACGCCGGCACTTCCTGTCGCATCCATTCCTGCCATTGCGCGGGCAACGGCTCGCGACTGAGGGCGAGCCGTCGTCGCGCCTGCAAGGCGGGCACGCCCAGCCACCAGAACAGGGCGCCGACGACGATCGCGATGGCCAGGAGGAGTGCAGGCATCAGCGCTCCATGGCTCCCGTCCTCATGCTTTCAACTGGCTGACGAGAAATTTCAGACGGCTGAGCTGGCTGTCGAGCGGCGCAGGACCGTAGCGCAGACCGATGTACAGCGAACGGATCTCTTCGATCTGCGCGGCCAGTACCGGCCGGGCCTGGGCGACGCGGCTCAGATAGTCTTCCGGGCCTTCGTAGGGCGCGCGCACGAATCCGTCCTTCGCCAGTCGTCGACAGAGCTGCGCATAGGTCTGGACGATCGGATCGCGCTCACGCGGCCGGTAACGCCAGGCGAGCCAGCCCGTCAGCGCAGCGAAGAACGTGGCCAGCGCGATGACCATCGCCATGCCGAGCGCTTCCCAGTCCGCGTCTTCGATACCGAACCATTCGAGCAGCGAGCGCTGCTGGCCCGCGCCGAACTCGACGATCTGGTTGTTCCAGAACGTGTTGAGCGCATCCCAGGCGAGCCGCATCTGCGCCAGCGCATCGAAACGTTTCAGCAATCGACCCGGCACCGGTTCGTCTTCGTCGAGGGCGGCGTCCATGCCTCGCTCCACGCGCTCCGGTGCGACCGCGGCGGTGGGATCGACGCGCACCCAGCCCTGGCCGTCGATCCAGATTTCCGACCAGGCGTGCGCGTCGGCCTGACGCACGATGAGGTAGTCGCCCATCGGGTTGTATTCGCCGCCCTGGTAGCCGAGTACCACACGCGCAGGAATGCCGGCGGCACGCGCCAGCATCGTGAACGCCGAGGCGAAGTGTTCGCAGAAGCCACGGCGTGTGTTGAACAGGAAGTCGTCGATGGAATCGGCTTCGAGCCGCGGCGGTTCGAGCGTGTAGAAGTACTCTTCCTCGCGGAACTTGTTGAGCACTGCCTCGACGAAGGCTTCGGGACTGCCGGCGCGCGCGTAGAGTTCCTGCGCCAGCAGTTTCGAGCGCGGATTGTGATCGCCTGCGCGCGTGTCGACATTGCGGGTCGTCGTGGGCAGTGGACCCTCGGTGCGGTAGCGGGGTCGCGATTCCAGCTGGAACGAACTCAGCGCCGACAGGCGGCCCATGGCGAACAGCTGGCGATCGGACCACAGTCGCGCCCGTTCGCGCGGCCAGTCGGTCACGGCCTCCAGGCCGAAGATCCAGGAGCGGTTGTTCGGTTCCTGCGTGACGGTGTAGCGATAGACGGGGCCGCTGGGCGTCACCGGTTGCTCCGGCAGGAACTGCTGCAGTCGTCGCCATGTCCGGCCGTCGAAATCATGCAGCACCGGTCCACGCCAGTAGCGCTCGCGCGGCGGCGGCATGTCGCCGTCGAATTTCACGCGAAACGCCGTGGCACTCGACAGGCTCAGTTCCGAAATATCGCCCGGCGACATTTCATCGTCGATGCCTGTGGCCGCCGCGCTGCGCCCCGGCACCGCCCAGAACTGACCCGGCAATCGCGGGAAGAACAGGAACAGCGCAATCGCCAGCGGCAGCGACTGCAGCACCATCTTGCCCGTCAGCTTCAACGCCTCGCGCATGCTCATCGGCGCGGTCTGATGCGTGCGCATCAGCGTGACGGTCAGCAACCATGCAGTCGCAAGCATCCAGGGCAGGCGCAGCAGCGACTGGTCGTAGAGGAATCCGGCGAACAGCAGGAAATAGGAAACGAACACTACGACGGTGAGATCCCGCCGGTTGGCGGTCTCGAACAGTTTCATGCCGCCCATCAGCACCAGCAGCGCCGTGCCCGCTTCCAGTCCATTGAGTGTGCGATAGCTGGCGAGCACGCCAAGCATCGCGGCGAAGGCGACGGCAATGCGAACCGCCTTCGGCGGCAGCTTCCAGTGGCGCAGCGCAATGACCAGTCGCACCGCCACCGCGATCAGCGCCAGCAGCACGATCCACAGACGCAGGTCGGGAATGTGCGGCAGCAACGCCAGCGTGAACGCGCCCACCACCCAGAGCAGCTGCTGCGTGAATCGGGGCGACGAATCGAGGGTCGCGCTCATGCGCTCGCCTCCTCGATGCCGAACAGCGCCAGCGCCGTCAGGCAGCGCTGGCGATGCGCCGGCCCGATGTTCGGAGGAATGTCGACACCCGGCAGCTTCACGCCGAAGGCATGGCCTTCCGCGTAGGCATCCTCGATCCAGCGACACAGCTGCGATAGCCGCGCCTCGGTCGCAAGACCCGGCAGACTCTCCCAGTCGAACAGATGGGACGTGACTGCCGTGCCCGCATACACCTTCACCTGCAGGCCCTGACCCCGCGCATACGCCTTCCACGCGACGTGGCGCGGCGAATCGCCGGGATGAAAGCTGCGCAGACCGGCGAAGTCTTCATCGCCGCGCGACGATTCCTGTGCTCCGCCGACATCGGTTTCCACCGGCGGCGGCGGTCGTCCGCGCGGCGCGGGCCGCGGATACACCACGCATCGCACGCCCATGTGCAGATAAGTCCAGGCCCGGAACAGACCGAAGGGGTGCCGGGTGGCGACGTCGAAATGTTCCAGCGGCAGCCAGCCGCGTTCGCGCGCCGGGACACGCAACGTGAGCACCGCACGCTCGCCGGACTCGATGCGAACCGGCGGTGCGAAACCGTGATCGTTGCCGATGGTCAGTTCGTGCCGCGCCAGCGGCGCATGGTTTTCCAGCGCGATGCGGAAGCGCGCCTCGTCGCCTGCGAAGACCGGTTCGCTGGCGGCGGAGGCGACACGTATCGCAGCGAGATTGCGATGACAGTAGTGCATCGCCGTGAGTCCGAGCGAACCCAGCACGAACGCGAGGCCGAGCGCGAGATTGTTGCCGTAGTTCATCGCGCCGAGAAACATCGCGAACAGCATCAGCGCGAACGCGAGGCCGAGGCCGGACGGCACGATGTAGATGCGGCGCGCCGAGATCTCCGTCGGATCCGGATCGATGCCGTGGCGCTTGCGGGCCCAGGCACGGGTTTTGTGGCGCAGCTTGGTGAGGAGCGGAAGCATCGGAGGGCGACAGGCGACAGGCGACAGGCGACAGGCGACAGGCGACAGGCTACAGGCTACAGGCTACAGGCTACAGGCTACAGGCAGACCCGTTCTCTGGCTGTCGCCTGTCGCCTGTCGCCTGTTTCCTCTTCATGGAACTGCCACCGCCTTCAGCACCCTCTCTCCAATCTCGCCCGCCGAAATCGCCGCTGCGTTATCTCGCAGCTTCAGTCGATGACCGACGACCCCCGGCAGCACGGCCTGGATGTCCTCGGGCAGCACGCCCGGATGGCCGTGAATCAGTGCCCACGCCTGCGCGGCGCGCAGCAGCGCAATCGCGGCGCGCGGCGACAGGCCCGACTCGAAGTGCGGCGATTCGCGCGTGTGACGCACGATCGCCTGCACGTAGTCGAGCAGTGCATCGGAGGCGTGTACCGACGGCACCATCGTCTGCATCAGCAGCAGTTGCTGCGGCGTGAGCATCGGCGGCAGTGTCGCCAGCATGTCGCGGCGATCCTGGCCGATCAGCAGTTCGCGTTCGAGCGTCGCGTCGGGATAGCCGAGTTCGATGCGCAGCAGGAAGCGGTCGAGCTGCGATTCGGGCAGCGGGAACGTGCCGATCTGATAGACCGGATTCTGGGTGGCGATGACGAAGAAGGGCGCGGCCAGCGGATAGGTCTGGCCGTCGACCGTCACCTGGTGTTCTTCCATCGCTTCGAGCAGCGCGCTCTGCGCCTTCGGCGTCGCGCGATTCACTTCGTCCGCGAGCACGAGCTGCGCGAAAATCGGACCCTTGTGGAAGCGGAATTCGCTGGCTTCGCGATCGAAGATCGACACGCCGATGATGTCGGCGGGCAGCAGGTCGCTGGTGAACTGGATACGCTGATAGTGCAGCCCGAGCGTTTCCGCCAGCGCATGCGCCAGCGTGGTCTTGCCGACGCCGGGAATGTCCTCGATCAGCAGATGCCCGCGCGCCAGCAGGCAGGCGAGGCTCAGGCGCAGCTGGTGTTCCTTGCCGAGAATGATCCGGCCGAGCTGTGCAATGGTTGCCCCGACGAGCTCGACGGGGTTTGCCTGCGTAATGAGTGTCGGAACCGGTGAATCCATGAACACTGCGCCTTTGGATTGGGTCGCCGGCTAGTGTCCCGGGTCGGGGTCAAAACGCAAGTGCGTGGGGCCGGAATTCAGAGTTCACACGGAGATCACGGAGGCCACGGAGGTCGGAAGGGAGAAGAGAATTTCCACGGGGGAAGAATGGGAACACGGGGAGCACGGGGAGCACGGGGAAAAGAAATTTTCTGTCCGAGCCCCGTGTTCCCCGTGCCCCCCGTGGAAATTTTCTCTTCATCTTTTCCGACCTCCGTGGCCTCCGTGATCTCCGTGTGAAACTCCGATTCCCTATCCCTTGAGCTGCCGCACCCGTCGTTCCTGTTCCTCGATCTGCGCGACTTCGGTCTTGAAATCGGCGATGCGCGCGCGTTCCTGTTCGACGACGGCAGGCGGGGCGTTGGCGACGAAGTTCTGGTTGCCGAGTTTCGCCTCGCACTTGGTGATTTCCTGCAGCGTCTTCGTCCTGCGCTTCGCGAGCCGCGACAGCTCCGCGTCAGGATCGTCGATCAGGCTCGCGAGCGGGGCATGGATGACCTGGCCTTCGATGAGTTGCATCGCCGTGGGCGGCAGGGTCGATTCGTCGGCAATGGCGTCGAGGCTGGTGATGTTGGCGAGCGAGCGGATCAGGTCCGCGTTGGCCGCGATCAGTCGCCAGTCCTCGTTCGACGCCGCCTTCACGAACACAGGAATCTGGCGCGAGCGCGCCACGTCGAGCTGGCCGCGGATCTGACGCACGCCGAGGATGACGGCCTTGATCGGCGCGATGGCATCTTCCGCCGCCTGATCGACGGGGAAGTCGGATTCGCGCGGATACGGCTGCAGCATGATGGTCTCGCCCTGGCGGCCCGCGAGCGGCGCGACGGCCTGCCAGATCTCCTCCGTGACGAAGGGCATCAGCGGATGCAGCAGTCGCAGATACGCTTCGAGCACTTCGAGCAGCGTGCGGCGGGCGCCGCGTTTCTGCGCCGCGCTGGCGGACTCCGACTGCAGCGCCGGCTTCGACAGTTCCAGGTACCAGTCGCAGTATTCGTACCAGGCGAACTCGTACAGCTTCTGCGCGGCGAGGTCGAAACGGTATTCGCCGAGCAGGCGGCGCACGTCTTCGACGGTCGAGCCGAGGCGCGAACGGATCCAGCGGTCCGGGATCGAGTACTCGATGTCGCCGCTGAGGCCGTTGTCCTGGCCTTCCGTATTCATCAGCACGTAGCGTGCGGCGTTCCAGAGCTTGTTGCAGAAGTTCTTGTAGCCATCGACGCGTCCCAGGTCGAAGCGGATGTCGCGGCCCATGGTCGCAAGCGAAGCGAACGTGAAGCGCAGCGCGTCGGTGCCGTAGGAAGGAATGCCGTCGGGGAACTGTTTGCGCGTCGCCTTCTCGATCTTGCCCTTGAGCTGCGGCTGCATCATGCCGCTCGTGCGCTTCGCCACCAGCGATTCGAGGTCGATGCCGTCGATCAGGTCCAGCGGGTCGATGATGTTGCCCTTGGACTTCGACATCTTGTCGCCGTTCTCGTCGCGGATCAGGCCGGTGATGTAGATCTCGCGGAACGGCACGTCGCCTGCGAACTTCATGCCCATCATGATCATGCGCGCGACCCAGAAGAAGATGATGTCGAAGCCGGTGACCAGCACCGAGGTCGGATAGAACTTCTTCAGTTCCGGCGTTTCATCGGGCCAGCCGAGCGTCGAGAACGGCCACAGCGCGGAGGAGAACCAGGTGTCGAGCACGTCGTCGTCGCGCTTGAGCACGACATCGTTGCGATTCAGTGCGCCTTGCGCCTGCTGCATGGCATCCGCTTCGGTGCGCGCGACATAGACATTGCCCTGGTCGTCATACCACGCGGGGATCTGGTGACCCCACCAGAGCTGGCGGCTGATGCACCAGTCCTGGATGTTGTTCATCCACTGGTAATAGGTTTTCGCCCAGTGATCCGGCACGAAGCGGATGCGGCCGTCTTCGACGGCTTTCGTCGCCGGCTCGGCCAGCGGTGCGATGCGCACGTACCACTGATCGGTGAGCCACGGTTCGAGCACGGCGCCGCTGCGGTCGCCGCGCGGCACCTGCAGCGTGTGCGGTTCGATCTTTTCCAGCAGGCCTTGCGCTTCGAGATCCGCGACGATGCGCTTGCGGGCTTCGAAGCGGTCGAGGCCGCGATAGGCTTCCGGCACCGCATCGTTCAGCGCGGCGTTGTGGTCGAGCACATTGATCAGCGGCAGATCGTGACGCTTGCCGATTTCATAGTCGTTGAAGTCGTGCGCCGGCGTGATCTTGACGCAGCCGGAGCCGAACGCCGGATCGACGTACTCATCGGCAATGATCGGAATCAGGCGCTCGGTCAGCGGGAGATGGATCTTCTTGCCGATGAGATGTTTGTAACGCTCGTCTTCCGGATGCACCGCGACCGCGGTATCGCCGAGCATCGTTTCGGGACGCGTGGTCGCCACCACGAGCTGTCCGGTGCCGTCGGCGAGCGGATAGCGCAGGTGCCACAGCGATCCCTGCTCGGGCTCCTGCATCACTTCGAGATCGGACAGCGCGGTGTGCAGCACGGGATCCCAGTTCACGAGGCGCTTGCCGCGATAGATCAGGCCTTCCTCGTACAGGCGCACGAACACTTCGGTGACGGCGACCGACAGTCCTTCGTCCATCGTGAACCGGTCGCGCGTCCAGTCGACCGAGTTGCCGAGGCGGCGTTCCTGCCGCGAGATCGTGTCGCCCGACTGCGCCTTCCATTCCCAGACCTTCTCGACGAAAGCTTCACGCCCGATGTCGCGACGATGCGTGCCGGCCGCATTGAGCTGGCGCTCGACCACCATCTGGGTCGCGATGCCGGCGTGGTCGGTGCCCGGCTGCCACAGCGCGCTGCGACCGTCCATGCGATGCAGGCGGGTGAGGGCGTCCATCAGCGTGTGCTGGAAGGCATGGCCCATGTGCAGCGTGCCCGTCACGTTGGGCGGCGGGATCATGATGCAGTAGGGCTCGCCGGTACCGCGCGGCGCAAACCAGCCGTTTTCCTCCCAGCGCTGGTAGATGCGCTGCTCGATGTCGCGGGGGCTGTAGGACTTTTCCATGGGAACTGTGCGAGTCCGGGACAAAACGGGGCGGCGATTATAGCCGCAGGTCCTGTTCCGGGCCGGACCGGTTTGCCCGGCCATCCACGGCTCCCCGATACTTCCGCGGATGACTGCCTCCGAACTCTTCATCGCCGCCGTGGCTGCCGCCGCGGCCGGCCTGGTCAACGCCATCGCCGGCGGCGGCACGCTGATCAGTTTTCCCGTGCTGCTGGGCCTCGGCGTGCCGCCGATCGCCGCCAACGTGACGAATGCGGTGGCGCTGTCGCCGGGTTATTTCGGTGCGACCCTGGCACAGCTCGGCCAGCTCCGCGGTCAGGAAAGGCGGTTCCGGATCTGCCTGCCCGCGGCGATTCTGGGCGGAATCGCCGGTGCATGGCTGCTGCTGCGGACCCATGAGCACACGTTCCAGAAGCTCGTGCCCTTCATGCTGCTGTTCGCGTCGCTGCTGCTGGCTTTCCAGAATCGCGTGCGCGAGTTCGTCGTGCGGCGCCTCGCTTCCGATGGCGACGGGCATGAAAACCTGGCGCCGGCGACCGTCGCCGTCATGCTCGCGAGCATCTACGGCGGCTTCTTCACCGCCGGCATGAGCGTCATCGTCCTGGCCGTGCTCGGCGCGACGCTGCACGATTCGCTGACCCGATTGAATGCGCTCAAGCAAGCCGTCGCCTTCAGCGTGAACATCGCCGCGGCCGTGTTCTTCGTGTTCTCAGGCCAGGTGCTCTGGATCGTCGCGGCCGCGATGGCCGCCGGCGCGGTCGTCGGTGGCATGATCGGCGGCCGTGTCGCCGGCCGGATGAATGCCGACCCGCTGCGCTGGACCGTCGTCGCCGTCGGTGCGGGACTCGCGGTTTATTACTGGGTCAGGGGTTGAGACGAAGAATCAAGGAATGGCCGCAAAAAGCGCAGAAGACGCGAAAGTAAGAAATCCGGAGTTCTGACCTTGCGCCTTTTGCGCTTTTTGCGGCCATTCTCTTCCGAGAGGTTCACATGTCTGCCGATCGTTTCCGTTACTACCTGCGTGTGCGCTACGGCGAATGCGATGCGCAGAAGGTCGTCTTCAACGCGCGCTACGCCGACTACGTCGACCTCGCGACGGCGGAATGGCTGCGGGCACTCGGCTTCGAGCACGAACTGCAGAGCGGCGAACTCGACTACCAGCTCGTCAAGCAGACGCTCGAATGGAAAGCCCCGGCGCGCTACGACCAGGTGATCGAAGCCTCCGTCGCGGCGAAGCACATCGGCAACACGTCATTCACGCTCGCAACGGAATTCCGCATCGCCGGCGCCGAGCCGGTCATCGCCACGGCCGAAACCGTCTATGTCCATGTCGATACCCGGACCCTGACGAAGCGCTCGCTGCCGCAGTCGTGGCGCGATGCGTTCCAGCGCGGTGCGACGGATACGGTGGATCATGCCGGGTGGCTGGGGATCAGGAAGTAAGAGGGGGATTGGTACGCAAAAGGCGCAAGGAAGAACGCAAAAGGCACAAGTTTCGAAAGTCCCAGAGAGAACTTTTTGCGCTTCTTGCGTTCCTCATTGCGCCTTTTGCGTACCAATCCTGTTCTTCCTCAAAGATTGTGCGTATCCAGCTCGCACCCGCGCTCGCGATACACCTTGTAGCGCTCGCGTGACAGCCGCTTGTTCTCGGGATCGACGTCGACGATCTCGGCGACACGTTCGAAGTGTTCGAAATCGTCGGGCAGGCGGTTGACGAGGTTGATCAGCAATTGTCGATGACTCTGCGGTGCGGCCGCTTCGCCGATCAGGACCACGACGCGTTCGTGCGATGCACCGTTGCCGGTGTTGATCTCGTGGGGAATGAAGGCGCGGTCGTTGAACGTCCACAGCAGTTCGTCGAGGCGCTGAGCTTCCGCCTGCGACGATGTCTGCACGTAGACCTTCAGATTCTGGTCGTAGGCTTTCTCCACCAGGCGGCAGGCGATGCGCAGGCGGGCATCCGGGCCCTCCTGCGACAGCACGTAGAAATCGACGCGGGCCACGCGACTACCGGTTGATCAGGTAGTCGACCAGCAACGGCACCGGGCGGCCCGTGCTCGACTTGTTGGCGCCCGACTGATACGCGGTGCCGGCCACGTCCAGATGCGCCCACTTGAGTCCTTCCGTGAACTTGGCGAGGAAGCAGGCCGCGGTGATGGCGCCGCCTTCGCGGCCGGCGACGTTCGCCATGTCGGCGAAGTTGCTCTTGAGTCCTTCGGCGTATTCCTCGCCGAGCGGCAGCGGCCAGGCGCGATCGTCGCTGCGGTTGCCGGCCTCCTGCAGCGCTTCGCTCAGTGCGTCGTCGTTGCTGAACAGGCCGCAGTAGTGACTGCCGAGCGCCATGACGCAGGCGCCGGTGAGCGTCGCGATGTCGATGAGCGTGTCGGGCTTGAAGCGGCGCGCGTAGGTGATCGCATCGCACAGGATCAGGCGTCCCTCGGCGTCGGTGTTCAGCACTTCGATGGTCTGGCCCGACATGCTCTTCACGATGTCGCCGGGCTTGGTGGCGCGGCTGCCGGGCATGTTTTCGCAGGCGGGTACGACGCCGACGAGATTGATCGCCAGTTCCAGTTCCGCGATCGCCTTGAACGTGCCGAGCACGCTGGCGGCGCCGCTCATGTCGAACTTCATTTCATCCATCGCGGGCGGCGGCTTGAGCGAAATGCCGCCGGTATCGAAGGTCACGCCCTTGCCGACCAGCACGACCGGCGCCTTGCTGCGCTCGGCGCCGTAGTACTCGAGCACGATCAGACGCGCCGGTTCTTCGGTGCCCTCGGTGACGGACAGGAACGAACCCATCTTGAGCTTGCGGCAATCGGCTTCGTTGAGCACTCGCGTCTTGATGCTGCGGTACTCGCGCGACAGGGTCTTCGCGGCATTCGCGAGATACGAGGGCGTGCAGACATTGCCGGGCTGATTGGCGAGGTCGCGCATGAGCGACATGCCGGCACTGATGCCGCGGCCGTGTTCGATGCCGCGTTCGACGCTGCTGCGGTCGCTGCGAGTCGCTGCGACACCGAATTTCGCGAGCCGCGACTTCGGCCGCTTGTTGGCCGTCTTGTGATCCGGAATGCGATACGCCGAGTTGCCGGCGACTTCCGCGGCGATGCGCGCGAGCGTGTAGGTGTCCGCGTCCTTCGCGCCGTCGAGTGCGAGATAGCTGACCGCCTCCCGTGCGTTCGTCTTGCCGATGGCCGTCAGCGCCGAGTTGAGCGCGCGTCGATACTGTTTGCGATTGAACGCGCTCTTGGCGCCCAGACCGATGGCAATGATGCGTTCGCACGGGCCGCCATCGAGATCCGCGAGCGTGACGACATCGCCGGTCTTGCCGCGCAGATCACCTTTCTTCACCAGCTTCGCCAGGCGTCCGCCGCTGCGGGCGTCGATCTCGGCTGCCGCATCGGACAGGACGCCTTTGTCGTACACGCCGACGATCGCGCATTCGGTGCGCTGCCGCGCGGGCGCGCTGGTGGTCGCAAAAAATTCCATGGGCCGTCCTCTTCTCAAGGTTTACGCAGGATGCCGTGTCGCTTAACGTATGCGCCGGCAGAACGAAGGCCGGAGATTGTATCCGCCCTGTTCGCGCTGAGGTATCCGCGCTGCGTACGCTCGATCGCTATGTCTTTCGCGAAGTCGCCGTCACCTGGCTGGCCGTGACGGTCGTACTGCTTGCGATCCTGCTGGCGAACCAGCTCGCACGCGTGCTGTCGCAGGCGGCCGCCAACGACTTTCCGCGCGAAGTCGTCTTTGCCCTGATCGGACTCACGACCACCGGCAACCTCTCGATCATCATGCCGATCGGTTTCTTCCTCGCCATCATGCTGGCGCTCGGCCGGCTGTATCACGAGAGCGAGATGGCGGCGATCCAGGCCTGCGGCGTGGGACCGGCGGGCCTGTTCCGGCCGATCACCTTGCTGGGCATCGTCATCGTGGCGCTGCTCGCCTGGCTGTCCTTCATCGCGATTCCGGCGGCGAGTGCGCGAGCGCAGGCCATCCGCGCCGAGGCGCTGCGCGATGCGCAGTTCGGACTGCTCGAACCGGGCCGGTTCCGTACCTTCGGCGGCGGCAACATCGTGTTCTATGCCGAGCGCGTGGACGAGAACGGCATCCTGCACAACGTGAACGTGTTCATCGAACGCCCCGTGAAGACGGATGAATCAGGCGACGCGCGCGAAGTGCAGCCTGCGAGCCGTTTCGAGATCTGGACGGCCACGCGCGCCGAGCAGCGCGGAGCGGGGCAGGCGGAGCAGACCTTCGTGCTCTATGACGGCGAGCGCTACGAAGGCGTGCCCGGCGAGGGTCAGTTCCGCATCATCAGGTTCAGCGAGGGCGGCATTCCGATCCGCCTGGGCGATCCGGCCGGCCGGGCCTCGAAGGCGGACATGAAACTGACGGCCGAACTGCTCGATTCCACCGACCTGAAGGACGTGGCCGAACTGCACTGGCGCATCGCGACGCCGGTGAGCGCGCTGGTGCTGATGATGCTGGCCGTGCCGCTCGCGCGTCTGCGGCCGCGACAGGGCCGCTTCGGCAGGATGGGCATCGCGATCCTCGCGTACTTCATCTACTACAACTCGCTGGTGGCGGCGCGCACCTGGATCGAAAACGGCGTGGCGCCGCAGTCCCTCGGCCTGTGGTGGGTGCATGTCATCGCGCTGGTCGCTGCGGCGTTGCTGCTGCTCAGGGCCTATCCGATCGGGCGCGTGCGGCCCGCGGCGGTGAGCTGACATGTCGCTGCTGTCGCGTTACGTGATGCGCAATGTCATCGGCTACACGCTGCTGGTGCTGCTGGTGCTGGCGGTACTGAACGGCCTGTACCTGCTCATCTCGCAGCAGGACGAAGTGGGGGTCGGCAACTACACCGGCGTGAGCGCATTGATGTACGTCGGCCTGAACCTGCCGCAGACGGCATTCGACATGCTGCCGATCGCCTCGCTCATCGGCGCGCTGCTGTCGCTGGGGAATCTCGCTCGTTCGCTGGAACTGGTGGTGATCCGGGCGGCGGGCGTGTCGGTGGTGCGCATCGGCGCGTGGGTGTTCGGTGCCGGTGTGCTGCTGATGGCGGCGACCTGGGCGCTCGGCGAGTACGTCGCGCCGCCGCTGGAGCAGTACGCGCGCGAGATGAAGACCTTCCAGAAATTCCAGGACTACAGCATGGCCGGCAACCGCGCGGCCTGGGCGAAGGACGGCGACACCATCCTGTCGGTGCAGCGCCAGAGCGCCGAGAACAGTTTCGGCGGCGTCTATGTATTCCAGTTCGATGCGCAGCGCCGGCTGCTGAGCGTCGGCAAGGCCGGCAATGCCAGCATCGACAAGCAGAACCGCTGGACCCTGGGCGACTATCGCCAGTCGAAAGTCGAGAACGATCGCATCGTTCCCGAGCAGCATGCCTCCGCGACCCTCGAGACCAATCTCTCGGCAGAGTTCCTCGGCCTTGCAGCCATCAAGCCGGATGCGATGCCGGTGCGCGCGCTGACGGGATACATCGCGCACCTGAAACGTAATGGGCTGGATGCGAATTCGGCCGAGGCTGCCATGTGGGCGCGCATCGCCCGCACGGTGGCCGTGTCCATCATCGTCGTGCTCGCGGTGCCGTTCGCGTTCGGACCGATGCGCTCGACCGGCACGGGTGCGCGTACGGTAGTGGGCATCATGGTCGGCGTCCTGTTCCTGCTGCTGGCGCGCCTGATGGACAGCAGCGGCGCGATCTTCGATCTGCCGCCCATCGTCGTCGGCTGGACGCCGACGGTGGTGCTGGCGCTGATCACTGGAGTTGCGGTGTCCCGTGTCCGCTGAGGTTGCGATGATCCAGACGCCTCCTGCCGGCCTCCTCAGGCGTCTCGGTGCGATGGTCTACGACTGCCTGCCGATCTTTGCCTTCATGGTCGTCGCCACGGTGCCGTTCCTGCCGTTCCTGAAAGGCCGCGTGCTGGTGGCGGAAGAGGTGGGCTGGCTGGCGCACCTGTATCACCTCGTGCAGATCGCCGTCGTCGCCGGATTTTTCATCTTTTTCTGGACGCGACGCGGCCAGACAGTGGGCATGCTCGCCTGGCGTCTGCGCCTGGAGCGGCACGATGGTGCGCTGCTTTCCGTCGGCGATGCCCTGCGGCGGCTCGGCGCCGTCTTCGTGCTGTGCGTGCCGTTCCTGATCGGCTACTGGTGGATCTGGCACGACTGGCCGAAAACGCCGCGCGTGGCGGCGAACTGCATTGCGCTCGCGCCGCTGGCGATTGCCTACCTGTGGATCTGGATCGATCGCGACAAACAGGCGTGGCCGGATCGGTGGACGAAGACGCGCGTGGTATTGCTGCCGAAGCGCGCCCGCTGAATTTCCTGTGGGGCCGGCTTTAGCCGGCCTCTGGAAAGATGTCAGGCTGAAGCCTGACCTACAGGCAGAGGCCGGCTGAAGCCGGCCCCACAGGCAGAGCAAATCCTTATGTCAGGGCCATTGGGCTGAAGCCGGCCCCACAGGCGGCCTTACTTCTTCACCAGCGAATCCGCCGGCTTGAAGATCAGCTCGTACTTGTAGTCGGCGATCTCGTACACCCAGCCCTGCAGGCGGGCATTGGTTTTGCCGGACTCTTCCTCGCTGCTCGCCTTCGGCGCATTGCCTTCACCATCGGCAGGCGCCTGGGTCTCGACGTGGAACTGCTTTGCCAGCGCATCGTCGTAGGACGTCTTCGCGGCGACATAGTGCTTGTCATCCTTCGAGAATCCGTCGAGTTCCACGACCAGGCCGTCGAACGTCCGGAAGGTCGCATGCGCGACGGACTTGTCGGCAGCGAAGTCCTGGGCCGGACGTACGTCCGAGAGCGTGAGGCCGGCGAGTGCGGTGGCCATGTTGTTCGCCGCGAACGTATCCGCTTCCTTGCCTTTCGGCAGCCCCGCAACCTTGAAGTCGGCATCGGCGCGTGCGGCCTTGGCGATCGTGTATGGCTTGCCGCTGCCGACGGTGATCGCCGCGGACTGCACGCGATCGGCGCCGATGTCGAGCACGGCAGTCTGCAGCCAGTCGTGCGGCGTCGCCGAGGCTTCGATGCTCTCGTTCGTCTGCCAGCTGGCCGGTTCGCCCGTGCGGCGAACATAGGAGCCCTTCGTGCCGGCGTTCTTGCCGACGATCAGATCGACAGGCTGTGCCGTGCCGACGAGTTCGACGCGCGTGCCGGCTGCCGCGGCGTCCGCGACATCCTCCACGCCGAGCGCAGGGTAGTTGTCCGGATTCGAGGTTTTCTCTTCGATCGACCTGGCGTCCGCCAGCGACTGCAACAGGCGCCGCACTTTCGCCGCATCGGCGGGATAGCTCGAGCGTTGCGCGACCTGCCAGTGCGATTCGCCGCGCGTGAGTTCCACGGCGGGTTCGTTGCCTGCCTTGTAGAGGCGGATCGCGGTGATTTTGTCGAGATCCTGCTTCAGTCCGGGATAGAGCAGATCCGATTTCTGCGCGGATGAACGTGGATTCGCCAGCCACAGGCCAGCGGCGAGCACGACGATTGCGATCAGGCCAAGGAGGGAAAGATTGCGTGACGTCATGGGAGCTTTCTCAACCGGTATGCGCCGCGGCCCGGCCGGCACGCAGCCGGCGCCGTCGCGTGATCGCGAGCGCAATGGCGGCGATGGCGATCAGGGTCGGGATCAGCGCGATGTTGATCAGTTTGAGCCGGGAGCCGAGACCTTCGATTTCCACGTCGAGGCTGCGGCGTACTTCGCGCAATTCCTTGCGGATGCGCCCGCGTTCCTGGGTGAAGCGGGTCAGCTCGGCTTCCTGTTCCGGCGAGAGCGTCAGTTCTTCCTGGTTCGCGCGGCTCGCCTGCAATTGAGTGAGTTTCTGTTCGGTGTCGCGCAGTTCCTCGTCGAGCTGCTTTTCGGTCGCGCGCAGCCGGTCGTCGGCACGGCGACGCAGTTCATCGACCTTCGTGAACGGGCGGAAGAAGCTCTGGCGGCCGCGGATGCTGATCAGATCCGAACTGCCGGCGAGGTTGTCGATGGCATTGGCGAGAAAGTCGCCGTTGTTCGCCCAGGCCATCATCATGCGCTGACCGAACACGTTCTGGGTGCGCACCCACAGCGGGTCGGCAAGGATGTCCGTGTCCGCGACCAGAATGATGTTCGCATCGCCCGCAGTTTCCTTCAGCGCCTGGCCGGCGGTGGCGCCTTCCGGCGCGCTGGGAAACGCGGACTTCAGCTTGCCGTGGATGCGCGCCGCGACAGCGTAACGCTCACCCGTTGCCTTGAAGCCATCGAGCAGCGACTGGCTGTCGGGCAGGAAGGCGAGTTTCGCCGCCGGTAGCAGCGCTGCGTTGGTGCTCGACTGGATCAGCGGTTCGAATTCGATCGTCGCGCCTTCCTTCCTGCCCAGCACGCCGGCCGTCATGACGTTGATGGAATCCAGCGCCGAGGTCACCACGTCCTTGCCGTTCATGCTGGCGCGATTGAAGCCGACGATGGCGATGTGCTGCGAGGGCGGCTGATTGGCCTGCAGCGACACGGTCAGGCCCAGTTCGCGATCGCCGAGGATCTGGCCCGGATCGTAGGTCACGCCCCAGGCATCGAGCAGCGGGCCGAGCGTCGAGGAGCGTCCGCCGGCCATGCCGCCCATCTGGGCCATCTGCGCCGCCTGCGGATCGTTCTCCGACTGCGGGTCCATGAAGGCGATCAGCTTGCCGCCGCGCATCACGAACTGATCGATCGCGTAGAGAGTCTTGGGCGACAGTTCGCGCGGATGCACGATCATCAGCGTGTCGATGTCAGGCGCGATCTCCGCAATGTCGGTTGCGAGGGTCTGCACATCGAACAGCTGATGGATCTGCGCGATGCTGGCCCAGCCCGGACGCATGCCACCGGAGGCGGGATCGAACGAGGCGTCGACGGGCAGGGCCGCGATGAGTCCGAGCTTGGCGCGCTTCGTGTTCTCCAGCCGATGGATCAGGCTGGCCACGTCGTACTCGAGAAACTCTTCCTTGTCAGGCTGGAAGAACGGAATGATTTCGCGTCCGTCGGTCGAGTTCGTGCCGGCGAGGCCGAAGTACAGTGATTCGCCCTGGCCGCCGAACGGCACGGCCTGCAGTCCGAACTCGGTGGCACGGTCTTCGTCCTCGGAGAACGGCTGCGGATCGACCACGTTCAGCCGCAGCTTGCCCTTCGAACGCTGCGCCATTTCTTCCAGCAGTTCCTGCACGCGCTGCGCGTAAGCGCGGATCTGCGGCGACTGCCGGCTCGCCTCCTGCGAGAAGAAGAAATAGAGATTGATGGGTTCCTGAAGCGACGCAAGGATGTTCTGCGTGCCCGGCGCGATCGAGTACAGCTTGCTCTCGGTGAGATCGAGCCGTGCGCCGCGCAGCGCGAACGTGAGCAGGATCGTCACGCCGATGAACAGCAGGGCCAGCGCCACCAGGGCGCCCAGGCCGAACACCTTGCGTCCGGCAGTCGATTTGTTGTTGCTCATGTCAGTCGGCCTTCTTCATTTCCAGCACGATGGCGGTCGCCGCCAGCCACACGACGATGAGCGTCGCGAAGTAGAGCAGGTCGCGCAGGTCGATCACGCCCTTGGCGACGGAGGTGAAGTGCGTGAGGAACGACAACGAGGCGAGCGCGTCGACGATCGTCTGCGGCAGCCAGCCGCTGAACACGTTGATGACCGGACCGAAGCCGGTGAGCAGGAAAAAGAACAGGCAGAGCACCGCGGTCAGGATGAAGGCGATGACCTGGTTGCGCGTCGCCGCCGACAGGCAGCTGCCCACCGCAAGGAAACCGCCAGCCATCAGGAAGCTGCCGATGTAGGCGCCGACGATGGTGCCGTTGTCCGGGTCGCCGAGATAGTTGACGGTGATCCACATCGGGAACGTCAGCGCCAGCGCGACGCCGGCGAAGGCCCAGGCCGCGAGGAACTTGCCGAGCACGGCCTGCCATAGCGTGACCGGCAGCGTCATCAGCAGTTCGATGGTCCCCGACTTGCGCTCTTCCGCCCACAGCCGCATCGACAATGCCGGCATCAGGAACAGGTACAGCCACGGGTGATAGTTGAAGAACGGCGCCAGATCCGCCTGGCCGCGCTCGTAGAAGCCGCCGAGGAAGAACGTGAACGCGCCGGTGAGGATCAGGAAGATCACGATGAACACGAAGGCCAGCGGCGTCGCGAAGTAGCTGGCGAACTCGCGTTTGAACAGGGCACAGACGTTACGCATGGGCGACTGCTCCCTGTGTAGTGATCGTGCGGAAGACATCGTCAAGCCGTCCGGACGGCGCGCGCGCGGCGAGCTGCTGCGGCGTGTCGTCGGCGAGGATGCGGCCGTTGGCGATGATGATGGCGCGATTGCAGACCGCATCGACCTCTTCGAGGATGTGGGTCGAGATCACGATGATCTTGTCCTTCGCCATCGCATTGATGAGCGTGCGCACTTCGTGCTTCTGGTTGGGGTCGAGACCGTCGGTCGGTTCGTCGAGGATCAGCACCGGCGGATCGTGCAGCAGCGCCTGCGCGAGTCCGACGCGGCGCTTGAAGCCCTTGGAGAGGGTTTCGATCGCCTGGTCCAGCACGCTGCCGAGCGCCAGGCGGCCGATCACGTCATCGAGGCGGCTGCGGCGCCGGTCGGCGGTCAGCTCGCGGATGTCGGCGATGAAATCGAGAAAGGCGCGGACGTTCATTTCGGCGTAGGCCGGGGCGCCTTCGGGCAGGTAGCCCATGCAGGCCTTGGCGGCGATCGGCGCGGAGTCCACGTCGTGGCCGCACACCCGGATGCTGCCCGAGGTCGGCGCGAGGAAGCCGGTGATCATTTTCATGGTGGTCGACTTGCCGGCGCCGTTCGGGCCGAGGAAGCCGAGCACCTCGCCCGGCGCCACCTGGAAGCTGATGTCATCGACCGCGGTGAGCGGTCCGTAGCGTTTGGTCAGATGATTGATCTCGATCATGTCGCTAGCGCTTTGTTCTTGATGGAAAAGCCTGTCGTGTGACCGCACCGTTTCCCGCGGAGTTCACGATGGCTCGTTGAAGTTTGGTGATTTCGATGGCGGGGTAGCCAACGAAACCGGCGGCGATTTTTCTACGGGGCCGCCGGAGTTTTCAAGAAATGTCGCGGCCGACGGCCGGTACATGACGTCGACTTAATCGCCGCCGTGCGGGTGAAGGCGCCCGGCGGGGATGGATTATTTGGCAGTGCGAAAAATCCTGAATTACCCCGCCCTGGCGTCCGACCGTCTCCAGAACCTCGTTTTTCCGGGGATTCTTGTGGAAGAAATCACATCGCGGCTGTTGTGCTGCGATACAGCAATCTGTATATTTGGCATCGCAAAATGACGCAGCGGCAGCCACCGGACGAAAGTCCGGGAACTGAATGAGCTCCGCCGGGTCAATGCACAGGTTGCTGACGGTTGTGACGATCCAGAGATGACACGACCGATTGCTCGAATCCCCCTGATTGGCCGGACTATCGCAAGATACCCGGCCTTTTTTTTGCCCGCGTTTTCCTAGCTCCTGGCGGCGCGCGCTTCGATATCGGCCTTGTGCGTGCGCAGGAACTTGCGGATCTCGGGGACCGCGGGGCGATCGGCAATGCGGCCGATGAGTTCGGCCAGTTCATGCCAGGGCTTGCCCCATTTCAGCAGGCGCACCGCATCCGCCAGCATTTTTTCCTTCAGGTCGGCGGCGACGGCCTTCGGGGCTGGCTCGGGCCTGGCAGTCGCTGCCGCGGGTCGACTGGCAGGCCTGGCTTCGGGACGGGATGCCGATTTCGCAACGGGCGGAGCCGCTTTCGGGGCCGGTGCTGTCGCGGCTTTCCCTGGCGTCGGAACCCGCAGCTTCGGCATTTCGCGGGTCGCATCGTCCGCCGGCCGAACCGTCCTGACCGGCGCGGTCTTGACGATCGTGGGCGCCTCGACCGTCTGGCTGGCGCCTGTGCCGGTGTTTGCCTTGTCCGGATCGGCGAGCGGCACGAAGCGCTGGATGTGCTGGATGCCGACGAGGTTCGCCAGAAAGGCCATCAGTTCCAGGGATTCGGCGAATCGACCGTCCCCCATGGCCTGCCGCGTCTCGCAGTGGGATTTCAACTCCAGGATCTTCTGCCGCGCCACTTCCAGTACCCAGCGGGTCGGCCGGTCGTGTTTCGGCCACGGCTGCACTCGGGCATAGGCCGCATCGCTGAGTTCGACGTATTTGAGGTGCAGATCGACGCTCGTCAGCCACTTGTCGATCTGCTCCGTGATGCGGCGATCCGCTGGGGTCATGACAGCTCCGGTTCAATGCGCCGGATTATGCAACGGCCATTTGCCGCCATTCTGAGATGGCGCTCCCAGAGGAAGGGCGAAAGCTGGGAATCCCCAACCCGAAGTAGCTCCGGACGGGGCTCTGCCTTAGGCTGGGCATCCGGCAGCTGACAGGGATGTGGCCATGCGCGAATGGATTGCAGGGGTGGCGTTGTGGAGCGTCATGGCTTCGGCGCCCGCACAGGGCGATTGCGACGGCATTCGCATCGACTACGAAGCGTCGATTCCTTCGATCAACACGGCGATGGCGCCCTGGTCGGAAATTCCACGGAATTTTCCGCAGGCGCGCGGCATCACGTCACGCACGATCCATGTGACGGCCGGGCGCCTCATCGAGATCCAGCGCGGCACCGCCATCAAAGCCACCATCAGCAAGGACATGCTGACGCCAGCGCCCGGTATTCACTTCCGCGACAGGGAAGGACGGGAAATCCTCTGGGTCGGCTACGAGCAGGTGCCGCTGCATCTCCTCACGATCCGCTCCGCCGACGAACGCATTCGCTACAGCAGCCTGACGGGCAAGGCTCGACGCACGGCGATCGACGAGCCCGACGATGACACCGCGGATGCGCTGCTGTCGCTGGAGTCGTCGGCCGAGATGATCGGCGAGCGCGAATATGCAGGGGCCCGCTGCATGGCGAAGCGCATTCCCATGCTCGGCGCCCGGACCGAGACCTGTGTGCGCCAGTATCACGGCTGGCCGGTAGCGCTGTACCTGCAGTTCGACATGCCGGAGAACGGCGGATTGCAGTGGTTTCGCGCAACGAAGATCGTTCAGGGCGCCTGCATGCCTGAGCACGAAGCCGCTGTGCCTGCCGATGCGCAGTTCGTCGACCGGCTCGCGAAGAAGAAACGCCGATCAGGCGCCTGATGAGCGTAAGCCCTTGATCGCGCACGAGAGGGAATGGCGCTCCCAGAGGGATTCGAACCCTCGTACCAGCCTTGAGAGGGCTGTGTCCTAGGCCTCTAGACGATGGGAGCGCAGATGAACCGTCCGGTAGGAACGCCGGCCGAGGCTGTATTATAGGCGGCGCTCTCACTGTCTCAAGCGGCGGCGCTCATTGAACGACCATACCTCTAAAGAACTTCCGACTGACACCGGCAAGCCGCTGATCGTTGCGCGCGATGGTCACCCGATCTCCCGGGCGAATATTTCCCCGAATGCATTGAAGGTGCTGTATCGGCTGAAAGAGGCCGGTTACCAGGCATTCCTCGTCGGCGGCGCCGTTCGCGATCTGCTGCTCGGCATCGAGCCGAAGGACTTCGACGTTGCCACCAATGCGCATCCGGATCAGGTCAAGCAGCTGTTTCGCAACTGCCGGCTGATCGGCCGGCGCTTCCATCTCGCCCACGTGCGTTACGGTTACGAGATCATCGAAGTCGCGACCTTCCGCGCCGCGCATACGCCCATCGACGAGGACAACAGCGTCGATGAAGGCGGCCATCGCGTGCTCGATGCGCGCGGCAGGATCCTGCGCGACAACCTGTACGGCACGATCGAAGAAGACGTCTGGCGCCGCGATTTCACCGCCAATGCGCTCTACTACAACATCGAAGACTTCTCGGTGTGGGATTACGTCGGCGGCGTGGCCGACGCGCGCGCCCGCGTGCTGCGATTGATCGGCGATCCGGAAACCCGCTATCGCGAAGATCCGGTGCGCATGCTGCGTGCCATCCGTTTTGCCGCGAAGCTCGATTTCGGGATCGAGGCCGCCACTGCGGCGCCGATCAGCAAGCTGGCGTGGATGCTCGATGGCGTGCCGCCGGCGCGGCTGTTCGACGAGATCAACAAGCTGTTCCTATCCGGTACCGCCGTCCGTGCCTTCGATCTGCTGGTGCAATTCGGACTGCTCGAACATCTGTTTCCTGATCTGGCCGGCGCCTTGCAAGAGCAGCCCGACAGCGCGGCGGCGCGGCTGCTGCGGCTCGGACTCGAAGGCACCGACGAGCGTGTGCGGGCCGACAAATCGGTCACGCCGACGTTCCTGTTCGCGCTGCTGCTGTGGCCCGCCATCACCCGGACCTATCAGAAGCTCGGCGCGCAGCAGGGCAGCGAAATCCAGCAGATGGCCAATGCGTGCGAACTGGTGACCGCGAAGCAGCAGTCGCGCATCGCCGTTCCCAAGCGCTTCACGCTGCCGATGCGCGAGGTCATCGCCATGCAGCCGCGGTTCGCCCTGCGTTCCGGTCGTCGCGCGCTGCGGCTGCTCGATCATCCGCGGTTTCGCGCGGCCTATGATTTTCTGCTGTTGCGGGCCGCCGCCGGCGAGGTCGATGCAGAACTGGCCACCTGGTGGACGGAAATCCAGACACTGTCGCCGGACGAGCGTATCGCGCGCGTCGAGCAGCGTCCGTCCGGTTCGCAGCCTGCGCATGCCGACGGTCCGCGTCGCCGCCGCCGTCGCCGACGTCATCCTGCGGCCAGCAATCCCTGACGCGCTGCTTCGATGTCCACGCTCTGGGTGCCGGCGTACATTGCAGTCGGCAGCAATCTCGACGATCCGCTCGCGCAGGTGCGTCTTGCCCTGGAAAAATTGCGGACACTCGCAGCGAGTCGCCTGATCCGCGTCTCGCGGTTGTATCGCTCGGCGCCGCTCGGCCCGCAGGATCAACCCGAGTTCGTCAATGCGGTCGCAGGAGTGCTCACGCAACTGTCGCCGCGCGAGTTGCTGCAGACACTCAAGCAACTGGAAGCGGACCTGGGGCGCGCCTCGCCGGTGGTGCGCTGGGGGCCACGCCGGATCGATCTCGATCTGCTCGTGCACGGCACTGCAAGGATCGAGGAAGCGGATCTCGTCGTGCCGCATCGTGGCGTCCCGGAGCGCAACTTCGTCCTGTATCCTTTGCACGATATCGCGCCGGACCTCATCGTTCCCGGACACGGGAGCGTTGCGAGTCTGGCCGCACGGGTTGGCGCCGCCGGACTCGTGCCACTTTCATAAAACCGATCCTGTCTCCGCATGGCCGAGAAACTTCCAACAGCGCCGCATC
The DNA here is from genome assembly GCA_937864115.1 of uncultured Steroidobacter sp. Lineage (GTDB taxonomy): Bacteria > Pseudomonadota > Gammaproteobacteria > Steroidobacterales > Steroidobacteraceae > Steroidobacter. The sequence continues at coordinate 38,236 of CALMII010000021.1, read as the reverse complement.
GCTACGTCGTGGTCGAAGGTCCGATCGGCGTCGGCAAGACCAGCCTTGCGCGGCGCCTCGCGCGCAGCTTCGGCAGCGAACTGATCCTGGAGCAGGCTGAGGAGAATCCGTTTCTCGAGCGCTTCTATCGCAATCCACGCGCGGGCGCGTTGCCGGCACAGTTGTTCTTTCTGTTCCAGCGCACGCGTCAGCTCGAAGACATTCGCCAGCACGATCTGTTCGATACGGTGCGCGTCGCCGACTATCTCATCGACAAGGACCGGCTGTTCGCGCGCCTGACGCTCGATGACGAGGAGTTCGGGCTGTACGAGCAGATCTATTCGCGCATGGCGATCGATACGCCCATACCCGATCTCGTGATCTACCTGCAGGCACCGATCGATATCCTGCTCGAACGCATTGCGCGTCGCGGCATCCGCTACGAGCAGCAGATCGATCGCGAGTATCTCGAACGTCTGCAGGAAGCGTATGCGCGGTTCTTCCACGCTTATGACACATCGCCGCTGCTGATCGTGAATGCCGCGCAGGCGGACTTCGTGTCGAACGATCGCGATTACGAGCAGCTGTTCGAGCAGGTGCGACGCGTTCGCAAGGGACGGCACTACTACAATCCGCTGAAGAGCACGGCCGACTGACGACGGTATACACGGCGCCTCCGCGTTCCTGCATTGCGGTTGATGTTTGCAACCCCCTCGTTCATCCTTGGCGCCCGTCGGCCGGGGGTATGCATCTGCATCGGCTGCGTGGTCCTTCCGTGTCGTCACCGCTGACCTCTTCAGGCACGGACTCTGCGAGTCATCCATGTACAAGCACCTGCAAGAACGGTACGCGCCGCGTCCTCCGGTCAATGTGGCGACGCTGGAAAAGATGAAGGCCGAGGGCGAGAAGATCGCCTGCATCACTGCCTACGACGCGAGTTTCGCCACGCTGGTCGATGACGCCGGCATCGATGTCGTGCTGGTCGGCGATTCGCTGGGCATGGTGATCCAGGGTCACGACACGACCGTGCCGGTGACGTTGAACGACGTGATCTATCACTGCCGCGCCGTGGCGAAAGGCATGTATCGCCCGTTCCTGATGGCCGACATGCCGTTCATGACGTACTCGTCCAAGGAGCAGGCGCTCGACAATGCCGTGCGGCTGATGCAGGAAGGCGGCGCCAAGATGGTGAAGCTGGAAGGCGGCGCCGGGCAGGTCGAGATCGTCGAATTTCTTGCGAAGCACGACATCGCGGTCTGCGCGCATCTCGGGCTCAAGCCGCAGTCGGTGCACAAGGTCGGCGGCTTCCGCGTGCAGGGGCGCGAAGAGGCTGCGGCCGAACAGATGATGCGCGATGCGAAGGCGCTCGAAGCCGCAGGCGCCGATGTCGTGCTGCTCGAATGCATTCCGGCGAAACTCGGCACCGAGATCACGCAGGCATTGCACGTTCCCGTGATCGGCATCGGCGCAGGTCCGGATACGGACGGCCAGATCCTGGTGCTGTATGACGTCCTCGACATCACGGCGGGACGCAAGCCGAAGTTCTCGAAGAATTTCATGGCCGGTCGCGACAGTGCGCTGGACGCGGTCAAGGCCTACGCCGAAGCCGTCAAATCCCGCACCTATCCGGGACCGGAACACTGTTTCTGATGGATACGATCGTCCGCTCCGCAGAGCTGCGCCGTGCAGTGGCGCTATGGCGCAAGGCTTCCGAACGGGTCGCCTTCGTGCCGACCATGGGCAACCTGCACCAGGGGCACGGTGATCTCGTGCGTCGTGCGCTCGACGTTGCCGACCGCGTGGTCGTCAGCGTGTTCGTCAATCCGATGCAGTTCGGTCCGAACGAAGATTTCGCGGCGTACCCGCGGACGCCGGAGGACGATCGCCGATTGCTCGAATCGATCGGCGCCGACGTACTGTTCACGCCGGACGTCGACGAGATGTATCCGCGCGGGCAAGCCGTCTCGACGCGCGTGCAGGTGCCGGAGATCGACAGCATCCTGTGCGGCGCTTTCCGGCCCGGTCATTTCACCGGCGTCGCCACGATCGTCACGAAGCTGCTGAACCTGGTGCAGCCCGACGTCGCCCTGTTCGGCGAGAAGGATTTCCAGCAGCTCATGATCATCCGTCGCGCCGCGACGGATCTGTGCATGCCGATGGAAATCGTCGGCGTGCCGACGACGCGCGAGAGCGATGGCCTCGCCATGAGTTCGCGTAATCGCTATCTCTCCGCGGACGAGCGCAAGATCGCGCCGCAGATTCATGCGGCGCTGTCGCGTGCGCGCGAAGCGATCGAATCCGGCTCGCAGGATTTCGCGGCGCTGGAGCAGGCGGGCTTCGACGCGCTGAAGCAGCACGGCTTCCGGCCCGACTATTTCTCGATCCGTGATGCGGCGACGCTGGGTGATCCCGTGCCTGGCGTGGAGATGGTGGTGCTGACCGCCGCGCGAATCGGCCGCGCGCGCCTGATCGACAACGTCAGGGCGCAGCCGCCGCGTCGATAGTCTTTTCTGCCTGTGGGGCCGGCTTCAGCCGGCCTCAAAGAAGTCAGGAAGAATGGCCCGATGCTGGTCGAGCGCCCACGCGACATGTTCGCGAACCAAGGCCGAATCGTGATCGGCGCGTGCGCGCAATGCATGCACCACTTGTGCGGTTGACCGCGCATTGCCGAGTGCCACCGCAATGTTCCTGAGCCAGCATTCGTAGCCGATCCGCCGGATCGCGCTGCCTTCCGTACGCGAGAGAAACTCTTCTTCCGACCACGCGAACAGCTCCACGAGTTGTGGTGCATCGAGCCCGTGCCGGATCGCGAAGTCCTTCTCCACCGCGATGCGTGCGAACTTGTTCCAGGGACACACGAGCTGGCAGTCGTCGCAGCCGTAGATGCGATTGCCCATGGCCTTGCGGAACTCGACGGGTATCGATTCGCGCAACTCGATCGTGAGATACGAAATGCAGCGGCGCGCGTCGAGTTCGTAGGGCGCGACGATGGCCTGGGTCGGGCAGACATCGATGCAGGCGCGGCAGGTGCCGCAATGCCCGCTCGCCGGTTCGTCGATGGCGAGCGGCAGGTCCGTAAGAATCTCACCGAGAAAAAACCAGGAACCGGCGCTGCGGTTGATCAGATTGGTGTGCTTGCCGATCCAGCCGAGACCGGCGTCGCGTGCGAAGGCTTTTTCCAGGATCGGCGCGCTGTCGACGAAGGCGCGGTACTGCGTTCCGGCGCAGCGCCCGGAGATCCGGTCGGCGAGGCGTGCGAGACGGCTGCGCAATACCTTGTGATAGTCGCGCCCCAGTGCGTAGCGCGAGATGTAGCCGAGCTGCGGATCGGCGAGTACGTCGTCGGCCGGTGCGGCATCCGGCGGCAGGTAATCCATCCGAGCCGAGATGACGCGAATCGTGCCCGGCACGAGTTCGTCGGGTCGCGCGCGCTTGCGGCCGTGGCGGGACATGTACTCCATCTCGCCGTGGCGCCGCAGTTCGAGCCAGCGCATCAGATACGCTTCGTCGTTTTCCACGCCGATTGCGGCGATGCCGATCTGCTGAAACCCGAGTTCGCGCCCCCACTGCCGGATGTCGTCGGCGAGCGAATCGGTGGTGAAAGTGGGGAATTCTTCGGACATGGGGCAGACAGCGCAGGCGCGCGAAAGTAGCGTCAAAGTATACTGACGATCATGGCCACTCTGCCGCTCGCCATCCATACCGCCGCCCAGGTTCGCGAACTCGATCGTCATGCGATCGACGACCTGGGGATTGCCGGTTACACATTGATGACAGCGGCCGGCGATGCCGCGCTCACGACGCTGCGCAGCTACTGGCCCGCGGCGCAGCGGATCGTCGTTCTGTGCGGGCCGGGCAACAACGCGGGGGACGGTTATGTGCTGGCGCGACTGGCGCGCGCGCGGCGGCTCGATGTCGTCGTCATTGCACTGTCGGATCCGGCGTCGCTGCGCGGCGATGCGCGGCGTGCGTGGCAGGATTTCATCGCCGAAGGCGGCAGCACGCGCGACTGGTCGGACGATTGTCTCGAGAACGCGGAAGTCATCGTCGATGCGATTTTCGGCATCGGCCTGTCGCGCAATATCGACGGTGCGATGGCGCAATGCATCGCGCGCGTGAACGAGGCGGCCGCGCCGATCCTGGCGATCGACATTCCCAGCGGACTCGACGCGGATACCGGCCGCATTCTCGGCGCGGCGATTCACGCGGAGCGGACGCTGACGTTCCTCGGTCTGAAGCAGGGCTTCTATCTCGGTGACGGTCCGAACTGCACCGGCACCGTCATGTTCGACGGGCTGGAAGTGCCGGAAGCCGCACTGGCGCACGCGCAACCTGCGGCGCTGCGAATCAGCGAAGACGCGCTGGCGCGCCTGCTGCCGCGACGTCGGCGCACGACGCACAAGGGACAGCAGGGCCACGTGCTGGTCATCGGCGGCGGAGCCGGCATGGCAGGTGCGGCGCGTCTTTCCGGCGAGGCTGCGCTGCGCGTGGGCGCGGGTCTCGTGACGGTGGCCACTCGTCCCGAGAACGTCGCGGCGATCGTCACGCAGCGTCCCGAACTCATCTGTCGAGGGGTGGAGAACGCAGCGGATCTCGCCGCGTTGATCGAGCGCGCCGATGTGATCGCCGTGGGTCCGGGACTGGGGCTGGACGCCTGGGCTCATTCCGTTGCGAACTGCGCCTTTCACAGCGACCTGCCCACCGTGATCGATGCCGATGCGCTGAATCTGCTGGCGCAGTCGCCCTGCAAGAGCGATCGACGCATCCTCACGCCGCATCCCGGGGAAGCCGGGCGCCTGCTTGGCATTTCCAACGCCGACGTTCAGGCGGATCGCATCGCCGCAGCGCGCGCCATCGTCGAGCGCTACGGCGGCACGGTCGTCCTGAAAGGGGCGGGCACGCTGGTCGTCGAACGCGATGCGCTGCCGTCGATCTGCGATCAGGGCAATCCCGGCATGGCATCGCCCGGCATGGGGGATGTGCTCACAGGAGTCATTGCCGGCATCGCCGCGCAGACTGCCGAGCTCGCCGAGGCGGCGCGAGCGGGCGTGCTGGTGCATGCGATGGCCGGCGACATGGCCGCGCGGCGCGGCGAACGCGGCCTGCTCGCCAGCGATCTCTTCACGTACCTGCCGACATGCGTCAATCCGACTCAGCGCATTTGAAAGTCGCTGACGCCGACGCGATGCGCGCCTTCGGTCGTGCGCTCGGCAATGCCCTGTCGACGCAACGCGCGCGCGCGCTCGTCGTCACGATCCGCGGCGAACTGGGCGCGGGCAAGACCACATTCGTCGGCGGTGTTCTCAATGCGCTGGGATTCCAGGGTTTCGCGCGCAGTCCGACCTATACACTGATCGAGCCCTATGAATTCGCCGGCCGACAGGTTTTTCACCTCGATCTGTATCGACTCGCCGATCCCGGCGAAGTGGAAGCGCTCGGACTGCGCGATCTGCTGAACGACGATGCCGTGCTGCTCATCGAATGGCCCGAACGCGGTGCGGGTCTGATTCCACCGGCGGATCTGGCGTTGACCATCGACTACGCGGCCGAGGGGCGTGTCCTCGATGCGGCGGCGCACGGACAGGCGGGCAGGGAATTGCTGCAGCGGCTGGTTCAGATGTGACGAAGCTCCAGCATTACGAGCTATCCCCATAATTTATATTGAATTAATTTGGCGGCCGGGAGTACATTACGGCCACCATGAGGATGGCGCCGTGTGAAATGACACTCCGGGCGGTTTTTCGAACCGCGTGCGGTGTGTTGTGCGCGCTGTTCTTTGCTTCATTTGCCGTCGCTGCGTCGGATGTCACGGTCAAGGACATCCGCCTGTGGGCCGGGCCCGATAGCACTCGCGTCGTGTTCGATCTCTCGGGTCCGGCGCGCTATTCGTTCCTGACGCTGCAGAACCCGGAGCGCGTCGTCGTCGACATTCAATCGGCGCGGCTCGAGAACGCGAATCTCGCCATGCCCGAGGGGATGGGCTTCGCCAAACAGTTGCGTGCGGGCGTGCAGGGCGCCGATCTGCGCCTCGTCGTCGACCTCACCGGACCGGCGGCGCCCAAGGTGTTCACCGTCGATCCGCAGGGAGGCCTCGGCCACCGGCTCGTGCTCGACCTGATGCCGGGAAGCGGCGCCGCAGCGAATGCGGCCGTACCGGTCGTAGCGAAGTCGGCTCCGCTGGCGCCCGTCGTCACGACGCCGACCGTCATCAAGTCGGCATCGACCTCGGGACGCGACATCGTGGTCGCAATCGACGCCGGTCACGGCGGCAAGGATCCCGGTTCGCTCGGCGGTTCGGGTACCCGCGAGAAAGACATCACCCTGGCCATTGCGCGCCGGCTCAAGGAACGGATCGATCGCGAGCCCGGCATGCGCGCCATCCTGACGCGCGATGGCGACTACTACCTGGCACATCGGTTGCGCATCAAGCGCGCACGCGATCAGCAGGCGGACATGTTCGTGTCGATTCACGCGGACTCGTACACCGACCGCTCCGTCGTCGGTTCGTCCGTGTACACGCTGTCGGCGCGCGGTGCGTCGGACGAGGCGGCGCGCTGGCTGGCCGAACGCGAGAACGCGTCGGATCTGATCGGCGGCGTGACGCTCGAAGACAAGAGCGACGTGCTGGCTTCGGTGCTGCTGGATCTGTCGCAGGGCGCCAGCATGAGTGCCAGCCTGGTGGCGGCCGACAATGTCATGAACGAACTCGACCGCATGGGCAACGTGACCCGGCGCGGCGTGAAACAGGCGGGTTTTCTGGTGCTGAAGTCGCCGGACATTCCCTCGATGCTCGTCGAGACGGCGTTCATCTCCAATCCGCGCGAGGAATCGCGCCTGAAGGATGCGCGGCATCAGCAGCGGCTGGCCGAAGCGATCCACGCCGGCGTTCGCGCTTACTTTTATGACAATCCGCCGCCGGGCACTCATTTCGCGCAACAGCGCGAGCAGCGCGACGGCAATCGCATTGCCGCCGTCGATGAAGGCGGCGGTGCCGCAGGCGTTGGCCGCGCCCGCTGATCCCGGGGAATTGCCGCTCCGGCCGACCGTGCCCGCCTGATATCCTCGCGACCTCGTTCATTCCGGTCGCGTTCATGCCGATTCGCATTCTTCCAGAGCAGCTCATCCATCAGATCGCCGCGGGCGAGGTCGTCGAACGACCGGCGTCCGTGATCAAGGAGCTGATCGAAAACAGCATCGATGCCGGCGCGACGCGGGTCGATGTCGACATCGAAGAGGGCGGCGTGCGCCTGATCCGCGTCCGCGACAACGGCGGCGGCATCGAACGCGAGGAACTGGCGCTGGCGCTGTCGCGGCATGCGACGAGCAAGATCACGACCATCGACGACCTGGAGCGCGTGGCGACGCTCGGTTTTCGCGGCGAAGCGTTGCCGAGCATTGCGTCTGTCTCGCGCATGCGCCTGACGTCGCGCGCGGCCGGCAGCGACACGGCGTATGCGGTCTCTGCCGACAATGGCGTGCTGAGTCCTGTCGAGCCCGCGCCGCATCCGCCAGGCACCACCGTCGAAGTGCGCGATCTGTTCTTCAATGTGCCGGCGCGCCGCAAGTTTCTGCGCGCGGAACGCACAGAGGCACAGCACATTGCACGGGCGATCGAACGGCTGGCGCTGTCGAGCTTCAAGACGGCGTTTTCGCTGACGGTCGGCAAGAAACTGGTGGCCGAATATCCGGCCGCTCACTCGCAGATCGAACGCGAGCGTCGCGTTGCACAGATCGTCGGCGATGAATTCATGGCGAATGCGCTGTTCGTCGAGCATGACTCCGCCGGATGCAGGCTCACTGGCTGGCTCTGTCAGCCCACGTATGCGCGTGCGCAGCCGGACCTGCAGCACTTCTATCTCAATGGACGCACGCTGCGCGATCGGGTGATCGCCAGCGCGATCCGTCTCGGCTATCGCGACGTCATTTTCGGCGGGCGTCATCCCGCGTACGTTCTGTTCATCGAAATCGATCCGACGCAGGTCGATGTGAACGCGCATCCGGCCAAGCTCGAAGTCCGTTTCCGCGACGGCCGTCATGTGCACGATTTCCTGTTCCGGACGGTCGAGCGTGTGCTGCGCGATACCTACGCGGGTGCTTCGACTCCTGCGCCGGCGCCAGCCAGCATCGATACCTTCATGCCTACGACGACTCCGGCCGGTACGTGGCCCTCGCGAGGACCGCAGTACGCCGTATCGAACCGTTCGTTCGGTAGTCAGTCTTCACTGGGTCTGCGTGTTGCTGAACCGCCAGTTGCGGCTTTCGCGCCAGCTGTCGATCCGTTGCCCCAGGCAGCCATATCGACCGAGACGCCGCCGCTCGGATTCGCACTGGCCCAATTGCACGGCGTCTATATTCTTTCGCAGGCGCCCGATGGGCTCATCCTCGTCGACATGCATGCGGCGCACGAACGTACGACGTATGAGCGCATGAAGGCCGCGCTGGGCGACGGCGCATTGGCGAGTCAGCCGCTGCTGACGCCGCTCGCAATCAGTGTGTCGCAGGCGGAAGCCGACGTTCTGGAAGAACATGCGGCGATGCTGTCGACGGCCGGTCTGGAGATCGAACGGACCGGTCCAAGCGGTGTGCAGGTACGGGCCATTCCCGCGTTCCTCAAGGCGTCGCATGTCGATGAGCTCGTGCAGCGCGTCGGGGCAGATCTCGTCGCCAATGGCGCGACGCGCGGTATCGAAGAAGCGCTGAACGAAGTGCTGGGCACCATCGCCTGTCACGGCGCCGTGCGAGCCCATCGCAATCTCACGATCCCGGAAATGAATGCCTTGCTGCGCGAGATGGAGCGCACCGTGCGCAGCGATCAGTGCAATCACGGCCGTCCGACCTGGACGTACGTGAGCATGGGCGATCTCGATCGCATGTTCCTGCGCGGCAGGTGAACCAATGACGCCACCGCGTCCCAGGCCGGTCGCGCTGATCATGGGGCCGACGGGTGCGGGCAAAACCGACCTGGCGTTGGGCCTGGCCGAACGCCTGCCGGTCGATATCGTGAGCGTCGACTCGGCGATGGTGTATCGCGGTATGGATATCGGCACGGGCAAGCCCGCGCCGGAGGTTCTGCAGCGATTTCCGCATCGTCTGGTCGATATCCTCGATCCCGCCGAACCGTATTCCGCCGGTCAGTTCGTGCGCGACGCTCGTGCAGCAATCGAGGAAAGTCACGCGAAAGGTCGTCTGCCATTGCTGGTCGGCGGAACGATGCTTTACTTCCGTGCGTTGCGGCGGGGGTTGGCCGAGTTGCCGACGGCGAACGCGGAAGTCCGGGCCGACATCGACCGGGAAGCGGCGCGCCGGGGCTGGCCGGCAATGCATGCGGAGCTGGCGCGGATCGATCCGGCAGCGGCGGCGCGCATCCAGCCCGGCGACGGGCAACGTATTCAGCGGGCAATCGAGGTCTACCGACTGAGCGGTCGTACCCTGACGGAGTTGCATGCGGCGACGGTGGTGCCGGATCCCGCATTGGCATTTGCTGCTTACGCTTGGGTGCCAGGCGATCGTGAAAAGCTTTATGCCGCCATTGCCGCCCGATTCGACGCCATGATGAGCGCCGGATTTTTGACGGAGGTCGAAGCACTGCATCGCCGGCACGATCTGCATGCGCGGCTGCCTTCGATCCGTTCGGTGGGCTATCGACAGCTCTGGGAGCATCTGGAAGGCGCCGTGTCGCTGGAACAGGCGCGGCACGACGCAATCATTGCGACGCGACATCTCGCCCGACGCCAGTTGGTGTGGCTGCGGGCGGAGAATGAAATTGAATGGATCGATGCCCTTGATCGGCGCGCGACCGACACCATGCAGCACGCGATGGCGTCGCTGTGCGACGTCGTTAAGAACGTGTCGGGAACTCAGTATTAAACGAAGACCCGATCTGGAAACGAAGGCCTCTATGCTAGACTGCGGCACTGCAACGAACGCGAGGATCGGGTTCGTGAGCTGTCCTCCGGCTGCATGGAAGTGGTTCTGCCGGAAACGTTCGTACACAATAATTTCGGAGCAATAACAAGGAGATAAATGATGGCCAGAGGGCAATCATTACAGGATCCGTTCCTGAACACTTTGCGCAAGGAGCGCGTTCCGGTCTCCATTTACCTGGTGAACGGCATCAAGCTGCAAGGTCAGATCGATTCGTTCGATCAGTTCGTCGTTCTGTTGAAGAACAGCGTCAGCCAGATGGTTTACAAGCACGCGATCTCGACGGTCGTCCCGGCGCGCAGCATTCGCGTCCCGACGAGCGATGAGGACGGTGCGGAAACTTCTGCGCCGAGCGAGTGAAACCGGACGAATGATGTCGAAGGCGAGTGACTCGCGGTGCGCTGGTGTGGTTGCGAAGAGTGCTGGACGAATGACCTGGCGAACGGAGAAGCCGGTTGTTTGAGCGTCCACGCAGCGGCGAACGCGCACTGCTGGTTCGTATCGGATTCGGCCAGCCTCCGTCGCAGGATGAACTGACGGAACTCGAGTCTCTCGCCACTTCGGCAGGTGCCGAAGTGCTGGGCGTCATTACCGGTACGCGACGCTCCCCCGATCCACGACTTTTCATTGGCAGCGGCAAGGCGGAAGAAATCCACACCGCGGTGAAGACGCTGGCCGCCGATCTCGTTGTCTTCGATCATCCTTTATCGCCGAGCCAGGAGCGCAATCTCGAAGCGCTCCTGCAGTGTCGGGTCATCGACCGGACTGGTCTGATCCTCGACATCTTCGCGCAGCGCGCCCGCACCTTCGAAGGCCAGCTGCAGGTCGAGCTGGCGCAGCTCAAGCATCTGTCGACGCGGCTGGTCCGCGGCTGGACCCACCTGGAACGTCAGAAGGGCGGTATCGGTCTGCGCGGCCCGGGCGAAACCCAGCTCGAAACCGATCGTCGGCTGCTGGGCAATCGCATCAAGACGCTGAACGCGCGGCTCGACAAGGTTCTCACGCAGCGCGAAACCACGCGTCGCGAACGCAAGCGCGCCGCGATACCGACCGTGGCGCTGGTGGGTTACACGAACGCCGGCAAGTCGACCTTGTTCAACCGGCTCACCGGTGCGGATGCCTTCGCGGCGGATCAGCTGTTCGCCACGCTCGATCCAACGGTACGTCGTCTCGAACTTCCCGACGCCCGCTACGCGCTGCTGGCCGATACCGTCGGCTTCGTGCGCGACCTGCCGCACGAACTGGTGGCGGCGTTCCGCTCGACGTTGCAGGAAGCGCGCGAGGCGACGTTACTGTTGCACGTGGTCGATGCGGCCGATCCCGAGCGCAGCGAACGCATCGAACAGGTCAATCGCGTGCTCGAGGAAGTCGGCGCAGGTTCGCTGCCGCAGATCGAGATCTACAACAAGGCCGACCTGGTCGGAGAGCTGCCGCGTGTCGAACAGGCGGCCGAAGGACATGCCCGACGCATCTGGCTGTCGGCCCAGACCGGTGCAGGAACCGACCTGCTGGTCAATGCCATCGGCGACTTCCTCGGGCCCGAGATCGTCCATGGCCATGTGGTGCTGGCACCGCGATACGGCCGTGCGCGGGCGCGATTCTTCGCCGCCGGTGCAGTAGTCTCCGAGCAGACGTTGCCGGGTGGCGAGACGGATCTGGAAATTTCCATGCCCCGCCGGGCATTTGAAGACCTGTGTCGGACTGAGGGATTGCCCGATACGGGCCTCGATCCATCACAAACTTGTGCCCCCGGCGAGCCATTCCTACAATCGCGCGTTCCGACCCGCTGGCTCAGCTGATTTTTTTCCCCCGGAGAGTGACCGAGTTCTTATGGCCTGGAATGAATCCGGCGGAAATTCCGGCGGCAAGCGCAATAACCCCTGGGGCGGTGGCGGCAACAAGCCGGACCAGGGTCCTCCCGATCTCGATGAAGTCGTGCGCAATCTGCAGCGGCGCTTATCGGGGATCTTCGGTGGTGGCGGCGGACCGCGTGGCACGGGTGCGTCACCCGCTGCCCGGGGATTCGGCATCGGCACCATTGCGGTTGTCCTGGTACTCATCTGGGCATTTACCGGCCTGTACCAGGTCGATGCGGCGGAACGCGGCGTCGTCCTGCGCTTCGGCAAGCACGTCGCGACCACCCAGCCGGGCCTGCGCTGGCACCTGCCGTGGCCCATCGAAACGCGACAGCTCGTCAACACCCAGACCATCGAGAGCTTCAGCGAAACCACACGCATGCTGACGGCCGACGAAAACCTCGTCGACATCAATCTCGAAGTCCAGTATCGCCGCGCCGAGCCGCTCGACTACGTGTTCAACGTCGAATCGCCGGACACGACGCTGCGCGAAGTCAGCGAAAGCGCGATCCGCGAAATCATCGGCCGCAGCAAGCTGGACTACGTTCTGGAATCCGGCCGTCTCGACATCGTCGTGCGAACCAAGGAGCTGATCCAGCGCACGATCGATGCCTACAAGACCGGTATCGAGGTGACCTCGGTCAACCTGCAGGACGTCCGGGTGCCGAACGAGGTATCGCCGGCCCAGCAGGACGCCATCAAGGCCCGCGAAGACCGCGATCGCTTCTCACTCGCTGCGCAGGCGTATGCGAACGACATCATCCCGCGTGCGCGCGGCGCCGCGGTCCGCGAAATCCAGGACGCGCATGCCTATCAGGCCCGCAAGATCGCCGATGCCGAAGGCGAAACGCAGCGCTTCGGCAAGCTGCTGGCCGAATACGAGCGTGCGCCTGCCGTCACCCGCGAACGCCTCTACCTCGAGACGCTGGAGCAGGTGCTGAAGTCGAGCAAGAAGGTGGTGCTCGATACGTCGGGGGGCAGCGGCAATCTCATTTATCTGCCCATCGACAAACTGCTCGAGCAGCAGGGCAAGCGCCCGCGCGTCGAGACGACGGAAGCGGCTGGGACATTCGAGTCTGGTGCGACGGGAACCGGCAATCAGGCTGTCGAGCGCCGCACGCGAGGAACACGCTGATGGCGAATCGTGCATTTCTTGGCTTGATCGCCGTTGCTGCGGTGGCCTTGCTGATGGCCATGTCGGCTTTCACCGTGCGCGAAACGGAGATGGCCATCAAGTTCCGTTTCCGCGAAATCGTCGAGGCCGACTATCAGCCCGGCCTGCATTTCATGATCCCGATGGTCAATGAGGTGCAGAAGTTCGACAAGCGCGTGCGCACCGGCAATGTGCCGCCGGAGCAGTTCCTGACCAGCGAAGGCAAGATCCTGCGCATCGATTTCTACATCAAGTGGCGCATCCAGGACGTGGCGACGTTCTATACGTCGACCTCCGGCGGCGATTCCAAGATCGCTGAAGCGCGTCTCGGCGCCATCGTGAAGGACGGCATCAAGGGCGTGATTGCCCGCCGCACGATCCAGCAGGTCGTGGCGGCCGAGCGTGCCGAGTTCACGGGCGAAATCCTGAAGCTGGCGGAAGCCAATGCCCGCGGCCTCGGTCTGCAGCTCGTCGACGTGCGGGTGAAGAAGATCGATCTGCCGGAAGAGGTCAGCGAGTCGGTGTTCAACCGCATGCGTCAGGACTTCGATCGTCAGGCGAAGCGCCTGCGCGCGGAAGGCGATGAAAACGCCGAAAAGCTGCGCGCCGAGGCGGACCGTCAACGCACCGAAATTCTCGCCGAGGCCTATCGGGAAGCTGAGGGCATCCGCGGCGAAGGCGATGCGAAATCGACGGAGATTTACGCCCGCACGTATTCCCGCAACGCCGATTTCTATTCGTTCTATCGCAGCATGGAGGCTTATCGCGAAGCGATCGGAACGGACAGCGACGTGCTGGTCATTTCGCCGGACAGCGAGTTCTTCAAGTACCTCAATCGTTCCACCAGGCGTTGAGTTGTCGACGGCGCCTCGGCGCGATTTACGGCGTGTTCCGAGGCGTGCATGAACTGGTCTGACCTGCTGGCAGCGTTTGCGCTCTATCTCGTGCTCGAAGGCATCATGCCGTTCGTCAATCCCCAGGGAATGAAGCGCTTCATGCTGACCATGGCGCAGTTCGCCGATCAGCACCTGCGTCTCTGGGGTTTCATCAGCATGGCGGCGGGGCTGGTGCTCCTGTACGTCGTGCGTTCCTGAATCATCATTTTCTGCGTGCTCCTATGAACAAGAACGTTGTCGTGATCGGCGCCCAGTGGGGCGACGAAGGCAAGGGCAAGATCGTCGATCTGCTCACCGATCGCGTGTCGGCCGTCGTGCGTTTCCAGGGCGGACACAACGCAGGTCACACGCTCGTCCTCAACGGACGCAAGACCATCCTGCGACTGATCCCGTCCGGCATCCTGCACGATGGCGTGACCTGCTTCATCGGCAACGGCGTGGTGGTGTCGCCGAAGGCGCTGTTCGAGGAAATCGGCGAATTGCAGCGCGCAGGCATCGACGCGCCGAAACGCTTGCGCATTTCGGAGGCGTGTCCGCTGATCCTGCCGTATCACGTGGCCCTCGATCAGGCGCGTGAAACGGCGATGGGCGCCGCCAAGATCGGCACGACGGGACGCGGCGTCGGTCCGGCCTACGAAGACAAGGTCGCACGCCGCGCCATCCGCGTGCAGGACCTGTTCGCCCGCGAACGTTTCGCCGCCAAGCTCGGCGAAGTGCTCGATTACCACAACTTCGTGCTGCGCAATTACTTCAAGGTCGAGACGATCGATTTCCAGAAGACCCTGGACGAAGCGCTGCAGTTCGCCGATCAGCTCCGGCCGATGGTTGCAGACGTATCCGCCGAGGTGAACGCATTGATCCGTGCGGGCAAACGCCTGCTGTTCGAAGGTGCGCAGGCCGCGTTGCTGGACGTCGACCACGGCACGTATCCCTTCGTGACGTCGAGCAACTGTGTGGCGGGGCAGGCATCGGCGGGTGCCGGCGTCGGTCCGCAGCATCTCGACTACGTGCTAGGTGTGGCCAAGGCATACGCAACCCGCGTCGGCAGCGGACCGTTTCCCACCGAACTCGACGACGAAGTCGGCGAACACCTGCGCGTCAAGGGCAATGAATATGGATCGGTGACGGGGCGCCCGCGGCGTTGCGGCTGGTTCGATGCGGCCGGTCTGCGTCGCGTCGTCGAACTCAACGGCGTTTCGGGGCTCTGCATCACCAAGCTCGACGTGCTCGATGGCCTCGATACCGTGCGCGTCGCGGTGGGCTACAAGGTGCGCGGCGAGCGGCGCGACATGCTGCCGGTCGGTGCGGAGGCGCTGGCCATCTGCGAACCGATCTATGAAGAGCACGCCGGCTGGAAGGAAAGCACGTACGGCGTGAAGTCGTTCGATGCATTGCCGGCCAATGCACAGGCGTACCTGCGCCGGCTCGAGCAACTCGTCGGTGCACCCATTGCCATCATTTCCACGGGCCCGGATCGGGCCGAGACCATCATTGTCCGTAATCCGCTCGACTGATCCCGCGCGCCATGACGCCTCATCGCGGACAGGAATTCCCCGGTCCGCGGTTGCCTTGAATCTGCCGTGATTCATTCCCCGGATACACGGCGCGAACTCCTCAAAGGTCTGTTTGCTGCAGCCGTCGATGCCGCACGCGGCGATCGCGTGATTTCGGCTGCGTCGTGCGTAGACGCCAATCGCTGGATTTATAGCGGACCAGGTGAATCCTTCGAACTGGCGCTGCCGACCCGAACGGGACGCGTCATCGTGATCGGCGCGGGCAAGGCAGCGGCCAGCATGGCCGCGGCGATGGAAAGAGTGCTCGGCGAGCATCTCGACAGCGGCCTCGTCATCGTCAAGGCCGGCGGTGCGTTGCCGTTGCGACGCATCGAGTGTCGTGAAGGCGGGCACCCGGTGCCGGATGAGGCAAGCATTCGTGCAACCCGCGAACTGCTCCATCTTGTCGACGATGCGCAGCCGGAAGACACGGTATTCCTGCTGCTGAGCGGCGGCGCCTCATCGTTGCTGTGTCTGCCGGTCGATGGCATCACGTTGGTCGAGAAAGCGACGGCGCATCGCCTGCTGGTGAACAGCGGCGCTTCGATCGCGGAGATCAACGCCGTGCGCAAGCATCTGTCCGCGGTGAAGGGCGGTCGATTGCGGCTGCGATGCCGCGCGACGACGTTCTGCACGCTCGCCATCTCGGATGTCATCGGCGACGATCCGTCGACCATCGGTTCCGGGCCGAGCGTTGCCGATGCGACGACGTTCGACGATGCTCTGGCGGTTCTCGACAAGTACGGTCTTAATCGCATCATGCCGGCTGCAGTCATGGCGCATCTGCGCCGAGGCGGCGGAAAAACGCCGAATTCTGGCGATGTGGATGCGCGTCACTATCGCGTGATCGCCGGCAATGCCAGCGCGCTCGATGCAGCGGCCGCGTTTGCCCGTGGTCAGGGCTGCGATGTCAGGATTCTCACCGCCGCGATGCAGGGACATACCCACGACGCAGCACGCGAGTTCGCGAAGACGCTGCGAGAACTGACGGCAAAGCGAACGGCAGGCGATCCGCCGCTGATCGTGCTGGCGGGCGGGGAGACCACGCTGCTGGTCACCGGTCGTGGCACGGGCGGTCGCAATCAGGAGTTCGCACTCGTCGCAGGTCTGCATCTGCAGGGCACGCACGACATCACCCTGCTCGCCGCCGGCAGTGACGGCACGGATGGCCCGACCGATGCGGCCGGAGCGTTCGCCGATGGAGCGACATCACAACGTGCCGCCGCGATCGGTCGCGACCCGCAGGCGAGTCTCGACGACAACGACGTCTACCCGCTGCTCGAAACCATGGGAGATCTGTACCGGTCGGGTCCGACCGGTACGAACGTCATGGATCTGGTGGCCGCCGTGATCGGCGGAACGTGATCTGCTGGAATCGAATGGTGCCCAGGAGAGGACTCGAACCTCCAAGGATCGCTCCACTGGTACCTGAAACCAGCGCGTCTACCAATTCCGCCACCTGGGCAAGGGAGGGAAGGGGCCGGGCCCCGCAAGGCGCGCAAATCTACCGATGACACCCCGGAGTGTCAATGAACACCATCGACGCCGGCGAAGTTAGTCCAGAGAGCCGACGTCGCGAACACGCGCTTAGGTGAAGTCCTTAAGCGAACCGCGCATCCTTGCGCATTCATCGATCCCGCAAGACGCGCGCACTGTGCGTCGCAGGGATCCCAACCAGTTGTTATGAAACGTAAAACCAAGACAAAGAAAGCATCCCCGGCCAAGAGCCGGAATCCTGCGCGGTCGCGTCCGACTGCGCGTCCCCCAGCGGCAGACGCGAAATTCGCCGTCGAGCCCGCGCTGACGCAGGCCGGTCGGCCGCTGTTGTTCGACGAGCTTGCCGTTCGCGTAGGTGCCACGACGGCGCCGAAACGCAAGCGCCTGCAGGCGCAGCTCGATGCGTCGTTGCATGCCGGCGAGATCGTCCGCAATCGTCGCGACGAATACTGCCTGCGTGAGTTCCTGACGTTGACGGTCGGCACGGTCAGTGGCCATCGCGACGGACACGGCTTCGTGCATCCGGACGATCGCTCGCCGCCCATCATCCTGTCGTATCGACAGATGCGCGAAGTCATGCATGGCGACCGGGTCGCCGTGCGCCTGAGCGGCACCGATCATCGCGGTCGTCCGGAAGGCAGCATCGTCAAAGTGCTCGAACGCGGGACGACCGAAATCGTCGGTCGCCTGTACGAAGAGTCCGGAATCAGTTTCGTGATTCCCGACAACCCGCGCATCGGTCACCGCGTGCTGGTGCCGCGCGGACGCATCGGCGACGCCAGGCCGGGCCAGGTCGTGCTGGTCACGATCGACGAACAGCCCTCGAAGACCGCGCAGCCGCTGGGCCACGTGGTCCGCGTGCTGGGCGAGCACACGGCGCCGGGCATGGAAACCGACATCGCCATCCATTCGCACGGACTGCCGTTCGAGTTTCCCGCAGAAGCAGTGGCGCAGGCGGAGGCGTATGGCAGCGCCGTCAGTGTTGCGGCGAAACGCGGCCGGGAAGATTTGCGCGATGTCGGTCTGGTGACGATCGATGGCGAAGACGCGCGCGATTTCGACGACGCCGTGTGGTGCGAGCCGGTGCGCGGCGGCTGGCGCCTGATCGTGGCGATTGCCGATGTCGCAAGCTATGTATCGCCGCATTCGCCGCTCGACCAGGAAGCGCAGCATCGAGGTACTTCGGTGTATTTCCCGAACCGCGTGCTGCCGATGCTGCCCGAGGCCCTGTCGAACGGCCTGTGTTCGCTCAATCCGAAAGTGGACCGGCTGTGCCTGTGCTGCGAGATGCGGGTCAATGCACAGGGCAAGATCACGCGCTCGCGATTCTTCGAGGGATTGATGAACTCGAAGGCGCGCCTCACGTACACCAAGGTGGCCGCGTGGCTCGCGAATCCGAACGCCGCGCACGATGCGGACGTGATCGCCAACGGCGCGACGCTGCGCAATCTGCACGATCTGTTTCGTGCGCTCCATGCCGCGCGCCTGCGGCGCGGTGCGCTGGAGTTCGACGCGCCGGAATTGAAGGTCCGCTTCGATGCCGAAGGTCGCATCGCCGCCTTCGTCGAACAGCCGCGCAACGATGCGCACCGGCTGATCGAGGAATGCATGATTTCCGCGAACGTCGAAGCGGCGAAGTTCCTGCGCAAGCACCGCATCCCGACGCTGTATCGCGTGCACGGCCAGCCGGAAGAAGATCGTCTCGAGAAGCTGCGCGAATTCCTGCGCGGATTCGCCATCGAGCTGCCGCGTGATCGCGATCTGGAGCCGCAGGACCTGAACGCGGTGCTGCAGCGGATCGTCGGCAACGAAGAGGCGCATCTGATCCAGACCGTGGTCATCCGCTCGATGCCGCAGGCCAGCTACCAGCCGGAAAACATCGGCCATTTCGGTCTGGCACTGGCGGAGTACGCGCACTTCACGTCGCCGATCCGGCGCTATCCGGACCTGCTGGTGCATCGTGGCATTCGCCATGTGCTGCGCGGCGGCAATGCCAGTACGTTCGAATACGGTCCGGCACGCATGGTCGAACTCGGTCAGCAGACCTCGTTCACCGAACGGCGCGCCGACGAAGCCACCCGCGATGCCATGTCGTGGCTGAAGTGCGAGTACATGCAGGACAAGATCGGCGAGGAATTCGATGCACTGGTCACCGGTGTGGTCGACTTCGGTCTGTTCGTGCAGGCGAAAGGGCTGCAGATCGACGGACTCGTGCACGTCAGCTCGCTGGGGGCCGATTACTTCTCGCGCGACAAGTCCGGCTATCGGCTGGTCGGTGCGCGCAGCGGCCGGGTTTTCCGGCTCGGCGATCATCTGCGCGTGCGCCTGATCAATGTGATCATCGACGAACGCAAGATCGATTTCGAACTGGCAGAAGCCCGTTCCGCGCCGCCGATGGTGCGCGGGCCGTGGGCGCGACGACGGGGCAGGCGATGAGCGACGAGGCAATCGTATTCGGGCTGCACGCGGTGCGGACCCTGCTGCAGCAGCATCCGCAGAAGGCTTCGCTGCTGATCCTGCAGAAAGGCCGGGAAGACGCGCGCGTCGCTGAAGTGACGAAGCTGGCGCAGGCCGCGGGCGTCCGTATCGCGCATCGCGATGCGGGTGAACTGGACCGTCTCGCCGCTGGCGATCGTCATCAGGGTGTGTGCGTGCAGATCAAGTCCGCAGGTGTACTGGGCGAAGGCGCACTCGATGAACTGCTCGACAAGACCTCGACACCGCTGCTGCTGATCCTCGATGGCGTGCAGGATCCTCACAATCTCGGTGCCTGTCTGCGTACCGCGGACGCCGTCGGCGTGACGGCGGTGATCGTGCCGCGCGATCGTGCGGCGGGCCTGTCGCCGGTCGTGCGTAAAGTCGCTTCCGGCGCTGCGGAGACCGTGCCGCTGATTCAGGTCGTCAATCTCGCGCGCACGCTGCGCTGGCTCAAGGACCGGCAGGTGTGGATCGTCGGCACCGACGATGAGGCGCCGAAGACGATCTATCAGACGGACCTCAAGGGGCCGCTGGCCATCGTGCTCGGCGCCGAAGGTCCAGGTCTGCGGCGGCTGACCAAGGAGAATTGCGATGCGCTGGTCGGCATCCCGATGAAGGGCGTAGTGGAAAGCCTGAATGTGTCGGTGGCGACGGGCGTCGTGCTGTACGAGGCATTGCGGCAGCGGAGCTGACTGCCTTCTTCGTGTAGGTCAGGCTTTAGCCTGACTCTGGAAAAGCCGGCTGAAGCCGGCCCCACAGGAAGCAAGAAGGCTTGGTTGCGCCGTGGAGGGGCCTTCCGCTACCATTCGCGCCCGTTTTGCGCCCGGGTTCCGGGCACAGGCGGTCAATCGTTCCGTAACTCCTTGCTTCACCGGAATTAATCACCCGGGAAGCATCCCCATGAGGAGCAGCAATGCGACATTATGAGATTGTGTTTCTGGTCCACCCTGACCAGAGCGAACAGGTTCCGGCTATGCTGGAACGCTACAAGGGCATGATCAGCGCCGGCAACGGCGTCATTCACCGCCTGGAAGACTGGGGCCGCCGTCAGCTGGCGTTTCCCATCAACAAGATCCACAAGGCGCACTACGTTCTGCTGAACATCGAGTGCGACGGCAAGACCCTCAACGAACTGACCGGCGCGTTCCGCTTCAGCGACGCCGTCCTGCGTCATCTCGTGATCAAGATGGACAAGGCCGTCACCGAACCCTCGCCGATGGCGAAGTCGGCTGACGAATCGCGCGATTCGCGCTTTGCCGATGACGAAGACGATTCGCCGTCCGCGTCCGCCTGATCCGCTTACCTGAGGTTACTGCCATGTCCCGCTTTTTCCGCCGCCGCAAGTTCTGCCGTTTCACGGCCGAAGGAATCGACCAGATCGACTACAAGGATCTGGGCATTCTCAAGGCCTACATCTCGGAGCGCGGCAAGATCGTGCCGAGCCGTATCACGGGCACGAAGTCGCACTACCAGCGTCAGCTCGCCGTCGCCGTGAAGCGCGCGCGCTACCTGGCGCTGCTGCCGTACACCGATCAGCACTAAAGAACCGTCGTCGAGAGGCGCGCCGCGCTTGACGCCGGCGCGCTGATTCCATGCATCAAGCAATCGCAGCCTGGCTGACCGAACGCCCCTGGCGAGCGGCACTCGCTGCGGCCATCTGCGGCACGTTTTCGCTGCAGATGCTGATGCCCTTCATGGTGCTGGCCGGCGCGATTCCCGTGCTGGTCGCCCTGAAGGTCGAGTCGAAACAGGCATTGGTGGCGGCAGCGACGGCTGCCGCTGCAGCCATCTGGATCGTGGTGTCGCTGGCGCCGGATGCGTCCTGGTTGATTGCCGGCGTTCTGATCCTGATCTTCGGGCCGGTGCTGCTGGCGCTGCTGCTGAAACAGACCGGTTCGCTGAATCTGTGTTTTCAGGTGGCGGTCGCAGCGGTCGCGGTTGCGGTGCTCGGCGTGCATCTGGGCCTGCCGGATCCGGCCTCGGTGTGGGTGGAACTGCTGAAGCGCGTCATCGAGTCGATGGAGAGCGCCGGTCTGCATTTCGCTGGCGATACCGACGCGATGATCGCGATCTGGTCACGCACGATGTGGGGCGCCCTGGCGGCCCTGACATTGGCCACCCTGCTCGGGGCGCTGTTCCTGGGCTGCTGGTGGCAGACGTTGCTGGATTCGCCGGGCAGGTTCGGTGCAGAGTACCGGCAGCTGCGGCTCGGGCGTGTGCTCGGGCTCGCGGTGACGGCGCTGTTCGTCGCTGCGTTTCTGTCGGACTCGGCGCTGATCGCGTCGCTGGCGTGGGTGGCGTTCACGGCCCTGTCGTTCCAGGGACTCGCCGCCGCTCATCGCAGCAAGGCCGGCGGTCGCCTGAATCGCGGCTGGCTGGCGGCGATTTACGTATTGCTGATCGTGCCGTTGTCGATGTCGATCACGGTGCTGGTGCTGGCGATCTGGGGCTTTGCCGACAACTGGCTGCGTCCCCGGACCCAGACGGTCTGAGAAGGCCAGGGTTGTTCAAGTTCTTGAAGGTGTAGGTGTCCTATGGAAGTCATTCTGCTGCAGAAGGTTGCGAACCTCGGCAACATCGGCGATCGCGTCAAGGTGAAGTCCGGTTACGGCCGCAACTTCCTGCTGCCCAAGGGCAAGGCGACGCTGGCCACGGCCGATAACGTCGCGAAGTTCGAATCGCGTCGCGCCGAGATCGAAAAGGCCGCGAAGGTGGAACTCGATGCCGCGCAGGCGCGCGCCACGAAGTTCGAGGGCTTCAAGCTCACGCTGACCGCGAAGGCGGGCGGCGAGGGCAAGCTGTTCGGTTCGGTCGGCACCACCGACATCGCCGACGGTCTGCGTAAGGCCGGTCACGACGTCGAGCGTTCGGAAGTGCGCCTGCCGCACGGACCGATCCGTCAGGCCGGCGAGCACGTCGTGCAGATCCATCTGCACACCGACCTGACGCTGGACCTGCCGGTCGTCGTCATCGGCGAAGAGTAAGAGCCGCAGCGCGGCGGCCGCAGCGATGGCGGAGAGCGACGCCAAGATCCCGTTCGGCGGTTCACGCTGGGCGCGCGAGAAGGCGATCGTCGACGACATCCGGGTGCCGCCGCATTCGGTGGAAGCCGAACAGGCCGTCCTCGGCGGCCTGATGCTCGACAACCGCGGCTGGGATGCCATCGCCGACCGCGTCACCGCCGACGACTTCTATCGTCGCGATCACCAGCTCATCTTTGCCGGCATCGCCGATCTCGCGGCCCGCAGCGAGCCGTTCGATGCGGTCACGCTGTCCGAGGCGCTGGAGCGCAAGGGACAGTCCGAAGAGGCGGGCGGCCTGATCTATCTCGCCGGCCTCGTCCGCGACACGCCCAGCGCCGCCAACATCCGCGCCTACGCCGAGATCGTTCGCAATCGCTCGGTCCTGCGCAAACTCATTTCGGTCGGCGGCGCCATCGCCAACAGTGCCTACGATCCCGAAGGGCGCGAAGCCAGCGAGATCGTCGACGAAGCCGAACGCCTGGTATTCGAGATCGCCGAGAGCGGCGGCAAGGCCGGCTCGGGCTTCGTACCGCTCCGGAACGAACTGGGCACCATCATCGATCGCCTCGACATGCTGGCCCAGAACAAGGGTCAGCTCACCGGCGTCAGCACGGGATTCAACCGCCTCGACGAAATGACGGCAGGCCTGCAGAAGGGCGATCTCGTCGTGATCGCCGGCCGGCCTTCGATGGGCAAGACCACTTTCGCGCTGAACATTGCCGAGAACGCCGCCTTCGGCCCGAAGAAATGCAAGGTCGGCATCTTCAGCATGGAAATGTCGCGCGACTCGCTGGCCTTCCGCATGGTGTCCTCGCTCGGTCGCGTCGACCAGAGTCACCTGCGCGTCGGCAACATCGATGGCGAGGAATGGTCGCGCGTGAACACTGCGATCAGCATGATGAAGGAAGCGCCGATCTTCATCGACGACACCGGTGCGCTGACGCCCACCGATGTGCGCGCCCGCGCCCGCCGCCTCAAGCGCGAGCACGGACTCGACCTGATCGTGCTCGACTACCTGCAGCTGATGCAGGTGTCCGGCAACACGGAGAATCGCGCCACGGAGATTTCCGAGATTTCGCGCTCCCTCAAGGCGCTGGCGAAGGAGCTGGGCGTGCCGCTCATCGCGCTGTCGCAGCTGAATCGCAGTGTCGAACAGCGCACGGACAAGAAGCCGGTGATGTCGGATCTGCGCGAGTCGGGCGCCATCGAGCAGGACGCCGACCTGATCATGATGATTTATCGCGAAGAGGTGTACGACAAGAACACCACGCGCAAGGGCATCGCCGACATCATCATCGCCAAGCAGCGTAACGGCGAGATCGGCGAATTCCCGCTCACCTTCCTCGGCAAGTACACGAAGTTCGAAAACTTCGCGCCCGAGTATTCCTACGGCGACGGTCCGCAGCGGTGAGCTTTCCCACCGCGACGCTGGACGGCGACGCGCTGCGACACAATCTCGCCGCGGTTCGCCGCCTCGCCGCCAGTTCGCGCGTCATGGCGGTCATCAAGGCCAATGCTTACGGACACGGCATCGTCGAGGCCGCTCGCGCGCTGGCCTCGGCCGATGCCTTCGGCGTTGCGCGCATCGTCGAGGGGCTCACGTTGCGTGCGGAGGGCGTCACGGCGCCGATCGTGCTGCTCGAAGGCGTGTTCAGTGCCGATGAACTGCAGCAGGCTGCGGCGAACGATTTCGAACTGGTCGTGCATTCGCTCGAGCAGGTGGCGCAGCTGGAGCAGTCGGGCGGTCATCGCTTCGATGTCTGGCTCAAGCTCAACACCGGCATGAACCGGCTCGGCGTCACGCCGCAGCAGTTCGATACAGCCCGACAACGACTGCAGCGTTGTGCCGCCGTCGGACGTGTTCGCCTGATGACGCATCTGTTCGGTGCGGAAGAGGCGGGCGGCGCCGGCACGCGCAGCCAGATCGGTCATTTCCTGTCGCTCGTGTCCGGTCTGAATCTCGAGCGCAGCATCGCCAACTCGGCGGGCCTCCTCGTCTGGCCGGAAGCGCGGACCGAATGGGTTCGCCCGGGGCTCATGCTGTATGGCATTTCGCCGCTGCCGCACCGGGATGCGGGCAGTCTCGGGCTGCGACCGGCGATGACGCTGACCACCCGGCTGATTGCCGTGCAGCGTGTGTTGACGGGCGAAGGCGTGGGCTACAACGCGCTGTGGCGCGCGCCGCGCGATTCGCTCATTGGTATTGCCGCCATCGGCTATGGCGACGGTTATGCGCGCAACGTACGCAGCGGTGCGCCGGTGCTGGTCAATGGTCATCCGGCGCAGGTCGCGGGGCGCGTGTCGATGGACATGACGGCCATCGATGTCAGCGACGTGCCGAACGCGAAGATCGGCGACCCGGTGGTGCTGTGGGGCGACGGTGTGCCCGCGGAGAAGGTGGCGCCGTACGCCGATACGATTGCGTACGAACTCGTTTGCGGAATTGCGCAGCGGGTGACGCGGGTGTGGAAAGCGGAGGCCGGCTGAAGCCGGCCCCACAGAAGATTTTGGTGTGGGGCCGGCTTCAGCCGGCCGTTGCGGGAGAGTCAGGCTGAAGCCTGACCTACAGCAGGACAAGGATCCGGGAAGGGATCAGCTCTCGAAGAATCCCATCTTCACGCCCGCCAGCAGGATCACATCGTTGTCCTTGAGCTTGCGTGCCTGTTCGCCGGTGCCCTGGCCGTTGACCAGCGGATAGTCGCCGGGCTTGCCGCTGTCGACGTGCACGATGAAGAAACCATCGGCGCGACGCGTGATGGCTGCGACCTGTACGCCAGGACGACCCAGCGTCGTGAGAGCCTTGTTCAATTCGAGTTCGCGGCCGGCAAACGCGCCGCTCAACACCTGCAGCTTGGCTTTCGGCAGCGCGACCGGGTGTTCGCCGGTGGCGCTCGTCGGCGCCTGGCGGATCGCTGTGGAGGAGGAAGATGACGCCGGAGCAGCTTTCGGTGCCGGCGCTTCCGGAGCAGGAGCGATTGCCGAGGCCTTCTTCGCTGCTGCCGCAGCGACTGCCGAGCCCGGCGTGATGATCATGGTCTTCTCGAACTCGTCCTGTTCGGAATCCAGGCTCTGGGTGTCCACGAAGCGCAGCTGATGGTGACCGACGGTGACGACGTCGCCGTGCTGCAGCGCATGCTTCTTGATCAGCTTGCCGTTGACGTAGGTGCCATTGGTGCTGTTCAGGTCCTCGAGGAACGAGTCGTTGAGGATGTTGATGACCAGGGAGTGATGTCCGCTGACAGCCGGGTTGTCGATGCGGATGTCGTTATCCGGCAGGCGACCCACCGTGTAACGTTCCTTGTTCATGTTGTATTCGGCCATCACCTGGCCATCCAGGCTAAGGATCAACCGTGCCATGTCTTGTGCCTCGTCCCCAATGTGTTGCCGATCGGCGCAGCGAACTAGCCGAACCAGCGCAGGATTTTGTCAACCACGCCGTTCTTTGCTGCGAACGAGTCGACAACTTGAGCAAGAATAATCGAGACGTTGTCGCGCCCGCCGTTGTCGTTCGACAACTGAATCAATTGCTTGGCAACCGTTTCGAGACTAGCACTGAAGGTGCTTATTGTTAAGTGGATGTCGTCGTCCTCGACCATGTCGGACAGGCCGTCCGAGCAGAGGACGTAGAAATCGCCCTTTTCCGCGGGATGTTCGTGCAGTTCGACGTCGACGGTGGGTTCGACCCCCAACGCCCGCGTGACGTAGTTCTTGTTCGTGGCCCGCGCGGCCTCGGCCGGGGAATAGAAGCCCCGATCGACCAGTTCCTGCAGCAGGGAATGGTCCATGGTCATCTGTTCGAAGCGGTTGCCGCGCATGCGGTAGGCGCGCGAATCGCCGACGTGGGCGATGGCCACCTTGTTGTTGAAGAACAGGCAGGCGACCACCGTCGTGCCCATGCCTTCGCACTGCGGCTGGGTCTTGGCCGTCTGATAGATGATCTTGTTGGCCCGGGCGATGGCGTCGCGCAGCACGATGCTGGGGCGCTGCATGCCGGTCTCGGGATCTTCCGTGTTCATGTCCTGGTGTTCGATCGCTTCCTTCACCAGGCCCACGATGGTCTTGACCGCGATGCCGCTCGCGACTTCGCCGGCGTTGTAGCCGCCCATGCCGTCGGCCAGCACGAACAGGCCGATGTCGGCATCGACGCCGATGGTGTCTTCGTTGTGTTCGCGAACGCGACCCACATCGCTCAGGCCGACTGAACGGATCTTGCCGCGCATCACGGGATCAACCACTCATGTTCGCCGGCCGGCGCTTTCTCGGGCTCCATGCCCCGGGTGCAGGCCTTGAGGTCGGCCGCGAATTCGGCGCAGGTGGGATAGCGATCGTCCGCCGACTTGGCCAGCACGCGGTCGATGATGGCATCGATGCCGTCGGGCAGTTCCGGACGGATCAGCCGGATCGGCGTGTGCGGCTCGGTGGCAATTTTCTGCATCAGTCGCGGCATCGATTCGGCGCGGAACGGCAGTTGACCTGTCAGCAGCTGATACAGGCTGATGCCCAGAGCGAACTGATCGGAGCGACCGTCGAGGTTGCGTCCTTCCAGCTGTTCCGGCGACATGAATGAGGGTGTGCCCAGGACGATTCCGGTTTTAGTTCGGCTTGTATCGGTCAGTCGTGCGATGCCGAAGTCCGTGATCTTCAGCTCATCCGTCTCGGCATTGAACATTATATTAGCCGGTTTGATATCGCGATGAACCACGTTCTGGCGGTGCGCATAGTGCAGCGCCTCCGCGGTTCTGGCCACGAGGGTCATCACGGTTTTCGGCGGCAGCAGTTTTGCGCTGTCGGTATACGAACTCAGGTGCTGGCCGCGCAGATATTCCATGGCGATGTAGGCCAGGCCCTGATCTTCGCCCGCGTCGTAGACGGTGACGATGGCCGGATGATTCAGTCGCCCGGCCATCTCGGCTTCGCGGAAGAAGCGGGCCCGGGCTTCTTCCAGATCCTGTTCTTCGAACTCGTCCGCCAGCGGAATGGCCTTGATCGCCACGACGCGATTGATGTTCGGATCGCGACCCAGGTAGACCACGCCCATCGCGCCCTTGCCCAGTTCGCGTTCGAGTTCGTAGCGGCCCAGTTTGCGGCCGAGCGACGGTGGGCTCTGCTCGCCCCACGGATCCTCGCTCCAGTCTTCGACTCGCGGTGCAGGTGTCGGTGGCCAGGCTTTAGGCTTCTCCACGGCGGGTTCGCGGGCGGGCCGTTCCTCTGCGGTGACGCGCGCGCGTCGGGCGCGCAGGTCGCGATAGTTCGGATCGCGGGTCGCGATGTGGCTGTAGACCGCGGCGGCCTTCTGGTTCTGGCGTCGTCGCTCGAAGTCCATCCCCAGGAAATACAGCAGTTCCATGGTCGGCGCGTCCAGCGGGCAGCGACGATAGGTTTCGAATGCCAGGTCGAGTTGCCCCTGGCGCTGGAACGTCTGTCCGAGCGTTCGCAGGTTGCTGTTCGGGTCCGGTGCCGCGCCGGGCTTCACGTTGGCGCGACGCACGATTTCGCCGAGCGCATACAGCGCATAGCCCGCGATGGCCGCCGCCGCGGGGACGACCAGCTGCACCCACAGATGCGTGGAGGCGAGCAGGCCTGCTTCGCTGATGCCGAGAATGGCGACGACCAGGATGGTCGCCAGGGCACCGAGTCCCGGTCCGGCCGCAGGCAGGATGAGTGCGGCGAACAGGATGATGGCCAGCGCCACCAGCCATTCGGCGAGAATCGATGAGCCCGGATGCCGGAACGACGCATCGCGCAGGATGCTGTTCACGGCGCTCGCCGTGATCACGTTCATCGAAGCCTGAGGGCCGGCTGCTGTCGTGAAAGTGCGGTCGGCATCGTTCACGCCCACCAGCACGATCCTGTCGCGCAGAGCGGCCGCCGGTACTTCCCCGTTCAGCACCTCGACATAGGAGTAGTGCGTGAGCTTCGGCGACGTGCCGGCAAAATATTGAGGACGAGTCAGCAGCGCACCTTCGATCGGCAGCGACCGGGTGCCGACCTGCGCGGCGTCGCGCGCGTCGAACGTGATTTCGGAGGACAGTGCCTTCGCCGCAATGACCGTCGCCAGCGACGGCAGCAGGGCATTGCCGATCCGCACCGCTGCCGTATCGGTACGCACTACGCCATCGACATCCACATCGAGATGCAGATGGCCGATGGCCGATGCATTGCCGGTGAGCTGAGCGGGCAGCGGTTGCGACACCTTCGCAGTCAGCGCCGCCTGCAACGCCTCCGCCGAACCCGCGACGAGAAACTGCGTCGGCAAGGTTGCATTGCCGGGCGCGCCATCTTCGATGCGTACCTCGATGGGCAGCAGCACATTGCCGTGCATCTTCATGGCGGCGGCGAGCTGACCTTCGGGATCGACCGAGTTGCCGCCGGCCCTGAGCAGTTCGCGCAATTGCATGGCCTGTGCGGAATCGCCGAGATTCGATGCTTCCAGCAACGCAAGCGCGGCGCGCACGCGTTCGGTTTCAGTGCCTGTGGGCGCGGCCGACAGCGGCATGGTGAATGCCACGATGCGTGCACGCGCTTCATGCAGTTCCCGCAGCAGATCGGCATGGACATTGTGCGGCCATGGCCAGGTGCCGAGTTCGGCGATGCTGCGATCGTCGATGTCGATCAGCACGATGTCCTGCGCATCCGGCGTCGCGGACGCGCGCTGAGCGCGGTCATAGGCCGCAAGTTCGAGCGGCGTGAAGGGCGAGGGCGCGAGCAAAGCTCCGATGGCGATCACAGCAGACGCTGCGATGCCGCCCGGTAGCCAGGAATAACGCGCCAGTCTCGATGCCACGGACACCCCATCTTTGATCTCGATGGAGTATAGACGAACGGCATATGCCGAATTGCCGGTGGCGTCACACCCTGCAGGCGCGACGGACTGTGATCTTCCTCACTGAATCGTCGGGCCTGAGGTAGGCTCACGCTTTCCCTCGTGCGATTCAGCGGTGCCCATGGCGAAAACCCGGCAAGTCTACGTATGCGACCAATGCGGCAACGAAAGCCTGCAATGGCAGGGATTGTGTCCATCGTGCGGTGCCGGCGACACCCTCAAGGCGGTGACCTTGGCGCGGGGCAGCAATGACCGCAAATCGCTCGCCGCCGCCAGCGGCGCGCCGCAGCGGCTGTCGCAGGTCGTGAACCGCGACGATCCGCGGATCGCCACGGGTCTCGACGAACTCGACCGCGTACTGGGAGGCGGACTGGTGCTCGGTTCCGTGACGCTGCTGGGCGGCGATCCCGGCATCGGCAAATCGACCATGCTGCTGCAGGCGGGCGATGCGCTCAGCGCCGCGACGTCGACGCTCTACGTGACGGGTGAGGAATCATTGCGGCAGGTGAGCCTGCGTGCGAAGCGTCTCGGCATCACCGCCGATCAACTGCAACTGCTGGCCGAGACTTCGCTGGAGACGATCATCGAGCAGGCCCGCGCGCTCGATGCGCGCGTACTGATCATCGATTCCATCCAGACCATGCACGTCGCCGATGTCGAGTCCTCGCCGGGTTCGGCGACCCAGGTGCGCGAAACGGCGGCGGCGCTCGTGCGCTTTGCCAAGTCGACCGGTGTGTCCGTGCTGATCATCGGTCACGTCACCAAGGAAGGCGTGATCGCCGGCCCGCGCATCCTCGAACACATGGTCGACACCGTGCTCTATTTCGAGAGCGATGCCGGCAGCCGTTTCCGTCTGGTGCGCGCGGTCAAGAATCGCTTCGGCGCCGCCAACGAGGTCGGCGTGTTCGCGATGACCGAGCAAGGCTTGAAGGAAGTGAAGAATCCTTCCGCGATCTTTCTCTCGCATCATTCGCGCCCGGTTGCCGGCAGTGCAGTGATGGTGGCGCGCGAAGGCAGTCGTCCGATGCTGGTCGAAGTGCAGGCGCTGACCGACGAAGCGCAGGGCATGAACCCGCGTCGCGTCGCCGTCGGTCTCGATTCGAACCGGCTCGCGCTGCTGCTTGCGGTGCTGCATCGGCATGGCAATGTGTCGAGCGCGGGTCGCGACGTCTTCGTCAACGTCGTCGGCGGCGTGCGGATTTCGGAAACCGCCGTCGATCTGCCCGCCGTGCTTGCCGCCGTTTCCAGCGTTCGCGATCAGCCGCTGGCCGGCAAGCTCGTGTGCTTCGGCGAGATCGGCCTCGCAGGCGAAGTCCGTCCGGTGCCCTTCGGCGAAGAACGGCTGAAGGAAGCAGCCAAGCACGGCTTCGAACGCGCCATCGTTCCCGAAGCCAACAAACCGCGACGACCCATCGACGGCCTCGAGGTCATCGGCGTCGAGCGGCTGGAGCAGGCGCTGCGTTCCGCGTTCTGAAGAATCCGGAGTTTCACACGGAGTTCACGGAGAACACGGAGAAGAGAAGAAATATCTCCACGGGGGACACGGGGAGCACGGGGTTCCGAGAGAAAGAAGTTTTTCCTTCCCCGTGCTCCCCGTGTTCCCATTCCTCCCCCGTGGAAACTCTCTTCATTTCTTGTTCTCTGGCTCCGTGTTCTCCGTGAACTCCGTGTGAAGCCTTCCTACCCTTCTTCCGCCGTCTCTTCCGTCACCGGCCTGATGCGGGCGGTTTTCACCGCATTGTCCACGGCCTGCAGGATTTCGATCGACAGGCCGCCGATCTTCAGCGACGTGCCCGGCTCGGGAATGTTTTCCAGGTATTCCAGGATCAGTCCATTGAGGGTGCGCGGACCGGTGACGGGCAGCGACCAGCCGAGCGTGCGGTTGAGGACGCGCACGTTGACTGCGCCATTCACCACGTAGCTGCCGTCGGCGTCGCGGTGGATGTCGCGATGCAGGGTGCCGGGGTCGCTGGTGAATTCGCCGACGATTTCTTCGAGGATGTCTTCGAGCGTGACCAGTCCGCGGATGTCGCCGTATTCGTCGACGACGAGGGCGATGCGGCGGCGGTCGCGCTGGAAGTTCTGCAACTGCACGTCGAGGGTCGTGCCTTCGGGAACGAAGTACGCCTCGCGCTCGCGGGCGATGCTCAGCAGGATCTCGCGCGACAGCGCGCCGTGCGCGAGCGCATGGGCGACCTTCTTCATGTGCAGCATGCCGACCACGTTGTCGAGATTGCCTTCGCACAGCGGCAGGCGCGTATGCGGCGTGGTGCGCAGCAGGTCGAGGATCGAATCCCAGTCATCGTCGATGTAGACGCTGGAGATCTCGCTGCGCGGGATCATGATGTCTTCGACGGTCACCGACTGCAGTTCCAGGATGCGCGCCAGCATGCGCTGGTGCGTGTGGGCGGCGGCGAAGCCGGACGGCGCATCGGCGGGATCGGTGCTCAACGCCCGGCCGGCGGCGGGTGCGATCCCGATGCCGCGCTGCAAGCCGTTCGACAGTTTTTCGATCAGCCAGGTCAGCGGCTGCAGCGTGCGGAAGAGGCCGGCGCACAGCCACGAAGCCGGCAGCGCAATGCGTTCGGGAAAGCGTGCGCCGAACGCCCGCGGCACGAGATCGCCGAAGACCATGATCAGCAAGGTGATGCACGCAACGCCCAGCGCGAACGTCACGGCCATGCCGGAGTGCGCGGCCACGACGCCGGCGATGGCGGCGGCGCTGGCGTGCAGCAGCGTCCGGCACAGCAGGAACGTCATGGCAACGCGGTCGGACTGGGCGAGAAGAAGCTCGATCCGCCGCGCCTTGCGATTGCCGATGCGCGCGAGATTGCGTAAGCGGTAACGATTGAGATTGAGGAAGGCGGCTTCGACCGCCGCGACCAGCGCCGACAGGGCGATCAGCACCAGGATCGTGATCGTCGGGGCCGCCCAGACGACGGGCCAATCGATACTGTCAGGTTCCAAGTTCGTACGACCTCAACCCCAGTGGCGTCCGAGAATGGATTCCAGGACGAGCTTGGAGCCGAAGTAGGCGAGCACCAGCAGCGCGAAACCGCTGAGCGTCCAGCGCACAGCGGTGCGACCGCGCCAGCCGAAGCGCCAGCGACCGAACAGCAGGATGGCGAAGACGATCCAGGCCAGGCACGAAAGGATCGTCTTGCGCGACAGGTTCTGTGCGAACAGGTCCTCGACGAAGATGAAGCCGCTGAACAGCGCGAGCGTGAGGATGGCGAAGCCCGCGCCGATGGCCTGGAACGTTGCCGCTTCCAGCGCTTCGACGGACGGCAGGCTCGACAGCCAGCCCAGCGGCTGGCGATTGCGCAGGCGTCGATCCAGCAGGGCGAGCGCGATGGCCATGGCCGCGGCCGTGGCGAGGAGCGCGTAAGCGATCGTCGACAGGACGATGTGCGCGGCGAGTTCCCAGTTGTGTTCCTTGAGCGCGAACGAGCGTGCGCCTTCGTCCGTGGTGGCGGCGAAGATGCCCACGGCCGCCAGCAGCACGGCGCCGATGCCGGCGAAGCGCGGCCGCTGCCAGGAAGCGGCGAGTGCGATCACCGCCATGATCAGGCCGATCAGGGAGGCGGTTTCCGCCACCGACAGCGCCAGCTGCGGCGCCGAGAACATCGCCTGCCAGAGGAACACGGCGTGGACGATGACGGCGAGCACGCCGAGCGCCAGTCCGGTGACCCGCTGGCCGCGCGCGGAATGACGTTCAGCGCGATACACACTGGAGGCCAGCCAGACGGCGCAGGCCAGGTAGCAGGCGAGCACGACGATGGAAAACACGGGGAGCGTTGTTCTCTGCTTGAGGGGACGGGCTGCAGGCGACAGGCTACAGGCTACGGCCGGAGAGGACTAGACGACTTCAATCTTCCGTCTGCAGCCTGTCGCCTGTAGCCTGTCGCCCTGCCTTTTTCCTCCCGGATCCCCGCCGATGTTCGACAAACTGACCGAACGCCTGCAAGGCGTCATGGAAAGCCTGCGCGGTCGCGGGCGTCTGACCGAAGAGAACATCGGCGACACCCTGCGCCAGGTGCGCATGGCGCTGCTCGAAGCCGACGTCGCGCTGCCGGTGGTGAAGACCTTCATCGAATCCATCCGCGGCAAGGTCGTCGGCATGGAGATCGAGAAAAGCCTGACGCCCGGTCAGTCGCTGATCAAGATCATTCACGACGAACTGATCGCGCTGATGGGCGCGGGCGTGCGTCCGATCAATCTGCGGGCGCAGCCGCCGGTCGTGATCCTGCTCGCCGGCCTGCAGGGTGCGGGCAAGACCACGTCGGCCGGCAAGCTCGCGAAATGGATCAAGGAGAATGAAAAGAAGAAGGTGCTGCTGGCGAGCACGGACGTCTACCGTCCCGCCGCCATCCTGCAGCTCGAACGGCTCGCAAAACAGCTCGACGTCGCCTTCTATCCGTCCGATCCGAACAAGCCGGCGCTGACGCTGGCGCGCGAAGCGCTGTCCGAAGCGAAGCAGTCGCTGTACGACGTGCTCATCGTCGACACCGCCGGCCGCCTGCACGTCGACGACGAGATGATGGGCGAGATCCGCGACATCAGCGCCGCGGTGAGCCCGACCGAAACGCTGTTCGTCGTCGACAGCATGGCGGGTCAGGATGCCGTGAATGCGGCGCGCGCCTTCGGCGACGCGCTGAGCCTCACCGGCGTCGTGCTCACCAAGACGGACGGCGATGCCCGCGGCGGCGCGGCCCTGTCGGTCCGCCAGATCACCGGTCAGCCCATCCTGTTCATGGGCACGGGCGAAAAGACCGACGCCCTGGAAGTCTTCCAGGCCGAGCGGGTGGCCTCGCGCATCCTCGGCATGGGCGACGTGCTGGCCCTGGTCGAGAACGTCCAGAAGACCGTCGATCGCGAACAGGCCGAAAAGCTCGCCCGCAAGATGAAGTCGGGCAAGGACTTCGACCTCGAGGATCTGCACGACCAGCTCCTGCAGGTCGAGCGCATGGGCGGCCTGAGCTCGCTGATGGACAAGCTGCCGGCTCACCTCACGGCAAAAGCCGGGCAACTCCCCCAGGGCAATGAAAAGGAGATCAAGCGCCAGGTCGCCATCATCCGTTCCATGACGCCGGGGGAGAGGAAATACCCGAAGAACATCGATGCCTCCCGCAAGCGCCGCATCGCCGCCGGCTCGGGCGTGCATGTTTCGGAGATCAACAAGCTCCTGAAAAATTACCTTCAGATGCAGAAGGTTATGAAGAGCATGAGCAAGGGCGGTGGGCTGGCGAAGATGATGCGGGCGTTTGGGGGGCGGATGCCGGGGATGTGAGCGGCCTAACCCTTTCACTTCCCCCAGCTTTTCAGTACCATTCGCGCCCTTTTCCGGGGCTCACGCCCTCATCCGTGGATTTCCGAGGCTTTATCAATGGTTACGATCCGGCTTACGCGCCGTGGCGCGAAGAAGCAGCCCTTCTATCACATCGTCGTTACGGACAGCCGTAAGCGTCAGGGTGGCATGGCGCTCGAACAGGTCGGTTATTTCAACCCGATCGCCGCCGGCAAGCAGACGCGCCTGCAGCTCGATCTGGCGCGTGTCGACTACTGGCTCGACAAGGGCGCCAAGCCCTCCGATCGCGTCGCTGAACTGGTTTCCAAGCAGCGCAAGCAGGCTGTCGCAGCCTGAACCCTGATTTGCCCGCGCATCCATAGGTCGTGACGACGCCGGCGCCAGCCTCCGACCGGATCGTCATTCTCGGAAAGATCGCGGGGACCTTCGGGGTCAAGGGTTGGATCAAGGTCAGGTCGTACACCGAGCCGGTCGAAAACATCCTCGGGTACGAAATCTGGCAGGTCGGCAGGGAAGGTCAGTGGCAGCCGGCCACCGTTGAAGAAGCGCGAGTCACCGACAAAGGGGTGCTCGCCAAGCTGGAAGGAATGGAATCGCCCGAAGAGGCCCGATTGAAAGTTGGCCTCGAGATCGGTGTGTGGCGCAGCGAAATGCCGCCGCCCGAGCCGGGTGAGTACTACCTGAGCGACCTGGAAGGCATCGATGCGGTGTCTGCGTCGGGCGAACCGCTCGGCAAAGTCGATCACTTCCGGACGACGCCTGGCGGCACGGTGGTGATCGTGCGGGGCGAACAGGAACACTGGATTCCGTTCGTGAAGGACAGGATCGTGAAGGTCGAGCTGGATGCCAACCGCATCGTGCTCGACTGGTCGGCCGACTGGTGATGGCCTGTTGATGAATGGGGAGTGGGAATGCGCATCGAAGTGGTGACGCTGTTCCCGGAGTTCATCACCGAAGCCGTCCGGGTCGGCGTGCTGGGCCGGGCGATCGAGCGTGGACAGGTGAGCGTCGCGGCGAGCAACCCGCGCGAGTTCGCCGAGGACGCGCACAAGACGGTCGACGATCGGCCGTACGGCGGCGGACCGGGCATGGTCCTGAAGGTCGAGCCGACGCGTACAGCCCTCCGGGCGGCGCGGGCCAGGCTCCCGGAAGGCAGTCGCCGGATCTACCTGGCGGCGGACGGCGAAACGCTGACGCAGGCCAGAGCCCGCGAGCTGTCGCAGCTGCCGGGGCTGCTGTTGCTGGCAGGTCGTTACGAAGGCGTGGACGAGCGCCTGCTGGCGACCGAGATCGACGAGTGCATCTCGATCGGCGACTACGTGGTGTCGGGCGGTGAGCTGCCCGCGCTGGTGCTGATCGACGCCATCGTGCGATTGCTGCCGGGCGTGCTGGGCGACGATGAGTCCGCACAACAGGATTCGTACGTCGCCGGACTGCTCGACTGGCCGCACTACACGCGGCCGGAAGTGTTCGAGGATCGCGCGGTGCCGCAGGTGTTGCTGAGCGGCAATCACGCCGCGATCCAGCGCTGGCGGACCAAGCAGGCGCTGGGACGCACGTGGCAGCGACGGCCGGATCTGCTGGCGAAGCTGCAGATGACGAAGGAGCAGCGCCGGCTGCTGGACGAATTCGTTGCGGAATACGAGGCGGAACGCGCCGTGCGCGGGCCGCAGGATCGAGAGTAGACAGGTTTTCAATTTCGGAATCGGTGCAACCATGGCCAACATCATCGAAACGCTCGAGCGCGAAGCATCTGACAAGAAGATCCCGGACTTTTCCCCGGGCGACACCGTCGTGGTGGAAGTGAAGGTGAAGGAAGGCGACCGCGAGCGCGTGCAGGCCTACGAAGGCGTCGTGATCGCCCGTCGCAACCGCGGTCTGAACTCCTCGTTCACCGTGCGCAAGATTTCCCACGGCGAAGGCGTGGAACGCGTGTTCCAGGCCTACAGCCCGTCCATCGGTTCGATCAGCGTGAAGCGCCGCGGCAACGTCCGCCGCGCCAAGCTGTACTACCTGCGCGACCTGACCGGCAAGGCAGCGCGCATCGAAGAAAAGGTCTAAGACCGCTTCTTACTGCACCGGAAGGGCGCGACGGCGAATGGCCGTCGCGCCCTTTTTTCTTCCTGTAGGTCAGGCTTCAGCCTGACAGCTTCTCAGGCCGGCTGAAGCCGGCCCCACAGGAAGAAATAAAGCCGGTGGGTGCCGATGGCAACGGTCCGCGGCCGACGCGTACACTCCAGCCGAACCCGATTCCGGAGTCCTCATGCCCGGCCCCTCGCGCCCGATCCAGGCGTTGCTGCGAGCTTTCCTGCTGACGGTCCTTGCCGGCACGGCAACGGCCAGCCCGGCCACCGACAAGGTCATTGCCAACGTCCGCCTGCCGCCGGGCTTCAAGCTCGAGGTCTACGCGGACGACGTGCCGTTCGCGCGCTCGATGGCGCTCGGCGCCAAGGGCACGTTGTTCGTCGGCACCCGCAAAGGTGTCGTCTACGCGCTCACCGGTACGCCCGGCAGCGGCGTCAAACCGACGACGCGCACCCTCGCCGGGAAACTGAACCAGCCCAACGGCGTCGCCTTTCGCGATGGTGCGCTCTACGTCGCCG
This sequence comes from uncultured Steroidobacter sp., assembly GCA_937864115.1. GTDB lineage: Bacteria > Pseudomonadota > Gammaproteobacteria > Steroidobacterales > Steroidobacteraceae > Steroidobacter. The sequence goes on along the minus strand of CALMII010000021.1, from coordinate 1,143 downwards.
AAGTCAGTCGCATCACTCGTTACGATGGCATCGAGTCGTCGCTCGACCAGGTTCCCGAGCCCAAGGTGGTGCGCGATGACTTTCCGAAGGACGGCCATCACGGCTGGAAGTACATCGCCTTCAGTCCCGACGGCAAGCTGTACGTGCCCATCGGCGCGCCGTGCAACGTCTGCAATCAGCCCGGCTACGCCGTCATCACGCGCATGAATCCCGACGGCTCGGATCGCGAAGTGTTCGCCCGCGGCATCCGCAACACCGTCGGCTTCACCTGGCATCCGACGACGCGCGAACTCTGGTTCACCGACAACGGCCGCGACTATCTCGGCGACGACGCACCGCCTTGCGAACTGAACGTCGCGCCGCGCCCGGGTCTCGACTTCGGTTTTCCTTACTGCCACGGCAAGGACATCAAGGATCCCGAGTTCGGCAAGCTGGGCGACTGCGGCCGGATCGCGCCGCCGGTGCAGTTGCTCGACGCGCACGTCGCGCCGCTGGCAGTGAAGTTCTATACCGGCAGCGCATTCCCCGAGCGCTATCGCAACCTCGTCTTCATCGCCGAACACGGTTCCTGGAACCGCTCCGAGAAGAGCGGCTATCGCATCACCACCGTGAAGCTCGATGGCAACCAGGCCGTGAGCTACGAGCCGTTCGCGACCGGCTTCAATCGCGGTAACGAGGTCTACGGTCGTCCCGTGGATCTGCTGCTGCTCGACGACGGTTCATTTCTGGTTTCCGACGATCAGGCCGGCGCGATCTACCGCCTGAGCTATGCCGTGAAGGATTGACGTACCGATCATGAAGACTCTCGCTGCGATTTTCGGTTTTCTCTGGCGCGTGCTCGACGGCATGCGCAAGGTGATGCACTTCATCGTCCTGCTGGTCATTTTCCTGGTGTTGCTGGCGGTGCTGTCGCCCCGCATTCCGATCGTGCCGCAATCGGGCGCGCTCGTGGTCGCGCTCGGTCTCGACGCCGGCCACCGCGGCTCGGTGCACGAGGCGTGCCACCGCCCAGGCCCCGAGCACGCCGACGACCAGCCCCAGCGCGCCCCACACCATCCCGTCCATGGCACCGACCATCCCACCGACCACCGACATCGCCCGGCAACCCGGGCCGCGAGCGGCTCGGCGGCCGGGTCGTCACCT